>NZ_JBVVXV010000001.1:0-811366 GCF_055902415.1 Bacillus sp. SSR7 | reverse complement strand
AAGACGAAGACGAAGAAGAGGACGAAGAAGAAGAAGAAGAGGACGAAGACGAAGACGAAGAAGAAGACGAAGAAGACGAAGAAGAGGACGAAGACGAAGAAGACGACGAAGAAGACGAAGAAGAAGACGAAGACGAAGAAGAAGAAGAAGAAGAAGAAGAAGAAGAAGATGAAGAAGACGAAGAAGAAGACGCATAAAATAATTGATACTTAAAAACGCTTGGCTTCTCCAAGCGTTTTTTTGCTCTCTACATACATAATAGTTAAAAATGTGAACTTCTAAATATAGGAAGAGGTTGACCCTAGGTAGGCATTAGCCTATATTTTTATTTTATAGTACAGAAATTTCACAAGGAAACGAGATACAATCCATATTAGTCGATAAGGTATACAAATTTGCATTTGGCCGAATCAAGGATAAAAAATTTTAATTGTGAGAACAATTATTTGTAGTTATTTTGTATTTAATTGTTTCCTTGCTATATTAAATCATCTTGTAAAAGAAACGGGGAAAAGATTAATGGATCATTCTTACTCCATTGAGTTTACCCTATAAAAACTTTGTACGGAAAGAAAATTTTATTTGTATCAAAAATATTTAATTCTATTTAGCTCTATGTTTAAATTTTGTGGACCTGAATGAAAATGGATAATACCGGTAGTTTAAATGATTTGAATTTTGAGAGGGCGTAATAAGTTTTTAGAAGGTTGATTTGCAGATTCTGCGACTTGCTTATATACCTGATCAAGTTTTGTCGCTGTATGTTTAAATGTAAAGTTTTCTTCTACAACCTTTCTTCCGTTTTCAGCAATCCATTGCGCAAATTCTCGTTGGGATAACAAAGCGTGGACAAGTCTGGCAAACTCCATTGGATTATTATACTGTTCTACTAGGCAGCCGTTATATTCATCTGTTATAACTTCAGCATTTCCCCCACGATTTGTTGTAATAATTGGGATTCCAGCAGCCATTGCTTCATAATGAACACGTGCTAATGGTTCGTTCCATTGTGAGCTACATATAAATATATCCCCCATTAGAAAAATATTATGAATTTGATCTGCAGGAATAAATTTGGTGAAAATTACGTGTTCTTTAATTGGCCTAGCCATTTTATATAGCCTTTTAACATATTTATTTACTCGGTTATCACTAAACCATTTACCACCCACAATTACAAGTACCGTATCCTTATGTGTTTGAATAATTTTCTTCATAGCATGAATGAGTAAATCAGGTCCTTTATTTTTGCATAATCGGCCAACAAATAGAATCACCTTTTTATCTTGGATACCGTATTTTGTACGAAATGCATTTCTTATCTTTTGTCCTGTAGGTGTCCAGATGGAGGGGGATTGTTTTAAATTTACACCAGAGTAGACAATAGAAATCTTTTCTTCAGCTTGTGGAAATCTTTCAATCACAGTTTGTTTAATATAGTTGCTAACGGTCACGATGGCGGTAACCATTTCAAGAATAAGATTGCCTTCATAAATGGATAGTTTATGCTCAGCAAACATGTCGTTATGAAGACCTAATACAAATTTACTATGTGGAGAAGCTTGTTTATATAGAGGTATATTTTTGGGTCGATTAAAGACATGTATAATATCAAAAGTATTGGTTTGGAGTGTTCTTATAACATGCTGTTCATATTCTTTTTGAGGAAAATACACGTAATTGACATTATCTTGTGTTTTTTGATTTGGAAGACTTGGATCTGAAATTGAGAAAATAGTAAGTTCATAATCTTGACTTATATAGGGGGACACTCCATCAATCATCATTTGAATTGCTCCACCTTTAATTGCCGGAGATGGTAATTTTTCTGTACATATATATGCAATTTTCATAAACTAATCCCCTTTGTATAGTTTTTTTATATAATGAAATTCTGCTTCCAACCCATCGGATAGAGAAACTGTTGGAGAATATTGCAGTAATGTACTGGCCTTAGATATATTTGCCCATGTTTGCTTCGGTTCCCCAGGAACTGATTTTAGGAACTTTTTGCTTGCTGATTTCCCTGATATTATTTCCAACATAGAAATGATGTCTAAAATGGATGCTTGTTCTTTTCCACCGATATTTATAACTTCACCTACTATATTTTTTTTTGCTTCTAACGCGGCTACTGTTCCTCGTATACAGTCATCAATATAGGTAAAATCACGTGTTTGTGTGCCATCACCAAATATTGTGAGAGGTTTATCTTCTAGCAGTTGTTTAATTAATCTATGAAATGCCATATCAGGACGCTGTCTTGGCCCATAAACTGTGAAATATCTTAAAATAACAATTGGTATGTGAAAATTTTTGTGATAAACATGACATAAGTGTTCACCACTTAATTTGGTAACACCGTAGGGAGAGAGGGGCGTAGGTAATGAATCCTCAGAAACTGCGCCGGATTTTTCACCATAAACAGAAGATGTTGATATATGAATGAATTTATCTAATTTTATGTGTTTACAGGCTTCAAGCAACTGCTGTGTAGCCATTATATTATTTGAAACATAAGGCTGGAAATCTTTTCCCCAACTTGTTCTCACACCAGGAATAGCAGCTAGATGATAAACAACATCTATATCTTTTAATAGTTTCGATAAATCTGTATTTAAAATATCTTCTTGTATGAATTGGAAACGCGAATTCAATTTGAGAGATTGTATATTATCTGTCTTTAAAGTAGCTGGAGTAGGACCGATGAAATGATCAATTCCAACTACATGATATGCACTATTTTTAAGTAACGCTTGACACAAATGTGAGCCAATGAAACCAGCGGCTCCCGTTACAAGTATTTTCATGACCGACCCACTCCAATATATTGTAATCCGTATTTTTCTATTTCATCTTTTTCAATGCAATTGCGTCCATCTACGATTGTGCATCCCTTCATAACTTGTTTGACTTGTTTCCAATTAAGTGTTGTAAATTCATCCCATTCCGTTGCTATAATAATACAATCAGAATTTGTGATTGAAGATTCTAGGTTACCATGCTGTGTAATTTGTTTTTTTAAATGTGAAGGAAGAAGAGCTTTTGGGTCATAAGCATGTAGATCATAGCCATGAGGAATTAATTTTTCAAGAAGTATTACGGCAAGGGAGCTACGAATATCATCAGTATTTGGCTTAAAGGAAATTCCTAACACCGTTATTTTTTTTGAAAAGGGTTCTTTTATAGCTTTTTGAATTTTTTCAACATAGAGATCTATTTGTGTGGAGTTAATGGATTGTACAGCATTTAAGATAGGAACTGCTACGTGCCTATCATTTGCTGTATAGATGAGTGAATGTAAATCTTTTGGAAAGCATGATCCTCCATATCCCATTCCCGCCTGGAGAAAATGAGGGTTAATTCGAAAGTCATGGCCAATTCCTTTTGCTACCTCAAGAATATCAATGTTATATGCATCACAAATCCGAGCGATTTCATTAATAAATGAGATTTTTGTAGCTAAAAATGCATTGGATGTATATTTAATCATCTCTGCTTCATTTAGACCAGTACAAACAAAAGGAGCACTAATTCCTTTATATATATTCTGCATAATTTTTAAAGACTTTGTGTCACCTTTTTGGATTCCTATAATAGTTCTATCTGGGATGAGCATATCACGAACAGCAGAACCTTCACGAAGAAATTCAGGATTAGAAACAATGTTAAATAGGGATGATGAAACACCAGATTTAATAAGTTTTTCACATATTTCTTGATTTGTACCTGGTGGAACTGTACTTTTGATAATAATACTTTTATACGATGTTATAGCTGGAACTAGTAGATCGATAACAGAATAGATATATTTTAAATCCGTCTTTCCACTTGATGTAGAGGGAGTCCCTACAGCAATAAAAATAATGGGCGATTGTCGAATAGCACTATCAATATCACAACTGAATTGTAATCGTTTTCGATTTTTGTGAATAAGTTCTTTTAAATTGGGTTCATAAATGGGGCATTCTCCCTTTTGGAGAGAGTAAATTTTATCTGGATCTTTATCTACGCATATAACATCATGACCTAAGTCTGCTAATACTGCTGCTGATGTAATACCAACATAACCAGAGCCTATAATACATATCTTCATATGCTACTCACCTTTCTAAACTTAGTACTAGTTGTAACATTATATTGATGGACAAGTTGGATTGGTGACAAGTAAAAGGGCCTATTCATATAAGCGATGAAAGTAGGCAGAAGGTAAAGGCCTCTTTTGATTTCATTATGCGCAGGTACAGAGGGTGCTGAATACATTGTTATAAACAATTGAAGGAGAGAGATTAGTGATTAAAAAAGCCATTATTCCAGCAGCTGGTTACGGCACGAGGAGCCTTCCAATTACAAAGGTAATTCCAAAAGAAATGTTTCCTATAGGTAATAAACCCGCGATTCATTATATTGTGGAAGAGGCTGTGAAGTCAGGTGTTGAGCAAATATTAATTGTACTTTCTAGTAGAAAGGATTTAATAGTTGATTACTTTGATCAATCATTAGAATTGGAGGCTTTTTTGGAAAAAGAGAAAAAACCTCATCTGTTAAAAGAGCTTACTGTCCCTAAGGTTCAAATTCATTATATAAGACAGCCATATGCGAAAGGACTTGGTGAGGCGATAAAATTAGGTGAAACATTTATTGGTAATGAACCTTTTGCTGTACTCTTACCAGATGATATTGTAGTTTCAGATAAAGAAACCGCTTTAAGCCAGTTAATTAAAATTTATAAAAAGAAGAAAAATAGTGTAATAGGCATTCATAGGGTACCAAATGAATGTGTAGAAAAGTATGGTATTATTGAAGGGAATATTGTAAGAGAAGATTGTATAGATGTTACAAATATTGTTGAAAAACCAAAAGTAAACCCTCCATCTAATCTCGCAGTAATTGGTAGATATGTTTTCACACCGGATATCTTTCCATTATTAAAAAAGCTTCAACCTGGTGTTGGGGGGGAATATCAATTAACAGATGCGATACATTCTTTAATTATGACTAAAAAAGTATATGGAAAAATGATTGAGGGTAAACGATTTGATATTGGACAAGAAGATGAATATATGCAGCTTCTTAACCTTTTATATGCAAAAAATAAAGTAAGTAAGCATTGATTTATGGAAAAAGATTTAATCAATATCCATTTTAAATTAACAAGCAATTCCTGAAGATTTGATGAAACATATGTAAAAGTTAAGGGAATGAGGAATATCTATGTCGTATCTCTGGGACAGTAGGGGATGGGGTTACAATCAACTTTTACTAATAAAAAAGAAAAGATCATATGACTGTAGAGCGTTTTTTCAAAAAAGTCTCGCGGTCTTATCAGATTTTTTAGCTTTTTGCAATTACAATAGGGCAGAATGCACAATAACTGATTATAATTGCAAATGCAAAAAAGAGAAAAGATAACAAACAGCATCTATACTAGATGCTTTTTTCTTTGTTATATAAAAATTACACATTAAACGATTTTAATAGATATATTAGTTATAGTTGGGGAGAATCATCATATAATGATACTGAACGGTATCCAACCTGTTCCCCTATTTTTTTCAAAAGAGAGCACTTATTGTGAGAGTGCTCTCTTTTGTTTTCACTTTTTGAGAAGGACAAGCATATATTGGATAGAAGGACAGGCTTACAGGTTTGTAATTTATTTTAATGCTAATTGAAAACTACTTATCACATTAAAGGAGTCCCTACTAGCACAGGTGCTTTCTTTTTATTGAATAAAATGGACACTTGAGCAGATAATGCTTCCGGGAGCTACCCGCCACTTAACGTCCTAACGGACTGTTTGAAGTGAGGGCTTCCCAGTTAATCATTACTTTTGATAGCTAACGAATTTGTCTTAAGACAGCCGAACTAACTTGTTTTGTCTTCTAAGTTGATACCAAACTTCTTCAATATGTTCTAGTAAAACAATCGGAAATTCTTCTATTGTATAGTCACGCATTAGAATTTGGCTTTTTTGATTGAAGGGATATACTTTTCTGAAATACAGCTGAAGTCAATGCCGTTGCTATGCAAGTGCAATTCCTATCCAAATAAAATGACGTTTGTTCTTACTTTAAATAAATTGGCGTTCTTTTATAAAGTTTTTTAGCTTACTTCTGCATAAAGAAAAGACACTGTACAGTGATTTTTTATATTGATATAGCTCTAAAGAAAATGATAACAGTTTGCATTTATATTGAAAAATTTTAATTATAAAATATAAAGTGTTCATTTTAACAAATTAGTTATTTAGTAATCAAAAAAATAGGAGTGCCTGAAGAGCACTCCATTATGCCAATGACAACACTATAAAAATATATGAGTGGTTTAACTAAATATGTTTTTATTTTTATATTTTAAACAAAATCCTTTTAAAAATGAAAGAGCACCCTGAAAAGTGCTCTTTCATCTAAACATACATTGAAAAAGAATACACGACATTGTATTTATGTTTTTAATGGTGGTGCAATTTTGATACAAAACCTTTATTAAAATTGAATCAACCCCAAGCTGCGCTTCAAGGGGGTGAAAATCGAGAAGTATTATTAAGTTGGAAGTAAAGTTATTGCAATTGTCGATACTATAATAATAACTGTTAGGGACTTTAATAGTATAAATAATTATTGATTATAAAAATATATGAATTTCAAGAAATTGAACAAAAACGTTACTTTGTACGTCAAGCTAGTCAGTATAATTAAATAACGGCTTGATGAAAAAAGAAGCCCTGCATGAAATGTTTCAGTGCTTGACTAGGATAAGTTATGTCATACTCACAAGCGATTTTAACATGGATCTAGAGGTAAATAAATTGGAGAATGTGTCCAATTGTTCTGTAGCCATTATTTTAAACAAAAAACTATTTGGTATGTAATTAGAAGAGCACTTAGGAAAGTGCCCTTTTGTAAAGATTATTCAGTCTAAAAAGAGAGGATGCAATATATCATATGTAGTCATGTTTGTTAATTGTATGTCTTTTATAAAAAATTTTATTTTGTCATAAATAAAAAGGTGGTTCTTTTTACAACCATCAACCAACTCCAGTAATGAAGAGCACTTTTTTCGAAAATGGAATATGAAATAGTCTGAAAAAAGTTATAGGATGTAACCTCATTTTTCTAATTCAAGTGACGATCTTAATTTATATAAAAGCCCAGTTAGTAAAAGCTAACTGCTTATTCTAAAGATAACAATCTTATGTGTTTGTGAAGATGTATGTGATTAAAAATATATAAGAGCAAAATAAAAAGGAACAGCACTTCTGTGGTGACATATATCGTTGCAGCTCTTTAGAAAAAATTCTAGTTCGTCAATAATCGGTAAATTCATATTAAAAACACCATCCTTTCCTATAATTCTACAGAAAAGATAACGTTTTTGGAATTTGAGTAGTTAATGGCCGTGTATAGTAGGGCTTATAGGGAAGAAAACCTTAATAATATTTATATAAAAATTATTAAATCTTAATATACTCTTTAGTTATTCCTATTAAAATTTATATTGATTATACAAGAAAGGAATAATTATGATGTTTAGAAGAATGTTAAGTTGTAAAATAGTGTTACTTTTGCTAATTATGGCGGCTATATTAACTGTAGTGTATTTTTTTATGAATAATAATTATATAAAAAACGTCTCTAAAAATATCGAAGAAACTCATCAAATATATGAAGAGAATAGACTTTTAAAAAAGAGACTACAGCAGTATGAAGTAGTAAATGCACGAATTTATATGTTGAAAAATGATAAAGAGAATTTAGAAAAACTATACAATAAGAATAAAGAATTAAAGGAACAGGGAACACATAAATTTATGAATGCTACTGTAATAAATCGTACGTTGGACAAATGGTATGATCGGGTTGCTATTGATAAAGGGGCACAACATGGTATAAAGCGTGACATGTCTGTAATTACAACAGACGGTTTTAATGGGAAGGTAGAAAGTGAAGAGCAGTTTACCTCTATCGTAAATTTGATGTCTAAAGATGAAAGAACGAATCGTTTGGCAGTAACATTGCAAACTGATCAATCTATTCTAGGGTTTGTTACAGGGTACGATGAGAAGAAGAAAGTTCTTAAAATTGAAAACATCCCAAAAGATAAGGCTGAAAAAATTAATAAAGGTGATAAATTTGTTACATCTAGTCTAAGTACGAAGATAATATCTGGTCTTGAAGTAGCAGAAGTGGTGAATCAAGAGTCAGATAAATATGGTCTTACTCAAATCATTTATGCCAAACCAAAAGCAAATTTGTATGATTTGGAACATGTTATTTTATTAGAGTAAAAAATTATGTATAAGTGCTAACAAGTTTGCAAACGAACTTGCTAACACTTAAAAAGAATAGACATAAATTATCGCTGATATGTCGTCTTTGAAAATAGCTTTAATCCCTTAAATCGCACTTATACGAAATGCTCACAAAAACAGTCTTAATATCAAGAATAAAAACAGCCACGAATTAATAACAAGTAGTGATATCGTGGAAAAACCTTATCAGATAAACAAGTATTTAATAAGACTTATGAAACGAAATGAAACTATATAATAGGAAGGTATATTTTCCGTACGCAAGTTCAACAATGAGAACGGTAATAGCTATTTATCAAAATGATTATAATTCAAGATTTATCGTAGAAATTTATGTTAAAAGAATCGTTTTAAATTAGAATTCAAGCTAATACAGTTTAATTAAAAGGTTATTATTTGCTCACATTTTGCTCACAAATAATATAAAAACACGTAAAAAATATGAAATACCCTTTTGAAGTAGAATATAATATAACAAATAAAAAGCGTCACAAATGCTTGTATAACAGGCACTTGTGACGCTTTTATAGTTTTATTTAATAAAAAATAAACAACCCTAAAACTGCTCATTCTTCTCCCAAGATTCTACAATATAATGCGCAATTGTCGGATTAAATCCTTTCCCAACTAAAAACATAATCGCAGCAACTTCTGTTAATGCGTGTTCGTGAGATGTATGTTTTGCTTCATTTAAACCGTAATCTACCCAAGGTTTTACGAAATCTAGTACAGGTTTCTTTAAAGGCAAAAATTGTGTGCCGACAACTTGCTGAATTTGTTGTTGTGTCGGTTCTGTAATTGGTCCAGGTGGTAAGATTTGTGGTTGTGTAATATCTAATGTTGGTCCAGGCGGTAAAATTTGTGGTTGAGTTGGATCGATTGTTGGTGGTTTAGGTGGTGAGACACGTGCGTCATAGTTTGGTTGATACATTTGTTGTTGGTATTGCGGTTGTTGTGGTTGAGTTGGGTATGGGTTTTGTTGGTATTGTTGTTCTTTATTTTGTGGTGCTGCATATGGATTTTGCTGAAATTGTTGTTCTTTATTTTGTGGTGCTACATATGGATTTTGTTGAAATTGTTGTTCTTGATTCTGTGGTGCTACATATGGATTTTGTTGAAATTGTTGTTCCTGATTTTGTGATTCTGCATATGGATTTTTAGGATATTCAAAATTTGGACGTGTGTCATAAGGGTTTTGAGGGTATTCAGGTCCTTGTTTTTGTGGTGTTACGTATGGATTTTGTTCATATTGTTGCTCTTGCTGTTGTAACTCTTGTTCTTCATATTGTTCTGTATATCTTTGTTCTTGTTGCTGAGGGTAAAATGGTTGTTGTGGGTAAGGCGGTTGATTATTATAGAACATGTTTATTCCTCCTTCATGATGATGCCTACCACCTAGTGTATGGGCGGACAAGAAAATATGTGATGAAAAAATGCGGGCGTGTTACAATAAGTAACTGGGTGAAGATAAAATGACAAAACAAGAAAAGATTCAAAAAACAATTACTTTTGTAAAACATATTTTAGAAAAAGATGCGAGTGGGCATGATTGGTATCATATTGAGCGTGTACATAAACTGGCGATTTCTTTATCCGAGCAAGAAGGAGGAAATCGTTTTATAATTGAAATGGCAGCATTACTTCACGATGTGGCAGATGAGAAGTTAAATGAAAGTGAAGAAGCAGGAATGAAAAAAGTTTCTGATTGGTTAGAAGAGTTACATGTTGAAGAAGAGGACAGTAAGCATGTTCTTCATATCATCGCCAATATGTCTTATAAAGGTGGTCATGGCGGTAAAGTGGAGTCAATTGAAGGGAAGATTGTTCAAGATGCAGATCGTTTAGACGCTCTTGGTGCAATTGGAATAGCTCGCACATTTGCGTATGGCGGGGCGAAAGGGAGATTAATGTATGATCCAACTATTCCTCCTCGTGAAGTGATGACGAAAGATGAATATAGAAAAAATAATGACCCATCTTTAAATCATTTTTATGAAAAACTTTTAAAACTAAAAGGCTTAATGAATACGAATGCAGCAAAACAAGAGGCTGAAGTTCGTCATCGTTATATGGAACAGTTTATTGAACAATTTATGAAAGAGTGGAATGCACAAATATGAAAATGTTAACTGTGGAAAACTTATCAAAATCATATGGAGAGAAACCGTTATTTGATGGATTATCATTTAGTATTGCAGAAGGACAACGTGCCGGAATTATCGGTGTAAACGGTACTGGTAAATCAACTTTATTAAAAATTATTGCAGGGGCAGAAATTCCTGACACAGGTGATATGACTCATTCACGTGGATATACAATTAGTTATTTATCACAGCAACCAGAGTTTGATGAACAATTAACAGTATTAGAGCAAGTCTTCCATGGTGATACACCTTTAATTCGTCTTCTTCGTGATTATGAAAAGGCGCTATTACATATCGAAAAAGATCCAAGTAATGAAAAGGTACAGGAACAATTATTTGCAGTGCAACAACGTATGGACGCAATGAGTGCGTGGGAAGCAAATGCGAATGCAAAATCGTTATTAACGAAACTAGGAATTACGGATTTCACAGCAACTGTTGGAAATTTATCTGGTGGGCAGAAAAAACGTATTGCGATGGCGCAGTGTTTTATTGAAACACCGGATCTATTAATTTTAGATGAGCCTACGAACCATCTTGACCATGAGACAGTTGAGTGGTTAGAGGAATATTTAGCAAGGTACACAGGTGCGGTATTACTTGTAACCCATGATCGTTATTTCTTAGATCGTGTGACGAATCGTATTTTCGAATTAGATAATGGAAAATTGTATAGTTATGAAGGAAATTACAGTACGTTTTTAGAAGCGAAAGCACTTCGTGAAGAACAAGAACTTGCGCAAGAATCAAAACGTCAAAACTTATATCGCCGTGAACTAGCGTGGATTCGCCGTGGTGCAAAAGCTCGTTCGACAAAGCAAAAGGCACGTATTCAACGTTTTGAAGAGTTAAAAGGTCAAGAAGGGCCAGCTGCAAAACAGTCAGTTGATATTGCGCTTAGCGGTAGTCGCCTTGGGAAAAAAGTACTTGAGTTAAAAGATGTAACGAAAAAATTTGGCGATAAAACAGTATTAAACAACTTCAATCATATCGTGAAACCAGGCGATCGTATCGGAATTATTGGAGCGAATGGGAGCGGGAAATCTTCGCTATTAAATATGCTTGCAGGTAAAATATCTCCTGATAGTGGTGAAATTGAAGTTGGACAAACAGTAAAAATTGCTTACTATACGCAAGAAAATGAAGAAATGAATTTAAACCAACGTATGATTGAATACATTAAAGAAATCGCGGAAGTCATTCATACGACAGACGGAAAAGTAATTGGTGCGTCTCAAATGTTAGAACGTTTCTTATTCCCACCGCATTCACATGGTACACCGCTTGGCAAATTATCTGGTGGCGAGAGAAGACGTTTATATTTATTACGTATATTAATGGGAGAACCGAACGTACTATTACTGGATGAGCCTACGAATGATCTAGATACACAAACATTAACTGTGTTAGAAGATTATTTAGAAGATTTCCCAGGTGTCGTTTTAACTGTATCGCATGACCGTTACTTCTTAGATAAAGTAGTAGATGAATTGTTCATCTTTACGGGAGAAGGAGAAGTGCGCGAATTTCTAGGTAGTTATACGGATTACTTAGAAATGGAAAAAACGAGAGAACTTATTGAGAAAGCGGAAGTGCAGAAAGAGAAAAAAGTAGTAGAAGAAGCACCGAAGCAACAACGTAAGCGTAAACTTTCATATAACGAGCAGCGCGAATGGGAAACAATTGAAGATACAATTGCGGAACTTGAAGAAAAGCTAGAATCAATTGGAGAAGAGCTTGCGAATGTTGGTTCTGATTTTACGAAAGCGCAAGAATTGTCTGAAGCACAACAAAAAACAGAAGAAGAGTTAGAAAAAACGATGGAAAGATGGAGTGAACTATCCGACATTGTTGAAGGATTAAAATAAAAACAAGCTGCATATATTGAAAAGTAAAGAGAAAAACTTTACACTATTGGTAGAACCTATTTTAGGAGGGAAAAAATGAGAACATCTAATCCAATGTTGAAAAAAGAGGCATTCCGTAAAGAAGGAGCAAGTGCTTCGGCGATGACTATTGGCGGAACAGTAGGCAAAACGTTTATTATGCTTATCTTGCTACTTGCAACGTCTGTCTATTCATACATACAGATGATAGAGGGTACGATGAAGATGCCAGTATTAATTGGCGCTTTAATCGTTGCGGCAATCATCGCATTTGCGTCTATGTTCTTCCCGCGTATTTCACCTTTTGGTGCACCAATCTATGCGGCAGTAGAAGGGGTTGTATTAGGTAGTATTTCAGCTGTTTATACAATGAAGTTTGGCGATTCTATCGTTTTAAATGCTGTATTACTAACAATCTCAATTCTATTTGCGATGTTAGTGTTATATGCAACACGCGTAGTAAAAGTAACGGATAAATTCCGTACAGGCGTGATGGCAGCAACACTTGGAATTATGGTTATGTATTTAGTCGTATTTCTACTAAACATGTTCGGTGTAACTGTTCCGTACATTCACCAAGGTGGTACAATCGGTATTATTATTAGTGCAGTTGTTATCGTAGTTGCTGCATTAAACTTATTACTAGATTTCGATTTAATCGAAAATGGTGTACGTAGTCAAGCTCCGAAATATATGGAGTGGTACACTGCAATGGGACTAATGCTTACATTAGTATGGTTATACTTAGAAATTCTTCGTTTCGTTTCTTACTTTACGAAAAATGACTAATAAAAAAATCCTGCGTGAAAAATGCAGGATTTTTTTATTTTCAAAGATAAATTGATGATGTGGTATAATATGGATGTTGGTAACCTTAAATTGAAGGGGATGGAATATGATGAAAGAGAAGAAAGGGATTATGAAAAAACTATTTTCTAAAAGTTTTTTCATAGAACTAGATGATGCTTTAACGTATCCACCGGGAGAAGTTATTACTTCAGCTATTGAAAGTTATGCAGCTGAATGTAATGAACAACTGAAATTTGAGAGTAAAGTAAAACCGATAACTTTTTACTTAGAAGAAGTATTATATCGTGCGGAAATCAAGATGGCCCGCGGAGGATATTACATTTCATGCAGTGAAGTATAATTTTTTGAAACCGTACATGTTTAAAGGATGTACGGTTTCTTTTTTGTTTTTATAAGATATAAAAATATATTTTTTATTATAAAGTATATTATTTTAAGCTTTTTACCCTTCACACATTTTTCTTTACAATGAAGAAAAATATGAGAGGTGGTATAACTTATGATGAATCGAGTTGTATTAATCGGTAGATTGACAAAGGAGCCAGAATTATACTACACAAAGCAAGGTGTTGCGTATGCACGAGTATGTGTTGCAGTGAATAGAGGTTTTCGAAATAGTTTAGGTGAACAACAAGTCGATTTTATTAATTGTGTCATATGGCGAAAATCGGCTGAGAATGTAACTGAATATTGTACGAAGGGCTCTCTTGTTGGGATTACAGGGCGTATTCAGACGAGTAACTACGATGATGAGCAAGGCAAGAGAGTATATAGAACGGAAGTTGTGATTGAGAGTATTACCTTTTTGGAGAGAAGGCGGGAGGGGGCATCGTAATAAAAGGTGATTTTAAGTAATAGCTTCGGAAAAAATTGTGGAAAGTATTTTAATAAACTTAAAGAAGGGATACCGCCAGCTTTTTTGAAAAAACAAGTAAAGAGTATACAAAATGTTATGACGTTTTTTGGCTAATCCAGTAACAAACGAGAACCGTAAAACCCATTACAGGATAGGAATGTATAAAAAGATGAATCAAGTGATAGAAAATAAAAAAGGAGGATCCCTTCGGAGCGTAAGGAATCCTCCTTTTTGTTGCTACCGATAACGAAAATTATGTACATAAGTTATCTATATGACCAGCTTATTATATTTTTTTGCTTAGCGTGTTTTTTCAAAAATACTGGCGATGCCTCAAGAAATGGATAAAAAATAAAAATCATCGGAAACGAAAGCTTTTAAAACCTCATTCCTAATTTGAAATGTAAATAGAATAAAATAGTATGGTAGCGGGAAGAAAGTAGTAAAATTAAGCATCCCAGTAGGAGTATAGAGTGATAACATGTTACAATACACCTAAGAACACGCAATAAAGGAGAGTTTTTACGTGAAGATTAAAGCAATTGAACCGACGCCAAGTCCAAATACAATGAAAGTTATTTTGAATGAAGTATTACCATCAGGAGCACGTAATAATTATACAAATGAAAATAAAGAACAAGCACCAATGCAAGTGCAAGAAATTTTGAAAATTGAAGGTATTAAAGGTGTGTATCATGTAGCTGACTTTTTAGCAGTCGAGCGAAATGCAAAGTATGACTGGAAAGTTTTATTACAACAAGTTCGTGCTGTTTTCGGCGAAGAAGTAGTAGAAGAAAGTGAAGAACAACAACTTGCTCATTTTGGAGAAGTGAAGGTGTTTGTTCAAATGTTCTTTACAATTCCAATGCAAGTAAAGTTAACAGATGGAACGACGGAAGAACGTGTTGGTTTACCAGATCGTTTTAAAGAATCCATTATGAAAGTACAAATGTCTGCACCAAACGTTGTAAAAGAGCGTAAATGGGTGGAACAAAGTACACGTTACGGTAATTTTGAAGAAATCGGGAAAGAAGTAGTAGAAGAGATTGTTGCTGCTTATCCGGAAGAACGTGTAAATGAAACGGTTAAAGAATTATTAAACCAAGCAGGTGCTGTTGAAGTAACGATTCAAAAGCGTGAGCCATATAAAGTAACAGAAGAGATGATGAAAGATGCGGACTGGAAAAATCGTTTTGCAGCATTAGAACAAATGGATCCTACAGAAGAAGATATTCCAGTGTTGAAGATGGCGTTAGATGATGAAAAAGTTTCAATCCGCCGTTTAGCAACAGCTTATTTAGGTATGGTAAAAGGTGATGGAGTATTGCCGTTATTATATAAAGCGTTATTAGATCGTTCAGTAAGTGTTCGCCGTACAGCGGGCGATTGCTTATCAGATGTAGGTGATCCAGCAGCGATGTTCGTTATGATTAAATCTCTGAAAGATCCAAGTAAATTAGTTCGCTGGCGTGCAGCGATGTTCTTATTTGAACTAGGAGACGAAAGTGCGATTCCTGCATTAAAAGCAGCGCAAGATGATCCAGAGTTTGAAGTAGCTATGCAATCGCGCTTAGCATTAGAGCGTATTGAAGGCGGCGAAGAAGCAAAAGGTTCTGTATGGAAACAAATGACGGAGTCTCGTAAAGGGGAATAATGTATGATTGTTTTCTATGATAGTTGGTGTCCGATGTGTACGGCGGTTGCAGAACGTACGAAAAAATTAGATAAAAAGGGTAAGATGAAATTTGTTTCATTTCGAGATGAAGATGTAGTTGAGAAGTATGAACTTTCTCAAGAACTACAAAGTAAGATGGAACAAAGATTGTATATTTTTAAAAATAATAAATGGTATGACGGCATTCATAGCATACATGTATTAGCAAAGGCCGTTCCATCTTATTGGCTTGCCGTACCTTTTATAAAGCTATCTATCGTACTTGGTTTTGGAAGTAAAGTATACGATTATATCGCTAACAATAGAAAGCTGGTCCCAGTTGGACATTGCCGCGAAGGGATTTGTGAAATCCCTACAAAAAAATGAAATCATCGTTATCTTTCTTTTGCACCTATTAATAGAGCGTGATATGATGAATTTGGAATGAAAGTTGAAGGAGAGATTACAAGATGTCAAATGCTTATGAAGAATACATGCGCCAAATGGTAATCCCGATGCGTCAAGAATTAGTGCGTTCTGGGTTTGAAGAGTTAACTACAGAAGAAGCTGTAACAGAATTTATGGAAAACGTAACAGGTACAACTTTAGTAGTTGTAAACTCTGTTTGTGGTTGTGCAGCTGGTTTAGCACGTCCATCAGCAGGTCAAGCGGTTGTTCGTGCTGAAAAACAACCTGACCATCTTGTAACTGTATTCGCAGGTCAAGATAAAGATGCTACTGCAAAAATGCGTGAATACTTCGGAGAAATTCCTCCATCTTCACCATCTATGGCATTATTAAAAGGAAAAGAAGTTGTTCACTTCATTCACCGTCATGAAATTGAAGGTGCAACTATGGATGAAATTATTACGAACTTAGAGCAAGCTTTCGAAAAGAATTGCTAAAGAAGGGGGAGAGTAAATCTCCCTCTTTTCTTTATATAGAGGTGAAACAATGATAGTAACAACAGCAGGAAGAACGAACAAAGAAATGACAGATTATGCAAATAAGGTAGCGGCAGAATTAAATCGTTCTTTCGTTAAACGTAATGACATACCAGTACATAAGCTGCATGAGCAGTATGAACAAGATGTGCTTGTCGTAGGAAAGAACCGATTAGCTATTTATCCAAAAGGTACGGAAGAATCGTTTTTCTTTCATCCAAACTCGGCGATGTTTCGTGTGAAAAGATTAATGCGCGGAGAACACGATCCGTTTGTACAAGCCACGCAATTAGAGAGTGGAATGACAGTGTTAGATTGTACGCTCGGTATGGCATCAGATAGTATTGTGGCTAGCTATATTGTTGGTGAAAGCGGAAAAGTAACAGGACTTGAAGGCAATGAATATATGGCTTATATTATGGAAAATGGTTTGAAAACATGGTCTTCATCCGTTTCTGAAATTGATGAAGCAATGCAACGAATTGATGTAAAGCAAACTGAGCATTACGCATTTTTAAAACAATGTGAAGATAATAGTTATGATGTCGTATATCTTGATCCGATGTTTGAAGAAACTGTTATTGAATCAGATGGAATAAAAGGATTAAAACACTTCGCTTTGTATCAAGATATTACTGATGATACAATTGCAGAAGCGAAGCGTGTGGCGAGAAAGCGTGTCGTTCTGAAAGACCATTTCCGTAGTTCTAGATTTGAAAAACATAATTTTCACGTATACAAAAGAAAAAGTGCTAAGTTTCACTTTGGTGTAATTGACCCTTGCTAATTGTTTGAAAAGATGTATAATAAGCAATAATTAATTAAATATACTGTCGGTGATGAAGAGAGTAGTCTTTTTTAGAAGGAAAGCGAGCTGGGGATGGTGTGAGCCTAGTGTGGAAGAAAAAGATGAAGCGCACTTCGGAGATGCTTCTTGAACGAATAGTAGAGTAAGCCGAGGCCCCCTGTCCTCGTTATAAACGGGAAAGTGGTTCGTAATGAACAACAAGGGTGGTACCACGGGTTTAAACTCGTCTCTTTTTAGAGACGAGTTTTTTGTGTTTTAAAAAATAAGGAGGTTAAATTATGGATTATAAAATGCATTTTGCGGAAAGTTTATCTAATATTTTCACGAATGAATTAACGCAAAAACAAATTTTAGATTTAATCGAAACACCGAAACAAGATGAATTTGGAGATGCAGCCTTCCCATGCTTTTTATTAGCGAAGCAATATAAAAAAGCACCTGCTATTATCGCAAAAGAAGTTGCAGAGAAATTAAGTGATCCGTTTTTTACGAAAGTAGAGGCCGTCGGTCCTTATGTAAATGTATTTTTTAATCGTGAAATTGTAAGTGATGTAGTATTAAAAACGGTTTTAGCGGAGAAAGAAGAGTACGGCCAAAATCATTTTGGATGTGAAAAGACTGTAGTTATCGATTATTCGTCTCCTAATATCGCGAAACCCTTTTCAATGGGGCATTTACGTTCTACAATGATTGGAAATTCACTGAAACATATTGCTGAAAAATGTGGTTATGAAGTTGTAGGAATTAATTATATTGGGGATTGGGGAACACAGTTTGGAAAGTTAATTACCGCCTATAAAAAATGGGGAAATGAAGCAGTAGTGAAAGAGGATCCAATCCGTGAATTATTTAAGTTATACGTTCAATTCCATGAAGAGGTAAAAGACGACGAAGAACTAGAAGAAGAAGGGCGTGCTTGGTTTAAGAAATTAGAAGAAGGTGATGAAGAAGCTGTTGAGCTTTGGAATTGGTTCCGTCACGAATCCTTAAAAGAATTTTCTCGTATTTATGAACTTCTCGGTGTTGAATTTACTAATTTTCAAGGAGAAGCTTTTTATAATAATTTAATGGAAGATTTTATTGGGATTTTAGAGGAGCATGATTTGCTTGAAGAGTCAGAAGGCGCGTTAGTCGTTAATTTAGAAGAAGAGGGAATGCCGCCTTGCTTAATTAGAAAATCCGATGGTGCAACGATTTACGCAACGCGTGACTTAACGGCAGCGTTATATCGTCAAAACACATATGCATTTGATAAAGCCCTTTATGTAGTTGGCCCGGAACAAAGTTTACACTTTAATCAATTTTTCACTGTATTAAAAAAGCTTGGTTACAATTGGGTAGAGGGCATGGAACATGTACCGTTTGGGTTCATTTTAAAAGATGGTAAGAAAATGTCCACACGTAAAGGAAGAGTTATTTTACTCGAAGAAGTACTTGAGGAAGCAATCGAACTTGCAAAACAAAATATTGAAGAGAAAAATCCAAACTTAAAACAGAAAGAAGAAGTAGCGAAGCAAGTTGGTGTTGGCGCAGTTATCTTCCACGATTTAAAAAATGAACGTATGCATAATATTGAATTTTCATTACAAAACATGCTGAAATTTGAAGGAGAAACAGGACCGTACGTACAGTACACACATGCACGTGCTTGCTCTATTTTAAGAAAAGAAAGTGTAGAATTTGAAACGTGTACGTTTGCATTAAAAGATGATTATAGCTGGAGCGTCGTAAAATTACTCAATAAATTCCCACAAGTAATTGAAATAGCTTTCAACAAAAATGAGCCATCAATCATTTCAAAATATGTCTTAGATGTAGCACAATCGTTCAATAAATATTATGGAAATGTGCGTATATTGGAAGAGAGCGAAGAGAAAGATAACAGACTTGCATTAGTGTATGCTGTGACGGTTGTATTAAAAGAGGGATTACGTTTACTTGGGGTGGATGCTCCTCAGGAGATGTAAAATAAAGCTATAGTAAAAAAGACAAATTAGGAGATCATTAACCTAATTTGTCTTTTTTTATTTTGCCGACTAAGCCTTGAAACTATAAGAAGTTATATGTTATGAAATGTAAGAACTCTATAATTATGTTGTGAAATCAATTAAAATATTTGTAGAGAGGATGATCTGTATTGATTCGAGGTTTTATTTTGCATATTCCTTGTCATAGAATACCGGAGAGGAGTTTTCTTAAACTACAAAAAAACATACCTTTATGTGCACGATGCACAGGTATGCTGATTGGTTTCTGTATGTTTCCAATTTACTTTTTAATAACACCTTCGTTTAGTCTCTCATTATTGCTATCCTTTTTTGCTCAAATTCCATTATTAATCGATGGATTCAGCCAAAAGTGGAAATGGCGAAGCAGCACAAATTTGTTAAGAGTAACTACCGGCTTATTAAGTGGAAATGGTATGGGACTATTTATTGCATCTAGTATTATATGGATTATATCTTAAACCACATATTAACGGAGGTAAATACTTACATGTTCTGGATTTACATAATTCTAATTTTTATATCAGGTGGAAGTGGAATTGGTTTTATCATTTATGAAAAATATATAGAAGCAACAATAGCTTTTGTTATTTGCATATTATTTATGGTACTACTATATTTTTATTTAAAAAGAAGCAAAAAAAAGAGAAATTTAGATTGTGAAGTAATAGATTGTACGGATTGCTCGGATTGTGATTGTACTAACTAATCTTCTGTTTATTTCGATATTATTATAAAAGGGTTGTATATCGTTTCAGGTATGTAATCCTTTTTACTTTTTCAAGATTAATTTGTTGAATAGGCGGAGGGTAAAGAGCGTGTGCAATATAACGTTTTAATTAGAACTCAACAGCGCTAAAATTTTTAGAAACATAGGAATCCGTTTATCAAATGGAGAACTATAGTTTTGTATATAAAAGGAGGCGTAGGTTTTGGAAGAGTATGATTGGAACAGCAAACTAATATATTTAAAAAACACAAGAGATTTATATTACAACGACGATTATGTAAGTTTTTTAGTAAATACAGTTTGGAAGATTACTAAGCCAGTACATATTGTTGATTTCGGTTGTGGATATGGTTATTTAGGCTTAGTATTAATGCCGTTACTTCCAGGAGGTTCAAAGTATACAGGTATTGATAGTGGAGAAACATTACTTGCTGAAGCGAGAGAGTTGTTTCGTTTACTTCCATATGAGACACAATTTCTTGAGGGAGATGCTACAGAAATTGAATTGAACGATACATATGATATAGCAATCTGTCATGCCTTCTTATTACATATGAGTTCACCAAAAACAATGCTACAAAAAATGATGCATTCAGTTAAAAGTGGAGGGAAAATAATTTGTTTTGAGCCACATTGGATATCAAATATGTCTTCATATTATATAAATGGAGAGAAACAATCGGAAATTATTAGGCTAGGTGCTTTGCAGCAATTATTTGAAAGTGACACGCAGAGAAGCGGAAAAGATGGAAATATTGGTATGAAAATACCGACGTTTTTAAGTGAACTAGGCGTGAAAAATATTGAATGTAGAGTAAGTGATAAAGTGAACTTTTTAGATTCTAATATGCATCATAATGATAAAGAAAAGTTGTATCACTCATTAAAAGAAGAAGGGATTGCAGGAGATCCAGGTGATAAACAGCGATTTATAGAACGTTTAATGGCTAGAGGATTAACATATGATGATGCGCTAGCTCAATATGAAGCTGAACTCCGATTTTTTAAAGCATTTCAAATGCATTCTTCTTTAGTATATGCTCCGAATATGAAAATTACATTTGGTGACGTAGAATGTTGAAAGATAGCGATTTATTAAGGATTGCTACCTTCAATATATGGAACCATGATAGTCTTTGGGTGGAGAGATTAGAAGCTATTTGTGAGGAGATTCGAACTATTTCTCCACATATTCTTGCTCTACAGGAGGTTAGAAGTTGTGTTAATTTGAATTCAAAGAAAAATGTTGCACAGTATATAGCAAATCAAGTAGGGTATCCGTTTTGTATATTTAAGGAGTACCCTGATTCTCCAGATGAAGGCCTAGCCTTTTTAAGCAAAATACCTATTATAGCTGAAGAAGCAATTTGGGAAACCGACATAGAGGAATTGAATTATTGTGCCATTCAAAGCATCTTTACATATAAAGATTGTAAGTTTGGAGTAATGAATGTTCATTTAAATTGAAAATCTAATAGGATAAGACAAGAACAAATGAATGCCGTGAATAATTGGATTGCAAATAGAGTAAGTGATTACGAATTATTATGTGGTGATTTTTATGATGATGAACATTCAAGGGTTCATGAAGATTTAATTAGAAATCACTGGATAGATGTAGCGCAGCTTAAAGAAGTTCAACCAACTTTAGATTATAGAAAGAATCCGAATTTAAGAGGAGAGGTAAAGAAAGATAAAAGGTATGACTGGATTATGATGCAAGAAAATGACCTATTGAGACTTCCTATAATTGAAAACGTATCTATATTTGGGGATTCGGCACTAACTTCATCTGGCGTATTTCCTAGTGACCATTACGGTGTTTTTGTAGATTTGAAATTTAATAAATGAGAAAAATGTCATTTTTTGTCGGCAAGTCGATATTCACTGTATAATCGCTGACATATTTTGAAGATCGCCGATATAATTTTCTATACAGTGTTCATCTTTTGAAAGATAAGAGCTCATGTTACGTTATTCCATATAATCAAACAAAATACAGAGAACAACAATCGTTTTTACTATATTTTGTTATAAATTCGAATAATATTAAATAATATTATCCATTATAAGAGATTATAGTTGAATACCTATAATATGATGTGTAAAATCTAAGCAAGTAGCAGTGCAAATAAATATTCGAGGTGAATACATGCTAGATTTTAAGCAGTTAGATGCTTGTTTGAAAGACAAGAGATTTATAGATGGATTACAGGAAATAAATAATGAAATTTCATATATAAAAGAAAAGAATACTTTATCTTATTTGAAGAATTGGCTTGCTAATGTTCCTTCACATAAGGAGTTTGACATATTAATACGTCTTACCGATGAAGGGCTTATGCACCAATACAGTTCATTCCTCATTCGCTACGCCTATAAAAAATTCCCAAATATGAGAACGCTCTCTTTATATTGTGATGAGTTAATTGATGAGCGGAAAATACTTGAAGTAGAACAGTTGTTAAAAGACTCATTAGAAGAGGTAAATAAGGAAGAAATAGAAGTTGATCTTTTAGCAAAAACATATTTTACGTTAGTACGATGTTTGTTGGAAATGAAACGAAATGAAGAAGCCTTAATCTATATGCAAAAGGCAGAGGAGTACAGTGCACGTGCCGTTTTTGATAAATGGGGCTACGTCTATATGCATACAGGTGAATGGGAGAAAGCAGAAGAACAATTTGTAGCTGGCATGCAGCATAAAGATTGTGAAGAGCTATCTACCTATTTATTATCACAGTTATATGCGAATCAAGGAGAACAAAAACGTGCATTACAGCTAATTGATGATGCGATTGTAAAGTTCCCGCAAGTACCATATTTTCATTTTGAAAAGGTGAAATATTTATTAGATTTAAGGAAGTATGAAGAGATGTTAGCGGTAATAGATAACATAAATAATCAGCTTCCTTATCATGCGTATAAAACTTACTTTGTACATTTACGTGCAGAAGCGCTTTACAAAATGAATAAACTTGCAGATTTACAACAGGTATTAAAAGAAGAAAAAAGTTTAAAAGAGTCTTTATATCATAATTTAGAAAAAAATCCAGATGGCAAAAAGGTTCACCTACCGATCGTTCCGATTGTACAAAAGGATAATTATTGTGTTCCGACAAGTTTAGAAATGATGTTGCAGTTATGGGGAGAAAAACGTACACAAGATGAAATAGCAGAGTTTATTTTTGATATGACAGGCTCGAAGTTTTCAGACACTGTTTCTTATTTAGAAGAATTAGGTTATGAATATCGTTATTTTAAAGGGAATGTAGAAAATTATAAGAGACTGTTAGATCAGGGGATTCCCGTTTTATTAAGTATAGATATTGAGCATGCGTCACATGTACAAGTACTAGCTGGATATGATGATACATTGCAAGCTTTTTATGTTCAAGATCCGAACTTTATCGAACCAGTTATTGTGGAATATAGTAAGTTACAAGAAAAATATCGTTATACAGGTTGTTTAGCGATTACATTTGTTCCGAAAGAAAAGAAGGAACAACTATCATTTTTAAATGAAGAAGAAAATACTTATTTCAAATCCATTTTTTCTTTAACGGATCATTTAGATGAACACGATAAAGAAGGGATTCATAAGTTAGTACAGTTTTTAAAAGAAACAAGTGATAATCCGAATACGTGGTTATATACAGTTAAGCATTTAGATGTTGAAGTAGATAAAGAATTTATTTTATATTGTATCGATAAGTTAATGGAGAAGTTTCCAAACTCGGACTTTGTTAAATTACATGGTGCGCAGTGCTTTATTCGCCTGGAAGAATTAGAAAAAGCTGCACAAATGCTTGCGAGTGTTGAGAAGAAAAATAATCGTGCTTTATATCATTTAATAAAAGGAAGATATGCTTTTGAACAGGAAAGTTATATAGAAGCGATTTCAAGTTTTCGTTCCTCATTACAATTAGACGCAGATCAGCCGATCGCTTGGAGTTTCCTTGCGTTATCATATATGTATATCGATCAATCTGATAAGGCATTTCAGTTTTCTCAAGTTGCTTTAGAACGTAGTCCAGAAAGATTTACTTTAACGAATCACGGGTTAATATTGATAGATTTAGAAAGATATGAAGAAGCGTATGAAATCTTTAACGATCTGTTAAGAGAGTATAAAAATGAAGCACATGTATGGTATGAGCGAGCGAGATGTGCACATCATTTAGGGAAATTATATTTAGCAATAAAAGGGCTTAAAATAGCAATTCATTTGGATAGTAATGCACCTTACATTTATACAAAACTTTCGGAAATATACGAATCTGATTTGAAGGATGAAGAAAGTACGAAAGAAGTTTTATTAAAGGGTATTGAGAATTGTGATGATAAGGCACCTCTATACGTAAAACTTGGGGATTACCATTTCCAAAATGATAGTCTGGAAGAAGCGGAAACATTGTATACTCGTGCTTTAGAAGAAAATCATGATGATGTATATTCTCACTTCGGACTTACGCAAGTTTATATGGCAAGAGAACAATATAAGGAAGCAAAAGAATATATTCTCAGTATCGAAAAACAAATTGAAAAGAGCCAAGATTTCCTTATGAACGCTGGAATGGTTTTATGGGATGCTGAAGTTGAACTTGGTGGAAGTGAAGAAGGGTTTAAAGTAGCATTGTCTAAGTTAGAGAGTGGTATAAAACAGAGCGAATATAATGTAGCAAGCGCGTTAGATGAATATGTGAATCGAATTAAAGGAACGGTATTTGTGCAGCGAGGTATAGCATTCTTAAGAACATTAGACAAAGAAAGAAATGAAGTAAGTGAATACGGTTGTTATACAGGTATTTTATATGAATCTATTGGACAGTATGGCCAAGCGATGAAAAGATATAAAAGGGCGATAGAACAAAAGGAAACGGCATTACCGTATTACCGAATTGGTGAAACACTTATGGCATTAGGGCAGTTGTCAGAAGCAAAACAAGCGTATGAAACATGTTTAGAACTTGATGGGAATTTCGTCGGTGTACATTTACAGCTTGCGGAAATATATGAAAAAGAAGAAAATCGTTCTAAAGAACAAAGTCATATGGTTCAGGCGATGAAAGAAGAGCCGTTGCATATTAATATGGAATATTTGGCACAGCTTTCAGTAGAAATGAATCTCCAGGAAGAATTGCTGGCTGAACTAGAACAATTAGCGGACGAAGTACCTGAAATATGGCGATTAGATGCGATTGCATATGTGTATGGAGCAATGAATGAACTAGATAAAGAACAAGTACAGATTGAAGAGGCACTACGATTAGATGGCGAGCATACAGAAGTTTTATATCATTATGCAAAAGTATTAGTGAAAAATAGAAATGCAAAAGCAATTGAAATTGCGATGAAAGTGATACAAAAAGATGTGAATAATGAACGTATATTTGATGTATATGTAAAAGCGATAGAACAACATAAGAAATGGTCTAACATACGAGATTTTCTTCATATATTAAAAGTAAAAAAGGCAGACAGAAGTATGGCGTTTATGTATGCTGCATCTGCGGTTACAGAAAGATGGATTGAACGTCAACAAAATGAACAGCCGAAGAAATCTATAATTACAAGAGCTTTTTATCGCATGAAAAACCGTGCGAAAGAAATTTCTATTATTACTACGATCATTGATTTATATGAAATTTCGTTACAGTTAAATCCGAAAAATAGTATGGCAGCGCAGCGATTTGCGCTATTTTACGAGAATGTGACGATGAATAAAGAGGCAATAGGTGTATTGCAAACATCGTTAGAAAATAAATGGGATTATGATGTAGCGAAGCAACTTGTAAATCTTTTCATAGAGTACGAGGAAGAGGATATGATAAGGGATGCTTCGGAAGTAACGAAGCAAATGGTTCGAGAGTTACCAGATGATTATGATACTCTTCTTCTGCAAGCACAAGTATTGTTTAAAGCGGGGGAAGAAAGAAGGGCAGAAAAGATTACCTTACAATTAACGGAGCAAACACCATTTGTAAGTAGAGCATTTCTTGCTTTAGGAGAAATATATCAAAGTCAAGAGAGGTTTGAAGAGGCAATTCATGTATTAGAAAATGCCGCTATACATCATCCGAATGAAACAGCAATTCTTCTTTCTTTAGCATCTTCATATCATGGTGCTGGCCAAACGATAAAGGCAGAAAAAATAACAAATGAAGTATTAACAATGGATGCGAGTGATTTGTTAGCGAGATACGATCGTGCTTGTTATTTAGCGCAGTTAAACAGAAATGAAGAGGCGAAGGAAGAGCTTGAAATTGTACTTCGTGAGGATGAGTCAGGATTTTTTGCTGAACTTATCGAGGATAATGAAAATTTAGCAGTATTGCGAGAATTTGAAAAGTAATTGTATAAGAAGAATGAAAAAGGATATAAATAAAGTGAAACTTTAATCAGTGGGGGTTTTCTTCATCCCCCACTGATTATCAGCCCTCACCAATCGGACTTTAATGGGTAGCCCGCCCCCCACCTAACTTCTTTGCTTTCGCTGAATTTTGAGGTGGGGGTCTTACTGCCCATTAAAGCGGGATAAAATATATTTTGAATTAGTTGACAATTCATCGCCTGATGGCATAAAATAACTTTTAACAAAGTATACAAATCTGAAGACGAGAAAGAGTAAAATAGTGTACTGTTCCCCAGAGAGCCGGTATGTTGCTGAAAGCCGGTGTGCAGACGTTATTTGAAAATCATCTCCGAGGAGCCGAGGCTGAAAGTAAGTAAGCCCGGACGGATGTCTACCGTTACAAAGAACACGTATGATAGTACGTTGCTAAGTGCTATTAGCGAAGAGCTAATAGAATTAGGGTGGTAACGCGGTTAAACCCGTCCCTACTTCATAGGGACGGGTTTTTTGTGTGCTTTAAAACATAAAAAGGAGTGATTGTAGATGAAGAAAGTAGATGTAAAAGAGTCAGCTGTAGGGAGAGAAACACGTATTCGTAAGCAGTGGAACGAGCAAAGTATTTTCGAGCAATCAATTCAGAATCGAGAAGGCGCACAATCGTTTGTTTTTTATGAAGGACCACCAACGGCGAATGGATTACCGCATGTAGGTCATGCGCTTGGACGAACAATTAAAGATGTAGTAGCAAGATATAAAACGATGGCTGGTTATAAAGTATTAAGAAAAGCGGGATGGGATACACACGGTTTACCTGTAGAATTAGGTGTTGAGAAGCAACTCGGTATTTCTGGTAAACATGAAATCGAAGAGTATGGAATTGAACCATTTATTAAGAAGTGTAAAGAGAGTGTATTCACATATGAGAAGCAGTGGCGTGAATTCACTGAAAGTATCGGTTATTGGGTAGACATGGATGATCCATACGTTACGTTAGAGAATCCATATATCGAAAGTGTATGGCATATTTTAGGGACGATTCATGAAAAAGGTTTATTGTATAAAGGGCATAGAGTTTCACCATATTGCCCAAGTTGTCAAACTTCACTAAGTTCACATGAGGTTGCCCAAGGGTATCAAATAGTAAAAGATTTAAGTGCAACAGTTAAGTTTAAAGTGAAAGATAGTGACAATGAATACTTCCTAGGTTGGACGACAACACCTTGGACACTTCCAGCAAATGTTGCACTCGCTGTACATCCAAATATGGAATACGTGAAAGCGAAACAAGAAGGTCATGTATACATTGTTGCGAAAGAACGTGTACAAAATGTTTTAAAAGAAAACTATGAAGTATTATCTGTTCATAAAGGAGAAGAATTATTAAATACTTCTTACACAGCACCGTTTCCAATGAAAGAAGTTACAAATGGTTACCGCGTTATCGGAGCAGATTTTGTAACGGCAGATAGTGGTACAGGACTTGTTCATATTGCTCCAGCATACGGAGAGGATGATTATAGAGTCGTTCAAAGTGAAGGATTGTCATTCTTACATGTTGTAGATGAGAAAGGTGAGTATACAGAGGCAGTACCATTTTTGAAAGGGAAATTTGTTAAAGATTGTGACGTAGATATCGTTCGTTATTTAGCGAAGGAAGATTTACTTTACCATAAAGAAAAGTATGAACATAGTTACCCACATTGTTGGCGCTGTGATTCACCACTTCTTTATTATGCAGGAGAGAGCTGGTTAATCCGCACGACTGCAATTAAAGATACATTTTTACAAAATAACGATACTGTTACTTGGTATCCAGATCATATGAAAAATGGACGATTTGGTAAGTTTTTAGAAAACATGGTGGACTGGAATATTAGCCGAAATAGATATTGGGGAACACCATTAAACGTATGGGAATGTGAAAGTTGCGATCATCAATTCTCTCCGAAAAGTATTGCTGATTTAAGAAAGCATAGTACGAAAGAAACACCTAAAGATTTAGAATTGCATAAGCCGTATGTAGATGAAGTGCAAGTTTGCTGCGAAAAATGCGGAAGTACAATGAAGCGTACACCAGAAGTAATTGATGTTTGGTTTGATAGTGGTTCGATGCCATTTGCGCAATATCATTATCCGTTTGAAAATAAAGAGTTATTTGAAGAACAGTTTCCAGCAGATGTAATTGCAGAAGGAATTGATCAAACACGCGGCTGGTTTTATAGTTTATTAGCTGTATCAGCACTATATACGGGAAAAGTACCGTATAAACGAGTGTTATCATTAGGGCATGTATTAGACGAAGAAGGACGGAAAATGTCTAAAAGTAAAGGGAATGCACTAGATCCAGTTGATTTAGTAGAGAAGTTTGGTGCAGATGCTTTAAGATGGGCTTTACTCGTTGACAGTGCTCCGTGGAATGCGAAGCGTTTTTCTGAAAGAACAGTATTAGAAGCAAAATCTAAATTTGTAGATACATTAGTCAATGTGTATAGCTTCTACGTTTTATATGCAAATTTAGATGAGTATAATCCGAACGAAACGTATGACGTAAAGCGGACGAAATTGGATGAATGGGCATTATCAAGATTGCATAGCACAACGAAAAAAGTGAGAACTGCACTTGATGATTATCAATTTACGAATGCAGCTCGTGAAATCGCGACGCTTGTAGATGAAGTAAGTAACTGGTACGTAAGACGATCACGTAATCGTTTCTGGGAGTCTGGTATGAATGCTGAAAAAGCAGCTGCGTATGAGACACTTCATGAAGTGCTTGTGACAATTAGTAAATTAATTGCACCATTTACACCGTTTGTCGCTGAAGATATTCATTTGAATTTAACTGGAAGTAGCGTTCATTTAGAGGATTATCCAGTTGTAAATGAATCACTACTTCAGCCGAAATTAGAAGCGGAAATGGATGCAGTTTTACAAGTTGTTGAACTTGGAAGAAGTAATCGTAATCAGCATTCTTTAAAAGTAAAACAGCCGTTAGCGGAACTTGTATTACTTGAGCATAATGAAAATGATATGGATTGGGAATCTTATCGTGATATCGTCATGGATGAGTTAAATGTGAAGGCGTTCCATGTTGAACTTGATGAAACGAAATACACGTCCTATCAATTAAAGCTGAATTTTAAAACGGCTGGGCCGAAGTTCGGTAAAAATGTGAATGCAGTAAATGGCTGGCTAAAACAATTATCACAAGACGAGGTACAAAACTTTGTCTCTACAGAAAGAGCAGTTTACGAAGGTGCATTAGGAGAAGAAGTAGTGGTAACAGCTGAAGATGTAGTAGTAGAGAAAGTTGCGAAATCAGGATTTTCTAATACAACTAACGGACAATATACAGTAATGTTAGATACGAATGTAACGGAAGAATTGCTACAAGAAGGGGTAGCACGTGAATTCATTCGCGCTGTTCAAGAATATCGTAAGCAGCTGAATTTACCTGTTAATTTACGAGTAGATGTAATTCTTGATACAGAGGAAGAACTGCAGCAAACGTTAACGAATCATAAAGAGTTGTTGGAAGAAAACTTACTCGTTAAACAATTTACATTTGGTCACTTAACGAATGAAGATGATGAACTATCTTTAGGTGAGACGAAAGTTCGTATTAAATTAAGCGCGACTAAGTAAAGAAAAGGAAGTTGGAATCATTCCAACTTCCTTTTTTGTATGATAGATATTTATCCGGCTAATTTTTTCATAATCGATTCGATAGGACCTCAAGAAAATTTCTTTCTAAAGTATTGTTTTTGCTTTACACATAAATATTGAGAAAATTTCATGCGCCCTAAATGGAAAGGTAATAGAATTGTTCATAAAGAATTACTCGTAGATTCAATTTTTATTCCCCCCATTTTATGGGGAATGATTGCCTAGTGGTAATGGGATAAGGTTGAGCTACTTTATTAGGGGGAGTGGTTCTATGTTTAATAAAAAAATGGTGGCAATGGCAATGACTGTGCCGTTAGTAATGGGGACAATTTCTACAGTTTCGGCATTGGAAAAACAACAGCAAGTAAAGCTAGAAGCTTATTCGCCGCAGAAGAAAGCAACTGAATATTTAAAAGAAAATGCTGCGCAGTATGGGTTGAAAACAGACCTTTCAGACTTGCAATATATTTCTACAACAGAAACGTCGGTAGCTTCATATGTTAGGTTCCAACAAGTTGTGAATGGTGCACCTGTATTTTCGAAACAAATTACAGTTACTCTTAACGGAGAGGGAAAGGCAGTACTTGCTGTTTCTGATTATCAATCTGTCAAAGGTGTGAAGGAAGTAACGACAAAAATTAGTGAAAAAGATGCAATACAAAAATCAATGGCGTATGTTGGAGAAGTAAGTGAACAAAACTTATGGGCTCCTACAGAGAAAGAATTTGGATATATTGTTGAAGAGGGAATTGCTCGTCCAGTATACAAAGTTGTAGTCCATTCTAATAATCCGTTTGGTGCATGGGAAACATTTATTGATGCAGAAAATGGAAAGTTAATTAAAAAAGTTGATATAAACCGTAAAGCAGAAGGATCAGGAAAAGTATTTTTACCTAATCCAGTCGTATCTAGCGGTAGTAAAGTAGGTTTAAAAGATAACAATGATGCAGATTCAACAGCATTAACGAACCAATTAAAGACTGTTACGTTAAAAGGTTTAGATGGGACAGGATTTTTAATTGGAGAGTATGTAACGATTTCCTCAAAAGCAAAAACGAAATCTACAAACTTACAATTTAACTATACACGTGCAAATGATAGCTTTGAAGATGTGATGTCGTATTATCATATTGATACTTTACAACGTTACATTCAAAGTCTAGGTTTTAAAAATATTAATAATCGCTCTATTAAAGTGAATGTGAATGGAACAACGGCGGACAACTCATTTTATTCTCCGACAACGAAAGCTTTAACCTTTGGTACTGGCGGAGTAGATGATGCAGAAGATGCAGGTATTATCGCACATGAATATGGGCATTCAATTCAAGATAACCAAGTTCCTGGCTTCGGTAGTTCTGCAGAAGGCGGAGCGATGGGAGAAGGATTTGGTGATTTCTTAGGTGCTACGTATGAAGATGCAGTATCGACAACAGGCTACGGAAAAGCATGTGTTGGAGAATGGGATGCGACTGCTTATTCTAGTTCAGATCCAACGTGCTTACGCCGATTAGATAATAATAAAGTGTATCCGAAAGATATTACGAATGAAGTACATGATGATGGAGAAATTTGGGCTCAAGGACAATATGAGATGGCGCAAGCATTTGGTCGTGATGTTGCAACGAAAATTATTTTACAATCGCACTGGTCGTTAACACCAAACTCTAAATTCAGTGATGGAGCAAAAGCAATTAAGCAAGCGGATGCTCTTTTATATGGCGGACAACATGCCGCTGATATCGATCGTATTTGGGCAGCGAGAGGAATTAGTACGAATTAATATAAAAAGTCGTGGCATGTATAAGCCACGACTTTTTAATTTGCCTTAGAACTGGTACTAGTAAAGTAAGCTATATGAATGATAATGTGAATTTATTCGCATTTCATTTATTTTTTTTCGTCTTTAAAAACAAAATGCTCTTTAAATTTTCTAGACTCCACTTTTTGACCATTTCGCATGGAGCGGAAAGGGTGTTCTTGCCAAGTAATAATTACATCAACTTCATCCGCTTTTGTAGCAACTGGAAAATTAGCATGTTCAAATCCAGTTTTTCCACTTGCTAAACGGCTTTCCTTTAGGGAAAAGAGTTCATATTTCGTTTTTGTTTTTGGCTCGTTGCGGAACACTTCGACATGTACGTTATATACTTCACTGTTTCCAACATTTTTCACTGAAAATTGATACGTTTGAAATTCATCTTTTTTAGCTTGAAGCATATTCTTGTTTGTTTTTTTCGGTTTATCAATATTCACTTGCCATTGATCAGTGTTTTGAGAGATTGGTAAAGATTTTGGTGAATAGGCGTACGTTTCGTTTACTACAATTAGGCAAAACAATAGGAGAAAGAAACTAATCGCTTTTTGCATATACACACCTCGCTATAAAATTTTTATTAATATTTGTAAATAAAACAGTAAATATGTAATTTAATGGAAAAAGGTGATACTTTGATTCAAATGAATTTGAAAAAACTTGAAGAAGTAGTAAATGGAGAAGGATTACAAAAATCGTTTCATCTTATAGAGATGCATGGTGTCTGCATAGATTCCAAAAATATGAAAGAAGGAAATGTATTCGTTCCAATCATTAGGGTGAAAGATGGGCATGAGTATGTGAAAGAGGCAATGGATAATGGAGCTGTCGCTTCCTTATGGAAAAAGTCTTACGGTACTCCGCCAAAAGGGATTCCAATTATATTTGTAGATGACACTTTGTTTGCTTTGCAACAATTGGCACAATTTTATCGAAGAGAGATAAATGTAAAAGTAATCGGAATTACAGGTAGTAATGGCAAGACTACGGTAAAAGATATAATAGGAAGCATTTTAAGTTCAACTTATAAAGTGCATAAAACAAAAGGTAATTTTAATAGTCAAATCGGTTTACCGTTAACAATTTTAGAGATGAAACGAGATACAGAGTTTTTAATACTTGAGATGGGAATGAGTGAAAAAGGACAAATTCGAAATTTATCACGAATAGCACAGCCAGATGTAGCGATCATTACAATGATTGGACAGTCACACTTAGAAACGCTTGGGTCACGGGAAGAGATTGCGAAGGCTAAATTTGAAATTGTAGATGGATTAAATGACGATGGACTGTTTCTGTATAATGGTGATGAGCCATTACTTTCTCGAAATAATAATATGTTAGGTATAGAATGTAAATCGTTTGGTGAAAAAGACACAAATGATTTGTATCCCAATAGTGTACAATTAGATGAATATGGTGTTCACTTTAAATTAAATGATTCAACAAAAGTGAAGTATGATGTTCCTTTACATGGAAAGCATAATATTTTAAATGCGATCGTTGGAATTGCTGTAGGGGAATTTTACAATGTCCCTATAGAAAAGATACAAGAAGCATTGCAGCAAATAAATATTACACAAATGCGCTTTCAGTTTTTAACCGCTAAAACAGGTTTTACAATTATTAACGATGCATGGAATGCAAGTCCCTCCTCAATGAAGGCTGCAATTGAAACGTTACAGAAATTAAATGCCTATGAGAAAAAAATGATAGTGATTGGGGATATGTTGGAGTTAGGAAAGAATGCTAAAACATATCATAGAGAAATTGGTAAAATGTTAAATGAAGAGAGCATTCAATATGTATTTACTTATGGAGAGTTAGCTGAAATTGTAGCGGAAGAAGCAAGTAAGAAATATGCTATAGGAAAAGTACGGTCATTTAATAACAAAGCCAAGATAGCAGAAGAAGTATTAAAAATTATAACGCAAAATGATGTTGTATTATTAAAAGGCTCACGTGGAATGGCTTTAGAGGAGATTGTACAAAAGTGGATGTGAAAAATCAAAATATATTTAAAAAGACTTGCGTTTTATAAAACAAAGAGATAGAATACTCTGTAAATATAAAAAGTGATGATCAGGAAAAGTACATGATGCAAAGGTCTACAGAGAGCAATCGGTTGCTGAGAAGATTGCGATACCGCATGATGGAAAGACACCTGTGAGTGTTGCTTTGAACGTGATAATTAGTAAAAGCAAACGGTACCTACCGTTATCAGGGCTAAGATGGTCATTATGACAATTTGGGTGGTACCGCGGAAAAATCCGTCCCTATTTATAGGGGCGGATTTTTGTATTCTTTGAAGGGAGGTGAGTGATCGTGGATGATGACGATGACAACAACAATAACGTAAATAAATATAAAATTATTGGAGGGAAATATAATGGATCAAATAATGAAGCGTTCACTCACAAAAGAATGTACGAAGCAAAGCGGAAAGGTTGTATTACTTCAAGGATGGGTAAAAAAGATTCGTCATCTTGGAAATGTTAGTTTTTTATTATTACGGGACAGAACAGGGGTAATTCAATGTGTATTAGAAAATGAATGGGCTGGATATAAAGTTGATGTAGAAAGTGTCGTCCATGTAATTGGCGAGATAGTCGAAACAACGAAAACAGAATTGGGTGTTGAAGTACTTGCGCATGAAGTGAAAGTAATAAACGGTGCAGAACAACTTCCATTTGAAATAAATAAAAAGAAGTTGCAAGTTGGCTTAGATCAACTACTTAATGAGCGGGTATTATCATTAAGACATGAGAGAACCGCGGCAATATTTAAAGTGAAATCTACGTTCGTTCATAGCTTTAGTGAATTCCTTACAGAGAACGATTTCACACGTATATTTACTCCGAAAATTGTTTCGCAAGGGGCAGAAGGAGGAGCAAATGTTTTTAAGCTTCCATACTTCCAAAAAGAAGCTTATTTAGCACAATCACCACAGTTTTATAAGCAAATGATGGTAGCTGGCGGGCTAGAACGTGTTTTTGAAATTGCACCTGTTTACAGAGCAGAGCATCATAATTCTTCTCGGCATTTGAATGAATATATATCGTTAGACGTAGAGCTTGGCTTTATTCATGATTTTCATGAAGTGATGCAATTAGAAACGGATGTTTTACGTTATATGTTTCAACAAGTAGCAAAAAACTGTGAAAAAGAACTACAACTATTACAAATAGAAGTACCAGTCATTACTGAAATACCGAAAATCAAATTGTTAGAAGCACAAGAAATCTTAAAAAGTAAGTATCGTAAAGAATCTCCTGTAGGGGATTTAGATACAGAAGGTGAAAAGTTACTAGGGAAATATGTGAAGGAAACATATAAGAGTGAGTTTGTTTTCATTACACATTATCCGAAAGAAGCGAGACCGATGTATACGATGCCGAATAAAGAGAATCCAGCTATAACTGATTCGTTCGACTTACTATATAAAGGATTAGAAATAACATCAGGAGCACAGCGAATTCATAATTATGAAATGTTACTCGCTTCGTTTAACGAAAAAGGATTACATCCCGATAAATTTCAATCGTATTTAAATACATTTCGATACGGTTGTCCCTCGCATGGTGGTTTTGGAATTGGGTTAGAGAGAGTGGTATATAAACTATTAGAATTAACAAATGTACGAGAAGCGAGTGCTTTTCCGAGAGATTGTACTCGTCTTATACCATAATATTAAACCCCCTCTATATTACAGAAGGGGTTTATGTATTTCAACATATGTTAAAGGGAATAATTGTTTTTTTGTGTGAAAATATGTAAATTATATTAAGAACATTTTATAATGAATTGAGAAAAAGAAAATTCATAAGTTATAATGAAATATGAATATAAAAAAAGTTCATATAATAATGTATGGAAGGGTATGAAACATGTTATATCAAACTCAAGCAACACAACAAACACCAGCTTATATAATTTATCTTCTTGATGTAAGCGCATCAATGAACCAAATGATGGATGCAGGCGGAGAAGAAAAAAGAAGAATTGATATTGTAACGGATGCTCTTTCTTTAGCGATTCGCCAAATGGTATTTCGTTCAACAAAAGGTAGTCGCTTGCTCCCGAGATATAAGTTATCTATTTTAGCCTATAGCGATCATGTTTTTGATTTATTGGGTGGTGTGAAAACAATAGATGAGGTAGCAAGACTGCGCCCATTAGAAAAAATTCAAACGCATCGTTTAACTGATACAGCAAAAGCTTTCTCTGTAGTGGAGAAGTTATTGCAAAAGGAATTACCAAATTTACAAGATGGACCAGCCCCTGTTGTTTGTCATATGACAGATGGGGCTTCAACTGGTGAAGATCCAGAATTAATTGTACGAAGAATTATGAATATGTCTGTACCTGATGGAAACGTATTAATTGAAAATATTTTTATTTCAGATGAAATTATGCAAGAGCAAATTTCTAATATAAAGAAGTGGGAAGGGATTATGCCAAATACAGAGATTACAGATGAATATGGTGCAAAGTTGCAAAGACTTTCATCGCCTATCCCTCAAAGCTATCGTGAGATGATGACAGAACATGGATTTCATATTGCAGATGGTGCGGTGATGATGTTTCCTGGGACAAATGCGGATTTAGTATCACTTGGATTTCAAATGTCGGCTGCAACGCCGGTTCGATAGGAGGGGGAAGTATGGTGAAATATATCCTATCGCAAAAGAAAGAAACGGTATTGCAAGATAAGAAAACCAATCATTTTTCTTATCGATATAGCTATGTAAGAGCAAAGGAAACGCAGGATTTAAATGAGTGTGGACAGGACTTCCTAGCATTTCAAGATAATGGAACTAGTTTCATATTTGCGTTATGTGACGGTGTAGGGCTGTCTTTTCATGGTGAAATTGCTGCGGAATTTCTTGGTATGAAGTTAGTAAACTTGTTTGAAACATGTCAAGAAAGTGAACTGGATATTGCTACATTATTAAATGAACAGTTAAATAATTGGATAGAAGAAGCTTCAGAGGAAGTGAGTGCATTTCGGTTGCCAGAACAAACACCGTGGTTACTTCGCGATGTCTTGGAGGAAAAGCGAAAACAAGGTAGTGAAACGATGTTTATTGGTGGGAAAATAGAACTCATTCCAAATGAAGATAAAGTACAAATAACGATAGTTACACATGGCGATTCATTTGTGCAATTGTTTCAAGATAAGGAGAATTGTTCGAATGTAATGAAGTTTAAGAGAAATATAGAGAAAAGATGGTCTACACAGCGAGGTATTATTGGTGGGGAATTGGCGGTTTTTTCAAAGGCATTATCTAGGCAAGAAGCGAATCGGATAGTTATTCACTCAGACGGACTTGTGCCGCTTAAGCAGTATAACTTTGAGGAAGTGTTAAAAGAAATTGAGAGGGCACAGAACTCTCCGACAAGCGATGATATTTCATTTTTAGATGTTTCTTGGTAATAAACACGATGGAAAAAAGGTGAATTAACGTGGAAGAGATTATTGTGACATACATAAAACAGTCAAATGAAGAAATTGATATTGCAATTCCAAATGACGTAAAAGTGGTACAAATTATTGAAGCGATTTTACATCATGAAAAAATAGATGAAGCATTGAGCGGGATCTATGAAATTAGAGTGGCAAAAGATAAAGAAGAGTGGCATTCTATTCGAAATGATGAAACGTTGCGCGATAATGATGTGTGGGATGGACAATATGTAATGCTACATAAAAAAGGAGCAATTATCCCTTCTTTTGAAATGATGCCAGCAGAAGAAGTTTATAATGAACCTGTTAAACAAGATATGTCTTCTAGTGAAGAAGATTATGTATGGAAAATCATTGAGTAATAGTTTTGGGATGGGGAAGGAGAAATGTTTTGTGCAAAAATCACCGTATTTTCAACGCTCTCCGCGTGTGAAAGTAGATATACCAACAGGGGATGTTATTATTCATGATCCACCGAATATACCGGAGGAGCCGAAGTTTTCAATTGAAACAATGTTACTGCCTGCAATGATGACAGTTTTAACATTGGTATTATATTTTGTAATGATGAAATTTATGAAGATGAATTCAAGTTATATGCCATTAATGATGGTTTCAAGTATTCCGATGTTGGGATCATATATAATTACAACGATGGGGCATTTCCGTAAAAAGAAAGAACATCGTCAAATGGTTGAACAATTACAAACAAGATATTTAGAGCAAATTCAAAAGCATCGAGTGGAATTAGATACGTTAAAGGTTGAACAAGCAAAATATTTAATTACACAAAATCCAAGCCCATTAAAAAGTGTACAAAGAATTGAAAACAGGGAAAGTAATTTGTGGGAGAGAACACCTGAAAGTCCAGACTTTTTAGATATTCGTATTGGTACAGGAGAAAGACCATTCCTTGTAGAATTGAAGGTGCCTGAACAGAAAGGTTACGAAGAAAATCCATTAGTTACAGAAGCACAAAATGTGAAAAGAGATTTCAATACGATACCGAATGGACATATTTCAATTTCTTTGAAAAAAAATGATGTAATTGGTGTAGTCGGAAATAAAGAAGATAGACTAAACTTTATTCGAATTGTAACGACACAAATTATGACGCATCATGCACCAAATGAAGTGAAAATAGCAGCATTTTATCATGAGAAGGAGAAAAAGCAGTGGGATTGGATGAGGTGGCTTCCTCACGTATGGGATGAACAGAGAAGTATGCGCTTTTTATCTGAAAATCAACAGGATGCACAGAAACTAGCTGAAGTACTATTTACCCCACTTAATATGCGTAGAATCTATAATTCCTCTGCGCAAGCAGATGCAAAAGTTCCTTTAATTCCGATGTATGTATTTTTCTTATCAGCGAGAGAGTTTTTAGAAGATGATCCTTTAACTCCAATGTTACTTAGAGAAGGTGAAAGTGTAGGAGCTTCTACATTTATTTTTGCGGAACAAAAGGAACGCTTACCGATGGAATGTGATCTTGTAATAAGCTTAAATGGAGAAAATGGTGAGTTAGTAGAAACGTTTTCAAGTTCAGCTGAAAATAGTGGAACAACGCGTGCTAGTTTTAAAGTAGATCGACTTTCATTCGAGCGATGTGAACTAGGAGCGCGAAGCATTGCTCCAATTCGAATGAAAAGTTCTACAGCAGCCAACATTCCGAAAGTATTAACATTTTTAGACTTGTTTCAAGCTAAAAATATGGAAGAGCTACAAGTGCTAGAGAGATGGAAAGAAAATCGATATCCGACTTCATTACCGGTTCCAATTGGTGTAAGAGAAGGAAGTAAACCTGTTTTTCTAAATATTCACGATAAAATAGAGAAAAAAGGGCATGGTCCACACGGTCTAATGGCTGGTACAACAGGATCAGGAAAAAGTGAAGTAATTCAGTCTATAATAGCAGCGTTAGCAGCAACCTATCACCCTCATGAGATGGCATTTATGCTTATCGATTATAAAGGTGGTGGGATGTCAAACACATTTGCGGGATTACCGCATATTATTGCATCTATTACGAACTTAGAGGACCCGAACTTAATTGAGCGTGCCAGAATTTCATTAAAGGCAGAACTAGAACGGAGACAAAAATTATTCATTCAAGCTGGAAATGTTCAGCATCTAGATGAATATTATGAAACAAGCTGGCGTGAAAAAGAACCTTTACCACATTTATTTATTGTTATTGATGAGTTTGCTCAAATGAAAAAGGAACAACCAGAATTTATGGACGAGCTAATTAGTGTCGCTGCAATAGGAAGGACATTAGGAGTTCACTTATTATTAGCAACTCAAAAACCTTCAGGGGTTGTAAATGACAAGATTTGGAGTAACTCACGTTTTCGAATTTGTTTACGTGTACAAGATGACGCGGATAGTCGTGAAATGTTAAAGATTCCAGATGCATCTAAAATCAATGTACCAGGGCGAGGATATCTTCAAGTTGGTAGCAATGAAGTATTGGAATTATTCCAATCTGCATGGAGTGGAGCACCTTATAATCCAGATGAAGAGAAAGTTCTTGATATTGTTGACTTTACAGAAGTGAAGCTTTCCGGTGAAAGAATAAAAGTGAAAAAGCGTCCAAAACCAATGACAAATAGTCCAAAGCAATTACAAGCTTTTATTCAATATGTACAGAGCGTATCAGAAAAAGAAAATATTAAAGCATTACCAGGACCTTGGCTGGATCCATTACCGGAAAAATTATTGTTAAAAGAATTTTATGCTATGGAAAATTGGACAATTGCTGAGTGGAATAAACCGAAAGAATATTTACAAGTAACAGTAGGATTAATTGATGATGTTGCAAATCAAGCACAATTTCCTCTGAAGTTAGATTTACAAGAAGGGCATTTAAATATTTATGGTATGCCAGGTACAGGGAAAACGACGATGTTGCAAACAATTATTATGTCCTTAGCTGTATCGCACACACCAGAAGAAGTGAATTTCTATGTTATTGATTTTGGTCGAATGTTCTTAGATTTTAGAGACTTACCTCATATAGGCGGGATTATACAAGAAGGCGAAAATGAGAAAATGAAACGTCTATTTGGATTTTTAAAGAAGGAAATCACGCATAGAAAAGAGAGTTTTTCTAATATCGGTGCAAAGTCATTCTCTATGTATAACCGAATGGTAGAAAAGAAAATACCAGCTATAGTAGTAATGGTAGATGGTTATATAAGATTCAAAAATGAATTCGAGAAAGAAAATGAAGTATTAGAATTATTATTGCGTGAATCAAGTACATACGGAGTTTATTTCTATTTCTCTCTGAATCAAACAATTGATATGTTCGATCGTGTTCGTAATAATATACCGATGGCACTTACATTTGAATTGCAAGATGGAACAGAATACCATAACTTAGTAGGCAGACCTAAATTCCCATTAATTGAAGTTCCTGTTGGTCGTGGATTAATGAAAGGGCAACCGCCGGAACTATTCCAAGCAGCATTGCCGTTTATTGGTGAAAGTGAACTTGAGTACTCTCAACAATTAAAAACAATTATTCAAAAAATGAATGGGGAATGGGATGGTGAAAAAGCAAAAGCTATTCCAATGGTACCTAAAGAAATATTTGTAGAGCATATGGTTGGAAAATTAGAAACAGCCCAAATTTCAGCAGGTATAGAAACAGAGGATATTCGCTTACAAAGCTTTTCTTTAGATGAAATGAGTCATATATTTATTGGGGGAAGAATAGAAGGTGGAAAAACATCGGTATTACAAACACTTCTATTCACTACTACATACCAATACTCTCCTGAAAAGGTTGAGCTATACTTAGTAGACCTTGGTGAAAGACCTACAGGCTTATTAGCTCTTGGAGATTTACCTCATGTGAAGAAGAAAGTTACAGAGGGTATGCAATTAAAAGAAATGTTAGATGAATTGTTAGAGCTAATAAATAATAGAGAACCAATAATGCCTTCTATAGATCCAAACGTAACAGTGGAGTTTCCATATAAGAGAATAATCATTGCAATTGATGATATTGATCAAATGTTAACTGTATTATCTACTGATTATGAGGCAAAAAATAAAATGGAACTAATAGTCCAAAACTGTAAAAATAAAGGGATTCACTTTATGACAGCGGCTACAACGTCTAGTTTAAATAGCTATTCTCATGAAAAATGGTTTGCGGAAATTAGAAAGAGAAGTATTGGTTATTTATTGGGAACGACACAAAATAACGATGTGTATTTCTTTAATATGAAACTTCCACATACTGAAATGGATCAAGAATTATTAAGTGGGGATGGATATTGTATACGTAGAAAGCCAATAAAAATAAAATGTGCATATACACCATTACATTTACTTCGCACAATGACAGAGAAAATTAGTGTGAAATGGTCTGAATTAAAAGTGAAATAATATTAAAATAGGGTTAAATTACTAGAAAATAGAATATTTTTGTAATTTAACTCTTTAAAAATTGTATGAATATAGTTTATAATCTAATTGTTGTATCATTTATGATTTGAAAGGGGAAATTATTACGATGGCAGAAATTAAAATCACACCAGAAGAACTTGAAAGAATCGCAGGAAACTTTAAAAACGCAGCAGGAGAAGCACAAAGTCAAATTAATAGACTTGAAGGCGATATTAATAGTTTAGAAGGACAATGGGCTGGGGCAACACAAGCGAAGTTCCGTGGAGAATTTATCCAATCTAAACAAGCAATGCAACAATACATTCCAATTTTAGAAGGTATTTCAACAGATTTAAAACGTATCGCTGATAAATTCCGTAACACAGATAACGCATACTAAGAATAGAACAATTGCAAAAGACCAGGAGCTATTGTTCCTGGTCTTTTTTTGAAAAATTGTTATACGAGAGTAAGGGGATAAAATGGGATTCCGACCAGAAGTAGGAGAAAAAATTAGTCTTAATAAAGATGTTTATCGTTTTGAGAAACACCCAGCTGTAATTGGTATTGAAATGCCCTATGGCCAAGAGGGAAGGCAAGGAACCGTTTATCAATTACAACAGGAAAATGGTGTAGAACGAATTGCATTAAAAGTTTTTAAGGAACGCTATCGTGAGGAAAAACATCAACTAGCATTTCTGAAACCACTTTCTTCCTTAGCAGGTCTGAAAGTATGTTCACGCTATATCGTTACTAAAGAAGAACATACATCTGCTATCGAAAAATCAGAAGATCTTGCTAATAGTATTGTAATGCCTTGGATTGAAGGTCCAACTTGGGCTGATATTTTACAAGAACAACGAATGTTATCAAAAGAACAATGTTTCTTTATTGCAGAAGCATTTCTTACAACACTTAAAATGATGGAAGAAAATGAAGTTGCTCATAATGATTTATCGTCTAGCAACGTACTTGTACCTTTCTTAAGTGAAAATGCAATTGAAGGCCAACACAATATCGAACTTGTTGATGTTGAGCAAATGTATGGCCCAAAAACGAAAAGACCTTCATTATTGCCAGCAGGTTCAGCGGGTTATGCACCAAAGTATTTGACAAGTGGAGTATGGCAAAAAGAAGCCGATCGATTTGCAGGTGCTATTTTAATAGGAGAAATATTAAGTTGGTGTAGTGAAGAAGTTCGAAATAAAAAATGGACGGATGCAAGTTACTTTAAAACGGAAGAAATGCAGATAGAATGTGAAAGATATACGTTACTTCAGCAAGTGTTACATAATCAATGGAACGGGGAAATTGCAAAATTATTTAAGCAGGCATGGAGTAGTAATTCTTTCTCAGAATGCCCAAGCTTTGCACAGTGGTACGATGTATTTAATAGCGCGAGGGAAAGAATAAAAATTGATGCGGAAAGGCAGTCAGCAGAAGAACACTCTCTTTTTGTATCAAAATGTTTGGAAATTGCAAGATTATTAGAAGAGAGAGGATTTAAACAAGCGGCATTATTTGAATATAAAATAATTTTCAATTCACTCAATCCATCAACAGCTCTGCAAAAAGAACTCGCATATATCATTCAAACTATGGAGAGTCAAGAGCCTGAAATAAATAATAAAATGGTCCTACAACATTATTTGGAATTAGCTACTGAATTGGAACGAGAAAACAATGCAGCATTTGCTTGTTTCGTCTATTCACGAATCGTACAATTTCCAAACATTGATCAGGCGTTAAAACAGGAAATTGAAAGCATTATTAAAGAGATAGAAGAAGAGCAAGGAACACAGTCGCAGCAAGAAGTGGCAGCTACAATTACAGTTCCAAACAGTATTCTACAGAGCCGGAAACAAACGAAAAAACAAGTGGAATATGATATAGATGATGAGATTTTAAATGCAAAAGCATCAAATCAACCACTTACAATAGCGCATGAACAAAGTGAACCATCGGCTTTTTCTACATGGTGGAAAAAGAATAAGAAGCGAATTTTGATTATTGGCTCAACTGCAGTTGTTGTAATAGGTGGTTCAACGTTATTTTATTTCTATACAACAAACGCTAAATATCAAAAGTTTATGGAACAAGCACGACAAGCTTATGATGATAAAAAATATACAAAAGCAGAAGAAGCTGTTGGACAGGCAATTGCTGTAAAGGGTAAGGATGAGGCTTATCTCCAATTAGCAACGATTTACGTTGCTGAAGGAAAAAATAAAATTGCAATCGATTATATTACAAAACTAATAAAAGATAGAGAAATAGATAAAGAAAATAATGAAGCTGCTTATTTATTAGCTTCAGCGAATTTCCGCATTGGAAAATATCAAGAAGCGGTGCAAAATTTTGAACAAGCGTTAGCGAATAATGCAAAAGGAATTGAACCATACAAAAAAGATGCGATGCGGGATTTAGCTGTAAGTCATATGAAAATGAAAGAATTTGAAAAGGCAGAAGATGTTATTGTCAAAATGAGTACGAAAACAAATGAAGATAAAGCAATTGTTTCGTATTTAAAAGGTCAACTATCAACCGCAACTGTACAGTTAGACAAAGCAGAATCTTTCTTTAAAGAAGCGATTATGCAAGATTCAAAGAATGCCATATATACAATTGAACTTTCAAATTTATATGTGCTTTGGAATAAAACAAACCTAATTGATAGTGCGAAGAAAGAAATGAATTATCAACAAGCATCTCACACCTTACAAGTAGCAATTCAAAAAGATATGAAAAATATTGAGTTGTTAAATCAACTAGGAATTGTGTATTACGAAGCGGGCCAATTTTATGAAACGCGAGATGGCGCAAAGAGTACCGCTGCATATCAACAAGCGTTAGAAGCTTACAATAGAGTTGTCGGCAGTGGAACACGCGATATAAATACGCTTGTAAATATAGGGATTTTATACGATAAAGTGGGACAAGGAAATGAAGCAGAGAAGCTTTTCACAGAAGCATACGCACAAAACGATGAAAATCCGCATGTGAATTTTGCATTCGGGATGTTTAAAATTAAACAGAAAAAATATGAGGAAGCAAGTCGCTTCTTAAGAAAAACAGTGCAAGCAAATGAAAATGAATCTGAAGTAAGAGCTGCGCAAGAAAAACTAACAGAAATGAAAACAAACGGTTGGATTCAATAAAGATAGGAAAAGGGGAAAAGGACATGGAGGAAAACAATAATAACTTAGGGAAAAAAGTCGCTATATCAGTAATGTCGGTAGCATTACTAGGAACATCAGGATACCTTGTGTATGACAAAGGCTTTAAGACAGCAGGAAAAGAACCAGTAAAACTAGCAAGTAATACAGAAGAGAAAAAAGATGATCGTATTACAGGGGGCGATTTACAGTCTATGTTCCCAAATTTAGTCGCTGATCCTGCAAAAAAAGATGAAAAACCGGGAGAAAAACCAACTATTAATTTAGCGGACTTAATTGGAAATAATAAATCACCAATTACACCGGTAACGTATAAACCAGATGAAGTATCGGTGGAAAAGAAAGATCCACAAATCAAATTATCGGATGCACCAACTCCACAAAAGTTAGATTTGCCATCTAATATGGGGGGACCTGTGGCGGATATTCCTAAGTCACCAACTGAACCGAATCAACCAGTGGATACTAAGTTACAAGTAGATCCAAAGCCACCAGTAGATCCAAATACGCCAGTAGATCCAAAGCCACCAGTAGATCCAAATACGCCAGTGGATCCAAAGCCGCCAGTGGTGGATCCAAAGCCACCAGTAGATCCAAATACGCCAGTAGATCCAAAGCCGCCAGTGGTGGATCCAAAGCCACCAGTGGTAGATCCAAAACCGCCGGTAGTGGATCCGAAGCCACCAGAACCAACACACCCAACAATTACAGTATCACCAAAAACGGGTGACATTTTAGTTGAGTGGTACGCTGGAAATGGAAAATATTACTCATCTGTTTTCTTTAATGATTTTTATACGAGTCAAAAAGAACTAGATGAAAATGCATTAAATAATTTAACGAACTACTATAGTAAAAAAGAAGACTGGACGCTCGTTAGCCAATTGAATACACCATCAAAATCAAAATCGATAGCAGAACATAAGTTAGCATTAGATAATGTAGAACAAATTCTTACAAGTGGTGAATATTCAAATGAGAGAGCGCTATTCTATTTACGTAATCAAATGAACGTACTGAATGAATCGGTTACCACTCCAGAAGAGCTACAAAGATATTTAAGTGAAAATAAGAAGGATTATATTAAATCTGTAGCAGAAAAAGTTTATCAAACAGCAACAAAAGAAAAAAGAGAGTGGTCAAATACAGGGGATGTAGCATCTTTAGAACAAGCATTAAGTAAATTTTATTTAGTTACATCAGTATTTGAAAGTGTAGATCCTGCATTAGTAGAAAAAGCGAATCAAGATGTAGAAGAGATTTTCAACAAGCTATTACAAGAAGAATTACAGAAACTTAATATCCAAACCTCAGTAGTGCAGTCTACAACTAAAACAAAAGAAAATGCAAGACCGGTAAAAGAAAATACTAGTAGTAATGAAGAAAAAGTAGTTACAGAAGAAAATGAGGTAACAAGTACAGCAATTGAGAAAAACCAAAAAGATGCAAAGACTGAAGGTGACAAAAATAACGAGAAAACAAGTAATATCGATTCAAGTACTCAAAAAGCACAAGTGAAATCTGAACCATTTAGTCAAGAAATCGAGCAAATAGAAACCTATTTAAATCCAGCGAATCCACAATATGAAAATGCTTTACTATTAGCAAATAAGTATATTGACGGTGCAACAGGAGAACAAAAAGAAAAATTAGAACAGCAATTTAGTGCGGCTGTAGAGGGACTTCGTGGACAAATTAAAGATTCTAATTCTAAAGTCGAAGATGCTATAAATAAAGCGAATTTATTAGCAAATACGGCAAGAGTAGAAAAATCTGTTCAAGATGAATCTCATAAATTATTAATGCCGCTAATGTTTGAAAGAAAAGCAAACGATGCTGCAAATAATGGAGAATATTATACAGCGGTATTAAACATTGCAAATGCAATTCGTACAAAGCACCCATTGGAACGTTCAAGAGAAGAAATGGTTAATTATGCGAATAAATTATGGATAGATACAGAAAATGAATGGAATAAAATAAATGGAACGACAGGATGGCAAAGTGAAGTAGGTAAAACATTATTACCATCATACACATTACTTGCACAGTTAAAAGATATTGATAAAACGATTGGTCAAATTAGTGGTATGAATATGATTGATAATGCATCCAAAAAAATGGAGGGAATTCAGCTTGTGCAATTAGCAGGTGATGAAGCAAATAAAGAAGGACAAACGAGCCTTTATAATGCTTTACATTATTATGGTCAAGCAGCTTCACGCGGTGTTGTTGACAAAACAGGATTTTCTAATGTTGCTGGTCTTGTAATTAAAGAAGCAAAACAGTTAGAAAAAACGCAATATAAATCAGCGTTAAACAACTATCAAATTTTATATAAAACACCAGGTATCGAAGAATTAGGAATTAAAGACGGGGTAAAAGCGGCAATTGAGTATTTGAGTACATTTGAAGCTGCAAAGGTAAGCGGTAATAAAGATACGATTGAAGATTTAGCTTCAGCAATTGAATTAACTTATCGTTCTATGGAATTAGGATATCCAGAAGCAGATGCAAAAGAATGGATGAATACGGTAGCTCTAAAAATGTTGAATAAAGGTGCAGGATATATGTCCGCAACTGACATGAATAATGCATATAAATGTTTTGAATTTTTAAGTCGTGATAAATATGCAAATGCTATTAATGGAGAAATAACGAAACAAGCAAAAGAGAATGTAGAAACAATTAAATCTATGAACGTTAAAAAATAATTAGATTTAATATTCGCCATCTTATTTTGAGTAAGATGGCGAAATTATTTCGCATAAGGAGTGAAATTCAATGAGTTTACTAGAAATTTGTCCATTAGATGAGGCGTTAGTGGAGGCTTTACAGAATGAAGAAAAAAGAGTTCGTTTTTATGAGATATTACAGAAATCAAATTTGTACGTTGTTGCTTCGGTAGAGGGCGATACAACTGTAGATGAAGAAGGAAATTTGATTTCAACTGAAAATACACAATTGCAAATTCATTATTTTGAAATGGAAGAAGGATTAATGTTACCACTGTATTCTGATTTGAAACATTTAGAAATGGTTATTCCAGAAGAATGTCCGTATGTCTCTATGAATGCAGTTGAATTATTAAAGACGATAGATTTAGAGGCAAATGTAATATTAAACCCAGGAACAAAATTTCAAAAACTATTTGTAAAGGAAGAAATTGAAGCGATTTGTGATAACAGTATCTTTGATATTTTTTCTAAAGGGAATAAGTAAAAATTGATGCAGTTCTATTTCTTTTTGGTATAAAATAGAGGAAGGTGGGAGAAGGTTTGGAAATTAAGGTCAAACCTGAACAACTCGAACAAATTGCCAAAAACATATCAGAGATGCAAACACACAGCCAGACCATACAACAAAATCTCAATCAATCTATGTTTAGTATTCAAATGCAATGGCAAGGAGCAACGAGTCAACATTTTTATGGGGAATATATGAGATCAATGAGACTCATGGAATCTTACATACGTAACTTACAAGTTACAGAAAAAGAATTACGGCGTATCGCTCAAAAGTTTCGTCAAGCTGATGAAGAATATCAAAAGAAACAAAATGAAAAATTGAAAGAAGCCCATAAAAAAGAAAAGAAAAATGAAAAATCATGGTGGGAAAAGGGAATAGAAGGAGCAGCTGAATTCATCGGAGTAAATGATGCAATTCGTGCAGTTACCGGTAAAGACCCTATTACAGGAAAAGAATTATCAACAAAAGAAAGACTCATTGCCGCAGGATGGACGCTCCTAAACTTTGTTCCTGTTGGAAAAGTGGCAAGTCTTGCTGGAAAAGGAATAAAGTATGTCGCTTCTAGTTTTGGGAAGACGATTGTAAAAGCGGGAAAAAAATTAGGCGAAGGCGTAACAATGGTAGCCGGAAAAGCTGGAAAAGCAGCTGTCGATGGCATAAAAACAGCCAGCCACAAAGTAAAAGAGGGTGTAAACTTTGTAGCTTCCACAGCAAAAGGATTTGCCGACAAAATCGGAAGTCTATGGAACAAAGGTGCCACAACCGTAAAAACAACCTTCTTGCAGGGGAATGAAAAGATCCAGCACGCAGTAAAAACATTACTGGAATACAAATGGATCCCAGGCGAGGGAAAAGGCTTCGCCATGGCTGGAGTAGGAAATGTCTCAGGAGGAGGACAGTATTCTCTGAAAGAGGCTTATCAGTATATGGCGAGTAAGGTTGTTAAGGGTACGGGTAATGGTAAGCATTTAAATGATATACCTAGAATAAAAGAAATTGAAGTGAAATTTAACTACAAAACAAAATTCGATTCAGAAGAATTTGCAAGACAGTTAAAGGATCAAGAAAAAGGTATGAATGAATTAACCGTACATGAATACCGGGAAAATCGAAATCGATTTATTGATAAAGGTAGGGCAATAGAAGGAAATGCATACCAGCAGGCAGCAAGAGAAAGAGCATTAAGAGATAAAATTGATGAGTTATTTGAACAAGGATTAACACTTAAAGAAGCAAAGACGCAAGCGAATGAATGGATGAAAACTCAAGCAGCACTTCATAATCCAGATCAGGTTGCGGGTGGAAGACCTGAAGTAATAGGAGGGATGGGAGATAAGAGGGTTAATTTCTCTATAGGTAGTCAATGGCGGACTAGAATCAAAATTGTTGATAAACAAATCGAGGAAATAGCAAAAAACATGACATCAGAACAACTAAAAAATACTTATTTGAATGTCAAGTTAACACATTAAAGGAGGAAAAAAATTGCATAAATTAAAAATAATGAAGGAATTTAAACTGGAACAAAAAGTCCCTGAAAGTATAATTGAAAAATATTCTAATACACTTCCTGAATCATTAACTGATATTTGGAAAGAGTATGGATTTGGAACGACCTTGAATGGATTTCTTAGGTTAATTAATCCTGAAGATTATTTTGAAATTGTCAAAGAAACATATATTAGACACCAAAATACAATACCATTATTTACAACAAGTATGGGGGATATCCTTTTGCTTGAGAAATATGGTAATAAATCATATATTATTCAATTAAATTATCGTAAAGGGAAATCAAAAGTCATTGCTTCTAAATTTGAGCTGTTTTTAAGGTTTCTTGAGGAAGAAGAATATTTAGAAGAAGACATGGAATGGAATCCTTATTCAGTAGCTATCCAAAATTACGGAATACCAACTTATAATGAGTGTTTTGGTTACGTTCCTCTTCTTGGATTAGGAGGGGCAGAAAAAGTAGAGAATCTGCAAAAAGTTAAATTGATTGAGCATATTTATTTAATTACGCAGTTTATGGGACCGATTGAATAAATAGAAAGAATAAATCATTGTAGACCAAGAGATTACTTAAAGGTAGTCTCTTTTATTTTAGATAATACCTATTGTAACACTATGGAGAAGAATTGGCAGAATCTATGATTCTTTTATTAGATTATATGATTTTGAGTACGATGGAGATATAGATGAAGTTAAATTTAATTTTAATTTATAAAGGATCAGTTGTATATGAGGAGTGGGATGAATAGTTTATAATAAATAATTTAAGAGGTTAAGCATATATGTAGATGAGTAAAAAATAAAGTATATTTGCAGTGGAAAGAAAAAGAATAGGCTGTTAGAAAGTACGTACTTCATGATGGTTGGACCATCATAGGGTACAATGTGCAATGATAGAATAGAAAACGAAGTACGAGCTTAGGCGAGATGACATTTTACTGGATGATGAATATTAAGGCATGGAATGAACATGAAAGTAATGAACTCGTACAAGCTCGTAAGTTTTAACGTAGTAGTTGTCACGACATATAAAAGGTGTCATACTGTTACTACAAAACTTATAAATTTATGCTACTTAAAAACGGATGGAACTTAAAGCACTTGATTGTCGACTAAAGGCAATGAGTGCTTTTTTGCGTTTAAGGATAGAAATTAGTAGGCGCATTATAATTTTATAAGTGCATTAATTGTTAATTTTTATAGATTGTAATGGCTGTGAACAGTGTATGACGATAGTAGAGGAGAAAATAAAAGCTTGTGTTATTTTTTGAAGTCATCGTAAAGTACGTTTTAACGGATGGATGTTATGCACATGTTATCCGCAAAAAACGGGTAGACGTTACAGGGATTGTAATTGCTGTAACGGGAAGGGACTCAATATGGAAGAGAAAGTAGTTGGTTATGTACGAGTTTCAACAGAAGGACAAGTACGTGAAGGGTACAGCTTGGCGTATCAAGTAGAAGAAATTGAACGTTACTGTATGGAAAACAACTTACAATTGCTTCATGTATATGAAGATAGAGGACTAAGTGGCGCAACTGTTGATGAAAATGGATTAACAATTGAACGTGAAGGCTTGCAAGAGCTATTGTCAGATTTGGCGTATCAACAAGTGAGCCACGTGATTGTACTAAATACATCTCGGTTATGGCGCTCAGATATGGCAAAAGTGTTAATACAACGAGAACTAAAGAAACATGAGGTTGATGTGAAAGCAATTGAACAACCAAATTACAGTATATACACACATGACCCGAATGACTTTTTAGTAAATGGCATGTTAGAACTACTAGATCAATATCAACGTCTTGAGATTGCATTAAAGCTAAGTCGAGGTAGAAAGAAGAAAGCGGAACAAGGTGGATATGCAGGTGGCGGTGTGATGTTTGGTTACAGGGCAAACAAAGGACAGAAAGTATTAAAAGTAGATGCGGAGAAAGCGGTGGTTGTGCGTAGACTATTTGAGTTACGATACTTTTTTAGGCATTGGTCACTCTCTCAATTGGCAGAACGACTGAATGTAGAGGGTTATCGTACGGAGAAAGGAAAACAATTTACGAAAGTACAAGTGAAACGCATGTTAGACCGAGAGAGTTTTTATCGAGGGATATACACATATGGTCAAATACAGGCAAATGGGAAACATCCAGCAATTATTTTATAAACTCACTTAAAAAATTAGCTCATTTTACTATACATACTACTAGAGTGATGAAAAATGGATAGGCTTGCGTACCTATGCGCATCGGAAGATGAATGCTCGAACTAAGGTTGCCGACATTTTTATATATGACTAAATCATTGAATAGAGGGATGAGTTATGCATAATAGGCAGAACTATTTGTATGTAGGAGTAGATTTACATAAGGAGCAGCATACGGCTGTTATTATTAATTGTTGGCAAGAGAAACTAGGAGAAATACAATTTGAGAATAAACCATCTGCATTTTCGAAGTTTTTATTAGAAGTAGAGACATATGTGAGTGATGGATTATCAGTTGTATTTGGTTTAGAAGATGTTGGTGGTTATGGAAGAGCGTTAGCGAAGTATTTAGTAGATCATGAACGAGTGGTGAAAGAAGTAAATCCAGCTTTATCATTTTTAGAACGTAAAAGTGAGGAAAACAAAAGGACAAGCATTGGTATGTATTATGAGAAGACTTGTAAACATTGTATATGGCATGATGAAATATAAAACAGTTTATGAGTTGCCGGTAGTAGAGGAAAAAGAAGTAGTTTAATAAGGTTTTACATGGTTTGTTTTTTTATTGTGAGAGTTTAAGATTACAACATAGGGTACGGGTAATACTAGTAAGGCTGTTGATGATGTAGTTAAAGATGGTAGTCACTTTTTAGATTAATTTAAATTGAAACCTAATGTAAAATATGAAACGAATGGATATCTATATCAAACAGATGAACTAGGAAGAATTGAGAGAGCTTCTGGAGAATTAACGTTAGAGATGGGAGAACGTAATAATAGTAAGCATCAGCTAGCTGCTGGAGGAGAAGACCGAGTCAAAGCTCCTAGTACTCAAGGCGATTATGGTGGACATTTAATCGGTACGCAATTTAATGGATCTCCGCTAATTGATAACATAGTTGCAATGAATGGGAATGTTAATGTAAGTGCTTATAAAAAATTGGAATCTGCTTGGGCAAAAGCTTTAAGAGATAAGCGGGAAGTTATAGTTGATATTAGACCTGTATATGAAGGGAATTCTGTGAGGCCTGTTAGCTTTAACATAAAATATAGAATTGATGGAGAAAAATTTAAAGCTAGTTTGAAAAATGTATATGGAGGAAAGTAAATGAATACAGAGAACTTGGAAAGTATTTATCAAAAAGTAGCTATACAGTTAAACAATATTATTCCAGAACCATGGGAAAAAGTAATGGTATATTCAGAAGTTGAGAAATATAGTGATTCGACGGTATTTTTCTACTATCCAAAAAATAAGCAGGAGCCAATATACAGTTTAGATATTGAAGATATGGAAGGGATTGATGAAGAAGAGACTAATCGTCAATTAAATCTTCTTGACAGCCTCTTTAGAGAGTTATGGGAAGAATTTAAAAGAAATAAGCAGGAACCTTGGACTAATTTAACATTTGAGTTATATTCTACTGGTAAGTTTGATATTGAATTTGATTATACTTTATTAGATAAAGAAAATAATTATAATCATTATGAGAGATTAATTATATGGAAGTATAAAAAATTAGGAATTTCCCCTGATGCAAAGAGAGAAAGTGATGTGAAACTAATTAGAGAATATATTAATACACAAAAATGATCTCTACTAGAGTTATAGATATAAGGTGTTTGAAAATACATACTTCATGATGGTTGTACCATCATGGAGTACGGTGTGCAATGATAGAATAGAAAACGAGGTACGAGCTTAGGCGAAATGACATTTTACATGGCGGTGAATATAAACACATGGAGTGAGCATGAAGCTAACGAACTCGTACAAACTCGTAAGTTTTAACGTAGTAGTTATCATGACATGTAAAGGGTGTCATACTGTTACTACAAAACTTATAAATTTCCGCTACTTAAAAACATATGAACTTAAAGCACTTGATTGTCAATTATGGCAACAAGTGCTTTTTTGCATTTTAGTGTAGAAATAAGTTGGTAAACGTATAATTTTATAAGTGTATTAAGTGTTAAAATTTATAGATTGTAGTGGCTTTGTACAGTGTACGACATTACTAGAGAAAAAATTATTGTAAAAATTAAGGGTTGTATTATGTTTTGAAGTCATCGTAAAGTACGATTTAACGGTTGATGTAAGAGTACATCCAATAACAGGTGGAGTCGCCTACTACAGCGGTAACTAACGTTATTCAACAAAAAGAGTCATCGTAACAACAAGATAAAGATGATCCAGAAGAAGGTACTGCTGATAGTGATGATGATGACGGAGGATCATAAAAAGGTTTCTCAACAAATTTTAATATATCCCTTGACAGTTACAAATATAACCGATATACTTCATATTAATTTCAAAAGAAAATATATTCTAAATATTAAAATGTGTTGAATAGGAGTAGTAAGGTCGTATATTTGTACAGAGAGCTATGGGTTGGTGTGACATAGTCAAATGACATCCTGAACTCGCCTAGGAGCAGTAAGGTGGAACGGAATCACATTCTTAGTAAATCTTAACGGTTAACCTTCGATATTAGGTTTGTAATCAAACGATTACTACTAAGGTGGATTCATAATGGAATCAATAAGAGTGGTACCGCGTTAAGCAAATGGCTTAGCGTCTCTTTATATAGAGACGCTAAGCCATTTTTTATTTTATAGAAATAGAAATGGAGGGTTTATTTGAATTGGTCTATAAAATTTGTTTATTTATATAAAAAGATTTGGTTAGGAGGAAAATGAAATGAAACAAACGGAGCAATGGACTTCGAAATTAGGGTTTATAATGGCAGCGGCAGGATCGGCAATTGGACTTGGCGCAATATGGAAGTTTCCTTATATCGCCGGGAAGAGCGGGGGAGGAGCATTCTTTTTAATCTTTATATTATTTACTGTATTAATTGGATTACCACTACTAATAGCTGAATTTATGATTGGACGCAGTACGCAGAAACAAGCAGTTGGCGCATTTAAAAGTATTGCACCAAATACAGGATGGCACTGGATTGGACGCCTTGGTGTTGGAACGTGTTTTATATTACTTTCGTTTTATAGTGTTGTAGGTGGATGGGTATTCATTTATTTATTCAGAGGAGTAACGGGACAACTTATTACTCCAGGACAAAATTACGGTGCATTATTTACTGAAACAATTGGAAATCCGGCTTGGGCAATTATGGGACATTTCGCTTTTATGTTCATTACGATTTGGGTCGTATCAAAAGGTGTACAAAATGGAATTGAAAAGGCAAGTAAATATATGTTGCCAGCGTTGTTCGTTTTATTTGTCGCTCTTATTGTTCGTTCATTAACACTTGATAATGCAATGAAAGGTGTGAAGTTTTTCTTACAACCAGATTTTTCAAAGATTACTTCAGAAAGTATTTTGTTCGCAATGGGTCAATCATTCTTTGCGATTAGTATCGGGATTTCGATAATGGTCACATATAGTTCCTATTTAAATAAAAAAGAAAGTTTACCAAAATCAGCAATAACAATCGTTGGGTTGAATTTATTTGTTTCATTATTTGCGGGTCTTGCTATTTTTCCAGCTGTATTTTCATTAGGAATGGAACCAACAGAAGGGCCTGGATTACTATTTATCGTATTACCATCAGTATTTAGTCAAATTCCATTTGGTGGGTTTTTCTTAACAGTATTCCTTGCACTATTTACATTTGCGACATTAACATCGGCATTTTCACTATTAGAGACAGTTGTTTCAGCAGTAGCAAATGGCGAACAAGAAAGAAGAACAAAGTTATCATGGATGATCGGTTTCTGCATTTTCTTAGTAGGTATACCATCAGCGTTATCATTTGGAGTATGGAGTGATATTACGATTTTCGGAAAGAATATTTTTGATGCAGTAGACTTTTTATCTAGCAATATATTAATGCCACTTGGTGCACTATTCATTAGTATTTTTGTTTCATTTAAAATGGAAAAGAAGGTGCTAGAAGCAGAGTTTTTTGTAGGTGGTAATTATGGAAAGAAAGTATTTACTTGTTGGGCGTTTTTACTTCGATTTGTAGCACCACTTGCAATCATCATCGTCTTTTTAAATGTAATAGGGGTTATTTAATAATAAATGTTATAATATTCAGTGAAAAAGAAGGTGGTGATGTTTATGGCGAATTTGATAGAAACAGGAGAATATATAAATATTAGAGGGAAAAAGCTATACGTTGAAACGCATGGGAATCCTAAAAATAAACCAGTTCTATACTTGCATGGTGGACCAGGAGAAAGTTGTTATGATTTTTCATTTCATCAAGCAGAACGTTTAAAAAATTCTTTATATGTAATTATGATAGATCAAAGAGGGGTTTGTCGCGCAGAAGAAATTACTGAAGACGAAGCTTTTGGATTAAATGATTTGATTGAAGACTGTGAGGAATTAAGAAAATCATTACAAATTGAAAAGTGGTCTATAATTGGACACTCTTTCGGTGGATATGTAGCATTGCTATATGCGTCGATATATCCAAGTTCAATTGAGAAAATAATATTTGAAGGGCCAACTTTTGATTTTGCATTAACAAGCAGGGCTTTGTTGCAAAAGACAGGGTATTTATTAAAAAAGTATGGAAAAGAAGAAGGAGCAGAAGAGTCTTTTGCTTATTCATCTAGCAATGCGAGTTCAGAAGAGTTGTTAGAAGCTTATATAAGATTAAGTGATGAATTAGAAGAAAAAAGAATGGAACTTTACAATTATAAGGAAGATGTGACAGACGAGAGTTTATATAGTGATGAAGAGTGGGAAGAATTTTCAAATCGCTCCAAGATTCATTTTGATAAATTAAAATTAGAAGGAGCATTTCATACTTCATTATTACGAAAAATAAAAGATGTACAAAATCCAATGTTATTAATTGTAGGAAAACATGATGTAGTAACGTGTGAAAAACAAATTGAAATATTTAATAAAGATGCTCGAAACGGCAAGTATATTGTATTTGAAGAGAGCGGTCATTCACCTCATTATGAGGAAGCAGATAGATTCGCAGAAACAGTCATACATTTTTTGAAATGAAGAAAAGGGTGCTTCTATAAATGAGAAGCATCCTTTCTAAATTTCTGGATATGTAATTGTGACGTTAGGCCATTTACTTTGCCAATTCTTTTTCATAACTCTATTTTTGTACATATGTAATCGTTCTTTCGATTCAAGAAAATGAGCTGTTGGTCTCACTTGTAAGGAAAGTACATCTTCTATCCCGCACGGAGCTGTTAATATAACATTGTTTTTTTCGTCTAATGTAACTCCTAAAGACGTTGCTGTTTCAGGGAATTTAGAAATAGCATCAACAGAAGAAGAATACGGTGGCATATTATTTACTACATGCATACGAGCTTGATTCTTTACAGACCAAGGAATAGTAGCATCCATATTCATTAATTTCGTTTCTAATGATTGTTCGTATATCTCATCTTTATGTAGACTATCATAATAAATCACATCAACATCAGGCATAGTCGTTTTAGCTTCATAGTTATGTAAAGTATCCCAAATTTTAGAACGAATAAATCCGGCACAAATCCACCAATCAGGTAATTCTAGTGATTTTGCTATTTGTAATACATTCATCATCCATTCGTCGTTTTCTATTAAGCGAACTATATCTTGCTCTGTTTGTATTTTCATTTGATATCTCACCTTCTTTTTTAGAGAGTGCATTAATTCATAAGCTTTATAATCCATTTAATCCAGTAAGCACCTGGTATGAATAACAGTTGAGCTAGTAATGTACCAAAAAGTCTAGAAATCATTAGCCAAGCATACATTTTACTCATTGCTTCAGCACCTTCTTCTGATTGAAGAGCGCGCTCTGTTAAAAGAGCAATACGTGGATCTAATAGCACTGTTAATAAAATAGTAGCAAAACCATTAATAAGACCAGAAGCTGTAGTGGCTTTTGTTGCGAAAGCTGGAATTAAATAAGAAGCATATAATGCGGAAAGAACCCCCGCTGTATAAATAGCAGTAGAAAACATGTTAATAAGCATAATACGTTTTGGAATACCGCCGATACGCAGCCTATGAATCATTTCGAACTTTGGAAACCGTACATATTTTTTTGTGTACTTTAATTTTTGAATGTTATTCGTCTTCATCATTCGAATGAATGAACCATCTGTTTCAAAATTTTGAATGACGTATCCAAATAGTTTTGTCAAAGTTGGATATAGTATAATCGCAAGCAACGTACCAACAGAAGCCGATAATAGAACGAGTCGCATAATATTCTCTAAATCAATAGAAGAATCTAGTTTTGCTTCATCGACAATCCCGCCAAGTAAAAAGGCTTGTAGTAAGTTTGACGTTCTTGAAATGAGCAATACAATTCCTACGACAGATAATGCAACAGCGATCTTCTTTAAACGAACGCCTGCTAATCGAATACTATAAGAGCTTGTTTCAACTGCGTGGATTACAATTGTGAAAGCCATTATAAAAATTAACGTAATTGCCATTTGTTTCACCAGTTTCTATTAAAATAATTGTAACTTTTTTACTTTATCATATCTATTACATTTTGTAACTGAAAGTATGTGACATAGGAAAAGTAATTTTTCAGAAAAAAGATAATGATAGTATTATAATAGAAGGGAAAGAGGGGAGATCTGTTATAGGTTACTTATAAATTAAAACGAGTGGGGGATTGAAACGTGTACACAACATATTTATTTGATTTAGATGGAACATTAACGGATCCGAAAGAAGGGATTGTAAATTCAGTATTGTATGCATTAAAAAAGGTCGGCATTGAAGAATTACATATAAGCGAGTTAGATTCATTTATTGGTCCACCCATCCAGCAATCATTTGTAGAGAGATATAATATGAATGAAGGAGAAGTTGAACGAGCTGTTTTTTATTTCAGAGAATATTTAAAGCAACGTGGATTGTTGGAGAATAATGTTTACGAGGGTATTCCAAATCTTTTAAAACAATTAAAAGATACTGGAAATCGTTTATTTATAGCAACTTCAAAGCCTACTGTATTTGCGAAACAAGTGCTAGATCATTTTCAATTAACGGGATATTTCGAAGATATCATTGGAAGTAATTTAGATGGTACGAGAATAAAAAAAGAAGCAATCATTGCTCATATTTTACAAACAAATGAAAAACTTAATAAAGAAGAAATTGTTATGATTGGAGATAGAAAGCACGATATAATTGGTGCGAATCATAATGAAATTGCATCAATCGGCGTTTTATATGGCTATGGTAGTGAAACAGAATTGACCGAAGTTGGTGCGACTCATATCGCAAAGGATGTAAAAAAACTACACCATCTTTGTTTAGAAAATAGTTTGATAAAGAAGTAAATATAGAGACTAATAATCCCTTTATAACGTATGATGATGAAATCGTTTTTGTTTAAAGGGATTTTTTATATGTAATCGAATATGTATAATTAGACATTTTTAGCATGAAAAATTTGTATGAATAAGAGGAGTGATGTCAGAATCAAAGGATTAATAGAAATTTATCAATAAAAGTTTGAATTTTCAGTTTAAAGGAGGGGTATAATTGGAGCTAGTTATTATATTATTAGCACTTAGTTTACTTATGTTTGTAGCGTATAAAGGATTTTCTGTTATTTTATTTGCACCGATATTTGCATTATTTGCGGTATTTTTGACAGAGCCTAGTTTTGTATTACCTTTCTTTTCGAATATTTTTATGGAGAAAATGGTAGGTTTTATTAAACTATATTTTCCTGTATTTTTACTCGGGGCAATATTTGGGAAAGTAGTAGAAATGTCAGGGATTGCGGACTCAATTGCAAAGACAATTATAGAGTTAGTCGGTGAAAAACGTACAATATTAGCGATTGTATTAATGGGTGCTATTTTAACGTATAGTGGTGTTAGTGTGTATGTAGTAGTGTTTGCTGTATATCCGTTCGCAGCTAAGTTGTTTCGACAAGCGAATATTCCAAAACGTTTAATTCCTGGAACAATCGTTCTTGGAGCGGTCACGTTTACGATGGATGCGCTACCTGGATCACCACAAATTCAAAACGTAATACCTACGACGTTTTTTAAAACAGACATTTATGCTGCGCCGATACTTGGTATTGTAGGGGCAATTTTTGTACTTACGTTAGGTTTACTATATTTAGAGAGTAGACGTAAGAAGGCGAAAGCAGCTGGAGAAGGATATTTTGGTTTTAACGATGGGAATACGGAAATGGCAGCTTCTTTACAAGCAGAACAAAAAGATATGCAGCTGGTTAAAAATATTGAAATTACAAGAGCGCAGCAAGTAATTGCTTTTATACCACTTATTTTAGTAGGTGTAATGAATAAAGTTTTTACTATTATGATACCGAAGTGGTATCCGAATGGTTTTGATTTTTCTGCAATTGGTATGAAAGCATTTGGAAAAGTAGAATTAAGTGCAGTAGTTGGAATCTGGTCAGTAGAATTAGCACTTATCATAGGTATAGTAACAACGTTATTATTATATTGGAAACGAGTAGTAACAGGATTCCAAGCTGGATTGAATACAAGTATTGGTGGAGCGCTACTTGCGACGATGAATACAGGAGCTGAGTTTGGATTCGGTGGTGTTATCGCAGCACTTCCAGGTTTTGCGATTATGAGAGATGGCATTTCTGCCACGTTTACCAATCCGCTAGTGAACGGAGCAGTCACGACGAATATTTTAGCTGGCATTACAGGTTCTGCATCAGGAGGAATGGGAATCGTTTTAAGTGCAATGGGTGATAAGTTTATTGCAGCAGCTAATCAATTCGATATTCCGTTAGAAGTAATGCATCGTATCGTATCAATGGCATCAGGAGGAATGGATACATTACCACATAACGGAGCTATCATTACTATTCTTACAGTAACTGGGTTAACACATAAACAATCTTATAAAGATATATTTGCTATTACAGTTTTGAAAACGCTTGCTGTATTTTTAGTTATCGCGTTCTATACTTTAACAGGAATTTATTAAATAGATATTTTATAGACGAAAATATTAATTAGGGAAAGAAGAGGTGGAGTACTTGCAAGAAGTTGCTGAATTTCGTATGCCGAAGTCTGTATTATATGGAAGAAATTCGCTTGAAAAACTGGGGGAACAATCCAAGAAGTTTGGAAAAAGAGCTTTTATAGTAACTGATACAATTATGGAGAATTTAGGATATGTTGAGAGTTGTATACAACAATTAAATACAAAAGGTATTACCGTTATTACATATAATAAAGTAAATGCTGAGCCTACAAATATACACGTGTTAGAGGCGTTAACTATTTGTAAAGAGGAAAAGTGTGATTTTATTATCGGTCTTGGTGGTGGAAGTTGTATTGATGCAGCAAAAGCAGTTGCGGTGTTATATACAAATGGCGGAGAAGTAGAAGATTATGTCCAAAAGGATATGGAAATAGACAATGATCCGCTACCGCTCATTGCAATTCCAACAACTTCGGGTACTGGGTCAGAAGTAACAAGTGTAGCAGTAATTACGAATAAACGAACAGATGTAAAAATGATGATGAAACATCCGAGTTTTACCCCGCAAGTAGCGATTATTGATCCGATTTTAACACGTTCTGTACCACCTCATATTACAGCAGCAACAGGGATAGATGCATTATGTCATGCAGTCGAAGCATATATTTCTAAAGTTTCACAATCACTTACAGATGTACTCGCTCTTTCCGCTATTGAAAGTATTATGAAATATTTACGTATTGCATATGAAGATGGAGAGAATATGGAGGCAAGAGAAGCGATGATGATTGCTTCCTTACAAGCTGGAATTGCATTTTCAAACGCATCTGTTACATTAGTTCATGGAATGTCAAGACCAGTAGGAGCGTTATTTCATGTACCACATGGTATATCAAATGCAATACTATTACCTACAGTTTTAGAGTATACAAAAGTGAGTGCAGTAAAAAGACTAGCAGAAATTGGACGCTGTTTAAATAAAGATATGTATTCCTATTGTGATGAAGAAGTAGCCGATTACACGCTCGGGGAAATAAAAAAACTTTGCTTTGATCTTCGTATTCCAAATTTAAAAGAATACGGAATTGGTGAGGTTGAATTTGAAAAAGCTATTTCTAAAATGGCATCAGATGCAATTGAAAGTGGAAGTCCAGCAAATAATCCACGAGTACCATCCTATGATGAAATTAAACAGTTGTATCGAGAATGTTTTCATTATCGATATGAAGATTCTATAAAAACATTAGAGTTTTAATTTCAGAATATTCTTATAAAATTTCCTTGGAAATAGTTAAAACAAGACTTTATATTTTGAACGTAAAGTCTTGTTTTATTATGTATAATATACATAATAAAATGTTTGAATCAGGTTATAAAAATAGTGTGAGGTAGGTGTAGTAGTTATGAAAACAATAGGATTAATTGGTGGTATGAGTTGGGAATCAACTACTGAATATTATCGAATCATAAATGAAGAAATAAAAAAGAGATTAGGAGGGTTACATTCAGCAAAATGTATAATCAATAGTGTGGACTTTGAAGAGATTGAACGATTCCAGTCTAACGGAGATTGGAATGGAGCAGGAGAGGTATTAGGGAATGCAGCATATTCGTTACAGAGTGCAGGGGTAGATTTTATAATTATTTGTACAAATACAATGCATAAAGTAGTTGAGAAAATAAAGGAGAATATTCATATTCCAGTCTTACATATCGCAGATGCAACTGCGAAAGAAATTAAAAGAAAAGGTATTCAAACTGTTGGTTTACTTGGAACAAAATATACAATGGAGCAAGATTTCTATAGGTTACGCATAGAAGAAAATCATATAAATGTAATGATTCCATCAAAAAAGGATAGAGAAAAGATAAATAAAGTAATATATACAGAACTATGTTTAGGAAAGATAACATCTCAATCTAGAGAGTATTATAAAAAAGTTATAGAAGATCTAGTACAAGAAGGGGCACAAGGAATCATATTAGGTTGTACAGAAATAGGTTTATTAGTTAAGCAGGAAGACGTATACATTCCGATATTCGATACAACTCATATACATGCAGTTGAGGCAGTTCATTTCGCTTTACAAAATAGATTATAATTATATTATGTAACCTAATTCGTGTGTGTGGAAAACATTCAGAAAATATTTTATAATGTAAGTGGTTACATTGAAGGGGGAATGCGTATGTTTTCAGTTCAACCAATCGCATTTGTACATAATGAAAGAAAGGAAATAAAAGATGATGAGTGGGGAGAAGTAAGATCCTATATTACTTTAACTGAAATGTATACAGAGGAAAGTATACAAGGGATTGAAGATTTTTCTCATATTGAAGTAGTTTTTTATTTTCATAAAGTAACTGATGAACAAATTCAATATGTTGCTAGACACCCTAGAAATAATAATGATTATCCTAAAGTAGGCATTTTTGCACAGCGCGGGAAAAATCGTCCGAATCGCATAGGAGCAACAATTGTGAAGGTAATGAAAAGAGAAGGTAAATCAATTATTGTTCAGGGGTTAGATGCTATTGATGGCACCCCTATATTGGATATAAAGCCAATAATGAAAGAGTTTATGCCGAAAGAAGAAATTGTACAGCCTAAATGGGCAACGGATATAATGAAACAGTATTGGAAGGGGAATGGAGTAAAATGAGAATATATGAGGCAACAATTGCAGATTTAGATGGACTAGCATCAGTTTTTAATAACTATCGTATGTTTTATAGACAAGATTCCGATTTAGAAGGAGCAAAAGTATTTTTACGAAATCGAATCGAGAGAAAGGAATCCGTTATTTTCGTGGCAGTTGAAGACGGCGAATATATTGGATTTACACAATTATATCCATCATTTTCTTCTATTTCGATGAAGGAATTATGGATTTTAAATGATTTATTTGTACAAGCTACTAAGCGCGGGGCAGGAACAGGGAAAAAATTATTAGAAGCTGCGAAAGGATTCGCCTTAGAAAATGGTGCAAAAGGTGTAAAATTACAAACAGAGATTGATAATTTATCAGCACAGCGATTATATGCTGAAAATGGATATTTGAGAGATAATCGTTATTTCCATTATGAATTAACGTTTTAAATAATATTAGATTAAAAGAGGCGCTTTCATTTTGAAGGCGCCTCTTTTAATTTGCATTATAGTTGACTTAAAAGCCAATTTGTCGCATCTTCAAAGTTTTCTGCAATGTAGTTTGGTTCAATATGTGCCCACTTGTCTCGGTACGTATGTAAAGCGTCGTATCCAGCGCCTGTTCGTACTAAAATCGTTGTCGCATTCACTTTTGCTCCTGCAACGATATCAGTCCAGCGATCACCAATTACAGCACATTGTGTTAAATTAAGCCCGTGTTTTTCGGCTGCTTGTAGCAGCATGCCTGTATTTGGTTTACGACATTCGCAACCATCACCGTGTTTATGAGGACATACGTAAATATCATCAAAACCGAAGCCTTTTAATTCTTGTGAGAAATCGGCTATGGTCGCTATCCCATCCGCGATACCTGGTTGATTTGTGAAAGAGAAAATTTTTATATGATTAGCTTTTAATTTTTGCAGTGATGCTTTTGTAAAAGCAAATAATGTAAATGATCCTGGGTAATGTATGGTAGTATCGCCACCAATTGTACCGTCACGATCAATGAAAATTGCTTTAATAGTTGTCATAGTTATAGTCCTTTCTATTAACAAGTAGTTTAAAAATGTTTTACAAATCGATATCCATTCACTTCATATCCTAATTTTTTGTAAAAAGGATGAGCTTCTACTCTTTTTGTTCCACTAACTAGCCATGTGCCAATGCAATTATGCTTCTTTGCTAATTGCTCTGCGTAATCCATTAATACTTGCCCAATGCCTTTCCGTCGTATTGTAGAATCAACGCTAATAATTGAAATTTCCCCGTACCGAGTTACGTCTTCTAAATTTTCACGTATACGAAACCCAAGTAATCCACATATAGTTTCTTCTTCCTCATAAACATATAAAAAATCAAAAGGGCTCATTTGTACGAATTGCAACCGGTTGTTCATATCTTCATAGGAAATAGAGGAACCTTTTAATTCTTTCGTCAAAGAGCAAAGCGCATCTATATCGTCTATCGTAGCTTCACGAATTTGAAAAGACATATTATCCACTCCAATTAAATGTAATCAAACATTAAGTATTCTGTTAAAAAATATTTATTCCTGCTATGAAAATAAATATTTTATAATGATATATAGATAGTTATATGTTATTCTTTTCCTAGTTTGTATTGGAAATGGAAAGAAGGGGAATGTATGTTAGAAGTAAATATCCGTTCTGCTGGATATGAAATAGGTGAAAAAACAATTCAGGATATTGCCTTTTCGATTGAGCAAGGCGAATTAGTTGCTCTTATTGGCGCAAATGGTGCCGGGAAAAGTACAACGATTAAAACGATGCTCGGGTTACTTGTAAATGTGAATGGTGAAATATCATTTGGTGAAAAGAAAAATCCGTATGCATACGTGCCCGAACATCCAACTTATTATGATTATTTGACGCTTTGGGAACATATTGAATTATTAATGGCTGCTCGAGGGAACGAAGTAGGGAGCTGGGAACGGAAAGCGGAAGAGTTATTACATATGTTTCGAATGGATAAGCATAAACATGAGTATTTATCAAAGTTTTCAAAAGGGATGAAACAAAAATCGATGCTCATTTTGGCGTTTTTAACTGAACCAGATTTTTATATCATTGATGAACCTTTTATCGGTTTAGATCCAGTAGCTACGAAAGAATTTTTAAGTTATTTATTTAAAGAAAAAGAACGCGGGGCAGGAATTTTACTTTGTACGCATGTATTAGATACTGCTGAAAAAATTTGTGAGAGATTTTTACTCATTTCGCAAGGAACATTAGTCGCAGATGGGCATTTAGAATCTATCCAAGCGTTAGCGGAAATGCCGGATAGTTCATTATTAGACTGTTTTGATGTAATTGTAAGGCGTGAACAACATGATTAAACAACAATTTTATAAAAGATTGCGTTATGAACTAGGGCGCAAATGGAAGTCCATACGTTCTATAACGGATTGGACAGTTGCGCTATACATTATTATTCCAGCATTTATATTTATGGGGATTTATTATCGTTCACTATGGATGGAAGAATTATCGATGGGAGAAACGGTTTATTTCGGATTAGGTCTACTCGCATTTTATGTGATTACATATACAAGAGGAGTTCGCTCATTTTTTGAGCAAGCGGATAGTTTATTTTTAATTTCGTATCCCGCTCACATGCAAAAATTAATCCAGTATGGCATGACATATACGTTTATTCGAATAGCAATAACGAATGTAGTAATTGTTGTTGCGATGTTACCAGTGTTGATGAAAAGTATTGGAGTGACGAAGATACAAGTCGTATTATTTTGGCTATTCTTTACGTTATTTCGATTTCTGTTGTCGTTATTAACGAGATTTATTCATGTGCGTGTGGGGAAACGATGGTTACTATGGGTTATCAAAAATGTAATATTTTCTATAAGTCTATCATTTTTTGGAATAAGCCTATTTTTTATTTATAAAGATCCATTTTACTCTATACTATGTATCGGTTTAACAGTTTTTCTAATTATCGTATTGATAAAAGAAAAACTGAATTATAAAAATTCCTTTTTTAAAGAAGTTGAGAAAGAAAAAGAAGAAAGTATGCGCTGGACGAGCGGGATTATGCAAGTTGGTGGTCATGCGGCTAAACCGAGTAGTTCGAATAAAAAGGCGTGGATATTTCCGCGTTCTAAAAAGTTTTTAGGAAAGAAAAAGGATGCTCGTATTGTTGAATCCTTTTTAAAAGAATTTTTCCGTACAAGTAGTGCACGAATATTTTATATTCAAATTGTATGTATAAGCACTGTCAGTATTATTATGAGTCCGAAATGGATTGCCGCTATCATTCTTGCCTTTGCTTTATTTGCAATTTCCCGTTATGCGCGCGACTATTGGAATGAATTTACGAAAAAAATGTTTCTTCATTTATATTGTGATGAAGGAAAATTACTATTGTTAAGATGGAAGGTAAATCGATATTTATTACTTCCAGTAATCCTTTTATATGGATTGGTTATCCTTTCGCATTTTTATTTATTACCAGCTGTAATTGCCGGGATTATTTTCATAGTATGGATTGGTTGGATAGTATTCTTACCATAGAAAAAAGAGCCGAAAATTGGCTCTTTTTTCTAATCGGTAACACATTGATAAATAAAATATACTAAAACGAGTATGCTTGCGGCGGAATACATGACATCTAAAGTCATCGAATCTCCTCCTCATTATTATTGTATTTTTATTGTATGAAATCTTACAATTTCATATTCAAGTGAAAAATATGTGAACGTTAACAAATTTGTAAAGTGCAAAAATTACAATCATTTTGTATAATAGAGGAAACAACCGTTATATAAAATATAATGAGTGAAAGGGGAGGAAACATACATGCCAAATTGGTTTAGAAAAACCTTAGTCGCATTAATTACCGTATTTACATTTGGTTTAGTGACGCCTCCTTCCATATTGCTTGATAATGCCAAAGCTGCGGACAAGCCCACGAGCACAGCTGGGCAACAAAATTTGGAGAGTACGTCCTATACATATGAAGAAACGAATGACAGGTTAACCACCGATACTTTTATTACGTATGCAATGCAAGAAGCAGAGAAGCAGTCGATGCAAAAGTTTGGCACTAAAATTGGTCCAGTAATTGAAGATGAGTTTAAAGATGTAATATTACCGAAGATTGAAGAGGCAATTGCTGAACTAGCAAATGATGTACCGGAAGATTCGTTACAATCATTAGCGATTTCTCAAAAACCAGCTGGTGGAAATAATGAAAAGATTTTTCACGTTTACGATACGAAAACAGGAAATGACTTATTGCGTTTCCACGTAAGAAGAGATCATCCACCGCAAGATGGGTATTATTTTAATTTCCACTATCACCGTTTTGATGATGGGTACTCAGGACATCATGAGTTAGGAAATATTTATTGGAATACGAATGTGCCGCCAAAATGGCTTTCTTAAAAAGAACGAGAGAAATCTTGTTCTTTTTTTTGTTTATAGAAGGGTAAGACGACTATGTTGTTGAATAAAATAGGTTTAGAAAAAGAAGTAAAGGGAGTAGGACAATGCAAAAATATATTGTTTTTGACTTTGATGGCACATTAGTAGATTCACAAAATATATTTGTACCAATTTATAATCAACTTGCTGAAAAGCACGGATATAAAACGGTAAGGGAAGAAGAAATTGAGTATTTACGTAAATTAACGATGCCAGAAAGATGTAAACAACTTGATGTACCGCTGTATAAACTACCAATATTAGCGCTGGAGTTTTATAAATTGTATCAACCTGCCATAAAAGATCTTATTTTGTTCCATGGGATGAAGGAAGTGTTAGATGAACTACATAAAAAAGGTTACGGAATTGCAGTCATATCATCGAATTCAGAAGAGCACATTCGGGCATTTTTACACAATAATGGTATAGAAAATATACAAGAAGTGTATTGTTCTAAAAATTTGTTCGGTAAAGATAAAATGATTAAAAGGTTTTTAAAATCGAAAAAGATAACGGAGAAAGATATGTTATACGTTGGTGATGAACAGAGAGATGTAGCGGCTTGTAAAAAGGCAGGGGTGGATGTAATATGGGTATCTTGGGGATATGATGTCATTGAAACAGTGAAAAAGGATGCACCAGATTATATGGTCAATACACCTATGGAAATTGTACAAGTAGTACAAGGGGCGTATTCTTAATATGAATACACTTCGAGCAGGTATTCATCATATGGAATTTTGGGTAGCGAATTTAGAGGAGTCTATTTCTTTTTACGATATGTTGTTTTCCATAATTGGATGGAGAAAGTTAAATGAAGTATCATATAGTACGGGAGAAAGTGAAATATATTTAAAGGAAGTAGACGAGGAAATCATAAGGACGCTAGGTCCTAGACATATTTGTTACCAAGCTATTCATAGAGAAGTAGTTGATGAGGTAGCAGAGTTTCTTTCTAGTACGAAAATAAAGATAATACGTGGTCCGATTGAAATGAATCATTATTCGAAAGGGTACTATACGATTGATTTTTATGATCCGAATGGGTTTATTATAGAAGTAGCTTACACACCAAATGTAGAAATGTAAGGGGAATAAACATGAAGACAATTACAGCATGGCAAAATAATATACAAATAGTAAAAGGTGCAGTGGATATTAAGGAAATTTCTAAAGGTTTTTCGCCTGATAAGAAATATATCATTACAAGTGGGAATAATGAAAAATATTTATTGCGGACGGGCGATATAAAAGAGTATGAAAGAAAGAAAATAGAGTTTCAAATTTTAAATGAAATGAAAAACTGTAGTGTGCAAGCGCAAAAACCAATTGAAATGGGGTTGTTGGCAGAAGAAGGTTTATGCTATGGCATTTTTTCGTATTTAGAAGGGGAGGATGCGAAGAAGCTATTGCCTACATATTTACCAAAAGAACAATATGAAATTGGTATAGAGGCAGGAAAAGATTTAGCAAAAATGCATACATATGAAGCTCCTAATGATATACTTCCATGGTATGAAAGAGCAATGAAAAAACACCAAAAATATGTAGAGGCATACAAAACATGCGGAATAAAAATAAAAAATGATGATAAAATCATTAAGTTTATCGATGAAAATGAAATGTATTTACAAAACCGACCAAATCGATTTCAACACGATGATTTTCATTTAGAAAATATAATTGTACGGGATGGGAAGTATGTAGGTGTTGTTGATTTTAATGGTTATGATTGGGGCGACCCACTTCATGATTTTGTAAAAATAGCACTATTTGCAAGAGACATTAGTATTCCGTATTCAATCGGACAAATAGAAGGATACTTTAATGGGAGAATACCAGAGGAGTTCTGGAAATTATATGCAGTGTACGTTGGCATGACAGTTTTCTCTTCAGTTGTCTGGACATTACGAGCAGCACCACATATGTTAGATGATATGCTAGAGCGTCTTACTGTAGTTTTAGAGGATCATAAAGACTTTGAGCTATTAAAGCCAATTTGGTTTCAACCAGAAAAAATTGATATAAAAAATAAAAGGCAGGTGTGAATCACATCTGCCTTTTATTTTTTACCATTCTTCGTTTTGAAGTAGTTCCAATGCTAATTTTAAATCCACATCTTCTTGTATATGTTCTGGAGTCCACGGGATATGTATATGTGGTTGTATACCAATTCCGGACATTCCTTCGCCTTTATCTATAATGGAAAGTCGTGAAGTAGGGTAGTAAAGAGCGAATGTATCAGCCCATTCCATTACTGCTAAATTAGAATAATCATTTACACCAGCAGTAGGACGACCTATTACTTTTACTTTCAATGATTTTTTTGCAACTTCCACAAAAGAATCGCCAGAACTCCCACATGTAACATCTGTTAATATGACCACTCTACTAGGTGATTTTCGTCCGTGTATTTTTAATGATTGAAGTTCTTTTGGTAACCCAGAGGTATCAAATGTAACGAATCCTTTTTTATAATTCTTTTTTAAATCTTGAATAAACATATTAGTGAATAATTTGGAAAGTTCGTCTAAAGAATCATAATCTTCCATTTCCATTTTCATGTCTTTCATACGTAAATGAAAGTTTCGTTCTGTATGATTTAATTGCATTGTATCAGAAGAATCGAAAAGAGAAATCTCTTTGTCTTCAAATAAGTAAGGAAGTAGGTTGGAAAATGTATCATCACTCCCGCCACGATTTAATCGCACATCTATGATTAAATTCGGAAAAGCATTAAGCTCATCTTTGTGTGAGTCTAATAATGTATTGATAGCTTCAGCATTTGCGAAGTCCGTCAAAGTAATTAAGAGAGTATCTTTATTATATTTTTCTAATGAATATATAGGTGTATATTTGCTCTGTTTATACTTTTGTAAAGTAATTGTGTGGGTCAATCCATTTTCATCTATAAGTGTACAATTTGAAAACTTTGATAAAACATATCCCCATTTTTCACGTTCATATGAATTCTCATTTAAATACTTCTTATATTTTATTAATAAATCAGGGATTTTCATATTGTCTAATGCAAGGATAGCTTGTCCTTTTTTTACTCTTTTTTCAGCTGAAGTAGATGTAATATATAAGCGATCTTCGTATCTTTTCACTTGGAAGCCAACATTGTTAAGAGGTTGATCGCTAGTGATAATTTTGAAAAACATATGATTGTCTTTATAGTCTAGTAAGTAATCATTTACAATTTCAGTGAATTGTACTGGTGTTAGTTCTCCTTGTCTCTCTAGTTTCTCGATTGTCTGTAAATAAGTAGTGGGATCGTCCCATCCTTTTTTATCTATACAACCTGAATAATCGTGATGAGTAATTGAAACAATTTCTTTGAAAATTCCTGTATACACGGCTTTTCCCCCTGATAATTTAATTAGTTAAATAATAGAATTCCGTATCCTTTACGTATTATCCTTTATTTGGATGGAGATTGTAATGAAAAATAGAGGGAAGTGTTATCGTCCCTCTATTAAAATATTTATTTTATTTTCTTAAATGCAAGCGGCTGAGTACTTAGCATAGCTGGTACATGTAACTGAAGGGATGGGAATTCACCGTTCACATTCATTTCATATGCAAATAATAGATTCATCTTCATTTGGAATAAGTCAACTTTTGCAGAGAAGATGTCGTAATGATGATGCGTTAATTGAATGTCCATTTCCATGAATTGCACAAATAATGAATCATCACGCTTGTATACTTGTAATGTTCCGTATGCAGGATGTTCGAAAGTACCAGTATAATCCTCTAATTTGTGAGAAGGTGTAGTCCCTTTCATCTGTTCTGGAATGGATTCAGTTGCTTCTTTCATCATTTCCTTCATTTTTTCAGTATCTTCTACAGCGCGTTTATGCCAATCAATGGATTCTAATTCAAGTAGTTCGTCATAAATTTGATTAGCGAGATAAGTAGGAAGTAATGTGCCTCCAGCATTCGTTAAAATGACAAGGCCGATGTTTTCTGTTGGTATGAAAGAAACAAGCGCTGAAAATCCATCAATATTACCACCATGATGAATCACCTTATTACCACGATAAGCGCTAATAAACCAACCAAGGCCGTAACTATTTAATGGAGATTCAGGAAGTGATAAAACTGGTTGATCTGGAATGGAATTGTGCGGTGTATACATTTGTTGTAATAATTCAGGAGAGATTAATTCATGCTCTCTAAATTTTCCTTGTTTTAAGTGAAGAAGGACCCAATTGGCCATATCTTCAATTGTAAAATTAATACACCCAGCAGCGCCAACGGTATCGATGTTACGGAATGGAACTTCTTTTATTTCACCATCATTTTCAATGTAAGGTAAAGCATAATCATCTGTAGTTTGTGAATCTATAACAGAGAAGTTTGTTTGATTCATATTTAAAGGCTCTAAAATATGTTCTGTAGCGTATTGCTCCCACGTTTGATTCGTAATGTTTTCTACAATATAACTAATTGTCGCATACATTAAGTTGTTATATAGAAATGAAGTTCGAAACGGTGCATCAAGCGGTAAATGTTTTATTTTTTCGACAAGATCTTTTCGAGATAAGGAAGAGCTGTACCAAAGAGCGTCATGACGACTTACCCCAGTACGATGAGAAGCTAAATCTCGTCCTGTAACTTGTGAGCTAGCAAGTAGTTCAGATAAAGAGAAGTTAGGTATATAGGACTGGACAGGAGCATCCCAATTAAACTTTTTTTGCTGTGCTAACAAGCTTAATGAAAGTGTGCCAAAAGCTTTCGTTGAGGAACCGATTGCAAATCGAGTACTCGGTGTAACAGCGTCTTTTGTCTCTAGATTGCGATAGCCAAATCCTTCTGAAATAATAACTTCACCGTCTTTTATAATAGCTACAGCAGCTCCCGGAACGTTTAAATCCTTCATCATTTTTTCAACCGTTGTTTGTAAAGAAGTCATAACAGGCGTTTCAATTTTAGACATACTTCTAACCTCCAAATATAATTTTTGTTCTACCGCACTATACTTTCGGTAATAGAAAATAAAAACCTTTATAAATATGGAAAGTTAATAATTTTGTAAGGATGAATAAAATTATTGTTTATTTAGAATTTTGTTTTTATTATAATTAATTTAAATTAAGATTTAGAAAAGATGGTGAAGAAGTGTGCTAATAATAAAGAAATTGCGCTGTGATAATAAAAATAATCCGATAGGTATAGATTCGAAAGTTGTTAAAATTAGTTGGCAACTCGAGTCGAATAACCGAAATGTAAAACAACTTGCGTATCAATTGCAGGTTGCGAAGGATAGAGATTTTGAGATTATAATGTTTGATTCGCAAAAAGTAGAAACAGATCAAAGTTTACATATACCAATCAATTCATTTTCATATAGTAGGGAAACACGCTATTTTTACCGAGTGAAGGCATGGGATAATCATGAAGAAGAGTCGTCTTGGTCAGAAGTAGCTTTTTGGGAGACTGGCTTACAAGGGCAAGCTAATTGGAGTGGAAACTGGATTGCTGCGAAAAAAGAACGCACGCAAGTTATGTCTTTTCATAAAAGCTTTTCTATTAAAAAATTAGTTAAAAAAGCACGTTTATATATCACTAGTTTAGGATTATACGAGGCTTCTATAAATGGAGAGCGTATTGGAGATTGTTATTTTACCCCAGGATGGACAAGTTATGATAAGAGAGTGTTGTATCAAACGTATGATATAACACATGTATTAAAGATTGGGCAAAATGATATTTCTATTCTAGTAGGTAACGGCTGGTATAAAGGGCCGATTACCATGCATCATGTACGTAATTATTATGGGGAAAGACGTGCAGTAATTGCTCAAATACATATAACATATGAAGATGGAACGAAAGAAAAAATTGTAACAGATGAAACATGGAAAGTAACGCCAAGCCCTATTTTGTATTCGGAAATTTATGAAGGAGAAGTTTATGATTCTAGACTAGAAGAAAGTGAACAAGTGCTAGAAGATGTTGAAGTAATTGAGCATTCCAAACAAATAATTGTTGCACAAGAAAATGAAGCGATTCATAAAATGAAAATTATAAAACCAATCGCTATTTCAAAACTACCAAATCATGAATGGCTTATTGATATGGGGCAAAATATGGTAGGTTGGGTTCGGTTTAAAGTCCGTCATGTTTATACTGGACAAAAGATAGAATTGCAGCATGCTGAAATATTAAATAAAGACGGTAGTTTTTATAATGGAAATCTCCGCAAGGCAAAACAAAAAATAGTGTATATAGCAAAAGGAGAAGAGGAGGAAATGTTTGAACCTCATTTTACCTATCAAGGCTTTAGGTATGTGAAAATAAGTGGGGTAACCCAGCCGCCTCAAATAGGAGATTTTGAAGGGATTGTATTACATACAGATATGGAAAAATTGACTAAATTTGAAACGTCTAATCCATTAATCAATCAACTTCATCATAATGTAGAATGGTCTCAAAGAGGAAACTTCTTTGACGTGCCAACAGATTGTCCGCAGCGAGATGATCGACTTGGATGGACAGGAGATGCACAAATGTTTATTGGGACAGCTACGCAAATTATGAATGTGCAATTGTTCTTTAAAAAATGGCTCCAAGATTTATCATTAGATCAAAATGTTAATGGGGCTGTGCCGTTAGTTATTCCAGATGCGTTTGGGAAAAGAGCGGATTTTGATCTGGATACTTCTGGCGGTTGGGGCGATGCAGCAATTATTTGTCCATGGGTTCATTATTTACATTACGGAGATGTATCGATTTTAAAAGAACAATATGACAGTATGAAGAAGTATATAGATTACATACGTTCACAAGGTGAAAATGAGTATTTATGGGATACAGGCTATCATTTAGGGGATTGGCTCGCATTAGATACGAAACCTGATGTATATGAAGGCGGAACAGACAAGCATTTTATTGCGACAGCTTATTATGCGTATTCTACATCGCTTTTACGAAAGGTTGCTGAGATTTTAGGTAAAAATACAGATGCTAAGTTTTATGCAGAGCTACATGGAAATATTGTTCAAGCGTTTCAAAATGAATTCGTTACACCAAATGGTAGGTTAATTTCAAATACACAAACAGCCCACATATTAGTACTTCTTTTTGAACTAGTGAAAGATAATGTGAAGGAGAAAGTATTTAATCGATTAATTGAGCTTTTAAAAGCAAATAAAAATCATTTAACAACAGGTTTTATAGGAACACCGTATTTAAATTTAATATTAAGCAAGTTTCACCGTCATGACCTTGCTTGTAAGCTTCTATTTCATGAAGATTATCCATCATGGTTATACCAAGTGAAACAAGGTGCCACAACGATTTGGGAACATTGGGATGGCGTGAAAGAGGATGGGACACTTTGGAATGATAGTATGAATTCGTACAATCATTACGCATATGGTTCTATCGTTGAATGGATATACCGATATATTGTTGGATTAGAAGTGGATGAAACAAAACCTGCATATAAACATTTTTATGTACAACCACATTTTGACTCGAATTTAGAATGGATTAAAGTAAAACGTGAGACAGCTTATGGAGAAATTAAGATTGATTGGCGTGTGGAAAAGGAACAAGCCTTTTTACATGTTTCCATACCACCTAATACGAGTGCTACATTACGGATAGATGAAATGAATTGGAAAGCAGAGCATACTATTGAAAAGGAATTAGAATCAGGCGATTATAAATTTACATTTTGTAAAAATATAATGAGGTAGAATTCTGTTAATATAGAAAAATTTAATATTCATTATGAATATTAAATTCACTGTTTTTCATGTTATGATAAATTTTATATAAGATTGAAAGAAGGTTTTTCTACATATGAAACATGCTGAAAATGAATACTTAAATTTATGCCGCCATGTAATGGAGCATGGTACGAAGAAAGAAGATCGTACAGGGACAGGCACTGTATCTGTATTTGGTTATCAAATGCGTTTTGATCTAAGTAAAGGTTTTCCTTTATTAACGACAAAGAGGGTGCCATTTCGCCTTGTAGCAAGTGAATTGCTTTGGTTTATGAAAGGTGATACAAATATTCGTTATTTATTGCAGCATAATAACAACATTTGGAATGAATGGGCATTTAAGAGTTGGGTAGAAAGTGACGAGTATACGGGTCCTGACATGACTGATTTCGGTCTTCGCTCACAACAAGATGAGGAATTTAAAGTTCAGTACGATGAGCAAATGGAATTGTTTAAAAAGAACGTTTTAGAAGATGATGATTTCTCAAATAAATATGGTTATTTAGGAGACGTATACGGTAAGCAGTGGCGTGCTTGGAAAACGACAGCTGGTGAGACGCTTGATCAATTAAAAGATGTAATTGAAATGATAAAAAAAACGCCAGATTCACGTCGCCTAATTGTATCTGCTTGGAATCCTGAAGATGTACCAAGTATGGCATTACCACCTTGTCATACGTTATTTCAGTTTTATGTAGCAGACGGTAAACTTTCTTGTCAGCTATATCAAAGAAGTGGCGATATATTCCTTGGAATTCCATTTAACATTGCAAGTTACTCGTTACTAACACATTTAATTGCACATGAATGCGGACTTGAAGTGGGAGAATTTGTTCATACAATTGGAGATGCACACATTTATACGAATCATTTTGAGCAAGTAGAAAAGCAATTGGCGCGTGAACCACGTCCGTTCCCGAAACTTACATTAAATCCAGATGTGAAATCTGTGTTTGATTTTGAAATGGAAGATTTAACGATTGAAGGATATGATCCACACCCAGCAATTAAAGCACCGGTTGCAGTATAATTGTAGAGGAGATGAAAAGATGATAGTTTCATTTATGGTCGCAATGGACGAGAATAGAGTAATTGGTAAAGATAATAATTTACCTTGGCGTTTACCGAGTGAATTACAATATGTAAAGAAAACAACGATGGGTCATTCGCTTATTATGGGAAGAAAAAACTATGAAGCGATTGGTAGACCACTGCCTGGAAGACGTAATATTATTGTAACTCGTAATGAAGGGTATCATGTTGAAGGCTGTGAAGTAGCACATTCTGTAGAAGAAGTGTTTGAGCTATGCAAAAATGAAGAAGAGATCTTTATTTTTGGCGGAGCGCAAATTTATGATCTCTTTTTACCTTACGTAGACAAGTTATATATAACAAAAATCCATCATGCATTTGAAGGAGATACATTCTTCCCAGAAATGGATATGACAAATTGGAAAGAAATTTTTGTTGAAAAAGGTTTAACGGATGAAAAAAATCCGTATACGTACTATTATCACGTATATGAGAAGCAACAATAGTAAAAAAGATTGATGTGAAAATTCACATCAATCTTTTTATTTGTATCCATCAATATAGGTTTATAGATGAGATTCGATAGTGCTATAATGAATGGTAGCATGTAAAAATGCTAAAATTTTCAAGAGTATTAAGATAGAAAGAGGAGGAGAATCGATTGAGAAAGATATGGGGGGTTCTTTTTCTTTGCTTAACATTCATGTTAGTCGGATGTGGTAAAGAAGAAAAACCACAAGAAGCATTTGATACATATGCAAAAGCATGGAATAAACAAAAATTTGCAGAAATGTATGATCAATTGTCAGAAAAGGCAAAAAAAGATATTTCAAAGAAAGAATTCACTGAGAAATATGAAAAAATTTATGCTGGCATTGAAGTGAAAGACTTAAAAGTGGAAGCAGGAGAAGTAAAAGAAGATAAAAAAGATGAAGGTCCTGTTCCTTTTAAAGTAAGCATGGATACTGTTGGTGGTAAAATCAATTTTGCCCATGAAGCAAAAATGGTGAAAGAAAAGGATGGAGATAAAGAATCTTGGAAAATAGATTGGACTCCTGATTTTATATTCCCAGGTATGACGAAAGATAGTAAAGTACGTATGCAAACGACAGAGCCGAAGCGCGGAGAAATATATGACCGTAACGGTAAATATCTTGCGGTAAATGGTAAAGCTTCTGAAATCGGATTGATTCCTGAAAAATTAGGGGATGCAGCTCCGCAAACGAAAGAAACGGTAGCGAAGTTACTAAATATGTCTGTCGAAGAAATTGATCAAAAACTAGCAGCTAAATGGGTAAAACCAAATTACCTTGTACCAATTGGAATATTGCCTGAAGGAGCAACACAAAATACGTACATAGATTTACCTGGTGTTGCAACAAAGCCAGTAAATGTTCGCTCATATCCATTAGGAGAAGAAGCCGCACATCTTACTGGCTATATTGGAAAAGTGAATGCTGAAGATTTAAAAACGTTACAAAAGAAAGGTTATCAAGCAGATGATCCGGTAGGTAAAGCTGGTTTAGAGCAAGTACTGGAAGAAAAGCTACGCGGTAAAAAAGGTGGCCGTGTCTTCGTAGAAGATGCACAAGGAAAAGAAATTAAAAATTTAGCAAAAACAGATGCTGTTGATGGAGAAAATGTAACTTTAACGATTGACAGTGCAGTTCAAAGCGAAATTTATAATGAAATGAAAAATGAGGTAGGATCAAGTGCAGCAATTAATCCAAAGACTGGAGAAACACTTGCACTTGTGAGCACACCAGCTTATAACCCAAATACCCTTACAAGAGGGGCGTCAAAAGCGCAACGTGATGCGGTAAATAATGATCCGAAAAAACCGATGACGAATCGATTTACACAATTATCAGTTCCAGGATCTGTATTTAAGCCGATTACAGCTGCAATCGGTCTTGAAACGAAAACAATTGATCCAAAAGAAGAGTTAAAAATTGAAGGATTAAAATGGACAAAAGATTCTTCTTGGGGTAATTATTATGTAACACGTGTAAAAGATGCAAATCCGATTGATTTTGATAAGGCGATGAAATACTCGGATAATATTTACTTCGCACAAGAAGCTTTGAAAATCGGAAAAGACAAGTTTATGAGTGAAGCGAAAAAATTCGGATTCGATGAGAAATTACCAATTGAATATGGGTTCCCAGCTTCTAAAATCGCAAATGATGGTATTAAAAATGATATTCAAATGGCAGACACAGGTTATGGACAAGGACAAGTATTAATGACGCCACTCCATCTAGCATTAACGTACGCACCAATTGTTAATGAAGGAAACATACCTTCTCCATATATAATTAAAACAGATAAGCAACCAAAAGCTTGGAAAGAGAATGTAATTTCAAAAGGCAATCAGGATATATTAAAAACTGCTATGACGAAAGTAATTAATGATCCAGATGGTACTGGGAAAATTGCTAAAATTGATGGCATGACTCTTGCTGGAAAAACAGGTACAGCGGAATTAAAAGTATCAAAAGAGGCTGAAGGAAAAGAACTAGGCTGGTTCGCTGCATTTGATTTAAATTCACCAGATATGGTTATTACTATGATGATTGAAGATGTAAAAGGTAGAGGCGGAAGTAATATTCCAGCTGAAAAAGTAAAACATGTATTTCAAAAATAATATGTAATAAAAGGTTAGCTCTATAATTTGTAGAGCTAGCCTTTTTATCCCACTTTAATGAGCAGTAAGACCCACACCTCAAAATTCAGCGAAAGCAAAGAAGTTAGGTAGGGGGCGGGCTGCCCATAAAAGTCCGATTGGTGAGGGCTGATTAAAGTTTCACTTTATATGAAAGAATTCTTAATATCTGTATACTGAATTTTAAGGAAACAAAACAAATCATTAACTTACGAAAAAAAAGTAGCTATTTTTTATTGACACCGAACGAAACTTTTTGTATTATACTTACATAAGGTAAGTTATTTACTTTCAAATTATAAATCTCAAATTAAAGATAAAATGTATAAAAGGGAGAGAATACAATGACAAAAGTACTATTTATTACAGCAAATCCAAATTCAGCAGAAGGTTCTTTCGGAATGGCAGTAGGGGAAGCTTTCATCGAAGCTTATAAAAACGAACATCCACAAGATGAAGTTGTAACAATTGATTTATTCAATACTACAGTACCAGCAATCGATGCAGATGTATTCGCTGCTTGGGGTAAATTTGCAGCAGGTGAAGGATTTGAAGCTTTAACTGAAGCTCAACAACAAAAAGTTGCAGCAATGAACACAAACTTAGAAACATTTATGCATGCAGATCGTTATGTATTTGTAACTCCAATGTGGAACTTTAGCTATCCACCAGTAGTAAAAGCATACTTAGATAACTTAGCAATTGCAGGTAAAACATTCAAGTATACTGAAAATGGTCCAGTTGGCTTATTAGAAGGTAAAAAAGCACTTCACATTCAAGCAACAGGTGGCGTTTATTCTGAAGGAGCATACGCAGCTGTGGACTTCGGCCGCAATCACTTAAAAACAGTATTAGGATTCATTGGTGTAAATGAAACTGAATATATTGCAGTTGAAGGTATGAATGCAAACCCTGAAAAAGCACAAGAAATTAAAGAAGCAGCAATTGCTAATGCTCGTGAATTAGCAAAACGTTTCTAATATAGAATGGTTAAAAAGTCCAAACACTTGTTGTTTGGACTTTTTTTCTTCTTTTTCCTTCGTTTGTCTAGTATAATGAAGGTCGGAATGATAATAGGTGGGGGTTCTGTATGATTCAAACGTTTTTTAAAATCTTTTATTTAATTGTAATCGTAATTGCGATTACACCAAGAATGTGGCGCCTTAAAAGACAAGTAAATACGATGTCGCCACTAGAAAAAGATAGTGCTGTGTACAAAACGACAAATTGGTTTGGTAAGAAAATGGTACGTGTAGCTGGGGGAACAGTAGAAGTTAAAGGACTTGAAAATGTTCCGAAAGACAAGCCGGTACTAGTTGTAAGTAATCACCAGAGTAATATGGATATCCCTGTTTTACTAGGTTATTTAAATAAACCAATTGGCTTCGTTTCAAAGGCAGAGATTAAAAAGTTCCCAGTTGTACCAACTTGGATGGAACTTATGAATTGTGTATTTATGGATCGTAGTGATCGTCGCCAATCACTTCAAGCGATTAAAGATGGAATTGAACTATTGAAGAATGGGCATTCTATCGTAATTTTCCCTGAAGGAACGAGAAGTAAGGGTGGCGAAATTGGAGAGTTTAAGGCTGGGAGTTTTCATCTTGCTGTAAAATCTAGTGTAGCAATCTTACCTGTAACATTAGATGGGACATATAAAATGTTTGAAGCGAATGGAAACCGTATGAAGCGAGCTCGTGCAACAGTAACAATTTCTAAGCCGATTACACCTGAAGAGTATGCGACTATGGATATTAAAGAGTTAACGAAGTATACACAGGATGTTATCGCATCACAATTACATAAGTAATAAAAAAGGTTTCAGCTTACATTAAGCTGAAACCTTTTTTATTATGCCGTAGGTAAGACGTAAAAGAGTACGCAGAAGAACATCATCGCACTACCACCTAATACGAAAAGATGCCAAATGGCATGGTTGAAAGGTAACTTTTCCCAAAGGAAGAATATAGCTCCTACAGAATATAAAATTCCACCTGCTAAAAGTAGTGAAAAACCATGTCCAGTTAGATTTTCATAAAGTGGTTTAATAGCAACGATTATGAGCCATCCCATTATGATATAACATAGCGTCGATGCCTTAATAAAGCGACGTACAAAGAAAATTTTGAAGATGATACCCCCGATTGCTAGTGTCCATATAATTGCGAGTAACGTCCAACCTAATGGTCCACGAAGCGTAATAAGTAAAAAAGGAGTATATGTGCCAGCGATTAATAAATAAATGGCTGAGTGATCTAGTATAGTAAATAATTTTTCTACTTTTGGATGGTGAATGCTATGTAACAATGTCGAAAACAAGTACAGTAAGAACATGCTTACACCGTAAACCGTAAATGCAACAACAGCAGATGCGGTACCATGTTTAGAGGCATGAATAATCAATATGATTAAGGCAGGGATGCTTAAAATGGCACCGATACCATGTGTAATTGCATTTGCAATTTCTTCTTTCACAAATTGTGTCATTCGTGTCATTTTTTCAGTCATAATGGTAATCCTTTCTACTATCATAAAATAATATGTCTTTTCCCTTACCATATCATACACAAGGGCAATAGAAAATGAAATTTGTATAATTGATTATATTTTTGAATTTTTTTGATAAAAGTCAATGGATTTGTTGACGTTTTCAAACTTTTTTGACAAAATAAAATTATGTAATAGTAGGACAAGGAATCTACTAATAAAGGGGATGGAGAAATGTTTTCAAATATTGGCTTTCCAGGATTAATTTTAATTTTAGTAGCTGTACTTATTTTATTTGGGCCGAAAAAATTGCCGGAAATCGGAAAGGCTTTAGGGGAAACGTTAAAAGAATTCAAAAAATCAACGAAAGAATTGACTGATGATGCATTTCAAGAGAAGGAAAAGAAAGAAAAAATGTAATGGATTTTCCTCGAAATGGATAAATTAAGTGTGGTGAACGAGATGGAAGATCGGGAAATGAGTGTAGTAGAACATATAGTTGAGCTTCGCAAACGAGTAATATATACCGTGTTATCCTTTGTACTATTTTTAATTGTTGGGTTTACTTTTACGAAGGATATTTATTTTTGGCTTGTAAAAGACTTACCAATGAAATTAACTGTTCTCGGTCCAAGTGATGTATTGTGGATTTTTTTCTCGATTGCTACAGTATTTGCTATCGTTTGTACAATTCCTTTTGCTGCTATACAAATTTGGTTATTTGTAAAACCGGGTTTACATCCAAATGAACAAAAGATGACGTTAATGTATATACCGGTATTGTCTATATTATTTATTGCAGGTTTATGCTTTGGATATTTCGTTGTAATGCCGTTTTTATTTCATTTTTTAACTACGATAGGTAATGAAATGTTTAATACGATGTTTACGACAGAAAAGTATTTTCATTTTGTTCTTAATTTAACAGTTCCATTTGCTGTAATTTTTGAATTGCCAGTAGTAGTAATGTTTTTAACGAGTATTGGACTGTTGACGGCGGAATTTCTAATAAAAATAAGAAGGTATGCTTACGTAGCATTGATTATCATTGCATCGTGTATATCACCGCCAGATTTTTTATCACATAGTTTAGTTGCGGTACCGCTTATTTGTATTTATGAAATTAGTATCGCTTTATCAAAGATTGTTAGTAAGCGAAAAAAGAAAAGAGAAGAAGAAATTCAGTCGAAAAGTGCCTCGTTATAAAGGCACTTTTTTTATTTATTTGTTATACTCTAGTTATAAACGTATACAATATAGAGAAGAAAAAAAATATAGAATCTCCAAAATTTAGACAAACTTTGCGCTTTTATAAGTTTATACTGAATATATTAAGCAATATACGGATAACGAGTCCTTGTCTTATTAGGAATTTAGGATGGGGGATGGATTAGGTGAAGATGAATAGAGTAAAAATCTTTTAACCATAAGGACTACAGAGATTGTCTAAGGATACTTTTGTATTCATGGGAGTCGCCACTTTAAACAACGTGTTACAGCGTAAAGTAGAAGAAGTTCAAAAATCCAATGAAAAAGAGGATTGATATTGTGATTACGAAAAGTTTTTATTTCACTCATTCAACAGGGGAGTGTATTAAAATATTTGAAATCCCTGTCCTACAAGCGCAGCATCCATTATCGTTTCTAATACAGTCTCGTCTTCAATTATTTATTGCAAAAATTCAAAAACAAAAGCACCCAAGATTTTCGTATTCTTTCCGTGAATATTTACAAAATTGTTTGAAGTGGAATGATTATTTAAATGTATATAAAACAAATACTCTTGAAAAAAATGCATGATATAGAGTGGGGACAGGGTTAAGAGCTCTGTCTTTTTCATTTTAGATATAAAAATATAATTAATTTAATGAAATTTCGTTTCAAATTGTTGAAAGCAATGGGAATACTAGTATAATAACAAGGAGAGCGTATTGGAAAGGGAAGAATATAATATGCAAAAAATTAAAATTGTAACAGATTCAACGGCAGATTTATCACAAGAGGTAATTGAGAAGTATGACATTCATGTTCTACCATTATCAATCTCTGTAAATGGACAAACATATTTAGATCGCGTTGATCTACAACCAGATGAATTTATTGAAGAAATGATTAGATCAGAGGAACTACCAAAAACATCACAACCAGCAATGGGTACATTTGTAGAAATGTATGACAAGTTAGGTGAAGATGGAAGTGAAGTACTTTCCATTCATATGACAAGTGGAATGAGTGGTACTGTGGCAACTGCAAATAGTGCTGCATCAATGACCGACACAAAAGTAACAGTTGTTGATTCGCAATTTATTACACATGCTTTAGCATATCAAGTAGTTGAAGCTGCGAAAATGGCAAATGAAGGACGCTCACTAGAAGAAATTTTAAAACGTGTAGATGAAGTAAGGAAGAATACTCGTTTATATGTAGTAGTAGATACATTAGAAAACTTAGTGAAGGGTGGGCGTATCGGTAAAGGAAAAGCATTTATCGGTTCGTTGCTTAATATAAAACCAATTGCTAGCCTTGAAGATGGTGTTTATAACCCTGTAACGAAAGTGCGTAGCCAAGGTCAAATTGTAAAAACGTTAGCTAAGTTATTTGAGGAAGATACAGCTGGAAAAGTTGTAAAAGCTGTGGCAATTCCGCATGCGAAAGCAATTCCTTTAGCTGAAAATGTAAAAGCGGCTGTTGAAAAAGTAAGTGGATTTGCTCAATCAGAAATTTTCTTTACAACGCCTATTATTAGTACTCATACAGGTCCGGGTGCAATCGGATTTATGTATTTAGCAGAGTAATAAAAAAGCTACTTGAAATTGATTTCAAGTAGCTTTTTTATGTGAATAGAAAGTAAGAAATAAGAAGGGCTATACAGGCACACCCGCTAATGATATAGCGAGTCTGTAAATATTCATTCATAGAAAACACCCACTGATTAAAGTTTCGCTTTATGATTTTCTATATTATATGTTGGATATAGAAAATAAGTAGTTACGTTATACATGTAATGTTTCAACTTCTTTATTCACTTTTTTAGCATGTGTTTCGCTATTATAGGTGAAAGTTTGACCTAAAAAGAGTACATGCAGTTGTTCCCACGGTAACATACGCAAATTCCAATTATTTCGAAGCCTTGTTATTGCCTCGCGAGGTGTTTCATCGGCGAGTGCAAAAGCTCCGTAATGCATGGGTATAAAGTGTGTAGCATTTAAATCTAAATAAGCTTGCACTGCTTCTTCAGGTGAAACGTGAGATATTTTCATAAACCATTCTGGTTCATAAGCTCCAATTGGCATAAGGGCAATATCAATGGAAAAGCGTTTGCCAATTTCTTTGAAACCTTGGAAATAGCCACTGTCTCCACAAAAATAAATGGTTTCCTCCATATTGTCATTCTTAATAATCCATCCACCCCAGTGAGATGTGTTCATATCAAATAATGATCTTCTCGTCCAGTGCTGAGCGGGTACGAAGTGAAAGGAAACATCATTAATAGTCGTACTTTCCCACCATTTATACTCTTCTACATTGTTGAATTTTTTACGAGTAAATAATTTTTTTAGCCCAATGGGTACTAAGTATAATACGTCATCGTTAAGTTGGCGAAGTGTTGAAAAATCTAAATGATCATAATGACCATGTGAAAGAAGAACAATATCAATTTTAGGTAGTTCTTTTATAGAAAGTCCAGGTTCTGTAAGTCTTGGGACTAGCTTTAATTTATTGGCCCATACTGGATCCGTTAATATATTAAGTCCATTCGTTTGGATAAGAAAAGTGGAATGCCCAATCCATGTGACAGTCGTTTTTTCAACATTACTTTGCAAAAATGCACTTTGTTTAACAGGTGATTGTTCTACTAAGAAAGAAAAATCTTTTTTGTTTTGCTTTCGTTCTTTACGCCAGCGTATAAAAGAGCGAATTGATTTTTTTGTGCTAACATTATCCATATTTTCATAGCGCTTTGCCATGAACATCACCTCATTTAAAATCGTTGTAATTGTATTGTACCGAAATGTTGTTAAGGAATACAGTGTATAACATGGATGAATGTTTAAGGAATTGTTAAAAAATAGGGGGATCTATTTACAAAAGTAACAACAAAATTAGTTTTGCAACTTCTATTTAGAGAAATAATAGTGAAAAAATATATTTTGTCTAGTGATTCGCTTGAAATAAAGAAGTAACATACGTAAATTCGTACGATTTCGTGAACAAATGTAGTAAACAATTTTCTCGTAGTGTTAACTTTTGTTATGATAAACATAACCTATTTAAATTTAGGATAGAGAAAAGAGGTTTATAAATGAAGCGTTATCAAAAAATAATTGGTCTTATGGTTGTAGTTTGTCTCTTTGTACTTGCTGGATGTAGTGGATCAGGTTCAAAGCTTCGTAAACCATTAAATTGGGATTTAGAAACTTTCCAATTTACTAATCAAGATGGAAAACCATTTGGTACAAAAGATTTAAAAGGGAAAGTTTGGGTTGCAGATTTTATGTTCACAAACTGTCAAACAGTTTGTCCGCCAATGACTGCTAATATGGCAAAATTACAGAAAATGGCGAAGGAAGAGAAATTAGATGTTCAGTTTGTATCATTTAGCGTAGATCCTGACCTTGATAAACCGGAAAACTTGAAAGCTTTTATTCAAAAGTTTACAGAAGATACAAGTAACTGGAACCTGTTAACAGGTTATTCGTTAGAAGATATTACAAAGTTTGCAAAAGATAATTTCCAAACACTTGTAGATAAACCTGAGAATGGTCAAGTTATGCATGGTACATCATTTTATTTAATTGATCAAAACGGAAAAGTAATGAAAAAGTATAATGGTATTAGTAATACGCCGTATGAGGACATTATACGTGATATGAAGCGATTAGCAGAATAAAAAGAAGGGTGCAGATTAAAGCACCCTTCTTTTTTTACACTAGTCTATGGATAAAATGTCATGTTGTTGAGGAAGTTTTGGTGCCCGAATTTCTAACACGCCATTTTGATACGAAGCTTTCGCTGCTTTTTTATTAATGGAGTACGGTAATTTAATCAATCTGGATGCTTCTGAAATGGAACGTTCTCGGCGATAATAGTTATGAGATGTTTCTTCTTCAGCCTCTTCAAGTATTTCTTCTTTTACAGAGACTTTTAAGTATTCACTTTGTATTTCAATTTGAATTTGTTCTTTTTGTATACCTGGTAGTTCAGCTGTAACAACGAGTTCTTCGCCAACTTCGTATAAATCTACAGGGAATGTTAATAAACGGTTTCCTTTTTGGAAAAAATGATTTAAATCAGCGATTACATTACGAAGTGGTGTTTGCTCGAAGAAATCATCAATTTGCTTTAAATAATTACGAACCGGTGGGCGAGAAGAGTCTTTTTTTTCTTCACTCATGATATTCCCTCCTAAAAATCAATTTGCAATATCATATGACAAAAGCGGAGAAAGGTGAGTGCCTAGTTTTCATGTTTTCATAAAAAATTGTTAAAAATGTGAAATGGAGTGATTTTTTTATAGTTTTTGGTCGCCATATTCAGTTGATTATGCTAGTATAAATAGGGTTGATATAGTAGTATAGAGACAGAATGAAAACTGAAAGAGGGTAAGAAGTATGTGTGGTTTTGTAGGATGTTTATGTGAAAACCCTAGAGAGTTTTCAGAAACAGAAAAACATCAATTTGAAAATATGAACACGATGATTTTCCACCGTGGTCCAGATGACGAAGGATATTTTCGTGATGAACATGTACAATTTGGCTTCCGCCGTTTAAGTATCATTGACTTAGAGGCAGGACATCAGCCGCTAACTTATGAAAATGATCGATATGTAATTATTTTTAATGGTGAAATTTACAACTATGTAGAATTACGTGAAATGTTACTTGAAAAAGGTGCAACGTTTGCAACGCAATCTGATACAGAAGTTATCATTGCATTGTATGCACATATGAAAGAAAAATGTGTAGACTATCTTCGTGGTATGTTTGCATTTATGATTTGGGATCGTGAAGAGAAGAAACTTTTCGGTGCACGTGATCACTTCGGTATTAAACCTCTATACATCGCACAACAAGGTGATACTACATTCTTCGCATCTGAGAAGAAAAGTATTATGCATGTGATGGAAGATAAAGGTGTTAATCCAACGTCTTTACAACATTACTTTACGTATCAATATGGTCCAGAGCCAGAAACATTAACAATTGATGTTAATAAAATCGAGCCTGGTCATTATTTCGTAAAAGAAATCGGTAAAGAGATGGAAATCCATCGCTACTGGAAGCCTTATTTCAATGCTTCAAGTGCAACGAAAGAGGAGCATATCCAAGCGATTCGTGATGTGTTATATGATTCAGTAAAAGTGCACATGCGCAGTGATGTACCAGTAGGTTCATTCTTATCTGGTGGTATCGATTCATCTATCATCGCTTCTATCGCAAGAGAAATGAATCCAAATCTTTTAACATTCTCTGTTGGTTTTGAGCAACGTGGTTTCAGTGAAGTTGATGTTGCGAAAGAAACTGCTGAGAAATTAGGCGTTAAAAACCATAACGTATTCATTTCTGCAAAAGAGTTTATGGATGAGTTTCCAAAAATCATTTGGCATATGGATGATCCTTTAGCTGATCCAGCAGCTGTACCGTTGTACTTCGTTGCTAAAGAAGCACGTAAACATGTAACAGTTGTTCTTTCAGGTGAAGGTGCAGACGAGCTATTTGGTGGTTATAACATTTACCGTGAGCCAAACTCACTGAAAATGTTCTCTTACATCCCTAGCCCAGGTAAGAGCGTTCTAAAAGCATTAAGTGGTGCTCTTAAAGAAGGGTTTAAAGGAAAGAGCTTCCTAGAGCGTGGATGCACGCCAATTGAAGAGCGTTACTATGGAAATGCTAAAATCTTCCGTGAAGAAGAGAAAGCTGAATTAATGAAGTATTACAATGAAAGTGTTAACTATATGGATATCACGAAACCATTGTATAACGAAATTAAAGATTATGATGATGTAAGCAAAATGCAGTACATTGACATGTTCACTTGGTTACGCGGTGACATTTTATTAAAAGCTGATAAAATGACAATGGCGAACTCATTAGAACTTCGTGTACCGTTCTTAGATAAAGAAGTATTCGATGTTGCATCTAAAATTCCAACTGAATTTAAGATTGCTAACGGAACTACGAAAGCTATTTTACGTGAAGCAGCACGCGGAATCGTTCCAGATCACGTATTAGATCGTAAAAAACTTGGATTCCCAGTACCAATTCGTCACTGGTTAAAAGACGAAATGCATGATTGGGCTATCAATATTATAAACGAGAGTAAAACAGAGCATTTAATCGACAAACAGTATGTATTAAACTTACTGGAAGCACATTGTGCAGATAAAGGCGATTATAGCCGTAAAATTTGGACTGTACTTGCGTTTATGGTATGGCATCAAATTTATGTTGAGCATAAATACGATACGAATAAGTTCCACGAAGAAACGAAACGTGCGTATAGCTTAGTTTAATTAGAAAAACCTTAAGATCGCATATGGTCTTAAGGTTTTTTTTCATAAATAGGGCGTATTGTTGATACAATAATAGTAAAAGGATGGACAACATATGATTACGTTTGAAAAAGTAACTGTAGAAAATGAAAACGTTGTGAAAGAAATGTTTCGCTCACATAGTTTAACTGAGAATCAAGTACAGTATTGTGTGAAGGTTGATGATACATATATCGGTGTAATAGACTATAGTGTACAAGAGGAGACTGCAATTTTATCTCAATTAATTATTCACTTTGACTATCAAAGTTACGGTTATGGGACAAATACGTATTTCACATTTGAAATGATGATGAAAGAAAGAAATGTGAAAGAGATAAAGGTAGTACAAACGGAATTAACAGAACAAGCAAAATCATTTATAGAGAGCTTTGGGTTTAACGAGGAAGATGGGATATATGTGAAGAAAATATAGCGATGAGTAGTTATGCGGGATAAATATAAGGCAGGTGGATGTATGATGATGACTTCTGGTCTTGTATTAATTGGAGGGTGTTTTTTAGTAGCGGAGCTAAGCCATATGTTTATTCGAAAAAGAATGAATAAGAAGAGAAAGCCGTATGAATTACAATATGCCCCAGTGTTTTTCCTTTTGTTTTGTATGCTACTTACATTACAAAATATAACGACCTTTCCACCGCTGTTAAATATTTTTTTAAAGTTCGGTTTGCTGTATAGTACCACTGGAATAGCCCTTTTATTTCTTTTATTTTGCATACGTTATATTCACTATCAATCGTATATATTTATTTTAAATTGGTTAAAGCAAAATGATAGAAACCGCCTTACATAAGGCGGTTTTTTTATTTACGTTATGTATTGACTGGAATTACAATTACTTTCTTACGCCCATTTCTTTTTTACATGTTACGCTTAAAAAATTTGAGTAGCAAATAGGCACAAAAATATTTTGAATAAAAATGAGGGTGCAATTATATATATTGAAAAAGTTTTCTGATGTATCTATTGACAATGTATGAGATATACATTAATCTTTAAATGCTAATGATAATCAATTTCACATAGGAGGACTTATGACACGCATTAAAAATATTCTTATACTTTGCGTTATGTTACTAATGGTCGTAATCGCAGGGTGTGGTAAAGAAGAAGAGCAGAAAGATAAAGATACATCAGTAAAGGCAAAAGATTCTTATAGTATAAAGCATGCAATGGGCGAAACAACAGTGAGTGGTACGCCAAAAAGAGTTGTTGTTTTAACAAATGAGGGCGCTGAGGCACTTTTATCTGTTGGAGTAACGCCGGTTGGAACGACGAAACCACGAGCTGGTGATGAATGGTATCCTCATTTAGCGGAAGAGTTAAAGAATACGAAAGTAGTAGGAACTGAGCGTGACATTAATTTAGAAGCAGTAATGAAGCTTCAGCCGGATTTAATTATCGGAAATAAAATGCGTCACGAAAAAATATACGAGCAGTTAAAAGAAATCGCGCCAACAGTATATGCTGAAACATTACGCGGTGATTGGAAAGAAAACTTTACACTTTATACAAAAGCTGTAAATAAAGAAAAAGAAGGGCAAAATGCTCTTAATGATTATAAAAAGCGTATTGCAGGAATAAAAGAAAAATTAGGTGATAAAGTTAACTCTAAAGTTTCCATTATTCGCTTCGTCCCAGGTGATGTTCGTATTTATCAAAAAAATTCATTCTCAGGTGTTGTATTAAATGATATTGGGTTTAAACGACCACCACTACAAGATAAAGATGAATTTGCGATAAAAGGGATTACAAAAGAGCAAATTCCAAATATGGACGGGGACTATTTATTCTATTTCACATCTGATAAAGATGGGGATAAGAATAATGAAGGAAACACGTTAGCAAAAGAATGGACAGAAGATCCACTCTTTAAGCAACTGCAGGCTTCTAAAGATAATAAAGTATTCCAAGTAGATGAAGTGATTTGGAATACAGCAGGTGGTATTGTCGCTGCAAATCTTATGTTAGATGATATTGAAAAATATTTTCTGAAGTAAATGAACGGTCGAGTACATCACTTTAAATAGGTGATGTACTTTTTATTTATGAAAATACAGAAAATTCCTTCTTTTATGTATGGATAAGTTGTACAATTAAACCAATCATGGAATAAAGGAGTGGGAATAAATGAAAGCTACTCATAAAGATTGGATTTTGTTTAACGGAAGAATTGTAAATACGAAGGAAGAACAGCCGATGATTCCATTAGAAGAGAGAGGCTTTCAATTTGGCGATGGTATATATGAGGTATTCAGACTATATGATGGGAAGCCACATTTATTAGATTTACATTTAGAACGATTCTTTCATTCTATGGAAGAAATAAAACTAATTCCACCGTTTACTAAGGAAGAGTTGGTGGAAGAGTTACATCAAATGATTGAAAAAAATCACTTTCAAGAAGATGGGAATGTATACTTGCAAATATCAAGAGGTGCTCAAGCACGTAATCATGTATATGAGTCAAATATGCAACCAACATATTTTGCAAACATTGTTTCTTTTCCACGACCAATTGCTGCTATGGAACGAGGGATAAAAGTTACTGTAGAAGAGGATATACGTTGGAAGTTCTGTCATATAAAATCTTTAAATCTGCTACCTAATGTTATGATTAAAAATAAAATAAACGAACAAGGATATCAAGAAGCAATATTAGTACGAGATGGAATTGTAACGGAAGGATGTCATTCCAATTTCTTTATGGTGAAAAATAATAAATTGATTACACATCCGGCTGACAATTTCATTCTTCACGGCATTACACGTCACTTCGTTATTACATTAGCGAAAGAGTTACATATTGAAGTAGAAGAACGAGAATTTTCACTACAAGAAGTATATGAAGCTGATGAATGCTTCTTCACAGCGACACCACTTGAAATATTCCCAGTCGTTCAAATAGGTGATGAACAGTTTGGAACCGGCGAAAGAGGACCAATTACAAAGAAACTCCAAGATGCATATGAAGAAAGTATTAGTTTGTTTAAAGTTACGAACTAAAGTCACGAAAAAAGCTGGTATTCGTCCAGCTTTTTTTCATGATATAATTCAAGCATAGGACAAGATTTGAAAACGCTGTAAAAAGGGGATTTAATGTATGCATTATGAAGATTTTAAAGAAGTAATTCACGGTAGACGAAGTGTTAGAAAGTTCACAGAACAAGAAGTATCCACTAGTGATATAAAAGAAATTATTGATTGTGCTCGTTATGCACCGAGTGATACAAACTCGCAAACTTGGGAGTTCTTGGTCATTATGAACCGAGAGAAAATTAAAGAAATTGAACAAATGACATGGGATGCATTACATAAACTTGCGGCAAAAGCGGCAGAAAATGGAGAAGAGAAAGCAGGGAAATTACTTACACGATCTTTCGGACCATATGCAACAGCTTTCTCGGAGGCCCCAGTATTAATCGTATGTTTGGCAACGCCATATGAATCAAAGTTTCGTGAAAAGATATTTGATCCAATTGCTTTTGTTCCGGATTCAGTTTGGGAAGAAGAAGGAATTAAGAGTAGCTGTTTAGCGGCACAAAACTTAATGTTGGCTGCACATGCGAAGGGGCTTGGTACATGCCCAATGACAGGACCAGTATTGTTAGCTCAAGATGAACTGCGCCAATATTTACAAATTGAGCCTGAAAAACAAATAAATATGGTTATTTCACTCGGTTTTCCGAAGGATAAGCCAAAGAAACTCCCAAGAAAAGAAGTGGATGAGATTACAACATTTGTTTTTTAAAGCCTAAAATAAAAAGACATTGTTCATTCAATGTCTTTTTATTTTGGATAGGTATGTAATTAATCTGTTGGGCTAAAATGATAGATAAGAGGGAATTACTATTTATTTCATAAAAAAAATTAATGTTCTATTAAGGAAAGTATGATACATTAATCGTGAGCAAGATTCTATTTGTTCATGAAAGTGTTACAAGTAGTCTTAAAATTTAAAAGTTATTTTTGTATAATAAATTATAATGAAATGACAGGGGGGATGAATTTTGAAAAAATTCATAATCACTGGATTGTCTGTATTGTTATTAGTTGGTTGTGGTGTTTCACAAGAAAAAGAGGGTACACAATCAAAGCAGGAAGAAAAAGTTGTAAACGCGAGTAATGAGAATATAGTTTTATTTCCTGAAGGAGCAGTGCCAATTGGAGAAGGAAAAGTAAAAGTTATTACACCAGATGGCACGTCTGAGAATGGTAATATACCAGCTGTATTCATTAAAAAGGATACTTTAATTCAACACGTTGAATTAGAGCTTTCTAATTTTCAAAACGATAAAGAAACATTTGTATTTGTAGATCAAGTATATGCAGATAAATATCAAGTCACTAGTACAACACAGACAACAGTACAATTAAAGGAAAAGATGCTTGAGACAGGTAGTCATACGATTACTGCAGTTCAGTATGAAAACAATGACCCGAAAGGAAAGGTTATTAGTTTTAATCAAGCAACATTTGAGACAAAACCTGCGTCTTAATAAGAATAAAAAGTACATTACTCAAAAAGTAGTGTGCTTTTTTGTTTGGATTAGAGGGTGCAATAGTGAATAACTTGTTTCGTTTTCAAATACGATTAAATAGAAAGAAATCACTTATTACTTCTATGATAGAGGAAGAAGTTGAAGATGTGAATCGGTGTATTCGTATCGTCTTGATTAGTATGATGATGTCCTTAATTTGGTTTATGATACAGGAGGTTATTCAAGTTACGCTCCATTATCAAATTCATGACTTATTAATAGGAGCTATTTGTGTTACCATTGTTTATCTATTATATGATAAACTCGGACTAAGGTAAGTTTCAGAAGGAAAATGTAGGTATTTCATTTGAAATGTCGAATAATACATACGATGTCGTAATAACAAATTTTCTATTGTTTACTGTGAAACAGGAGAAGGAGAGATAGTAATGAAACGAGCTCTTATAAATATTGATTATACATATGATTTTGTAGCTGAGAAAGGTGCTTTAACATGCGGAAAACCAGGACAAGAAATTGAGAAGGAAATTGTCCATTTAACGAAGCGATATATTGAAAATGGAGATTACGTAGTCTTTGCAATCGATAAACATGAAGAAAACGATGTATATCATCCAGAATCAAAGTTATTCCCGCCTCATAACATAGCCGGTACAAATGGAAGAGAGTTATTTGGTGAATTACAAGGTGTGTATGAAACATATAAAAATGCAGAGAATGTATATTATATGGATAAAACACGATATAGTGCATTTGCAGGAACAGACCTAGAGATGAAGTTACGAGAAAGAGGAATAGAAGAAGTTCATCTTGTAGGTGTTTGCACTGATATTTGTGTTCTTCATACAGCGGTAGATGCTTATAATAAAGGATTTAAAATTGTAGTTTTTGAAAAGGCGGTTGCATCTTTTAATGCGCAAGGGCATGAATATGCACTTGGACATTTTAAGACATGCCTACATGCAGAAGTGAAGTGAAAAAAGAGGCCTTTAAAAAAAGGTCTCTTTTTTCGTTTAAATTGAGACGAGGTTTTGCTCGATTAGTTTTTTTATGAACGGACTAATTTTTTCTGGTAACCCATTTAAATCAAAAAATTGTACGTGTAATGATTCAAATCCATCGGCTTTTAACGTACCACCTGTGATGTCTTTGCAAAGGTAGGCAATAGTTATAAGATAAAATTCATCCCCGTTTGGTAATTTCACAAAAAATTCTTTTCCAGAAAATACGCTTATTAACTGTAAGATTCCTATTTCAATCCCTGTTTCTTCGAGCACTTCTCGTCTCCCGGCTTCTTCTGTTGATTCACCAAGTTCAACGAATCCACCTGGGACACCCCAAATACCATTTTGCTTTTGTTGAAGTAATATTTGTCCTTGTTCATTGAATACAGCTACAGCAACTCCTGCTAGATTGAGTGGTCTCGATCCGACAACTTCTCTAAGTTCTTCAATATATCCCATTGTATGTAACCTCCGTAAGAAAAAATAAAAGCAAATAAACTATTCGTTATTATGTAAATATATTCCTCTTTATAAGGGGAAGAGATGTCATATGCCTTATTTTTTTACTTGGTAAAATATACATCAAAAAAGGTCAAATAAAGTCTTTGACCTTTTTTGACCAAATGTTATAATAAAGACAGAAAGAGATAATCTTTCATTCATAAATAATAAGGAGGAAAAAATATGCGTAATTTATTTCCAGAGATAACAAAACGTCAAAATGGTATTTTTGATTTTGGGCCTTCTTTATTAGAAGGGATGACAGATGCTTTTTTTAAACCAATGAACATGGATACTTTCAAAGTAGATGTTCATGAGCAATCTGATAAATATACTGTGAAAGCAGATTTACCAGGTTTTCAAAAAGAAAACATTCAAGTTGATTTTGAACAAGATGTATTAACGATTCAAGCAACGAACCATAATGAAGTAGAAGAAAAAAATGAGAATGGCACATATATTCGTAAAGAACGTTCTATAGGTTCTGTAACTCGACGCTTTAGTTTTAAACAAGTTGAGGAAGAAAATGTTAGAGCAAATTATAAAGATGGCGTGTTGACAATTGAATTGCCAAAATTGAAAGAAGAAAAAAGCAGTAAGACAACAATTAATATCGAATAAAAGAGCTGATAAATTCAGCTCTTTTTTTATGTAGTTAATGAATAAATTAGTTGAAATCGTAATGAGTAGAATAAAGTTTTAACGTTTAAAAAATTTTACGATTAGCTCCCCTTACGTTATTAAAAAAGGTATATTTAAATGGAAAGGAAAAGAACATCTAGACATACTGTTTAAAGTGAATTAGTAATAAAGTCAAAATACATAGTAAGGGTAGCAGCATTTTAGAGTAGATAATAGATTTTCCTAGAAAAAAACTGAGACAATTATGAATTTTTTAATTAGTAAGGAAGTGGTTAGATGAGTGTATTAACGTATACGGAAGAATTTTTTAATTATGTAAGGGAGTTTTTATTTTTAAGGTTTTTACTATTTGCTTTCGTTTTAATCATTATTTCTTTTGTCGTAAACCGTATTATTGATTGGTTTTTTAGGAAATCAAGCTTTTTTGATGAAGAGGTAGAGCAAACGATTCAAAGTGTGATTCGATCTATTTTTAGATATATCATTATCATCAGTCTAATCATATATTTAATTAGCCAATTTGTAGATATAAAAAGTATCATTGCAGGTGCAGGGATAGCGGGGGTTGTTATCGGTTTTGCTGCACAACAGATGCTAAAAGATGTTATATTAGGCTTTGCGAGATTAGCGGACAAAGAGTTTCGTGTTGGCGATTTTGTTACTTTTAACGGAACAAACTCAGGAACGATTGAGGAAATTAGTATTCGTTTTATGCAAATTCGTGAATGGTCAGGAAAACTCCTTACCATACCACATGGAGAGATTAGAACGATACAAAATTTTAATAAAGGGTGGATGCGAGTCATTGAACGGATTACGGTAAGTTATCAGGAAGATCCGACAAGAGTTAAGGGATTGTTAGAAGAAGTTTGTGTGAATTGTAATGAAAAATTGGCCCCAAGTCTTTATAAAGTGGAGGATGAAGCTGTTGAACCGTTTAAATATGTAGGTGTTACAGATTTAAATCCAAATCTTAAATACGTTGGATATGAATTTTGTATTACAGGCTTAATAAAGCCAGAAGATTATTTTGAAACTTCTAGACAAGTAAGATTTGAATTAATGTCTATGTTCTATAAGAATCAAGTGCAAATGCCAGCAACAAATATGTTCGTTACTACTGAGAGTTTACAGCATAATCATGGTGGACAATCTGTATCGGACAGCTAAAGTCGAATAATTGGATAAAAAACAATAATAAAATGATCAATATAAAGAAAGAACTGAAGGAATTCAGTTCTTTCTTTATTTGTAGAATTTAGAAATTTCTTAATGTTATAATGGTAATTGGTGATGAAAATGAACTTTGAAGAAAAAGAGATGCATCGTTTAGAAGCATTAAAAGCAATTGCAGAATTATTAAATGAAGCAACAGACTTACAAGACATGTTGGAAAAAGTGTTACATACATTGTTACAAGTTATGAATTTGCGAACAGGGTGGATCTTTTTTATTGATGAAAGTGGAAGGCACCGAATGCTTGTAGATGAAAACTTACCACCAGCTCTTACGTGGCAAGAGAAGAAGCCAATGTGTGAAGGGGACTGCTGGTGTGTAGAGCGTTTTGTGAATGGCAGGTTGGAAAAAGCGACAAATATTATTGAATGTAAGCGAATAGAGGATGCGATTGAGTGTAATTGGGGGGAGACAGAAGATGTTACACATCATGCGACGATCCCTCTTAGGTCTGGATCGGAGAAGTTTGGTCTATTAAATGTGGCTTCGCCTCAAAAAACACATTTTTCAGAAGAAGAATTAGCATTACTAGAATCAATTGCATTTCAAATAGGAACGACAATTCAACGTATACAGTTAGTGGAAAAAGAACGTAAATACGTAGTTGTAGCAGAACGAAATCGATTAGCTCGTGATTTACATGATTCAGTAAAACAATTGTTATTTTCTATTATGCTAACAGCAAAAGGTACGCTAAATATGACGCAGGATAAGGATTTGCAAGAGATGTTAAGTTATATTGGAGAATTATCACAGGAAGCATTACAAGAGATGACACTCTTGATTTGGCAATTAAGACCGGAAGGATTAGAGAAAGGGTTAGCTGAAGCAATTAAAAATTACGGAAAGTTGTTAGGGATTCACGTGGAAGTTCGAATTGATGGTATGGTTTCAATTGGTGATGAAATAGAAGAAGTTTTATGGCGTATTAGTCAAGAAGCGATACATAATTGTAAAAAACATGCTTCATGTGAAAAGGTACATGTTCTTTTGAAAATAGAAAATGACCAGTTGTATTTTTACATAGAGGATAACGGAATAGGATTTATACAAGATCACGTAAGAGAGTCAGCGCTCGGTTTAAAAAGTATGAAGGAACGTATTCAGTTAATGAGGGGATCATTTCAAATAAAAACTGAGCTGAAAAAGGGTACGAAAATTGAAATTCAATTGCCGGTTTGAAGGGGAGAAGAAGGTTGAAAATTAAATTACTACTAGTTGAGGATCATCATATCGTTCGAAGAGGACTTGTATTCTTTTTGAAAACGAGAGAAGAATTTGAAATAGTTGGGGAAGCGGAAAATGGTGAAGAGGCATTAACATTCGTTCGAACGAAAAGACCAGATGTAGTATTAATGGATCTATCAATGCCGAAGATGGATGGTATTGAAGCAACAAAACGCATAAAACAATATGATGAAACAATAAAGATACTAATATTAAGCAGTTTTTCAGAGCAAGATTATGTTTTGCCAGCACTTGAAGCTGGAGCAGATGGTTATCAATTAAAAGAAGTACAACCTGAGCAACTGGTCGCTTCTATCATTGCAATACATCAGGGGAATGCGAATTTTCATCCGAAAGTAACACCAGCACTATTAGGACGGTCAGTGGTCAAAAAAGAAAACCCTTTTTCCATGTTAACGAAAAGAGAACAAGAAGTACTTCATGAAATTGCGAAAGGACGAAGTAATAAAGAAATTGCAGCAGTGCTTCATATTACAGAACAAACTGTAAAAACACATGTTTCAAATGTTTTAGCTAAATTGGAAGTAGATGATCGTACGCAAGCTGCATTATATGCGGTGAAATATGGGGTTATTTAGGAGGAGTGTATGAAAGTAAGGACTACATTACAGCGGTACATGTCAAGTTTGTCTGAGGCTAGTTATTTTAATGGTACGGTACTGATTGCAAAAAATGATGAAATATTGTTAAGTGAAGCATTTGGAACAGCGAATTTCACATTTAACATTCCTCATACTATTGATACAAAATTTCGAATTGGTTCATTAACGAAAGGGTTTACCAGTACAGCAATTTTACAATTAGAAGAACGTGGATTGCTCTCGGTAGAAGACTCAATTTCAAAATATATAGAGGGATTCTCTTATGGAGAAGATGTTACAATTCACCACCTATTAACTCACACATCGGGTATTTCAAATTTTACAAGTTGGCCTAATTATTGGTCGGATATAATGAGGAAATCTGTATCTAAAGAAGACATTGTGCATGTATTAAAGACGTACCCGTTAGAGTTTAAACCAGGTGAGAGATATAGTTATACAAATTCTGGTTATATTTTATTAACAATTATAATCGAAAAGATTACTGGTTTATCATATAAAGAATATATACATAAATATATATGTCAACCACTTCAAATGCATAATACTGGATGTGAGGATGAGTGTAGAGAAATAGTAGAATCTTTATCAACAGGATATACGATATTTGGAGATATAAAACAAACTGAACATATTGATATGTCATTTCCACTAGGGGCATATGGAATGTATTCGACAGTTAAAGATTTGTTTAAATGGCATAAAGCATTGCGTAGTAGAGAGGTGATTTCAGAAAGTTCACTTCAAAAAATGTTTACTGCATATTCAGATCATTATGGATATGGTTGGGCTATAGAACAAGAAGAATATATTTCTACTAGTCATTTTGGTGATATAAATGGTTTTGTGAATTATTTGATTCGATATGAAAAAGATAATGTTTGTATTATTGTACTAAGTAATATAAATATTACACCGGTCATAGAGATTGCAAATAACATAGCTAAGATTATAAATGGGGAAGAGATTCAGATGCCGAGACCTATAAAGGTGTATGAGGTGAATTTTTTCGATAAATTAAAATGTGTGGGGAAATATATAACAGAAAACAATGAAGTAATTCAAGTTATAGAAAAACAAAATAAACTCTATGTTATAGTGCCAAAACATTATGGTGTATTGTATAAACTTGAGCTTTATCTTTGTTCTTTTCAAGAGGAAGTTGCAATGTTTCGAACGAAATACGTTGATGAAAAAATAAAAATAAATACAAAAACAGGATCATTATCTTTTGAAGATGTTACGAAAAAATGCATAAAAGCTAATAAAATATATAGTGAAGCTGAATAAAGGTTTTTCTTCTTTCAATAATTAGGTACAATAAAGTGAAACTTTAATCAGTGGAAGGTCTATCCCCACTGATTATTAGCACACACTAATTGTGTTTTTACGGGATAAAGCTACGATGGAAGGGGAAGATATGCTATGCCTGAAACAAGAAGTGGGATTGGAAAGATTCAGGCTTCGTTAAACGGTTTGTCACCGAAATTACGAAGTATTGCCGAACATATTTTGGAACATCCGCAAGATGTTGTACATAAATCTATTACTGAATTAGCAGAAGTTACGAATAGTTCTGAAGCTACGATATTCCGCTTATGTAAAAACCTTGGTTTACAAGGATTTCAAGATTTAAAGATTACATTAGCTCGTGAAATTGTACATACACCGATGCAAAATATTCATGAAGAAGTATCGGCAGAAGATAGCATGGTAACTGTTGCTAAAAAAGTTTTTCATTCGCATATTACAGGACTGCAAGATACACTGCATTTGTTAAATGATACAGCGCTAGAGCAAGCTGTCAAAGTCTTGCAAGAAGCAAGCCGTATTGAGTTTTACGGAAATGGTGGCTCTGGTATTATTGCAATGGATGCGTATCATAAGTTTATGAGAACGGGTATTTCTTGTATTGCTCATACAGATTCACATTTTCAAATTATGGGGGCAGGTTTACTTACGAAAGAAGCAGTTGTGATTGCTATTTCTCATTCGGGTAGCAATAAAGGATTACTGGAAGCGTTAGAAGTAGCGAAAGCAAGAGGAGCTCGCATTATTGCAATTACGAGCTATCAGAAATCAGCATTAAGTCAACTTGCTGACATAACACTTTATACTTCTACACGCGAGACGGAATTTCGTACAGAAGCAAGTTCATCACGGTTAGCGCAGTTAAGTTTATTAGATACTTTATATGTTGGATTATCGTTACAACGCCAAGACGAAACGTTGCAAAATTTACAAAGTATACGTGAAACAATTTCGATGAAGCGAATATAAAAAAGTCCTTCAAATGTTAAATTTAGATAATAACTTATAGGATAGTTAGTCCGTTATGGGGCTGATTATCCTTTTTATTTACATAACAAATAAAAAGAATGAATATTCAATTTGATTAGTATAATATAGAAATGAAATTTGAAGCGTTTGATAAAAATAAGAGAGTTAATGATAAGATACTTTGATTGAAAGGAAAAAGAATTATGTTCCTCATAGCATATTTACCTATTTTTCTTTATTTATTATTAGAATTTTATAGAATTTCACCTATTAAAGAAGAAAAACAAAATCGTGGTTCTAGTTTCTTAATCGGAGTAGTGTTCGCATTGATGATAACGATTCCAGAAATTTTGTATTTCTTTATAGTAAATAAGATTCATTCAATGCTGTTTTTGGGTGTTATGATTGGGCTAATTGGAGTATGGATAAGATTTTCTTCAATGAAAATTTTAGGAAGATTTTACAGTAGGAATGTGGGAATGCAAGGGGGACATAGGTTAATTCAAAACGGCTTATATAAATATGTTCGCCACCCTGGTTATTTAGGATCTTTTTTGGTCTTTTTAGGATTTGCTATATCTTCATCTTCTTTCATTGCCATTTTAATAAATATAATTTTATTTTTCCTAGTGTACTCGTATCGTATAAAAATTGAAGAGAGAATTCTTATTACACTGTTTGGAGAACAATATAAACAATATCAGTCTAAGGCTTGAAAAATTATACCATTTCTATACTAGGGATTATAGGAGAAAGTTCAAAATTAGTTATTGAAGTTATCTAGTCTTTATATTTGAGGAAATACATTTTTTTATTTTTGCTTCCCTTAGCTTGTCACAATCAAGCTAAGGAAAGCAAATGCCTTAAATAGATGAATGTGAGAACTCACCACATTTAAAAAGACAGGAACCTTTTGTATATATTAAATTATGTACAAAAGGTTCCTGTCTTTAATTTTATTGAGTTAAAAGTGTATGACCTAAATAAAATAATAGACGAGCTTTTTATATGGGTTGATAGTTTGTTTAATGGTTATAATTATCTATGGAAATATACTACTTATAATCTCCCAATGTTAAAAAAATTTTTAACCGCTATATTCTTCATATGTAAACCGAAAAGAAATACTTGATAAATTCCAGTGTAAATAGGATGAAGGGAGTTTCAATTTTTTCTTCAAATATATCAAAATATGATTTGGTTAATAATTCAAATAGTGTTCAATATTTAACAATAGACTTTTAAAATTACATGTTATGATGAACATGTAATGATGATTGAACACTTAAACTTGGCACAATGATTAGCCAAACTAGTGAAGACAGAAGTTGTGAGATGAACTCATGAAAAATTCTAAAACACTAAAGGGGAGATCACATATGAAAGCAGTAGTAGTTAATAAAAATAGTAAAGCAAACATTGAAATTATTGAAAAGGAATTACGTCCGTTACACTCAGGTGAAGCGCTAGTAAATGTAGAGTATTGTGGAGTTTGTCATACTGATTTACACGTTGCAAATCATGATTTTGGAAACACAGATGGCCGTATTCTTGGTCATGAGGGTATAGGTATTGTGACGAAAATTGCTGATGATGTTACTTCACTAAAGGTGGGGGACCGTGTAAGTATTGCATGGATGTTCCAATCTTGTGGGCGTTGTGAATATTGCGTAACTGGTAGAGAAACATTTTGCCGTGAAGTGAAGAATGCTGGTTATTCAGTAGATGGTGGTATGGCTGAACAATGTATTGTGACAGCTGATTATGCGGTGAAAGTACCAGAAGGATTAGATCCTGCTCAAGCATCATCAATCACATGTGCGGGTGTAACTACATATAAAGCTATAAAAGTATCGGATATTAAACCTGGTCAACCTATCGTCATTTATGGCTGTGGTGGATTAGGTAACCTAGCTATTCAATATGCTAAAAACGTATTTGGTGCAAAGGTAATTGCAGTAGATATTAATGACGATAAATTAGCCTTAGCAAAAGAGGTTGGCGCTGATATGACAATCAATCCAATTTCTCAAGGTCCTGCTGATACGATTGTTCAAGATGAGTTTGGTGGTGCTTATGCTGCTGTAGTAACAGCTGTTTCAAAAGTAGCATTCAACTCAGCGGTTGATGCAGTACGTGCTTGTGGTAAAGTCGTTGCAGTAGGTTTACCGGTAGAAACTATGGATTTAAACATTCCGCGACTTGTATTAGATGGAATTGAAGTAGTTGGCTCTCTAGTCGGTACTCGTAAAGATCTAGAAGAAGCATTTATGTTCGGTGCAGAAGGAAAAGTAGTGCCGGTCGTTCAAACTTGTTCTCTAGATAAAGTACAACATGTATTCGAAGAAATGGAACAAGGTAGAATTCAAGGACGTATGGTAATCGATTTTAAACACAATAATTGTGATTGCAATTCACTTTAAATATAAAAAGCATGAGTCTAGCTAAAGACATGTAAAGAAGTTAGACGACAAAAAGAAGATGATCCCTGCATTTAACAGGAATCATCTTCTTTGCATTCCACTACTATCAATATCGAGTAATGGAAAGGATTAAAGGTTCACTTTATCTACAAACGAAAAAGAATCTTTACTTTTAACAAATTTTTTATGATCTGGAACGGTTTGAATTGCTATAACTTGTGTATCTCTTGCTTTCAGTGCATCTTGAATCCCGATTGTCATAAGCTTAATAAATAGAATCGTAATAAAGAATGAAGAGAGGGTATAAAAAATAATCCACCATGAAAGATTCATTTCATTACGATTTAATCCAATAAGTCCTGCCCAATCATTAGATAGAGAAACAGGTTTGAGTACTCCGTCATAGAGTTCACGCATTTGAATCCCGCCAATTACAATGTTAAGCAACGCTAAATGGATAACGAGTATGAGTGTTTGGACGATATGTTCCATAAATAATACAAATAAGCGGTCAAGTAATAAGACTCGTAAGTGTTTTTTCATAATATGAAAACGGCTAGCACCCAATAATTGTGAACTTAAAATGTAATCTCGTTTCATAAATTCATCAACCTCTGAGGATATATATAAAGAAAGTGTAGGCAGAGCGACGAAAATAAGTACGAGTACTTGATAAAACGTAAATGAAATATTTGGATTTAACCCATCAGCATTTGATGTGATTACAATATTAACGGGTGTGATGAGTATGAATGCGATAAATAGAGTTGGAATATAATAAAAAACTTCTGAGCATCCTTGGAAAAATCTCTTGAATTTTGAAGCGTATAAACTTAAGAGTATTCCTATACATGTTCCGCATAAAATTCGAAAGAAGCTAATTGCCACGGCTAATAAAATAGTGAATTTTGCTCCTTCTATAATTTGTAAGAAAACAGACTCGCCAAAACGATCAGATCCAAAAGGCGGAATTAACGATGGTGGAAAGGGGGCCTTTCCAAGTAATTCGTTATTGTCATTGTAAAGTAACTGAGGAGGTTTTGGGATGTTATCTTTAAAGAACCAACTATAAATAAAACTAGCTGAAACAAGTATGAATAAATAAATAAAGCCGATTAAAAAGCGTTTTGATTTCCAAATAGATTTCATAAAGCTGCTCCTTTCAATTGCCTTTGCCATCTATTCATCATGAAAGAGATGATTTGAAAAATGGCGTAAAACGGTAAAATAATCATGACCAGTATGATAAATGCAGCGGGAGCTGAAATAAACGCCTTATTAAATAAAAATTGAATAATGCCATCCATATTAAAAACAAATTCTAAAATGAATAAATTAGAAAGTAAGAAAACAAAAATCGTTTTTAAATGGTGGAAGAAGTGGATAGATATATTTTTGAATAAATGAATGCGTAGTATATAACTTGATGAAAGGCCTTTTCCATAGGCAACTTCTACATAATCTTTTCCATGTTCTTCTTTTATGTATAACACCATCATCCGAAACATTTGTAATGTAGGTAAGACCGCTAAAGATAAAATAGGGAGTAAATAAGCTCGATTTTCATTAAAAGAAATAATGGTGACAGGAGATTCCCCGAATTTCTTAAGTACCCATATGAAAAATATTTGCAAACAAATCATCATCATCATATCAGGGACAGCTTCTAATATGAACACAATTCGGTTTATCCATTTTTTTATATAATCTTTTGCTAAAAAATAAAAAAATGCCATGCTAGATGAAATAAAGAGCGCAAGCAAAAAGGCTAAAAATAATATAGTAAATGAATATAGGTAAGGTTCTAAAACAGTTGGAAATAATGGTGTTGTTTTTAAATGACCATACTTTGGGTCTGATCCTATAACCAACAATGATTCAGGGGAGAAAACCTGTTTTAACATAGTAACAATCTGGTCAAAAAAATAAATTGGTTGAAAGGTAAATCCGTTTTGAGTGATAAATAAATAAGGTAAATTTAATAATAGTAACAGTGATAAAAAAATGGATGAAAGCTTAATTGTGAATTGAGATATTTTATGTAACATTAAATCCCTCCGACATCTTTTTACAACATTATACAATAAAGTTCAAAATATTGTTTTATTTTTCTGAAAAATATAAATGGTATTAGAATTTATTTTATGGAACATATATTTACAAGTTAAAAAAATGATAGTAGATTCGAGCTCTATGTCCATTAAGATAAAAAGAAGAGTGAAACTAAAACACTAAAAAGAGAAAAATGCATAGAATTCTTATTGTGGAGGTAGTTGCTCTTTTGCTTTTGATGGTTATGTTACGCCTAGCTAAGTTTATGCAAATTCAAATTTAGGTGAGATTGTTTCTTCTTTTAGGTTATGTGTGGGGAATTTAAAAAACTCCTAGGGATCAATGAATACCTAGGAGGGCACCTGCGTCATATAACAAATTTACAATTATGTTGTGTTTTTGTTTGAAATGCATATTGTTTCATATACATTATAATCAATATATTTAAGTTTATAAGAGTTATACTTTTATCTAAACTCGTAACCAAAATAACCACTAAATCCAAATAGTACTATTGTGGCTGATTTAGATATCCATTTAATTAAGATTGGATTTAGAAAAATTCTAGTAAAATGAACAAAGCCTAAAAGATACCAACAGCTATTATGATAAATGTAGATGTACTTGTATTATCTAATGAAGAGACTAGAACCGGACCGAAGACCCCTATCCAAAATACAATATTAGCCGGTGATAGAGCAATCATAAAAATTCTTCTATTTTATTCAATTACTATTCTTTTCAATTGTTTCAACAAAAAAACAAGATTGTGGTGATTTTTCACATTACTTCTAACGAGTTACAAAAGTATCTCTTTGTTGAAGTTCATTGCTTAAAACCCCATAAGATCCTTTACATGTTTAGCGTTCTGTTTAGATGTTAGTTTTTCAAGTAATAAAAATGCAACATCAAAAGCTGTACCTGGATTTGAAGATGTAATAATATTTCCATCTTGAACAATTAAATCATTTTGTACTTTTGCACCGAAATTCTTTAACTGCTCTTTTCGTTTACTCGTTGGATGACTGTATGTGGTAGCTTTTTTACCTATAAGAATTCCACTTTTACCAAGTGCTAATGATGCAACACAAATGCTTGCAATAGGTTTCTGTTTGACATGAAAATGTTGAATAACATGTAAGAATTCTTTACTGTATGCATCCCGATAAAAGCCAGCTTCTTCAAATCCTCCTGGAATAGCTAGTGCATCAAACTCATCCAATTGAATATTATCAACCGTTTTTTCGGGTATGATAGTAAAATTCCAAGTACAAGTTAATTTATCCCGAAGACCAACTGTTATGACCTCGGTTGACCCGTCTCCCTCCCACTTATTCCAACCTAGTACGTCTGTAAATACACTAGCTTCTACTGCTTCAAATCCGTCAGCTAATAATAATAAAATCTTTTTCATATAGTAAATCGCCTCCTAATATCCTTATTTTATATGGATATAAAAAGCTGATGAATAAGTTAAATAAGGATATTTAATTGTTTAGCTTTATTATATAAAGAATTTAGATTATTATATTTTATAAAAAAAGGTTGGGTACTTTATGGATCAAATTGATAAAAAAATCTTAGGGTTATTACAGTCAAATGCAAAAATTTCAATGAAGGATTTAGCTGAAGTAGTTCACTTATCTTCTCCGTCAGTAACTGAGCGAGTAAGAAAGCTAGAGGCGCAACAAATTATTGAAGGTTACCATGCACATGTTTCCCTAAAAAAAATTAACCGCCCAATTTCGGCACTTATTCTGTTTAAATCAACGAATTGTAAAGCATTATCTAACTTTTGTTATAATCATCCGGATGTAATTGAGTGTTACAGAGTAGCAGGGGAAATTAGCTATATTGTCAAATTAGCAACTGATTCTGTAGAAAGTTTAGAACAATTTATTGATGATTCAATGCAATATGGTACGCCATCAACAAATATTGTATTATCTTCTCATGAAAAAAAGATAATCGCTCCCTTTATTAGTGAAAAATAAAAATACATGCCTAATCAATTAACTATTACTTCCTTAATATTTTTTGAAAATAGCCCTTATTTTTCGGACTTGTATAAAAATAAGGGTCTCTAATCATTTTTCTTATATTGTTTTTCAACACCTTTTTCATGAAACTGAGTAAAAAGTAAAGTTTGGAAGGACTATGAATGTGTTATTAATGAAAGAAAAAGATTGTGTTATGGTAACGAATGGACCGCAACTTTACCGCACGGAGAACATACATTTCGTATGTAAGTGAAATGTCATGAGGGGAATTATATTTTATTATGAAAAAAATTTTCTTTTTAAAACTTGATTAAAGAAAAAATATTTTATATACTAATTCATGTAAACGGTTTACTAAATCGTATTTTGCTAGAAACGAAGGGAAGATTCGCATGGAAACAAGGGGGAGAGTAATCGGGATTGATATCGGTACCACAAGTACAAAAACGGTTGTGTTCACAGAAAAAGGAAAAGTCATTGCATCACATGCAGTCGATTATCCAATTATACAACCGAACGTCGGATGGGCTGAGCAAGATCCTGATGTAATATGTGCTGCTGTTTATAAAACTGTAAGCGTTGCCATCAAAAAGGGTAATGTATTACCAGAAGATATTTCTTCAATCGGTATTAGTACAGCAATGCACGCATTAATTGCAGTAGATGAAAATGGTGCGCCGTTAACGCACTCTATTATTTGGGCAGATAATCGTAGTACAAAACAAGCAGAAAAATTATTACAACATATGAATGGACATGAAATTTATAGACGTACAGGTACACCAATTCATCCAATGTCCCCACTATCTAAATTACTATGGATGAAAGAAGAGGAACCAAAATTATATAAAAGTGCTTATAAATTTATTTCTATTAAAGAGTATGTTATTTACCAATTGTTTTCACGCTATGTAGTTGATTATTCCATTGCTTCTGCTACAGGGTTATTCAATTTAGAAACGTTAAATTGGGATGTTGATGTGCTGGAAATGTTAAATATTTCTTCAGAACAATTATCAACTCCAGTACCAACTACATATATTTTATCGGGTATGAAACGAGAATTAGCACAAAAGATGGGTATTCGTGAAGATACTCCAGTTGTTATTGGTGCAAGTGATGGTGTTCTTGCGAATGTAGGCGTTGGGGCCATATCGCCTGGATCAGCTGCAATTACGATTGGAACAAGTGGTGCAGTTCGAACAATTTCATCTAATGTTAATACAGATGAAAAAGGAAGAACGTTTTGTTATGCATTAACAGACGAGCACTGGGTGATCGGCGGACCAACGAATAACGGTGGCATATTACTGAGATGGTTACGTGATGAATTTGGTAGCCCAGAACAAGAAGTTGCAAGAAAACTTGGCATTGATCCGTATGATTTATTAATTAAATATGCGGAAAGTGTACCAGCTGGAGCAGGTGGATTGCTATTTTTACCTTTCTTATCTGGAGAACGTGCACCTTACTGGAATGCAAATGCTCGTGGTACATTCTTCGGAATTAATCTTCAGCATAAACGAGAACATTTTATTCGTGCAGTCATGGAAGGGGTTTGTATGAGCGTATATTCTGTTGCACTCGCAATCAGGGATTGTACAGGGCCACTTACTGAAATACGCGTTTCAGGAGGATTTGCGAAATCTGCATTTTGGAGACAAATGTTATCCGATATGATGGGGAAAGAATTGCTTGTTCCTGAAAGTCATGAAGCATCTGCGCTTGGGGCAGCGGCAGTTGCTTTATATGCTGTGGGAAAAATTGATTCTCTTGAAGAGGTTAAGGATTGGATTGATATTGTTCATCACCATGTACCGAATAAAGAAAATACGGCTATATATTTAGAAATGTTTTATATGTATGAACGACTTTACAATCGCTTGAAAGAAGAATTTGATTGTATAGCTGCTTTCCAACGTAAACAATAGGGGGATTGGGAGAAATGGTAGTTGGAATCGTACTAGCGGCAGTTGTCATACTACTTTTACTTATTACGGTAGTAAAATGGCATCCGTTTGTCGCGTTAATTTTAACAGCAATTGGTGTAGGGCTAGCAATGGGAATGCCATTGATTGGAACTTCACCAAAAGATCCAGGGATTATTGATTCTATTAAACTAGGGCTTGGTAATACGTTAGGATTTTTAGCGATAGTTTTAGCATTAGGAACGATGATTGGAAAAATGATGGCCGAATCTGGTGGTGCTGAACGAATTGCTAACACATTAATTGATCGTTTTGGGAAGAAACGTGTTCACTGGGCAATGATGTTTGTTGCATTTTTAGTAGGGATTCCGGTATTTTTCCAAGTTGGATTTGTACTACTAATTCCATTGGTATTTACAATTGCATTAGAAACAGGGGTATCACTTATTACAATCGGTATTCCACTAGTAGCAGGATTATCCGTTGTACACGGACTAGTGCCGCCGCATCCAGCAGCGATGGCAGCGGTAGGTATTTTTAAAGCAGATGTAGGGAAGACAATTTTATATGCGTTAATTGTCGGACTTCCAACTGCAATTATTTCAGGTCCACTTTATGGAAAATGGATTGGTGCTCGTATACATAAGGAAGTACCATTAGATATAGCGGAGCAATTTGTTGAAAAAGATAATAAAAAAGAGCTTCCTAGCTTTGGGAATACATTGTTTACAATTTTACTTCCAGTATTTCTTATGCTTGGTGCATCAATAGCGGAAGTTGCATTAAATAAAACGAGTCAACTAGCACAAGTATTACACTTTATTGGAGATCCGATTGTCGCCTTATTAATTGCAACCATTTACTCTTTCTTTAGTCTTGGATATGCAAAAGGTTTCTCAAAAGATAAAGTATTACAATTTACAAATGATTGCCTTGGTCCAATTGCAAACATATTGTTAGTGATTGGTGCAGGCGGCGCATTTAATAAAGTATTATTAGATTCTGGAATTGGAACGACAATTGCAGATATGGCGAAAGAATCGCATATTTCACCGATATTATTAGGGTGGGGAATTGCGGCACTAATTCGAATCGCAACTGGATCGGCAACTGTTTCTATGATGACAGCAGCTGGTATTGTTGCGCCGATTGCAGCAAGTACACCAGGTGTAAATGTTGAATTGTTAGCACTTGCAACTGGTGCAGGGTCATTAATTTTATCACACGTGAATGATTCAGGATTTTGGATGATTAAAGAGTATTTCGGAATGACTGTGAAAGAAACGTTATTAACATGGACTGCAATGGAGACTATACTATCTGTAGTAGCACTTGGACTCATTTCGTTATTAAATATATTTGTATAGAATGGGAGATTGATTAATATGAAACTAGGTTTAATTGGATTAGGAAAAATGGGGTTCCCATTAGCGGAACATTTATATGAGGACAAGCATGAAGTAGTTGTATATGACGTAAATAAAGAACTTGTTGAAAAAGCGGATAAATTAGGTATCACTGCTCGCCATTCATTAAAAGAAATGATTGCTGAACTAGAAGCTCCTCGTACAATTTGGGTAATGGTACCTGCAGGGGAAGTAGTTGAGTCAGTATTAAAAGAAGTTTATCCATTATTAGAGGAAGGCGATATCGTTATTGAAGGCGGAAATTCATTCTATAAAGATACGTTACGCCGTGCCGAAGAAGCGAAAAGCTTTGGTTTACATTACGTAGATATCGGAACATCGGGCGGTGTAGAAGGAGCTAGATATGGTGCTTGCTTAATGGTTGGTGGAGAAAAAGAAATTTATGATCAATTAGAACCTTTATTTAAAGATTTAGCAGTAGAGAATGGTTATTCTTATGCTGGCCGCGTTGGTAGTGGTCATTTCTTAAAAATGGTACATAACGGTATTGAATACGGAATGATGCAAGCAATCGCTGAAGGATTTGAAGTGTTAGATAAAAGTGATTTTGATTTTAATTATGAAGATGTTGCAAAAGTATGGGCGAACGGATCTGTTATCCGCGGATGGTTAATGGATTTAACTGAAAAAGCATTTGCAGAAGATCCTAAACTTGATGGCATTAAAGGTGTAATGAACTCTTCAGGAGAAGGAAAATGGACTGTTGAAACTGCACTTGAACTGCAAGCTGCAGCACCAGTAATCGCTATGTCATTATTTATGCGCTATCGTTCTCAAGAAGATGATACATTCCATGGAAAAGTAGTTTCAGCACTACGTAATCAGTTCGGTGGACATGAAGTTGTGAAAAAATAAGGATGTTTTTGAAAAGAAACTTGTGCATAAGCGCAAGTTTCTTTTTTTTATAGTGTTAGAAAGCTCTAATTTAAAAATACCAATCAACCAGTGTTTATCTGTACTGGTTGTATCAAATATAAAGCGCTGCATGAAATATGTCCCAACATAAAAATAAGAATAAATAAAATGAAGTTTTCATAAATAGTAAAAGGATGGTTATGTCATCAGTGTAGCTAAGAAATGATGTTACATATGAAAAGAGCGTGTTAATAAAATATGAGGTGGTTAAATGGGAAATGAGCAAGTGAAGAATGCAGGGGAAGAAAAAAAGTTATGTCTTTGTATGATTGTTAAAAACGAGTCTAGGATTATGGAAAGATGTTTAAATGCTACGAAATCAATTGTAGATTTTGTTTCTATTTGTGATACTGGCTCAACTGATCATACACCTGAAATTATTGAAAATTGGTGTAAAGAAAATGAAATTCCTGGAACAGTTCATCATGAACCATTTCAAAACTTCGGTTATAACAGAAGTTTAGCTGTTTCGTTGGCGCAAAAAACATATCCAGAAGCAGATTATTTATTAATATTAGATGCAGATATGATATTAGAAGTGGATCCTGAGTTTGATAAGACTAGTTTAACGGAAGACCATTATCTTACATTACAATATGATATTCATATTAAGTATTGGCTTACACGGCTTTTAAAAGCGTCTTTACCATGGAAATCAGTTGGTGTTACTCATGAGTATTGGGATATAGATCGTTCCAAAGTTGGAGAGAATTACAATACGAGAGTAGCTAGGCTAGAGACGCTTGTCGTTAATGACCCTGGTGATGGTGGGAGTAAAGCGGATAAATTTGAAAGAGATGAGAGGCTGTTGTTACAAGGGTTGAGTGATCCAGAAACTACGCCAGATTTGCATATAAGATATTTATTTTATTTAGCCCAAACTTATTTTCATTTAAGTCAATTTGAAGATTCGATTAAATGGTATAAAAAACGAGTGGAAGCAGGGGGATGGGTTGAAGAGGTATTCTATTCGTTATTGCGAATAGGATTTTGTTATGAACAATTAGCAACTCGTTCAGCAAATAAACAACTTGAAGTAACAGAAGCGGATGAAAAAGAAAATGCTAAGAAACAAGAAGAGCAATATACAGCATTAGCTGTTCTTTATTTTCAAAAAGCGTGGGAATATAGACCAACTAGGGCTGAGCCGTTATATCAACTTGCAAGAATGTATCGATTAAAATCTCAAAATAACATTGCTTTGATGTATGCCCTGCAAGGGAAGGAAGTTCCTTTTCCAAAAAATGATCTTCTATTTGTAGATTATCATGTATATGATTACTTATTTGACTATGAGATTTCTATAAGTGCTTTTTATATACCACATAAAAAACATTTAGGTGCAGTGTCACAAAAATTTTTGGAATCGAAAAAAGATGAGTTACCGTTGCATATAGCAAATATGGTAGAAAGTAATGCGAAATTTTATTAAATACAATTTCAGTTAAAGGAGTAGTGGAGTAATAATGGAATTAATACGATGGGCGCTAGAGCTAGGAGAATCTGTGCATGGAAATACGTATGAAGAATTGTTGCCACTACTAGATTATTATTATGATCGTGATCATTTAAAAGCGTATTGTATCGCAAATCTTCTGTTAAACATGGACGTATCAGATGAACATCAGCAAAGAATCGAATTAAGAAGGTGCATTGCTGCTTATTATGCTGGACTATATAAAGTAGCAAAAAAACATGCAAAGGATCTTTTACTGAAATATCCGGATGTGGATTTATATAAGAATAATTTAAGGCTAATGGAAGCTTATTTGAATAAAGAATATGATTATTGTCTGTTTATATGCCCAAAGACGTATGGTAGTTTTATAGATGTTGCGCGAGCTTTGAAATGGCGATTGGAGCAAGAGGGAAATACAGCAATCATATCAGAAACAATACTAGAAAATGTGGGAAATACAATTGTTTTTGGAGCGCATACATATGCACATAGCCCACATCTCCTTCCGAAAAATGCAATTATTTATAATTTAGAACAGCTATATGAAGGAAGCCCTTATACGCATCCTCTTTATTTAATGTTATTAAAAGATAAGGAAATTTGGGATTATAGTAAACAAAATATAGAATGGTTAAAACAAAGAGGAGTAGGAAAAGAAATAAAACATGTAGGCATGAACTATGCACCAACTTTAGAAATAAAAAAAGATGCATTTGATGAAGAATTAACTGAAGACATTGATATATTGTTTATAGGTGCTCTTAACCCAAGACGGCAAGCTATATTGGATCAATTAAAAGTCGTTGCCCCGAATTTAAATATTGTTTTTAAAAATAATGCGTGGGGAATTGTTAGAAATGAGTTAATTGCCAGATCTAAAATTATATTAAATATCCACTTTTACTTATCTGGTATTCTTGAAACTCCTCGAGTTTCTTATGCAGTGGCAAATAAGAAATTTATTATTTCGGAAAATAGCAACCCAGAGGACGAAATAGATTGGCCGGGAATTGTATTTACTCCGTATGAAAAAATAATAGAAAATATTATGAAATATATAGCATTGCCAGAAGAACGTATCAAATTAGCAGAAAAAGCGTATAACCATTTTGAAGCTAAAAGAAGCAATGGCATACTGAGCAATAAAGAGAAAGAAAAGTAAATGTGAAAAACTCATACTTTCGTATGAGTTCTTTTTTCGTCTATCATACTATTTTATTAAGCTAGTTCGCTCTTTATATTGTGTTTTGTATAGAAATTTCTGATAATATATAAGTATAACTTGAAAACAAAGGGGAGAAATAATGATGAAACTAGTTGTTATTAACGGTACACCAAGAAAATTCGGTAGAACTCGTGTGGTGGCAAAATATATTGCTGACCAATTTGAAGGGGAGTTATTCGATTTAGCAGTAGAAGAACTACCCTTATATAATGGGGAAGAATCACAACGTGAATTAGAAGCGGTAAAAAAATTAAAGGCGTTAGTGAAAAACGCAGACGGCGTAGTGCTATGTACACCTGAATATCATAATGCAATGAGTGGGGCGTTGAAAAATTCGCTAGATTACTTAAGTAGTAGTGAATTTGTTCATAAACCTGTCGCATTACTTGCAGTTGCAGGAGGCGGTAAAGGTGGAATTAACGCATTAAACAGTATGCGTACTGTTGCTAGAGGGGTATACGCCAATGCCATCCCAAAACAAGTTGTGCTTGATGGACTTCATGTACAAGACGGTGAACTGGGTGAAGATGCAAAACCATTAATTCATGATTTAGTTAAAGAATTAAAAGCATATATGGGCGTATATAAAGAGGTGAAAAAGCAACTAGGAGTGGAGTGATATGTCCTCACTTTATCAGGATTCTCGCTTGTATTACATTCTAGGGGCCAATAGTCTATCTGCTATTGGTTCTGGAATTGTTATGATAACAATTCCTTGGCTGTTAATTAAAGAGAGTGGGGGAGAGACAACGTTTGGTTATGTTTCTATCATTGCAACCCTCATTATGTTTTTATTAACACCATTCATTGGGCAAAGTATTGATCGTTTTTCAAGAAAATCTTTATTGCTATGTAACGAAGGAATTGGAATAGCCGTAATCGGGATAATGGTTATATGGGGATTTGCTGGGCAACCCTATCAATCTATTCACTATATTCTTATTTATATAGCCGGATCATTTTACTATTTATTATTTTACCCTACAATATTTGCGTTCAACCAAGAGATATTTCAAGCAGAACATTATAAAAGTTTAAGTGGAACGATGGAAATACAAGGACAGTTAACACAAGTTATTTCTGGAGCGGCCGCAAGCTTCTTAATTGAAATTGTATCTTTGAAGTGGATTTTGTTAGTAGACATGTTAACTTTTGCTGGAGCATTTTTTCTTTTCTTATGTATACCGTACGTAAAGAAAAAAGAAGTGAAAAGAAAAATAACATTTAAGAAGCAATTGTTTGAAGGAATTCACTTTATGAAAAAACGTCCTAAGCTCTTTTGGTTCTTACTGGCCACTTATATGCCGTTTATAGGTGTTATGATGGCAAATTATTTAATACCCGTGTATATTTCGGATATACTCAAAGCCAATGCCTCTGTATACGCAATAGAGGGCACGATGTACGGTGTCGGAGCGATTGTTGCAGGAATCTGTATTCCACTTATAATGAAATATGTCAAAACAGAAGTTTCAATCGTTATGACGATGTTCATTTATGTAATTTCAATTACCGCAATGATTATTGAACCTTCCGTAATGTTGTTATATGGACTAGCGATTTTTCATGCGATTGGAAATGCGGGGACAAGAGTGGCGAGAAATGTATTGATGATGGAGGAAATTCCAAACGAAGTAATGGGACGTGTAGACAGCTTATTTCGATTAATTGGTACAGGGATACGAATCGTATTATTAATGCTGTTTACAGCTGGTGTATCTAAAGCTGGGGTAATGCTCCCGTTTTACGTATTAAGCTGTATATTGACCTTCTCATTAGGAATCGCTATTTATTATGTACTATCACAACGTAAAGTAGCGGCGAATGTTTCTAATAAATCAATCGTTTGAAAAAACACTTCTGCCTCCCTTTCTTTTTTTATATAATAAAAAGAAAGGGAGTGAAAACTTATTTATGAACAAATGGATATTACTTATCATCTTATTATTACCACCACTATACATTCTTTATATGACCTTTCGAATGAAGAAAGTTGCTCGTGAAAAGTTGAGCCATCACTCTCCGTACCTTCTTATACTGGGTGCAAAGTTATTTGGTGATAGACCGTCTTTATCTCTTCAAAATCGTTTAGATGTAGCGCTGGAATATTTATATTCTCATCCTGAGGTAAAAGTAATTGTTTCAGGCGGCCAAGGGGAAGATGAAGATATACCGGAAGCTCACAGTATGAGAAACTATTTAATAGTACATGGTATAGATGAGAGTCGTATTTTAATAGAAGACCAATCTACAAATACGTATGAGAATGTAAAGTTTAGTATGGATTTATATGAGGTGAAACATGCGGTAGTTGTAAGTAATACGTATCATTTATATAGAACGAAAATAATTGCGAAACGTTTAGGCATGAAGATGGAGGCACTAGCTGCTGAAACGCCAATGCGCTCTAAGAGAAAAATGTATGTGCGTGAATATGCCGCTATAATGAAAACAATATTGTTAGACCGTTAGAGCTCAAATGTGAGCTCTTTTTTTGTTGAATAATGCGTATCATTTGAAATGAATTCCATATTCCAGCAAAATAAAGGAAACAACGATAAAGGAGTTGTATTTGTGATTCAGTTTAATCAAGTGTCAAAATCATATGAAGATGGCACAAAAGCAGTGGATTCATTGCATTTAGAAATTAAAAAGGGAGAATTTTTCGTCCTTATTGGTCCGAGTGGTTGCGGGAAAACAACGACAATGAAAATGATTAATCGTTTAATTGAAACGACAGAAGGCTCAATTTTAATCGATGGAAAAGATATTCAAGAATACAATATTAATGAATTACGCTGGGATATAGGGTACGTATTGCAGCAAATCGCTTTGTTTCCACATATGACAATTGCTGAAAATATTGCAGTTGTTCCTGAAATGAGAAAGTGGAGCAAAGAAAAAATAAAAGCTCGTGTCGATGAGTTGCTCCAGATGGTCGGGCTAGATCCAGACGTATATCGCGATCGCATGCCTGATGAATTATCAGGTGGGCAAAAGCAGCGTATTGGTGTCGTACGGGCATTAGCCGCAAATCCGAAAATCGTTCTTATGGATGAACCATTTAGTGCACTAGATCCATTAAGTAGAGAACAGCTTCAGAAAGATATAGTGCAATTGCAAAAGAAGATTCAAAAAACAATTGTATTCGTAACACATGATATGCAAGAAGCATTATCACTTGGAGATCGCATTTGTATTATGAAAGAAGGAAAAGTTGTTCAATTAGATACGCCAGAAGAAATTATACGTAACCCAAAAAATGAATTTGTAGAAGAGTTCATTGGAAATCGTGGGCGACCTTGGTATGAGGGGAAAAGTATAGAAGATGTATTGCCACTTGATGAAAGTATGCGGATAGAAGGGGAAGCACTATCATTACATTCTTCTTTACAAGAAGCATTAGTTCGCCTGCGAGCTGATGCAGTCGTTCCAGTTGAAGAAAATGGTCGATATGTTGGAGCTTTAACAAGTCGTCATATTGTCAATTATATTGTTGAACAAATGAAGGAAAGAGGCTAAACAGTGACTGATTTTATACAAACGTTTCAAGAACGAAAAATAGAATTACTAACTGCATTAAGTGAGCATTTACAAATATCGCTTATTTCATTATTTTTTGCAGTAATTATTGCGGTACCGCTTGGCATTTTATTAACGAGAAAAGAACGAATGGCTGAGTTTATTATAGGAACTTCTGCAGTTATGCAGACAGTGCCATCACTTGCATTACTCGGATTATTAATTCCGTTAGTAGGAATCGGAAAACTGCCAGCCATTATTGCATTAGTTGTGTATGCACTATTACCTATTTTACGCAATACATATACAGGAATACGGGAGTTAGATGAATCTTTAATCGAAGCAGCGAAAGCTATGGGGATGAATAGCTGGAGAAGACTGTGGAAGGTAGAGCTTCCTCTTGCTTTACCAATTATTATGGCCGGTATTCGTACGGCAATGGTATTAATTGTTGGAACGGCTACATTAGCAGCGCTTATAGGGGCTGGTGGTCTCGGTAAACTCATATTACTTGGTATCGATCGGAATGATCATGCACTTATCATTTTAGGGGCCGTACCAGCCGCGTTACTCGCTTTATTCTTTGATGTAGTACTTCGAGTGCTTGAGAGGCCAAAACGCTCGTCTAAGCGTGTTATATTGACGATATGTATTGTTTGTATAATGGTTGCTTCTCCATTTCTTTGGAATACAGAAAAGAAAGATATTGTTATTGCGGGCAAACTTGGATCAGAACCTGAAATTTTAATTCAAATGTATAAGCAACTTATCGAACAAGATACCGATTTACACGTACAATTAAAACCAGGTCTTGGAAAAACAGCATTTGTATTTGAAGCGTTGAAATCAGGAGAAGTAGATATATACCCTGAGTTTTCGGGAACAGCTTTATCTACTTTTGTGAAAGAAGAGCCAAAAAGTACAAATCGGGATGAAGTATATGAACAGGCTCGCGTTGGAATGGAACAGAAATATAATATGGTTATGTTGAAGCCGATGGAGTATAACAATACATATGCACTAGCTATGCCGAAAAAAATAGCAGATCAAAATAATATAAGTACAATTTCTGATTTAGGAAAAATTGCACAGAATGCGAAAGTAGGATTCACATTAGAATTTGCTGATCGTGAAGACGGTTATAAAGGAATGCAAAAATTATATAACTATAAGTTTTCAAATGTGAAAACGATGGAACCCAAATTACGTTACAGTGCAATTCAATCAGGGGATGTGAATGTAATTGATGCATACTCAACAGATAGTGAATTGGAACAATACGGACTTAAAGTGCTAAAAGATGATAAAGGGTTATTTCCACCATACCAAGGTGCACCTTTATTAAGAAAAGAGACGTTACAAAAATATCCTGAACTTGAAAAAGTATTAAATAAATTATCTGGAAAGATTACAGATGAAGAAATGCGAAAAATGAATTATGAAGTAAATGTAAATGGTAAAAGTAGTGAAGAAGTAGCGAAACAATTTTTACAAAAAGAGAACTTACTTCGTTAAATTTACAAGAAATATACAAATTTATATGTATGAAATGACCGTTCATTACAAAATGAACGGTTTTTTTGTGCATACTTATACATTTTTTCAAAAAAGTATTCCATTTTTCTTCATTTTCTTTTAGAATAAGTAATGTTTTCCTGAAAAAATATAAGAGAAGCGTCTATTAGAGAAAAAGGTGACTTTAATAGTTGAACGAACCTAACACCTAGAATGACAGATGGGGTGGTACAAATAGAAAAGAAGTTAGGTTTTTTTCCATTAATTGCATTAGTAGTTGGAACAATGGTTGGTGGCGGTGTTTTTAGTTTACCGCATGACTTAGCAGTAGGAGCAAATAGTGGCTCTATAATAATTGGCTGGTGTATTACAGCGATGGGAATGATTCCACTCGCGCTCGTATATCAAACGTTAGCAAGAAAAAAACCAGAGCTTGAGGGCGGAATTTATAGTTATGCACGTGCTGGTTTCGGTGAATATATTGGATTTAACAGTGCTTGGGGATACTGGCTAGCAGGAATTTTAGGAAACGTTGCAACAATCATGTTACTGTTTAGTACATTAGGCTATTTCTTCCCAATTTTTAAAGGTGGAAATAGTGTTGCGTCTATCGTAGGAGCATCACTTTTATTATGGACACTTCATTTTCTAATTTTATTTGGAATTCGTGAAGCATCTATTATGAATGTTATTGCAACGATAGGGAAATTAGTTCCAATCGTATTATTTATTGTTGTAATGGTAACAGCGTTTCGCTGGGATACATTTACACATGATTTTTGGGGAGAAGGAACTATTTCAGTTTCCTCTATACTTGGTCAAGTGAAAAATACAATGCTTGTAACTCTTTGGGTCTTCATCGGGGTTGAAGGAGCGGTAGTATTATCTGGAAGAGCGAAAAATAGTCGAGACGTCGGTAAAGCGACAGTATTAGGACTTATTTTAGTAATGTCTATTTATATTTTAATTTCTGTCTTGTCAATGGGAGCGATGACAAGAGGAGAGCTTTCTGTTTTAGAAACGCCGTCAATGGGACATGTATTAGAACATGTTGTTGGGACGTGGGGCGCAGTTGCGATTAACATTGGGTTAGTTGCTTCACTTGTAGGTACATTAATAGGTTGGTTTTTACTTGTTTCTGAAATTTCCCATGTAGCAGGAAAAGATGGCGTGTTTCCGAAAGTCTTTACGAAAACAAATAAAAAACAAACGCCGCATATGGCATTATGGATCTCAAATGGCGTTGCCCAAGTTATATTTATAATCGTTCTGTTTTCAGAGTCAACATATCAAATTATGTATTTCATAGCGTCAACATCAATTTTAGTACCATATTTATTATCAGCGTTATTCCAATTCAAATTAGTAATTACAAATGAACTAAAAGATGCAAAAGTGAAAAATGGTTCGCTAGCTTTAATTGCTTCGCTTTACTCTGTATGGCTTATTTATGCAGCTGGTTTGAAGAATTTATTGCTCGTTTCAATCGTATACGGGATTGGGATCATTGTTTATGTGTATGCAAGAAAAGAAAAAGGAAATCGTTGTTTTACTGGTATAGAGAGATATGTAATGTGGGCAATTGTAGTAGCAGCTGTTACATCTCTTTATATGTTATTGACTGGAAATATAAAAATGTAAAAGTCCTTTTCATTTAAAGGGCTTTTTTCTTTGTCTATAGAATATCTAATACATAAGATATTCAGGAGGGATGAAAATGGAAGAAAAAGAACAGTTGAACAGAATTGTTGATTTAGCGAGTGAAGTAAGGAAGGTATTAGTGCAAGAATCTTTTTTTAATCATCATCCTGAACTGCGAGGAGTGATTGAAAATTTAGCGAGTGCTGTAGAGAATTTGGCGGAATTACAGCAAAATAAAGATGAAAACGCTGAAGATCGTTTACGATATGTACTTGCTAAAATGAAAATTGCTCATAATGCCATCTTACAAGAGAAAAACGCATTTCCATCTCATTAATATACGATTTCATTTTGAACCTGGCGGATAACGTCAGGTTTTTTGTTTCTAGTTTTGCGTTTCTTTCATACACTAAGAATAGTATGAAAAAAAGAAGGTGATGAAGGTGAAATTACATAAAGCTCTTCAGCCAAGTTTTATAAAACGAATGTACTATATGAGGTTTATTGGGAAGTTTACAAAAGCAGAGAGTGAGAAGAGTGGAGAGAATTTCTTTGTACAATGCCTATCGCCAATACCATTCACATTGCAAGAGCAATTGAAAAATGAACCATATGTATTTGAAGGTTTATGTAGCAATAAAAAGAATGAAAAAGTCTTTTCGGAATTAAAGAAAAGAAAACTAGAAAAGCAATTGGTTATGTTTCGTCTTTATTATGAAAGAGGACATATATACGTGGAGTTAATTTGTACAGAAGAACCGCGAGAAATAGCAAACGGTTATAAAATGATTCCAGTACCTAAAGTTTCCGATTATAAAAAGGGAGAGTCTTTAGAAAGAAAACTTAGTAATGGTTATTTGTCATTTCTAATGCCAAAATATCCGAAAGACTTTGAGCCTCCTGAGTTATTGTGGCATGAGGGAAGGTTATATGGAAATATATCTTTAAAGTCATCGTCAATTAGTTCAATCGCATATTTTGAACAACAGCGGGAATGTAAATATATAGAACTGAATGATTGGATGAAGTATGTAGAAATAGCGGTAGAAGATCAATTATATTTTGTAAGCAATCATGTGTATGAGCAATTAAAAAAACGAATAACTGAAGAAGGTAAGCTTGTAGAGGTAGAGGAAATAAAAGTGCAAAAGGATGAATGGGAATGGGATGAGCGTGAATCCGTCTTTTTACAGTATGTGAAAAGTTTTGTACGTAATAAAGGACTATATTTGGATGAAACAGATATTTATAACTTTCATATAAGTACAAAAACAAATATGTTGACGATTCTGGGTGGTATACCAGGCGCTGGAAAATCCCGTTTTGTGCAAGCTTATGCAGAAGCACTTGGATTACAATACGGGGAAGAATTGGTTTGGATTCCGATTTCGCCATCGTATCAAGAACCACATGATTTACTTGGTTACCTTCACCCAAATGGTACTTTTATTGAAAGTGAAACAAAATTAGTTAGGGCGTTAATGAAGGCAAAAGAAAATCAAAATCAGTTGTATATAATCGTTTTTGATGAAATGAATATGTCACATATTGAGCATTGGTTTACTCCATTTCTATCTGTTCTTCAACTTGAAAAGCAAAATCGTATTTTAAATTTATATGAAGGTGTGCAAGAAAAAGAAAATCCAATTCCGCCAACAATTGAAATTGGAGAAAATATTATATTTGTTGGTACTGTGAATTTTGATGAAACAACGAAGGAGCTCTCAGATCGATTATTAGATCGGACGAATGTAATAACTTTACGAAAGATTCCGTTTTGTGAGATGTGTATGGAGCAAGAGAAAGTTGTATTACAACCACCTCTGAAAGTAACTGCAGGAGAATTTCGCATAAATTGGGTCAGGAATAAAACGATGATCGAGGTGTTTTCTGAAGAAGAGTTAGAGCTATTAGATAAGTTACATGGTGTATTGTCATCACACGATACGTCAAAGGGAATTTCTTTTCGATGTGCAAATGCAATTGCTACTTATTTGCAAAATATACCGTTCCAAAATAATCATTCTTATATGATTAGTAGAGAAGAAGGGTTTGATTTACAAATAAAGCAACGTGTATTGACGAAAATAAGAGGGACTGAAATGATGGTTGGGTCTTTACTTTCAGAGGAAGTAAAAAGGGGTGCAACATTGGTACCTCTTTTGCAATCTCCACTTGCAAACAGAGTATCTACATTTGAACACTCTATAGCATATATAAGAGAAAAGTGTAGAGAACTGGAGTTGTATGGCTATGCAAAATGATGGGCGATATGAAACAGAAATCGTTGATACGAAAGAAACGCTTCCTTTTGTATTAAAGTTAATTATTGGAACGGAGTCAAAAGGAGAATATATTTTATTAAATCGTCTTTGTACATCTGCAACAGCATTAGTTCAATGTATTTATAAAGTGCAAGAATTAAAACCAATTAGATTGCAATACCATTATGAAAGCCCAATGAATATTACTTTTATATGGAATAAAGTATATGAGGGACAGAAAAATATAAAAGAGACAAAATATGAAATAAATGAAAAAAAACAAAAGGTATTAATATATGAACATGGGAAAACGGAATTCTTTTATCCATGGCGTTGTGGTTTATATCATTTTGAGGTGAATATAGAAGAACGAACGTACTATGGTGCTTTTCAAGTCGTCCCAAAAAACTTTTTTGATGATCAATTTGAAATGATTCAAAACTATGTGAAGTCAATTTTAAATGAGTTGATTTTAGATAGAGGTTATTATAAAAAGACTTTCTCTGCTCTTAGTGATATTGAAGATTCTTCTTATTTAGTGTTACTTAGAAAGTTGCCACAAAAAATGAAAAAGATAAAGCAAATTTTTAAGAAAATAGAATCGAGTTCAAAATTTATACATGAATATAAATGGGAAGAAAAGGAGCGGAAAGCAACGAGGAAAGGAGCGGTAGTGGCGGAAAGAAAACCGTATGCAAAATATTATAATCGTAAGTTTATCGAACAAAAAAATAGTATGGAAAATGAATTTCTTAAATTTAAAGCGATGCAATTTTATCTTTATTTACTTGAAGCTAAAAGTTTTTTGCGTCAAACAATTGAAATATTAGAACGAGCAAAAAAGAAGAAATCAGAAGAATTTCAAGCTGTAAAAACGATTATACAAACAATTGAGCGTAATGGATCAGTGACCGATAGAGAGAAACAAAAATATAAAAATATACATTTACTAAAAGAGGCAGATTTACGAAAAAGTTCTATGAAGATACAAGAATATAAAATTTTAGCTCATTTTGTACATGATAGTGTACAATATTTTCAAACTTTAATGCATTCTCCATTTTGGAGAGAAGTTTCTGAAACGGGTAAGATGAACTCACATAATCTACCGATACCACATCAACAATTACTACAGCATTTAGATTTACTTCCACAATATACAGATCAATCTCCATCTTTATTATTTGTTTATAAACCAACTTTTTTAGTGTATGAATATTACGCTTTTTTTATCGTTATTTCCATGTTAGAGCAAATGGGTTTTGAAGCTAGAAATTCCATTCGTGAACAAATACAAGAGCATTTTTATGTAGATGGATTACAAGATGGAACGACAGTAGTTTTACATCGAGGTGATATGAAAGTCCAAGTCGCATTTAATGATTTAATTGAAACACATCCCCTTATTGCATTAAGTAAAGGGAGTAATTTTTATAATGGAGAAGACACGAAGAAGCCAGATATTCGATTAGACTGTTATGTAAAGGAGGAAGAGAAATACGTATATCAATCTTCTATTATTATTGAAGTGAAGTATAGCCCAATGTACAATATTTTTCAGCACGTTGGCAATACGAAAGCAACTGAGCAAATGTATAAGTACTGGTCTATAAAATTTGTAGAAGAACAGGATGGAAAGCGAATCTATCATCGAAGGGCCATTTATGAAGTCATTTGTGTATATCCAGGAAGTCATATGCATAGTAAAAAAATTGAGTCTGGATGCGGTGTGTTCTTGCAATTATATCCATATAAAACGAAACAAGGAGAAGAGAAATTAGCGGGGAAACATGGAATGGTACAAATTTTTGAGAAGTGGTTAAAAAGCATGAAGAAGTAAAAGAAATCCTTTTTTATAAAGGATTTTTTTAGATTAAGAAGAATTATATGCAGTATGGAAGACAGCTTCATATGATATGAATTTGCAAGTGATAGAAATATATTTTGAGAAGAACGGTACATGAGGGATAAAAGAAGATTATGATGGAATTTAATTTATTTTGCAGAATATAATAAGGCGTAAATGTTTTTAGTTGCATACGAAGATTTGTTCTTATATGATAGATAGTGAAAGCGTTATCAAAAACAGAGCGGCGATGGGAAAGGCGGGGAAATATGTTCCAGCGTGTTCAAACAAAGGAAGAACATTTTTGGTTCGAGCAACTATGGGGAGATTTTTGTGAAGAAAGAAACTTAATGTTCGTAGAACGTAATTTAAATCCATCACGATTTTTATTAATAGAAGATGAACATCATATCGGTACAGTAGAATGTATTAAGTATACGGTACCAGAACAATCAAATTCTGAGTTTTTCTATCCGTTTTCTAAAAATGATTTAGTGAAAGATTTGCAAAATGTATATGAAATAGGCAAGTTAAGTATCGCGAAAACGTCTCGTGGGAGAGGACACTTCAAAAGACTAACAGCTATTTTATTTATGCATGCATTAGAAACGAAAGCAGAATGGTATATCGCAGCGGTTACAAAAAGAATGTATATGTATTTATTAACACTCGGTTTCCCAATTGAACCGATAGATAAGCCATTTCAGTTTCATGATACTTTACAAGGTGTACCAGTACGAATTCATGCCCGAAAAGGGGCTACGCATTTGTATTCTTTAAAAGAATTTCGAGATGTAATTCAAGGAAATGCCCATGCACAGGCATTAATCGCAGAATACAGTAAGAATATTATGTTAACTAAATAAAACGAAATGAATATGTATAATAAAGAGAATGCGATTTTAAAATGAAATCATTCTTCATGAAAAAGACCCTTATTATTTTAATAAGGGTCTAAAAATTATAATCCAAATATACTAAAAATCATTTTACGGCGCTTCGGTTTCTTTTCACGTTCATATATTGGTTTTGTATCGGGAGTAATATATATTGGTTCTTCTTTCTTGAGGGTAGCTTCTAGTTTTTGAATTCGCTCTAACATTTCCTCCATTTCACGGCGATGTTGTAAAAGTTGGTACGTAACAACATCATTTGCCTTATCTTGCATTTGTTCTTCCATGCGATCTAGTCTTCTCGTAATTGTGTTTAATTGAGCGGTTAATTGCTCAAAATCATGTGATGATATGTTTTGAACAATTGTATTTACTTGAGTTTTCAATTCTTCAACATCATTTGATGATGTTTTTTGAGTAGGGTGAGTGTTTTGGGACTGCTCAATTTGTGAAAGATGGTATTCTAACATTTGATCTAAATCATCTTGTGTAAAAATAAAGTGACCATATTTATTTTTTTTTATAGTAAGATTTAATTGTTGTGCAATCCGGACAACAGCCTTTGGGCTAACACCTAATTTTTTTGCGATAAATGGTGTTTTATATTCCAAAATAATCCCTCCTATATATATCCTGTTGAATGATTTCGATCTATGAAGTAAGTTCCCTTCCAGTGTGACAAAAGAAGTGTGGAATCGGCAAAGAAAGTGTTTTTTCACGAAATGAAGCTAGGAAGAATATATCGTGAATATAAAAACTTTTATCCCGCTTTAACGGGTAGTAAGACCCCCACCTCAAAATTCAGCGAAAAGAAGTAAGGTGGGGGATGAAGAAAATCCCCACTGATTAAAGTTTCACTTTATCTTAAGATTTAGAATCATTTGACTGAGGGGAATGAATTAGATTATCATAATGATAAATATCTTTTTTATGTATGCATATAATATATAAAAAGGTGGTTGCTAATGTAGAATTTTGTTAGAGTATTAGAATGCTTACTTCACTTGAATAAAATTAAGTAGGAGGTGGCTTCCTTGCTTACAATGTAAGTAAGGAAAAGTATTTGGACATATATAGTATAAGTATAGTGATTGTTTTAATTGCCTTAACGGCATTTTTCGTTGCAGCAGAATTTGCAATTGTTAAAGTGCGAAGTTCACGAATTGACTATTTAATTGCAGAAGGAAGTAATCGCGCAACATCTGTCAAAACAGTCATTACAAACTTAGACGAATATTTATCTGCTTGTCAGCTAGGAATAACAGTTACAGCATTGGGAATTGGGTGGTTTGGTAAACCTGCGTTAAAGCAAATGTTTGATACACTTTTTTTGAATTTGAACATTTCCACTCAACTAGCAGACATTTTTGCTGTAATTTTAGTGTTTTTGTTTATTACATTTTTACATGTTGTAATAGGGGAATTGGCCCCAAAAACATTTGCGATTCAAAAAGCTGAACAGGTGAGTTTATTTGTTGCTAAACCGTTAATTTTCTTTTATCGTATAGCGTTTCCATTTATTTGGATCCTAAATGGATCAGCCCGAATGATTACGAAGTTGCTAGGACTGAAACCACCGAAAGGGCACGATGAAGTTCATTCAGAAGAAGAATTACGGTTATTAGTTTCAGAAAGTTACAAAAACGGAGAGATTAATCAGTCTGAATATAAATATGTAAATAAAATCTTTGAATTTGATGATCGTATAGCAAAAGAGATAATGGTACCCCGAACTGAGATGCATATCATAAGTAAAGAAATGCCTGCTGAAGAAGCGTTGCAAAAAATGTCTCAGGAAAAATATACGAGATATCCAGTTGTTGATGGCGACAAAGATCACGTAATAGGCTTTGTGAATTTTAAAGATATCTTCACAGATTTTGTGCAGCATAATGCGGTTAGTAATAAGAAAGTGGAGCAATATATTAGGCCGATTATTTTAGTTATCGACTCCATCCCAATACACGACTTATTTTTAAAAATGCAAAAAGAAAGAACACATATTGCTATATTGATAGATGAATATGGTGGTACGTCTGGACTTGTTACTGTTGAAGACATTTTAGAAGAAATAGTTGGAGATATTCAAGATGAGTTTGATACAGATGAACAGCCAGAAATTCAACAAGTTAGTGAAACGAAAACAATACTAGAGGGAAAAGTACTTGTTAGTGAAGTAAATACGTTATTAGGTTTAACGATTGATGATAATGGTGTTGACACAATAGGTGGATGGATTTTAACGAAGAATATAGAAATTGCTGAAGAGGATTTCATTGAAATCGAAAATTATAAGTTTTGCGTGAAAGAATTAGACGGACACTATATAAAGAGACTAGAAGTTACAAAAACTGTAGAATCAATTGTTATTTTAGAAGATGAACAACAAATTTCATTACAAGAACAAATTAGTTCGTAGACTCTGCTAGATGGCAGAGTTTTTTTGAGCATAATGTTTTTTGCAGAATAAGGGCTATGTTACAATGACATAAGTCAGACCTTTCACTAGGTGAAGTATTGCTGCATACATATATTTGAAAGGGGAAGAATTATGAAAAAGCATTTATATATAAATGGAGATTGGAAGTCTGTAAATACGTATAAACCATTATATGCACCATATTCTGAAGAAACATTAGCGGAAATCGCGCAAGGAACGGAAGAAGATGTAAAAGAGGCTGTTATTGCTGCAAAGAATGCGATGAAAGAAATGAATAGATTATCTGCATATGATCGTGCGACTATTTTAGAGAAAGTCGCACAAAAAATGGATGAAAGAAGAGAAGAATTTGCAGAGATTATTGCAAAAGAGGCTGCAAAACCAATACGTGCTGCAAGGGGAGAAGTAGATCGTACCGTTCAGACATACAAATTTGCAGCTGAAGAAGCGAAGCGTATATACGGTGAGACACTGCCACTTGATGCAGCACCTGGTGCAGATGGGCGCATAGCTTACACAATACGAAAACCGATTGGGGTTATAGGGGCAATTACACCATTTAATTTTCCATTAAATTTAGTGGCACATAAAGTTGGCCCTGCAATTGCTGCTGGAAATACAGTTGTATTAAAACCAGCTGATCAAACGCCTCTATCATCTTATGCATTAGTTGAACTATTTGAAGAGGCAGGATTGCCAAAAGGGGCTTTAAATATTATTTCTGGTCCCGGTTCAACTGTAGGCGAAGCAATAGTTACAAATGATGGTGTTGCTTCCATTACTTTTACGGGAAGTCCGAAAGTTGGACTTGGAATTAAGGCAAAGGCTGGGTTAAAGCGAGTTACGTTAGAACTAGGATCAAATGCTGCTGTTATTATTGATGAAGATGTTGAATTAACAGATGAATTAATTGAACGAGTAAAATGGGGAGCATTTGTTAATAATGGACAAGTTTGTATTTCGGTACAACGTGTTTTTGTACATGAAGAGAGAATGGATGAATTTTTATCTAAGTTACAGAAAGCGATGGAAACAGTTGTTGTTGGTGATCCGTTGCTTGAGGAAACGGATGTATCAGCTTTAATTTCGAAAAAAGATGTCGAGCGTATCGATAACTGGGTGCAAGAAGCAGTTAAAGAAGGAGCGAGCGTTTTGTATGGTGGTAACAAACGTGATGAAAGGATTTTTGAACCAACTGTATTAACGAATGTTCCAGAGCATGTATCTGTACAGTGCCAAGAAGTATTCGGTCCACTTATGACCGTAAATACATTTAAAGAATTTGATGAGGCCATAGAGAAAGTAAATCATTCGCGTTACGGTCTACAGGCAGGTGTATTTACAAAAAATTTGTTTAAAGCTATGCGTGCAATTGATGAGCTTGAAGTTGGTGGTGTCATGATAAATGATATTCCAACGTTCAGGGTAGATCATATGCCTTACGGTGGTGTGAAAGAAAGCGGTACGGGGCGTGAAGGAATTAAATATGCAATCGAAGAAATGACAGAAATGAAATTAGTGTGTATTAAAAAATAAAGTAACTAGAACTTAAACATCGCAAAAAAACGAGTAGGAAATGTTTACGATTCCATACTCGTTTTTTTGTTTATTTTACGTTTCTTAGAATGATTTCATTTAATCAAGTGTACCTTTTACTTCATTTCTTGTTTGAAAACAGCATCTTCTACATAAATTTGTTCTTTGTCGACAGCAGTGCTATGAGATAATACTAAACCAATTGGTGTTTCTATCCCTTTATTTTGAACAATTGTAAAAGGAACATTTTTTTCATTCGCTAATTTAATGTATTTTGATAAATGTGGGTAAGCAATGCCACCATTTAGGAATATTTGTAATGATTGAGAAGAGCGCATGCTATTAGCTACTTCAGAATATACATTACTTTGCATTACTTGACCGATAGTTAAAGCGATTTCTACACGCTCACGTAATGTAGTTAAATACATATTACGTTCTTCTGGTTTGTTCTGCTTTTGGCCGTAAATGCCTTCTTGGAGATAATCTTCCACATTTTTATTTACCATATTTTTCACACCTTTCCTTTTCTATTGTACGAAAGAATGAAGCAGGATGCAAAAAAAGTCGCATCGAATATAAAAAATTTGAATGAAAGGAAGGAAAATGGAATGTAACAATCTAAACAATTAATAAGGTTATAAAAATTTTATCAACACATATTAACAAAATGTGACAATAATCTATTAACGAATCTTGTTTTTTGTGTTAATATTCAAAATATAAAGGGTGTTCGTCGCATGGAAATGGAGGAATGGAGGTTTTTCCAATCGATAAGGATATTAAAGAAGTATTTTGTTCGCACTTGAAAAACAACAGGCACCAATTCGTTGAGAACTGGAAAAACAAAATGATAATTTCCGATAAAGATCCATTTAGACTAGAAGCAGTTCAAAATGGAGAGGATTTATTAGAGTTTATTATTGAACTTACTATGGAAGAAAAAGATATAAATTATCTTCAGCCATTATGCGAGAAAATTGCTATTGAACGTGCAGGAGCAGATGCGAATATAGGTGATTTTGTTTATAATGCAAATGTGGGAAGAAATGAGCTTTTCGAAGCGATGTGTGAATTAGATGTTAGTGCACGTGAATTGAAACCAATTATGGCCCAAATACATACTTGTTTTGACAAATTAATTTATTATACTGTTTTAAAATACTCGGAAATTATATCAAGAAATTTAGAGGAAAAACAGCAATATATTAACGAAACACATAAAGAAAGGCTGACGATTTTAGGACAAATGTCAGCTAGTTTTGTACATGAATTTCGTAATCCGCTTACTTCCATTATGGGGTTTGTCAAATTATTAAAGGCAGACCATCCTAGTTTATCGTATTTAGATATTATTTCTCATGAATTAGACCAATTAAATTTTCGCATTTCGCAATTTTTACTCGTATCGAAAAAAGAAATGTGGACTGAATCTGAACGGTTTTGGCTAAATGATTTGTTTCAAGACATTATACAGTTCTTATATCCAAGTTTGGTCAATGCAAATGTTTCTATTGAAAAGAATTTGCCATATCCAATTCCTCTTACTGGTTATCGGAGTGAAGTGAGACAAGTATTTTTAAATATATTAATGAACTCAATTGACGCTCTTGAATCAATGAAAGAAGAACGAAAAATTATCATTGATGTATTTGAAGAAGATCAATCGATTCGAATTGTAATAAAAAATAACGGGCCAATGATTCCAGCTGAAAATGTAGAAACGATTTTTGAACCATTTGTAACTACTAAAAAGTTAGGAACTGGTATTGGGTTATTTGTATGTAAACAAATTGTAGAAAAACATAATGGGTCCATCATGTGTCGTTCAGATAATGATTGGACAGAATTTCAAATTGCATTTCAAAAATAAACAGTCTACACCAAATGAATGGTGTAGACTGTTTTAATTCGTAAGTATAACAGCTTCTAATTTAGGATCTTTCGTTGAATAACCTAAAATTGAAATTGTATAAATAATGTTCGGTTCGACTTTGAAATCCGGTATAGTTAGCAAGACACTTTGATTATCTGCGAGTGAAACTTCTATATCCGCTGTACCAGGGCTAACTTCTAAAAAATCTGTTATTTGTTTAAAGAGTACATTTTCAAATAAATGATCGCCACCTTTTAAACTTACATTTACAACAGAGGTATCGGGAGAAAAGTGCGCAAAGCGTATTTTTGCCTGGCCTGTTGGTAAATGAGTATTATCAAGCATAGGCTGTAATTGTAGATGATTATCACTATTTATTGCAGCAAAAGTATAAGTGTGATTTCCCATTATTGGTACTAAAGCTGAAAAGTTGGGCGTTTCATTTCCGACAGGAACAATATCTATTCGGTACTTACCTTGTACTAATGTTAAATAGGGACTAAATTGTTTAAATGAAATGTTTTTAATTACCTTTTGCCCGTTTACTAAAATGTCAACGGCAGGTGTATTTGAAGCAGAGTGAAAAAATCTTATGTGCGATGGTAAAGCAGCTTCTTGTGAATCTCTTTTTTCGTATGCCTGTACAAGATTCGTAAGCGCATCATAATATTTCATATATAGTTCTACATATTTTTTTGGATTATGAAATTGATAGTAACGAGCGAGATGTTCGTAACGTGCAGCTTCTTGTCCATATTTTTCGATTTCAGATTGAGACATGAACATTCCTCCTTTGTCATCATTAAAACTATATGCTTAGCAAGAATGAGGTTATGCGAAAAAAATTTGTTTTTTAAAGGTGAAAGATTGAAAATTAATAATAAGTATTTTTTAAGGATAAGTTTAGGTGAACGAGAGTTATAATTTTCTAGAGGATACAACAATATATCATCCATATTGGCTGAGGAAGTGTGTATTTCGAAATGAAAAATTTGAGAGCATTACACGTGACATGTCGAAACCATGTCCTGAAACCCTTAGGAAACTGGGGATTTTTTTAATTATGGGCAAATACACATACAAAGTAATAATTGTCCTACATAAATTATAAAGGAAAGGTAGTTTGAAATTAAGGAAAGGAATGAAACCTTGGGATGGGGATATCCCGCAAGGAATTGTGAATGGAGTTATGGACGGTTTTGTGCTTTATATTGTAGGATGAATTGTGATTTTGTAATACTATTGTTTCTATTTACGTTAGCAAGTGACGGTATTAACTGATAAAAGAGCGTCGTGCCGAACTGATTAATGTGGTTAATCGGTTCTTTTTTTATTGTATAAATGGAGGAGAATGTATGTGAAATATTGGGTTCTACAAAAAATAATTGCTATGCATTTAGTAGGATTAATTGTCGAGATTTGTTTGAAAATATGCAATATAAAGTAGGAGAACAGGAAGGAGTTTAAAGGGAGTTTCGTCGAAGTTTACACAATGTCGGTATTTGAGGGAAGCTGGCATTATGTTAGAAAAATATTTAGTGAAGCGTTAATTTTTATATAAGGGAGGGTTACTTGAGCGTATAGATAAGGGTTGGTCTTTGAATTAAGTTCTGAATTTTCTGTTTTTAAAATTGGTATTTAGCACTCATTTGTATATTTTATAATAGTTTTTTGATAAATTCACTGCTTTCGCAGAGGGTTCTTTTTTATGAAAGAAACGTCAATTTTCTTCATATATATATACAAATTGGAGAAATGGGGGAGCGCTATGCGCGATTACTTAATTAAACCACTTGTTGGTCAGCCGTATCCAATGATTTCACATGGAAAAGGTGTGTATTTGTATGATCAAAACGGAAATAAATATTTTGATGGCTCGTCAGGAGCAATTACGGCAGGTATTGGGCATGGCGTAAAGGAGATTGCGGACGTTATCAAAAAGCAAGCAGAGGAGATTGCTTTCGTTTATAGATCACAGTTTACGAGTGAACCAGCTGAAAAATTAGCTAAGAAATTAAGCGATTTAAGTGTAGGAGATTTGAACTGGAGCTTTTTTGTAAATAGTGGTACGGAAGCAAATGAAACAGCTATGAAAATTGCGATTCAGCATTTTCAAGAGCGGGGTATTCAAGGGAAGCATAAAATATTGTCACGATGGATGAGTTATCACGGTATTACGATGGGAGCCTTATCAATGTCTGGGCATCCACTGCGTAGACAACGTTTTGTGTCAATTTTAGAAGATTATCCAACTATTCCAGCTCCATATTGTTTTAGATGTCCGGTGCAAAAGGTATATCCAACTTGTCAGCTTGCTTGTGCGACTGAACTAGAAAGATCAATTGAAAGGATTGGAGCAGAACATATTGCGGCTTTTATTGCTGAACCGATTATTGGAGCAGCTGGAGGTGCAGTCGTTCCGCCGAAAGAATATTATAAAGTTATTAAAGATATTTGTAGTCATTACGATATTTTATTTATTGCTGATGAAGTAATGACTGGGCTTGGTCGTACTGGTGCATGGTTCGCGATGGAGCATTGGGGTGTAGAACCGGATATTATGACCCTTGGTAAAGGTTTAGGAGCTGGATACACACCGATGGCAGCGACGGTTGTAAGTGACCGTGTTATGGAGCCAATTTTACGAGGATCGCGTTCTGTTATGAGTGGGCATACGTTAAGTGCAAATCCATTATCTGCAGCAACAGCTCTAGCTGTTATTGAATATATGGAGAAACATAATCTACCTGAAAAAACAGCGGAAAAGGGAGAGTATTTAATAAAAGGATTACAGAAAGTTCAGCAACAATCGACAATCATTGCTGATGTGCGCGGAAAAGGGTTGCTGATTGGTGTAGAATTGCAACCGTTTACAAAGGCGTCAGAACTTATTTCGGTTGCAGCTAAAAATGGTCTTCTTTTATACCAAGCTGTTTCAGGGCAAGCAGGAAAAGAAGATAGTGCACTGCTTGTAGCACCGCCAATGACAACTACATATTCCGAGTTAGATGAATTACTTTCAATTTTTGCAAAAAGTGTGGAAGAAATGATGCAAAAAGGAGGGCATAGTATCGCATGACAACTATTACGAATACATTCAGTAAATTAAAAGAGATAGAGGAAGTAATTTCTTTATTCCACGATGATATGACATTAATGTTTGGGGGATTTGGGGGGATTGGATCCCCTCCATCTTTAATACAGGCGATTTTAGAAAAAGGAGTTACAAATTTAAATTTAATTGGAAATGATACGGGATTTCCTGATGTAGGAATCGGTCGTCTCGTTACGAATGAAAGAGTAAAATCATTAATTACTTCTCATATCGGCTCAAACCCAAATGCAGGAAGACAACTAAACGAAGGAAGGTTACAAATTGAGTTTTCTCCCCAAGGAACATTAGCAGAGCGTATTCGCGCTGGTGGTGTAGGGCTTGGTGGCGTATTAGTTGATGTAGGTGTTGATACGATTGTAGAAGAGGGAAAACGTACTGTTGAAATGAATGGTAAAACATATTTAGTTGAAACAGCATTAACTGCTGAGGTTGCGATTGTATACGCGAAAAAGGCGGATCCATTCGGTAACCTTGTGTTTGATAAGAGCGCTCGTAACATGAACCCTCACGTAGCTATGGCCGGGGATATAACGATTGTAGAAGCAGAAGAAATTGTTCCACTTGGAAGTTTAGATCCAGAAGAAATTGTTGTCCCAGGAGTATTTGTAAATTATATCGTACCGTCGGAAGGAGTGAATTGGAAATGGGTATGGGCGTAGAAGTGAGAGATAAGATTGCTAGACGTGCAGCGAAAGAAATACAAAATGGTATGATTGTAAATTTAGGAATTGGTATACCATCGCTTGTACCGAATCATTTGCCTGACGATATAAACGTTATGTTTCATGCAGAAAATGGAATTGTAGGTATGGGACCTACGCCAAGTAAAGGAAATGAAGACGAAAATTTATGTAACGCAGCAGGTTTGCCAACTTCTCTTATTACAGGAGCAAGTTATTTTGATAGTTGCACAGCGTTTGGGATGATTCGAAAAGGTTTACTAGATATAACGATTCTTGGTTCATTACAAGTAAGTGAGAATGGTGATTTAGCAAACTGGATTGTTCCAGGGAAACGCGTTCCAGGTATTGGAGGAGCAATGGATTTAGCTCAAAAAGCGAAGCGGGTCGTTGTTGTGATGAATCATGTCGATAAATACGGAAATGCGAAAATTGTTTCGGAGTGTACATTACCATTAACTTCAAAAAAATGTGTAGATTTAATTATTACGGATATGGCAGTAATGGAAGTGACGCAGGATGGACTTATTTTACAAGAATTAATGAGCCCATACACAGTGGAAGATATAAAACAACATACAGAAGCAGATTTTAAAATTGGTTCTAATTTACTAGTAATTGAATGAGGGGAGATGTAATATATGGAGCAATTAAAAAAACAAGTTTGTGATTATATTGAGAGTCATGAAGAAGAAAGTGTAAAATTTTTGAAACGATTAATTCAAGAAAAGAGCGTATCTGGTGATGAAAGTGGTGCACAAGCAATTGTAATTGAAAAATTACGTGAGCTAGGTTTAGATCTTGATATATGGGAGCCATCATTTTCTAAAATGAAAGATCATCCTTATTTTGTATCACCGCGTACAAGTTTTTCAGATAGCCCGAACATTGTGGCAACCCTTAAGGGAAGCGGCGACGGAAAATCTATGATATTAAATGGACATATTGATGTCGTACCAGAAGGAGATGTGAATCAGTGGGACCATCATCCTTATAGTGGTGAGAAAATAGGAAATCGTATATATGGTCGAGGAACGACAGATATGAAGGGCGGCAATGTTGCACTAATGCTTGCCATGGAAGCAATTATTGAATCTCGTATTGAATTAAAAGGAGATATTTATTTTCAAAGTGTAATAGAAGAAGAAAGTGGTGGGGCAGGAACATTAGCGACTATATTGCGAGGATATAAGGCAGATGGTGTTATTATTCCAGAACCGACAAATATGAAGTTTTTCCCGAAACAACAAGGGTCCATGTGGTTTCGTCTACATGTGAAAGGGAAAGCAGCACACGGTGGAACGCGTTATGAAGGTATAAGTGCAATTGAAAAAAGTATGTTTGTTGTAGAGCATTTGAGAAAGCTGGAAGAGAAGAGAAATGACCGAATTACAGACCCATTATTTAAAGGAATCCCGATTCCGATTCCAATTAATATTGGGAAAATTGAAGGCGGGAGCTGGCCAAGTTCTGTTCCTGATTCGTTAATTTTAGAAGGAAGATGCGGTATTGCGCCGAATGAGACTATAGAGGCAGCAAAAGAAGAGTTCGAGAATTGGATTACGGAATTAAATGATGTGGACAATTGGTTTGTTGAAAATCCTGTAGAAGTAGAATGGTTTGGTGCAAGATGGGTTCCAGGCGAACTAGAAGAAAATCATGAGTTAATTACAACACTCGAGCATAACTTTGTTGAAATCAAAGGGAATAAACCGATTATTGAAGCATCTCCGTGGGGGACTGATGGAGGCTTATTTACACAAATCGCAGGTGTACCAACGATAGTATTTGGCCCGGGAGAAACGAAAGTAGCGCATTATCCAAACGAATATATAGAAGTTGATAAAATGATAGCTGCCGCAAAAATTATTGCATGTACATTACTAGATTGGTGTGAGGTGAAAAAATGAAATACTATGAATCTTTTAGAGAACAGACAAATGGCTATACAGTAGAAGGTGTTTTGGACTATTTTAATAAACGTATTCGAGTAGACCACTATACAGGAAATGTTGAGAGGATCATCCAAACAATTGATGAATTAGCAGAGAAACATTCTTTCACTAAATGTATTGTTAAAGGAAAGGGAGAGCATGTTTCCACATGGCTCTCTTTCGGTTTTTTATTAGAAGCAACATTACCACATTATTTTCAAGGTCATGATGCATACTTCTTCGTGAAATTTAATAATGATGAAAGACGCAATAGTATTCATTGGGCTGAGGAAGATACTATTTTAAGCGGTGTAAAAGCAAAAGAGGTAAAGGAAAAAATAGTCCCAGAGAAATTTCTATTAAGAAAAGCGACAGAAGAGGATGCAGAAGAATTAGCAGCAGTCTTTGGAGAAGTATTTGAAGTGTATCCAACTCCATTAAACGAAGCGAGTTATGTAAAACAAACGATGAAAGAAGACGATACAATTTACTATGTGTATGAATTCGAGGGGAAAATAATTAGTACAGCGTCTGCAGAAATGAATATAAAAGAAGGAAATGCAGAATTAACGAATTGTGCGACCTTACCCGAATATCGTAAACATGGGTTTATGAAAAGTTTATTAATTAAGTTAGAAGAGGAACTTCAAGAAAAATCGATTTTCTGTTCTTATACAATTGCTCGATCGCTTTCTTTCGGAATGAATGCAGCCTTTCATCAGTTAGGCTATACGTATACAGGAAGATTGGCGAACAATTGCTACATTTTTGATAAGCTAGAAGATATGAATATATGGGTAAAAGATTTGTCTAAATAGTACGTTATAAAAATAGAACGGAATCGTCATGCTTATAATCGCACATAGGTATGCCGAAAATTCGGCATAGTATTTGCTGGATTTTCGGCAAGAGGGGGGATGACATTGCTAGCAGTTTCGACACAAGAAGTCATTGAAGCGATTTTGGGCAGTATTGATGAGGCTATACACGCAGTAGATGAAAATGGTATTACAATTTTCTATAATACTGTAGCTGCAAAACATGATGGATCAAAAATTGAAAAAGTGTTAGGTAAACATTTGTTAGAAGCGTTCCCTTCTTTATCTAGGGAAACAAGTACGTTGATGAAAGTATTAGATACAAAAAAACCAATCGTTCATCAAGTGCAGCATTATCAAAACTTAAATGGGGAAGACATTTGTACAGTAAATACGACGTTACCTATTTTCATAGATGGAAATATTGCTGGTGCTGTTGAAATTGCAAAGGATTATTCGACAGTACAAAAGCTTACGGATACAATAGTCGATTTGCAGTCGAAAATAAAGCGGTCATCTAGAAAAAAAGCGATCAAAAAGGATGTTGCATTTGAGACGATCGTGACGAATGATGCTCGGTTTAAACAGACGAAAGAATTAGCACAAAAAGTAGCCCCAACTGATGCGAATGTTTTAATATATGGGGAAACAGGAACAGGGAAAGAGTTATTTGTACAAGCGATTCATGAAGCTTCTAAGCGGAAGAACAAGCCGTTTATTGCACAAAACTGTGCTGCTTTGCCAGAGTCTCTATTAGAAAGTTTATTGTTTGGAACGACGAAAGGTAGTTATACGGGGGCAATTGAAAGAGCGGGATTATTTGAACTTGTAGATGGAGGGACATTGTTTTTAGATGAACTGAATTCAATGCCACTCGATTTACAAGCGAAAATGCTACGTGTATTAGAGGATGGTGTTATTCGTCGTATTGGTGATAATAAGACGAGAAAAGTAGATGTTCGCGTTATTACCGCAATGAATCAGCCACCAGAAATATGTTTAAAAGAGAATAAAATTCGCACTGATTTATACTATCGATTAAATGTCTTTTCATTATATATTCCGCCGCTCCGTGAAAGAACGGAGGATGTATTATTGTTAGCGTCTTATTTTTTGAAAGAATATAATAAAAGTTATAAAAAAGGTGTACTTCAAATGGATAAGGAAGCGAAGGAAAGACTACAAGCTTACCAATGGCCTGGAAATGTTCGGGAGTTAAAACATACGATTGAACATGCTGTCATTATTGCAGAAGGGAATACATTAACAGCCAATTGTTTACCGCGTGCATTTCGGAAAGAGAGTTTTCCAAAGAAGAAGAGCATATTGCCTCTTAGAGAAGCACTTCATCAAACGGAAAAAGAATTAATAGATCAAGCGTTAATTGAAACGGAAGGGAATATATTACAAGCTGCAAAAATGTTAGGTATCCCTCGTCAGACGCTTCAATATAAACTGAGTAAGTACGACAAAACCGCCGAATAATTGGCGGTTTTTGTGTGTTTGCACCAATAAAAGAGCGTTTACATATATAAAAAGTAATGAATATGATAGTATGTATGAATTTCATACAGCGCTTAAAAATATTTTTTGCGCTTATATAATAGGGTTCTCCGTACATTTACTTATCAATAAAGTAAAGTTGGCATAACTATTGCTTATATAAAGGATGAGCGTATAAAAAGGGGGAATAGCAATGTTACATGATGTATACAAACCAAATCGTCACTGGAAGGATATCGAATTATGGAAAGATGTTACTGAAGAGCAATGGAATGATTGGGTTTGGCAATTAACGAATACGATCAAAACGTTAGATGACTTAAAGAAAGTGATTAACTTAACACCTGATGAAGAAGAGGGCGTTAAAATTTCAACGAAAACGATCCCGTTAAATATTACACCGTACTATGCTTGGTTAATGAATCCTGATGACCCACGCTGTCCGATTCGGATGCAATCTGTACCGATTTCGGAAGAGTTATATAAAACAAAATATGATTTAGAAGATCCGCTTCATGAAGATGAAGACTCGCCAGTTCCAGGGTTAACGCATCGTTATCCTGACCGTGTATTATTCTTAGTAACGAATCAATGTTCTATGTATTGTCGTTACTGTACACGTCGTCGTTTTAGTGGACAAATTGGAATGGGTGTGCCGAAGAAACAATTAGATGATGCAATTGCTTACATTCGTGAAACACCACAAGTACGAGATGTATTAATCTCTGGTGGTGATGGTCTTCTTATTAACGATAAAATTTTAGAATATGTATTAAAAAATTTACGAGAGATTCCGCATGTTGAGATTATTCGAATTGGAACGAGAGCGCCGGTAGTATTCCCGCAGCGTATTACAGAAAACTTATGTAACATTATTAAAAAATATCATCCAGTATGGTTAAATACACATTTCAATACATCTATTGAAATTACTGAAGAATCGAAAAAAGCATGTGAAATGTTAGCGAATGCTGGTGTTCCAGTCGGAAACCAAGCAGTAATTTTAGCTGGTATTAACGACAGCGTTCCAATTATGAAAAAACTTATGCATGACTTAGTGAAAATCCGTGTACGTCCATACTACATTTATCAATGTGACTTATCTGAAGGTATCGGTCACTTCCGTGCACCAGTATCTAAAGGTCTTGAAATTATTGAAGGTTTACGCGGACATACGTCTGGTTATGCAGTACCAACATTCGTTGTTGATGCACCAGGAGGGGGCGGTAAAATTGCGCTTCAGCCAAACTATTTAATCTCACAAAGTGCAGATAAAGTTGTACTTCGTAACTTTGAAGGTGTTATTACAACGTATCCAGAGCCAGAAAGCTACATTCCAGGAAGAGCGGAAGGATACTTTAAAGAAATCTATCCAAACTACGAAGAAAAACGTTCAGATGTTGGTATCGCCGGTCTTATGAGCGATAAGAAATTTAACCTTGTTCCAGACGATTTACAGCGTATGAATCGTCGTAAAGACTATGAAGATAATGAAACGCATGCATCATTAAAAGATAAACGTGATAAGCGCGACCAATTGAAAGATAAAAAATATCAAGCACAAATGGCTAAATTAGAAGAAAACGACAAAAAAACTGAGGGTGATGCAGTATGAATTGTATGTGGTGTGACAGTACAGAAGCAAAAGAAAGCTTAAATACTGTATATTGGGAATTGCCAGATGGTACGAAAGCCATTGAAATCCAAGAGACACCATGCATTTCTTGTTCCTCATGTGGTATGGACTATCAATCAGATCAAACAGTGAAAGAAATAGAAGATCAATTGTTTTTAATTTATACGAAAGATTTACCAAAACAACTAACATATGAAGAATTAATGGGAAGACCACGTCTATTAAAAAGAAATTATTTTGACTTTTAACCAGCTTTTATGCTGGTTTTTTTCTTTTTTGCCTTGTATAATGTACCCAAGTTAGAAAGGTAGGGAATATTTTTGAAAAAGACATTTTACCACTATATGATGAAGCATCGTGCAGCTTTATTTAGTAATGAAATATCGAATTTAGCAGAGGCAATGTACGATGATTTAAGCTTTCCAAAGCAATCTGAAGATTATGATGAAATTAGTTCATACTTAGAGCTAAGTGGAATGCTAGCAAGTATGTCTATATTTGATGAAGCGTGGGATTTATACATACAAGATAGATAAAAACTATATGAACTTTTTTGACGTGAAGCTAGTCTATTTGCTAGCTTTTTTACGTTGTAAATAAATTTTCATATGGTGATATTTTTTATTGAAAAAATTTATGAATATACGCTTCTGTGATAAGCGTTTTGATGTAGGTTGCATATACTGTTATCAAAATCACGACGTCAAAAAAAGGAGAGATATAGATGGCAAGGAAAAAGCAACCTAAATATAACGTAGGGGACATAGTCGTGATTACGCTATATGGAACCGTTGGTAAAATCACAAATATGAAGGTTTTAGATGGAGTTTACGTATACGAAGTCAATAATCACGATGGATTTTACGTAGAGCAAACGTTGCAGCATGTTACTGAGCAAGATATGAAAAAAGGTGAAACTGAGTGGATTGAATTAAACTATAATTTCACATTTGGTGATCTCGTGCAAGTAACAGGATACGATAAAGATGTGTTTCGAATTGTTGGTTTTCGTACAGAAGTATGGAGATATAAAAATGACGCATGGGAAGATACAATATATGAACTATCACGAATTACGGATGGTGAATGGTTAGAAGCGGATGAGTCAGATTTAACGTTACTTGCTAATGCTCAAACGGCAAATGCAATTTTGAAGAAAATGAAACAAGATAAAGCAGGTATGAATAAATTAGATTTAGGAAAATTAAAGTCAATTAACAACTCAAAAAAAGTGAGTGTTAAGACAAATCGTCAAGAAATCATTGATGGATTACTTGATATTTATAACGATTACCAATTGTTATTTGATACATTTAAAGATGAAGAATACAAAATTGTTATGGATGTTGTTCATAATTATTTAGTTAAATTGACAGAGAAAAAATAGTTAACTAGAAAGAGAGAATGAATTGAACAACAACATATGCAGTATAAGGTATGCCTACAACTATTAAAAAAATAAAAAGCCATTTAATAAGAGAGTCTGCCCATTGATCTTCATGCATGAACTCTTCTTTTGTTTGCCCTACTTCTTGCTTTACCTCGTATTGATATTCCATAATTATTTCCCCCTTTTGATAGCTTGTACTACCATCGTATGCACCTCGTCCAAAGGATATGACCTATAAAAAAAGAAAAACTATTTTTCTAATCTCATATACATAATTTTGAGATTTTTTCATAAAACAGAAATAAAGGAGTGATGCTCATGAAGGAAATTGAAGTCGTAATTGATACGGAAGAGATTGCGGAGTTTTTTTATGAGCAACTAATTGAAAGAGGATACGTCCCAAAACGAGAAGAAATTGAAGATCTTGCAGATATTACATTCGAGTATTTATTAGAGAAATGTATGATTGATGAAGTGTTTGATGAAGAGGATGAGTGAAAGTAACGACGGGCTTAACTCGTCGTTTTTTACTCTTTACAAACTTGTCACAAATCTAGCCAGCAATAGTTGGTATAATTAAAAGAAAATTTTACTCAAGAGGTGAAGGGATGTTCAAAAAAATTATTGATTCTTTATTAGGAAAGAAAAAATATCGTTCGTATTCTAGTAGTGATTATCGCCATAGAGGTCGCTCTTATTCAAGTAGCGATTATAAACGTCGTTCATCTGGTTATGGGCATCATCATTATAAAAGAAAACGTAAAAGCCGTAGCTTCTTTTCAAGTAGCTGATGAAATGGCGTCGTATACTAGCTTTATTAGATAGACCACTGCGAAAAAATACAATTGTGGCAGAACGGTATAAAATTGAATCAGTAATTGGAATGGGCAGTTATGGGGTTACATATGTCGTTAATGATTTACAAATAAATAAATATAAAGTCTTAAAACAATTAAGACAAAGTAAACAAAGATATGAGTCTGGTAGAAAATCATTTGAACAAGAGAAAATGATTTTACAAACATTAAATTATCATGCAATCCCTAGTTTATACGATCATTTCGTATGGGAGAAAAAAAGCTTTTTTGTGATGGAATATATGCCTGGTAAAAATTTCGAAGATTATATTTTCTCGGATGGGCATGTATATACAGAACGTGAAGTTTTTAAAATTTTATATAAAATTTTAGAAATTGTATCGGTGTTTCATAGTAAAGGTATTATTCACCGAGATTTACGCATTCCAAACATATTAATGAAAGAAAACCAAGTTAGTATTATTGATTTTGGGTTGGCGAAATTGAAAGATGAGGGGGATGAACGAGCTACAACTTATGAAGGTGAACAAGCTTTGATGCGAGAAGTTCACTTTCGTAGTGATTTTTATGCACTTGGTCATTTCTCGTTATTTTTATTATATGCAGGCTATGAATCTAATGAAAAACATGAAAACCCATGGTATGACGAATTAACTTTAGAAAATTACAACCGTGAAATGTTGATGCGAATGTTACAAATAAAAACGCCGTACTATGAGAATGTACAAGATTTAAAAAAAGATGTAGCTTTTGCTTTAGAAAGGATGGAGGATCCATGTTTCAAAAGTTTTTAGTAAGCGTTGGTATTAGGTTTTAAAGCGCGTCATATAGAATGTGAAGAATTACCGTATCGATTACGTAAGCAAATTCCATTCGCACAAGAATTTGAGTTTGTTCCTGTTTCCGGAGAGTATTATGGGAAATTAGATGAACTAGAATTGTTGATCTTGCCAAATGCTTACGATCGTCTAGAGATTATGATGGAAGTAGACAGAAAATCTCGCGGATTAGCAGGTTTATTTGCAGAAGCACTTGATCTTGATGAGAAAGTGATGCGCTTTACAATAACGAATGAAGATATTCCAACGATGAAAGAAACAATTAACAATTATATTTTTTAATAAACTATGCATAAAAAAGAAATGGAGAGGAAAACTAAAACAACCGCTCCATTTTTTTGCATAGTGAGGTTATGTATGTGAAACGATATCGACATTTATACTTGTTAAGTTTTACGCTACTCATTTGTTTTGTCGTATTATCACTTTCGTATCATACCGCTTGTATTGAGAAATTTGACAATATAGTCGCACATTTTATTCAAAGTTTTCGAAACGATTATTTGACAGCCTACTTTAATTGGGTGTCGTTTATCGGTTCCAAAAGAATATATTTTCCGTTACTCATTATTCTTGTAATGTATTTTCTCGTTAGAAAAAAGTTGCTTAGTGCATTACTTCTAACAATTAATTATTATGGATCTCGTTATTTAAACAGTATGCTTAAACAATGGTACGAGCGAGCAAGACCTGATGTGTCGCAGCTTGTTACTGCAACTGGATATAGTTTTCCGAGCGGTCATACGATGAATGCTACTGCTTTTTTAGGATTTATTGCATACGTCACGATTACAGAAGAACGTATTACGTTGCATAAAAAATTGTTGATAATTTTTATAGCGAGCTTTGTTGTATTATCTATTTCAGTTAGCCGAATATATCTTGGCGTTCACTATCCATCTGACATATTAGCAGGATGGGCAGCTGGCGGTAGCTGGCTCGTTTTATGTGTTATATTTCATAAAACGTTCATTAAAAAAGAACCTATGTCATAATAGGTTCTTTTTCCATTGGTTCAACATGAATGTGCGCATGATAAATGCCAAATTTTTTCCGAAGCATTGCCTCGATGTTGTCAGTAATACAGTGACTTTCTCCAACATCCATACGAGCATCTACCTCGATTGTAATATCAACGTACGTTTGATTCCCGTACATACGAGCACGAATATCTACGATGTTTTCTACGCCACCAATATGTTCAATCGCATCAGCGTACTCTTCCATCTTATCTGGATCGATTCCATCCGTTAACATATGAGAAGCTTCTACGAAAATCTCCCATGCAGTTTTACAAATAATAAGACCGACAATTAAAGCAGCAATAGGATCTAAAATAGGCATTTGGAACTGCGAACCGACAATACCTACTACTGTACCAATACTTACGAGGGCATCTGATAAATTATCCTTTGCAGCTGCTTCTAATGATTTACTTCTTGTTCGTGCTGCAATCTTTTTCGTATATAAATACACACAGTACATAACGACAGCAGAAAATAAAGCTACCCATGCAGCAAGTACATTAGGTGCAGCTTGTTTCGGATTTAAAAAAGATTGAATGGCACTAATAACAACTTCTAATCCGACCGTTGCCATAATAAAAGAAGCAACAAGTGATGCAATTTGTTCTGCACGCGAATGCCCATAAGGATGATCTGGATCACGAGGTTTCCGAGAGATTTTTAGACCAATTAATATAGCTAAAGAAGCACCGATATCCGTTAAGTTATTTAAACCGTCAGCACGTAATGCGCTAGAGAGGGTAATATAACTGATGATGATTTTCATAGAGGATAAAAATATGTAGGCCATAATGCTGACAATCGCACCTTTATCAGCTTCTTTATGAGAAAGAGTATCCATTTTAATCACTCACCTTTCTACAAGGAATTTCTTTCTATAAATAGAGTATCAAACGAAAGTCGTGTGGGTCTATACAAACATTGTTGACGTTTTTTAGCTTTTTAAGAAGGGGATAACAAAGTTTCGTGAAGGAAAAATATGTTGTAAAGTGCAAAGTTAGGATATGAACGCGATTTGGATCTATGTATAACAGAAGGGGTAGGAGAAGGGAGTTCAAATATGTACACTTCTGACAGCTGATTTGGAAAAAATAAAAACCCTCTAGAAAATATTTTTCAGAGGGTTTTCATCTTAGTATGCTTCTAAAAACTCAGTAACTTGCTCTTCAGTTTTTGCATTAGCACTATGTAAGTGGCCTAGCTTCTCGCCATTTTGATATACAAGTAAACTTGGAATACCCATTACTTGATACTCTTCAGCGATACTTGGGAACTCATCTTTATTAATAGAATACCATTCAAATTTATTGAACTCTTCCATCACATCTCCGATAAAGTTGTCCATACGTACGCAATCTGGGCACCATGTAGTAAAGAACTTAACAACTACTGGCTCCTCGCTTGCGATGATGTCTTTGAATTCCTGTTCTGATTTGATTTCTTTCATGTTTTTGACTCCTCTCAATGTCAATCGGATATGCTAGTATTTTTATGCAAAATCCGTAATTGCAAACATATTGCAAACAATAGTTTTGATGAAATAGATTGTTTGCAATATCTTCGACTGCTTCTATGTCCTGATCATTCATTTGTGATTTTTGGATATACACCTTAAATCCTAGTAACGAATATTAGGAACCTCACTTTTCTTTATAAGCTTTTTCATGAGCTATGTCAAACTTCTGAAATTACATGGGTTACCGTTATATGGCGGACAAACCAAACCGTAGTTGTTATAGCCTTCAACCATATCGCTCTTTTTCCTCAGAAATTTTTTGCAGATGGTCATTTAATGCCATTAAAGTAATGTCAGGCAAAACCAGCAATCTATTTCCTATAGATGTTTTAGGTTTATGAAGTTTTTTTGTGATATGAGAGAGGGAACGATTAATAGATAAAGTTCTTCCTTCAAAATCAATATCCTTCCATTACTATCAAATCATTGATTAGCGGTATCGCCATGATTTGCCGATTTTATACAGCTCAAATGAAGATGATGAGTGTTCACTTGAAACGTATATTGATGGGGAAGATCACGATGAAATTGACAAGTCCATAAAATACCAACTCATCGATTACGCACTAGACACAAGAAATGAAAAACTGATCCGTAAGTTGATTGCTAATTAAGGGGGAGGTGAAAGGCTAGTGGTCCTTTACAAATTCAAACTCACTACCATTTTCGAACAATGGCCGAATGAAGAATATGTGGTAGCGGAAACTGAAGGAAAGGCAAGATTCCTGTATTGGCAAAAGTTCAGAACAAAGTTTCTAATAATGCCGATGGCTGAATTCATGAAGTTTGTAACGTGCGAGAACGAAGGTGTTTTTGATAGTAAGCGAATGTATAGCGTAGAACAAGCGTTTAAGAAAATGTAATTGGCATGTGGGGTAAATTGTTGGAAACTGGAAAACTAATCTATTCGTTTTGTTCGATGGGGAAATTGAGAAGCATAATTGCCATCCTTATTGGGAAATTGCTTACTACAATGATGAGGGGAACGTGGTTCGAAGCTACCAGAAGGGAGAGTATGCGATATAAGAAAAAGAGGACTAGCAGTCGTACCTGCCGTCCTTTAGTAGGAGAAAAGTATTCTTGGTTAAAACTAATTACAAACAGAAAATCTGTTTGTAATTAGTTTTAACCTAAATGTACGTGTCTATACAAAAAAGGGATAAGTAAAAATACTTATCCCCAGGAAGGGAAATCCCAAGCACCAAAATGGCTCGTATTGGTCTACAGGTTCAAAAGTAGTATATGTAAAACGAAAAAATCTCATACAAAAAGCAGACAACGAATTTGGTTGTCTGCCAGTGAGTCGAATGAGTTAGCTAATTGTGATAAATTGCATTCCCATTGCGAGAAGAGTGAAGCTGCTAGTTCAAACAGCTTGTTGGTATTATTTTTGATATTTAAAAAAATATACACAGAAAGCAGATAAGTGAAGAACCTATCTACTTCTGCTGTAACAAAAGAAAGAAGTATTAGCCGTGGGGCGGCTTGAAAATAGTATGTATTTTTATTTAAAAATTATTCAAGGGGTGAAGACACATGGAATATTTGATAAACGGTGTCTATGAAATTACTCAGTTAATCAATAAAGAAAAAGAGTAAATATAACAACCATTGATTTAGTTTCATTTAGGAGATAGGAATGATGATAATGATTAAACCAATATCTGTGATCTGGTGGGTGTTTTGTTTGTTGTTAAGGAAAGATAAGGAGGTAGACTAGCAATTTGAAGAATAAATAGGAATATTATTAGTTTAAAACACCAAACATAGGCTAGTAAACAAGCTGTTTCCCCTTTTATTCATAGAATATAATGAATTCTATTTATAGAGGAGGTAATCATATTTATGGGATGGAATAATAATTTTCGAGATTGTGATAGATTTTGGGATGATTTAATGTTCGGCAGATGCAGACACAGAGATTGTGATGACAGTCGTTGTAGACGTGATCGTGACTGCGATTGTGATGAGTGTCGTCGCAGACGTAATCATGAACGTGATCATGATCATGATGATCGTCGAAATTGGTAAATTCCTTGGAAAGAGTGCTTTTAAGAAAAGCGCTCTTTTTTGTTCAGGGATAATAGGGAAAATAAAAAAAGAGAGCTAATGCTCTCTTTTTTTGGATGTGGTAATTAATCACAAATTGGTATTCCAAGTACTCTTAGAGCCAATGCTACTTGAAGCGAAATCTCTAATCTAGCAATTTCGATACCAGCTACTGAAAGAACTAAAAAAGGTTGTCCATTTACAAACACAAAGCAACTATCCATGGTTACGCCTCCTTTCTAGCAATCTACTATAGTATATGAACGGATTATTAATATGTAATAGTTGAATTAATTGATTAGTCCATTTAAACAAAACAAAACAAAAGATCTAGAGAAAGAGAAAAATTAAAAAAGATTTATTATTGTTGAATTAAGAATTCAAATTACTGAACTGCAACGACTGATTAATGAATTAACACGAAGAGTAATTATGATTAGAAAGGAATTAGTAATGTAAGTTGATACAAATCATGTTCAAGAAATAGTCAAACAATCTATGGTAATTAAAAAGATTAACGACAATAAATCGGTAGGGATGGATTGTAAAGTTGGGTATGTAAAGAGAAGCCCACATAGTACGAGTAGCCGTTTACTCAGAAGAGTCCGTATAGCATCTTATATTTGGGAGATTAAATCTGAAATGGTTGAAAATGTATTTAGGGAAGCGATAGATGTAAGGAATGAGAAAATTAAGATTGATTTTGCAAATACGAAAAAAGGTCCTGTTGTTTCCAACAGGACCTTTCCTAAAATGGCAAAGAGTAACTCTTACCTTACTCTTCTCGTATATAATACATGAAAAAGATAGATGTGTATACAACAAGAAATTCCAATATAATTATTCGAATATAGTGTTTAAAAATAAAGGAGTGGAATTTAAAATAAGGAATTAAATTACAAACGTTGATTTATCAATTGGTTTGAATGTTTTTCTATCAACTTGTAGTAAATAAAGTGATATTGAGATAATAAGATATGTAATTTTGCATACCGGATTGTCAAGCTGAATAAGGGGGGAAATGATACGGAAGTTGAAGGAGAGTAATACTGAAATTTCATTTGCCTGTTTACTGTGTGAAATAAATTCATTTGAATAGAAGCAAAAATAGAGGTTTGCCTTAGACATTTATGAAGGTTAAGAATATTTATAAAGAAAGGAGTAAATACACAGGTCTGATTTTTGTAATGATGGAGGGAATTGATGTGGACATAACTCAAAGTATGGCGCGAATAGTGGTTAATGGGAAAGATCTTCCGTTTAATTTAGTTAGAACTTCTGTATGGAATCAAGGGCCTGTAAATGATTTAATTGTTTCAACAAACCAAAGAGTCGAAGAGTTTTATCAATTCATGTGGTCACAAGTGCCAATTACACTTGCGATGTATTTTCTTCAAGGAGCGGACTTAATGAGGTTTGCTAGAATTATTGGGATTAATCAAAGTGTAACGGGAGAATATATATATCATTTTTCTTGGGGATAAAACGAATATAATGTAGCATAACAGCTGCTTTTTTATTTTGTGAAATTTTATAGGGTGGTCAATAGGAGGTTATGAAAATAAGGTTAGAGCGTGATATAGATAATTTGTGAATCTATTTAAGCTCGTAAAGATACTCGGTTACTTCTTTTAATACAATGGGTTTTACAAACAAATGTATAGAAGTATACATGAGATAATATGAAATGAGACGAATAATATCCTCTTCATGTATATTACGATTAAAACGAAATACGTAGAGGGGGCGGCTATAAATATGAAATTTTTAAGGAGCACAAAAAATAAAAAACAGAGAGACATATTTTTTGTCCCTCTGTTTTTTATATTATTCACAAATAGTTCCGGTTGCTATACCAGTTGGGGCAACACCTACTGGAACCGTATCTATAACCGTATTTGTAGCAGTATTGATAACAGAAACAGTATTACTACCTTGGTTTGTAACGTATGCGAGAGTGCCGTCTGGTATGATCGTTACTTGATCCGGAGATAAAGCAACAGGAATTGTATCGATTACAGTATTTGTCGCCACGCTTATTACTGATACATTATTACTTACTTTATTTACAACGTAAATACGAGTGCCATCTGGTGTAATATCTATACCAACCGGTTCAGAACCTACGCTAATTGTATTAACAACGGAATTCGTAGTGGTGTCAATAACAGAAACAGTATTGCTATTTTGATTTGTGACATAGGCACGAGTGCCATCTAGTGTAAAGACGATTATTCTAGGACGAATGCCAACAGGAATGGTAGCGCTAACTGTATTCGTAGCGGTATCAATAACAGAAATATTGTTGCTTAATTCGTTTGCAACATATGCAAAGGCTCCATTTGGAGAAACAGTGATTCCTTGCGGAGCGTTGCCAACAGGAATGGTATCAATGACAGTGTTAGTACCAGCATTAATAACAGAAACGGTATTATTACCATGATTTCCAACATAAACAGTTGTGTTATTTGGAGAAACAGCTACACCGATTGGATTAGATCCAACAGGGATGGTAGCAATAACTGTATTCGTAGCCGTATTAATAACAGAAACGGTATTAGAAAAAATATTAGTAACATAAGCGCGAGTCCCATTTGGAGAAACGGTTACTTCGAGAGGTGCATTACCTACAGTGATTGTAGCAACAACTGTATTTGTTCCGGTGTTAATTACAGATACTGTATCATTTGTTGGATCATCTATGGCTCCTGCGTTTGTAACATAAACAAGGAAATTACATGCAGGTCCAGTCGGTCCGGTTGGCCCAGTCGGCCCAGTCGGCCCAGTCGGTCCAGTCGGCCCCGGTGGACATTCACAATCTCCAGTCGGTCCAGGTGGTCCTTCTGGCCCTTGAATCCCTTGCACCCCTTGAGGTCCAGTCGGCCCTGGTAGTCCTTCCGGTCCTTGCATTCCTTGCACCCCTTGAGGTCCAGTTGGCCCTTCGAGTCCTTCTGGCCCTTGAAGTCCTTGGATACCTTGAGGTCCCGGTGGTCCTTCTGGTCCCTCCGGCCCTTGAATTCCTTGTACCCCCTGAGGTCCAGTCGGCCCTGGTGGTCCAGGAACTCCCATTCCGGTCCCGGATCCAGTTGGCCCTGGTGGTCCCGGTGGTCCTTGAATACCTTGCACACCTTGGGGCCCAGTCGGTCCCGGTGGTCCTTCTGGCCCTTGAAGCCCTTCCACGCCTTGAGGACCAGTCGCTCCTGCAAGTCCTTCCGGCCCTTGAAGCCCTTGTACACCTTGAGGACCAGTCGCTCCTTCTGGTCCTTCTGGCCCTTGAATACCTTGGACACCTTGAGGACCAGTCGCTCCTTTAGGTCCTGGAAATCCTCTAGGTCCAGTCGCGCCAGTAGGACCGGGTATTCCGGTAATATTTAATAGAGAACTATTCAATATTCCTTGCAAAATTAAGTTAAATGTTTGTTGTAACAATGGGTCCGATATATTGGAACAACTAATGAGCGAAGATAAATTTTGGAATAGAAATTGAAATAACGCAGAGATTTGAGTAAGCGACGCAGTAGGTAAGGAATTAATTAATTGAGTTATAGTTCGTATAACTAAATTTCTATTTGGAGTATTTGGTTGCACTGTAATAATTAAATCGTTTAATGCCTGTAATGCAGATTGGAGTATTTGTATAGTTGTCGGATTTGGCGTGGTAAAGAAAGAAAGGATTGCTTGGTTTAATTGGTTAATTAGGGACAATAATTCTTGTTGCTGAGAAAATGAGAAAAAAACAGGTGTACAACAATTACTTTGATTGCAAGAGGATATAGAAATAAAACAGGGAAATTGGAACTTTTTGCACGGGTCGTTTGAGTTTTGATTATTTTTCATAATTACCTCCTTTTAAAAAATTTAAATAGTAAGTACATGTAATGATCAATATTTGTTTCTAGATGCAAAGTGTTTATGAGTATATGTTATATGTGATATACCCAAGAATGTTTTGTAAAAGTATATGTAAACAAAATGAAGGTGTTCTTATGAGACTAGTATTATTGTAAAGATTTGGTGATAATTATAAGCTTAATTAAGTTAGGGTCTAATGGAGTTCCATTTAGAATTTTATCCCGCTTTAATGGGCAGTAAGACCCCCACCTCAAAATTCAGCGAAAGCGAAGAATTTAGGTGGGGAATCAACTGTCCATTAAAGTCCGATTGGTTCAACTAATAATCAGTGGGGGATGAAGAAAACCCCACTGATTAAAGTTTTACTTTATGTAAGGTTATTCCTTTTTTTATTCTGCTTTAAAAATTCAATCACGTTTAATAATTGAAACGAGTAAGTGAAATATGAAATTGAAGCGACTAAAAGAAAAAATGAAATGAGAAACCTAATAAAAGCTAATGTACTAGTTTTCAGCACTTCCTAAAAAAAGAATCATACTATGGTTTGTAATAGCTTATATGGAAGTGAGTTGAAAATAATGTTTTATTCATATTTTGCTAATCAAGCTAGTATGCGACCAGCGTATGGTACATCAATCACGTTTAGCGGAGCACAAAGTACGGTTCAAGCTGTTCAACAAGCGTTACAAATGCAACAACAAATACAAATGCAGCAACAAGGTATCGAGCCGTATTATTCATCTATGGAATATTTTTATCCAGTGCAACCTATTACACCATATGGAAGTCCTTTTCTTACCATCCCATATGGAACTGTATTTAATTTATAAGGAGAGAGAAATAGAATTGTGTATAAAAATAAGGGTGTAAGTATAGGGCACCCTTATTAGAAAAGATTTTAGCTCGTCCAAACATTACGAGTCCCTCTTATATAATATGTAGGAATAAGCATGAAAGGGGGAACTAGTATGTCTTGCTACAACTATTGTAAGTATTGTAAAGAGTATAAAAAGAAACAGCATGACTGTTGTAAGAACACTAGTAAGTGTAATGAAAACAAGGATAAGCTTGTTAGGGCATCAGCATTTAGAGCTAGAAATACGGTGGATCAAACGGTTCCTGCCAATACTTTTGTAAAGGTATTATTCCAGGATGAACAATTTGATTTAGCAAATGAGTATAATCCAGCAACATCTATTTTTATTCCGAAGACTAGAGGGGTTTACTCTATTATTGGCACGATTGGTTTTTTTCCAAATGATTTTAATTTAAATTATAGGGCTCGTGTAGAAATTCGTGTGAATGGAAACGCAGCAATAGCTATAGATAATGACTTTTTTGGTCCAATAGGTTTTGGAAATGTAGTAAGTGTTTCGACGATTATTCAATTGCATGAAGGAGATCAAGTTGAGGTTTATGCACAAAGTAGCATAGACGGAGTTTTAAGTACTTCGGAAGACGGCTCACATTTTGAAGCAGCAAGATTCCCTTCTCCAATTAAATAACGAAGAGAATAAAATACTTTTCAGTAGGTCTAGTTAATCCCCTGTACCGAATGGTGGGGGGATTATTATTGTTTTTTAAAATATATAAGTAAATTGATTAAAAATAGTTTGTTTCATGAAAATTTCACATGCTAAAGATGTAATGATGAAAGGTAAAGTTTTAAAATTATTTTTTACAGTTTTGATGTTGAAAGGGCTATCTTATTTTAAGTATTAGATCTTCTGCAGGTAATAAAAAGAGTAAGTACCAAGGTTGTAAAAGTTCTTTGGCGTTACATTTGCTAGTTGCCTAACGGTATAAAAAGACATCTTAATTTATGTCCGTATAATTACAGGCTTTTTCATTACTATATAGAAATTACATATTTAACATCGGTTTGTGCAGGTATTGCTATTGATAACATTAAGAACAGTACACTATATAAAAATAAAATAAATCCTAAGATGAGTAGTATCGGATGAAACTTGAACATATTTAACCTCCTTGAGTATATAAAGAATGTTAATACATCTTTGGTCCATTTAGAAGGAAAATATATTAGGTGAATGGTGCTTGAATGGATATACAAATTTAACAGAGTAGTGAATGTATAATAAATAAAGGAGTATTGTGAGGGAAACCTTGACTAGATTGTTTATAAAAGGCAGGTCAATTTACCCCATGTGAAATATAAAAGTTATCAGGTTTATATTTCACGTGAGGTAAATAAAAAAAGAGCATACATAAAAAGTATGCTCTAAAGAAAGATAGGTTTTATGAGTGGATAATCTCCATACGATAATATATGCTCTGCTAATAAAAACGTGTAAAAAATCAATAGATTATCAATGGAATATCATGAAATGAGTAATTTTAGTCTATTAATAAGGTTGTGTAGTTAACCAAATTGTAAGGATTTTGTATAGAATGGATTAACAGCTCGATAATGATCGTACTTCAGTTTCATATTTCGTATAGTTTGGATATTGTGTAATAGTTTGACATTTAGGTGTGGAAAGTTGATTAATTATAGAAACATTTGTAATTACTTCGTTACAAGGACCGAAAAATGTAACTTTTAATTTTGAATTTGGTGGGACTTTGAAAACAATAGGTTTTTTCTCCATGAAATCAGCTCCTATGATGCAGTATTGTATACTGTGTTTTTTCGTTCGTATTATAAAGACGTACTAATATAATATGAACTTTTAGTTGAGTTGATAATGATATGGAGTTTTATGGCATGGTAAAAATGTGGAAAAAGAGTACAGACTAAGAATGTTTTATGAAATGTTTAAATAATATAATATATAAAAGTGAAAAATAAGTAATCTATCTAATACACTTTTTTCCTTGCTACATATCATAATAGTAAGAATTGTATTAGGAGGTAATGAAAGAGTGCAAGAAAATGCACAAGCTCAGCTTTCACCGCCGTGGATCACATATTTCAATGAGTTAAAAAATTCAATTGGTGCTGATCCAACTGTTACAGTTGGTCCGTTGATTCCAGTTGGCGGGAATTATATTATTTTAGTGCACGCATTAAGTGATGAAAAAGCGAGAGCGTTAGCAACGCTCCTAAAATCTTTTGTAGAATTTGGGAATGTAAGTGTAACAGTTATTGTCACTAATAAGGAAAATGACATTGTAAATCCATTTCCATGTCCTCTAGATGCATTTGAAATTGCCCATTTATTTCAAGTGGCGTTAGAAAATAATCCTTATTTTGAACAAGTTGTTGTACAACCACAGCTCCCTGGTGGGTCAAATGTTGTCTTTCCAGTTTTTGCTGCGCAAGTGATTCAATTTTTTAACGATGATATTTCAAATTTATGTCAAACATTTACTGGTGTTGCTGCAAATGTATTTCATGATGTAATGAACGATGACGTTTGTGGTATCCCAATATTATTCTCCACAAGCTGTGTTTCGAGCAGGGAAAGTGCACAATTACAAAATACAGATTTAACACCAAAACTGTTTTATTAAATTGTGAGAAGACATTTTCATTAATAGGAAATGTCTTTTTCGTATGCATTAACGTTACTTTGTAGAGTTATTGCGGGCGATAAACGAGGCTTCCACTGATAAAATTGTTACTGAATCTTATATAGAGTGTAAAGATAGTATTTTTGAATTGAAATATAAAAGAAATGAGAGATAAATTGTTTTTGTTAATATAGAATAATCACAAAAAACACAGTAAATTAGCGTTCATACATATGTTTCATCGTATAAAGAAGATTAATTACAAAAAACGAAGATTAGTAGTAATAGAGAAAATAATTCTAGTATTAGTGCAAAAAATAGATTGATTAACTAATGTTATATACTGGCACATAGTTTTTTCACATGAAATGAATTACATGTAGAAAACACATTGTATACACAACAACACTGTATAGTTATTCTTATATAATAATAAAAGTGAGGTATTTTGAATTGAAAAAGAAGAAGCTATTTTTAGGAACGATTATTTCATGCGTAGTACTGGCATTATCTGCATGTGGTTCCTCAGGTAACGTAGTAACATCAAAAGTAGGAAATGTTACAGAGAAAGAGTTAAGTAAAGAGTTAAGACAAAAATATGGGGAGAGTACTTTATATCAAATGGTGTTAAGTAAGGCATTGCTAGATAAATATAAAGTTTCAGATGAAGAAGCAAAAAAACAAGTAGAAGAAGCAAAAGATAAAATGGGCGACAATTTCAAATCGACTCTAGAGCAAGTTGGATTGAAAAATGAAGATGAATTAAAAGAAAAAATGAAGCCAGAAATTGCATTTGAAAAAGCGATTAAAGCTACTGTCACAGAAAAAGATGTCAAAGATAACTATAAGCCAGAACTGAAAGTAAGTCACATTTTAGTGAAAGATGAAAAGACTGCTAAAGAAGTGAAAGAGAAAGTAAATAATGGTGAAGACTTTGCGGCTTTAGCGAAGCAATACTCAGAGGATACTGGTTCAAAAGAACAAGGCGGAGAAATAGCTGGTTTTGCACCAGGGAAAACGGTGAAAGAATTTGAGGAAGCTGCATATAAATTAGATGCAGGACAAGTAAGTGATCCGGTAAAAACAACTTATGGTTACCATATTATTAAAGTGACAGATAAAAAAGAATTGAAGCCATTTGATGAAGTGAAAGACGATATTCGTAAAGATTTAGAACAGCAAAGACTACAAGATACGACAGGTAAATGGAAGCAACAAGTAGTCAATGATTTATTAAAAGATGCTGATATCAAGGTGAACGATAAAGACTTTAAAAATACATTTGAATTTTTAGAAAAGAAATAATGACTGTAATTAGAAAAGGGAACCTTTATAGGTTCCCTTTTCTAATTAGTGTGTGAGTTATAAATAGATAGTAAGACAATACAATATTACATTTAAATATTAAGAATTACAATGGGAATTTATGTAATTGTTTTGAAGTAGGTTAATCATCACTTCATAGAATGTTGATATTATAATGTTTTGTTTCATCTCATTAAATATAAAACGAATTAATTAATTTTAGCCCATTATTTGTAGGTAGTAAGATTTGTGTGAGCTAATTATTAGTCAGTAATGAACAAAGCTTGAGTGGATTAAAGTTTCACTTTATAGAAGTGGATAAACATAATTTGCAGAATGAAACATACAATAAGATTGAAATATATTGACGCTAAATGAAGTGAAAAGCAGAGCATTCTATTAAGATGGATGTTCTTTTTAGTATGAAATTTTAAGGAATACTCTTAAATGAATTATTGAATAGATAAATAAATTATATAGGGGGGAGAAAATGTGAAAGTAATTTTTCAAAGAGAAGACGGAGGGAAAATTTTTGAATCGTATGATGAAGATATAAATAACCTATTAGCTATTTTAAAAGAAACGAAAGGGATTAAGATCGGAATGGTTGACTATGAAGTATTAAAATACGAATTAGAGTATTTTCGAAATCCGAAAAAAGCAGTAACAGAGAGGGAGTTACATATAATAGTACAACCAAAATATATTTAATAATAAAGATCAATTATTTATTAGTGTTATAAAGTATGTACGAAAAGAGAGTGTTTACACTGCTCTCTTTTCTTAGGAATTTATAAGGAACGAATTGTAGTCCGTTATAAACCCTCTAAATTTTGTGAGTTCGTTCTTTATAATATACGCTTTCATTTATAGATAGTTAATAAACTCGAAAAAATTAAAACTTTTTAGTTGATTTTTTCACTTCCTATTAAGTGGGAAGTGAAAAGATTATTTGATGAAGAAAAAATAAATGTCTTCTCAAAAGAACATAGGTTCGTGTATAATTAGAACGAACGTTCTTTTCGTGTAGATATTATAAAATTTAGAAATAAAGTGAAACTGTAATTAGCGGGTGTTTACGGGGAGTTGATTTTCGACTTACTTTCCTTGTATGTCTTGAATTTTGAGGGGGGAGAATTCCTACCTGTTCATCCGGGAGAAATATGAGCCGAGCAATTGTTAAAGAATAATCGAAGCGCAATATGTTTGAAATAGAATGGATAAATGATCGAGGAGATAGAGAAATGAATGATGTAAAGATGCAAGAAGCAAAAAGAGAATGGGTTCCATTTACAGTAATATCGGAACAGTTATTAAGTATGCGAAAGGTCATTGGAGAGAAATTTAAAGTACAAAAACCACTCTTAACAAAAGAAGCAAAAGAGAGGATTTTTGATAGATTATTAATGTCATTATTGTCTGAGAAAGAAATATTGGTGACATATTTTGAAGATGGGTACATACTTACAAGCTATATGACAGTTGTACATATAAATCCGCTAAAGCGCATTGTAATGTGTACTGACGCGTTTTATAAAACTTACGTATTTAATACTACGGATATTATTGAAATAACGTAAAGTAAGCTAAAATTTAACTTTTAGCTTACTTTACGTTATGTTAGATGTGGAACAGAAAAAATGAAACGAAAAAGCAGCTAGCTTCATACTAGCTGCTAAGCCCCAGGGAAAGGGAGAAAAAGATAGGGTACTCCAAAAATCAACATTAGCTGTGTAACAGCCTGATTATAGTATAGACAAATTTAAAATTCCTAAACAGAACGATGAAAAAATAGGACTAGGCTGTACCAACTTGGTTTTGATCTGCAAGGTCAGAGTCAAACGTATTAGTCGCGCTAACACCATTAAAAGTATTAACAACAAAACCAACATTTGAAGCGCCAGATCCATTATAGGCCTTCGTATTTTCTTTCGGAGAAACGTTGTAGAAATCACCTAAGTTAAATGAACCGTTACTATTTTGTACAACTAAATTCCCTACAACTGAGGGCATAGTTTTCACCCACTTTACAATAATTTGTTAACACCAATATATGGTGTTATAGTCCAAATGGTTCATGTAACAAGAATTGTGGAATAGTAAACGTTTGAAGTGTAGCTCATAATAAAAGTGTGTTAAACTGAATGTAAGGTTTAGTAATTAAAAAACAATTGTATAATTATTATATATGAAAATAAAGGAGGCAAAATGTAATGAATAATGTTATAAAAAAAGTAGATTTAACAGATGCAAAATCAAGTAATCTTGTTGCACTTATTTATAGCAATGAAGTTATATTGGTTGAAGAAGCATTTTGTCCAAATGAAATAAAATTAAAGTTTAATGAAATTGCAATTTTATCGGCTATTAAAACAGCACATATAACGAAAGTATCCATTAGAAAAGAACTTGAAGCAATTTTTCATGATAATGGTGTTTTATTGGTGAAGCATAGTGTTGATTATGGAAACAGTCAATCTATCACCATGCATTTTGAACAATTTAAAAAGTTACAAAATGAGATTGAGAAATTACATAAGAGTATGTAATCAGGTTAGATGAAAATTCTTTCATAGAGGAGAACTGTTCTATGTTGAAAAAGTGGCTTGGAATTTTTTTAGATGAATCTCACTGTAAGCATAGATTTAGATTTATAAAGACACAGGATAATGAAGATTTTAAAAGAGGTAAGCTAGGTGTAGTTTATATGTATCGGTGTGAGAAGTGCGGGAAAGAGAAGTTGAAATTTAAAAGCAATAACGAAATAAATAATGATTTTTTTGATATATAAGCGAGAGTAACTGTTATGGTTACTCTTTTTATTTGCATAAAAACTTCTTCTAAAGTATGAGATGAGTTGATACTTTAGTAAATGGATGAATGAAAAGGAAGAGTGTAATATGTTGTAAAGGAGGAGAGATACTTGAAGCGAACCAACATTGGGAAAATAGTCATTATTACAGGAGTGACGCAAGGGTTAGGACGTGCGATGGTTGATCGATTTCATGAATTGGGATGGAGTATATTTGGTTGTGGACGATCAAAAGATAAAATTAAAGAATTAAAAAAATATTATGGTAATACACATGATTTTCAAATCATTGATGTTTCAGATTCTCAGCAAGTAAGTAATTGGGCAAATGATATACTTAATAGACATAGAGCGCCGGATTTGTTAATAAATAATGCATCGATTGTTAATAAAAATGCGCCACTGTGGAAAGTAACCGTTCAAGAATTCGAAAACGTAATGAATATAAACGTAAACGGTGTAGTAAATGTAATAAGAGCACTTGTCCCAGCGATGGTAGCCAGGAAAGAAGGAATGATTATTAATATGAGTTCTAGTTGGGGGAGAGAGGGGGAAGCTGAACTTGCGCCATATTGTGCCTCAAAGTTTGCAATTGAAGGTATCACGAAATCTATGGCACTGGAATTGCCCAATGGTATGGCAGTTGTTGCTTTAGATCCGGGCGGAAGTATTAGTACCCCAATGCTGTATTCATGTGCACCACAGTACGTAAATGAATCACCCACACCTGAAATGTGGTCACATCATGCGATTCAATATATATTGAATATAACAATAGATAAAAATGGTGCTTCATTGACATGCCCAGAATGTATGTAAATATATGTTGAATTGTATAAGTATCTTTTAATTAGCTACACACTTTGTTTAAAAAAGTACCTGTTAGGTGCTTTTTTGTATGATTAATACATTATAGAATGCACAAAATTACATATAGAAAATAAATATGAGGTATAGGATACGGATTTTGTAATTCGGAAACATTAGAAAATTTCTAAATAGGTGATAAAAATGAATCCAAGCGGTTTAAAAGTGACAGGAGCATGGTTTCAAGTAGGAGGCAATCTTACAGCGGCTATTGGGACGACAAGAGGATTTATTGGAGAAGAGACGGTGGAATCAGATCTTGTAATTGTAGGAAGTTCATTACAAGCCCTCGGGTATATACTACAAATTATAGCGAGTAATGATACCGAAGATGAAGGGGAAAGAGAAAATCAAAATATGTATTTGGAGAATAAAAGTGAAATGCTCGATAAAATGGGCATTGAGTTATTAGCATTAGGGAATATATCAAATGTAATAGGAACATATTTTAATATAAATGAAAAATTGAAAGAGAATGATTATCTTATAATTGTCGGGAACAGTTTACAATCAATTGGAGCTTTTTTAGGAGTAGAAGCAGCCTTGCTTCAGATGAAAGCAATACAGAGAATTATTATACTAGGCAATTCTCTGCAAAGTTTAGGCGCTGGACTTCAAGCGTATCAAGGTATTGTTAATATATCGAAGAATGGAATAGAAAAGGAAAATAGTTTAGGCGATAAGAAAAATGAGAGAATAACAGCCCTTATAGGTATTTGGATACAAGCGATAGGAACGGCTATTTCTGCGATTGGATTAACTATAATAGAGAAAGAAGAAAGATTAGAAAAAATAATAATATGAAATTGTTCATGTAAAGGAGGTATGTAACATTTCAATTTTACATAAGTAGAAAAGTTGAAGTGGTAGGTTTTTTGGCATTGGGATAGAATATATAACAGTAGAAAAGTCATTAGTGGTTAATAAAAATATAAGAAATGCAAAAAAATGTTTTAAATAGCGTATGAAGAAAGATAAAAAATACAAAACAAGGAGTTTTCAAGAGATGATGTATTTACTGGCAATTCTTCTGCCGCCTGTAGCCGTATTATTGTGCGGAAAGCCAATTCAAGCAATAATTAATTTCATATTAACATTAATATTTTGGGTTCCAGGAGTTATACATGCGATATTAGTTGTACATGATAAAAAAGCAGATCGGCGTTTAAAAAAACAAATTCAAGCATATGATGAAATAAATAAAAAGAACAGAAGATAGCTGAGTTGTGAAACGATTTTAAAAAGAAAGGGGGACCACCTCCTTTCTTTTTTTATTCTGGTTAAGTTTATATTTTGGTGTAGCGGTAAGAATTTTTAATATAAGTATTGTGATAATTCGTTTTAGAGTGTGCGTTTAGTAAACCGGTGTAAATGTTTTCAGGAACGTTAAAGAAATCATACAGTCCATTCTTTAATTGAATGCGTAAAATCATAGAAAAAGGATTATATCCAACAGCAACTATAGTTTTGGAAATCACGGGAGATAACTCCATCATTACGCAACTCCTCACTTTTCATTTTTAATAATTTCTTATAGATGTTGAGGTTGTGATGTTGAAATCTTTATAATTAAAGAGGTATTATACTTATATGCAATATATTAAATGTTCGTTATACGTAATTATAAGGAAGTTCACACGAAGTACATATCGTTGTGCTATTTTTATTTCACCTTTGATTTATAAATAAGAAAATATTGACCATTTGAAAAAAAGGTATATTATTTATACGAGGTATTAAAAATTCACTTTTTACATTCTATGCTTAAAGGGGCAGCATTATTAGAAAAATAGAAGTGAAAATACTTTGTGTAACAAGCATTCTAAAATTTATAATCTGTGAATTAGGAAAATATTGAATGCTCCAGGTCAATATACTTTCTTAATTCAATTCATTTTAGAAAGTGACCTCAATATTTTTAAGTAAATCAACGGGAGAATTGAAAGGCAGGAGAAAGTAACATGTCAGAAAATTATCGTTCTCGAGAGGAGCGACGACAAGTTAAAAAGAAAAAACAGCCAGCTTCTAAAACACAAAAACCAAAAGGTAAAACATCATTTTTTCGCAAGTTTTTAATTACTTGTTTATTACTTGGTATTGTTGGTTTAGTGGGGGGAGTTGCTACCTTCTTTGTAATGATTAAGGATGCACCAAAACTTGAGAAAGCAAAACTTGTTAATCCGTTATCCTCAAAAATTTATGATAAAAATGGCGATTTGGTATATGAATACGGGAAAGAAAAACGGACGAATGTTACGTATGATCAAATTCCTAAATTAGTAGAAAATGCATTTTTAGCAACAGAAGACGCACGTTTTTATGAGCATAGCGGGGTAGACTTCAAAGGTACTGCCCGTGCTGTTTTGGTGAGTCTTAAAGGAGATTACGGTTCACAAGGTGGAAGTACAATAACGCAACAGGTTATTAAAAACTACTTCTTATCGATGGAAAAAACATCGAAACGTAAGGTCCAGGAAATATATTTAGCGTATAAGCTAGAACAACAATATTCAAAACATGAAATTTTGGAAATGTATTTAAATAAAATTAACTTAGGAAACCGTTCATATGGTATCGCAACAGCAGCACAAAACTACTATGGTAAAGAATTGAAAGATTTAACATTACCAGAAGTTGCGATGCTTGCAGGTTTACCGAAAGCACCGAATAACTATGATCCGACGAAAACAGAAAATATTCAAAGAGCAACAGAAAGAAGAGATGTTGTACTAAAATTGATGAATCGCCATGGTTATATTACAAAGGCAGAAATGGAAGAAGCATCAAAAGTTAAAGTAACAGATGGACTTAAGACTGCGACTGTTCAGGCAATGCCATATCCTGCATTTATGGATGCGGTTGTGAAAGAAGTTGAAAAAGAATTACCAGATGCTAATATTGGTTCTGACGGTTTAGAAATTTATACAACATTAGACCCGAAAGCACAGGATTTTGCTGATAAGATTTTAAATGAAAATATTATTAATTATCCAAATGATAAGTTCCAAGGTGCTTTTACATTTATGGATACGAAAACCGGAGAGGTTCGTGCTATAGGTAGTGGGCGCGGTGAAAATAAAGCAGTATTTAAAGGGCATAATATGGCAATTGAGTTAGATCGTGCAGCTGGTTCGACGATGAAGCCAATCTTTGATTACGGTCCTGCAATTGAATACTTAAAATGGGCTACGTATCATCAAATTGATGATTCTCCATTTAAATATTCAACTGGACAAGAACTTCGAAATGCGGACAGAAGTCATTTAGGTCCAATTACTATGCGTGAAGCGTTAAAAATGTCACGTAACGTTCCGGCAGTTAAAACTGCAAAAGAAGTAGGACTTAATAAATCAAAGGAATTCTCTGAGAAATTAGGTATTACATTTAATAAACCGCCAGCAGAATCTACAGCTATTGGTACAAACGAAGTATCACCAACTGAAATAGCGGGTGCTTATGCGACATTTGGTAATGGTGGAAAGTATGCAAAACCGCATTTTGTTAAGAAAGTAGTTTATCCAGACGGCAAGTCACAAAGTTTTGAGCAAAAACCAAAACAAGTTATAGCTGACTCTACAGCATATATGATTACTGATATGCTTCGTTCAGTAGTGACATCAGGTACTGGTACAGCGGCCAATATTAGTTCTTTAGATGTAGCTGGTAAAACAGGTACAACAAACTATGATTCAAAACAATTAGCGAAATTTAATATTCCAGAAAGTGCAACTCGTGATAGTTGGTTTGCAGGTTATACGCCGCAATATACGATGGCGGTATGGACTGGATATATGAAAGATGGTAAAGACGAGTATATTAGTAGTAAAAATACGAAAATTGCACAGTTGATCTTTAAAGAAATGATGAGTGAGTTTGCTACTGACAAATCACGCTTTAAAATGCCAAGTAGTGTTATTCAAGAAGGTAGTGAGCTACGTATAAAAGGAGAAAAACGTGATTCTTCTCCAAATACGAGCGTACCTGATACAACGGAACAACCAAAACAAGATCAACAGCAAAAGACTGAAGAAGAGAAAAAGCAAGAAGAATTAAAGAAACAAGAAGATCTTAAAAAACAAGAAGAACAAAAGAAACAAGAGGAACTTAAGAAGCAAGAAGAACAAAAGAAACTAGAAGAGCAAAAGAAACAAGAAGAAGAAAAGAAACAAAATGAACAAAATAATGGAAATGGCCAAGGAAATACAACCCCTCCAGCAAATAACGGAGGAGGCCAAGGAAATACAACCCCTCCAGCGAATAACGGAGGAGGTCAAGGAAATACGACCCCTCCAGCAAATAACGGAGGAGGCCAAGGAAATACGACCCCTCCAGCAAATAACGGGGGAGGTCAAGGAAATACGACCCCTCCAGCGAATAACGGAGGAGGTCAAGGAAATACGACTCCACCAGCGACCACAGAACCCAATACTGGCGGTAATGCAGGAGAGGTCCCTGCTAATAATGGGCAGTAAGGAAATTTTATAAAAATATTAAAAAGCACTTAAGATTTGTATAAATTACATTCTTAAGTGCTTTTTTCGTTTGAATGAAGTAGCTATGAGATGATGTATTTTAAATGTTAAAAGTACCATAAAAATTTTGGAAATATATTGAAGGGAAATGATAAAAAATTTGAGCCTGAGGTTGTGGAGGATAAGCGTGGCTTTGAAAGGTGGTACTACTTGGATGTGCTCCGTGATGCCAAAACGAGGGAGTAACTTGACCGGGAATTTGATAGTGTTGCCAAGTTGCGGGAAGTTCAATACCGACATCAGAACTAGCTGTATGAACGGCAGGAGCGTGTATTTCGGAAATCGAAGGAACCACGGCAGTAACTCTGGATGATATCCACATAAAAATAATCACTCCTAAGTTGTGATAATAAGGTAGTATATTCTTTTCACACGTATAAAGTACATATAGATAGGACTTTAGGCTAAGGTATATGTATAAAGTTGTAAGACTAATTTAAATGGATGGTGGACCATTTATTATAAAAAGATACGTCTATTTACGGAGGGAAAAGGGATTAAGAAAAGGTAAAATGGAGGTGTTAATTGCAATAACTTACGTGTTTATGGAGGAATTTTAATGGAACGATTATGGACGAAATCATTTATTCAAATGACTTTCGCAATGTTATTTTTATTTACAGGATTTTATTTACTAGTTCCAACGCTCCCACTCTTTATTAAAGAGATAGGTGGTAATGAATCACAAGTAGGACTTATGATGGGAATGTTTACAATAGCGGCAGTTGTAATACGACCGATTATTGGAGGAATGTTGGATCAATATGGTAGAAGATCCTTTATTATTTTCGGGCTCATCTTTTTTGGGTTAACGATGTATTCTTATAATTTAGCGTCGACTATTGTCCTTTTAGCTGTTTTGAGGGTTATTCATGGAGTAACATGGGCTGTTTCTACAACAGCTGTTGGAACAGCGATAACTGATATTATTCCAGATTCACGCCGTGGTGAAGGGATGGGTTGGTACGGGATGGCCATGACAATTGCAATGGCAATCGGGCCAATGATTGGATTATCGGTTGTACAACATTATTCATTTCACGGCCTATTCTTGTTAGCAACTCTTTTATCCTTTATGGCAGTCTTATTATCGTTAATGACGAAAATGCCATTCACACCACAAAAAGAAAAAGGGAAAATACAACTGTTTGAAAAATCCGTTCTATCCATTACGATAGTTGTATTCTTTTTATCATTTGCATATGGAGGCATTACGACGTTTTTACCGCTATTTGCATCGTCAATTGATGTGAATCCTGGGACATTCTTTCTTGTATATGCAATTGCTTTAACAATCGTAAGACCAATTTCAGGAAAACTATTAGATAAGTATGGAGAAGTATTTATCATACTTCCGGCACTATGCATTACTATTATTGCAATAGTTGTATTAACGATTTCAAATAATTTAATAGGTGTAGTTATCGCAGCTACATTATATGGTGTTGGATTCGGTTCAGCACAGCCAGCTTTGCAAGCGGCAATGCTTACAATTGTCGATCCGAGTAAAAGAGGAGTTGCGAACGCTTCATTTTTTACGGCGTTTGATTTAGGAATTGGATTAGGTGCTATTTTACTTGGGGTTGTTTCACAAATGTTTGGTTATCGTATTTTATTTTCAGGGAGTGCAATTTCAGCATTAACAGCCTTAATTATTTTCGTCTTCTTTGTAAAACAACGATTAGGAAAAAAAGAGTTTGCATAAACTGAGGGGGAATAAAGATGAGAATTTCAATTGATCGTAAAGCTCTACAATGGTTCCAGGAAGAATTACGTATAAAGCACGGTGAATCTGTACGTTTTACTGTAAGGTACGGAGGGAACAGTTCAATTCAGCCTGGATATTCTTTAGGGATTGTTGCAGAGAAACCAGATGGGGAAATCGTGTCAGTTGAGAAGGAAGGTATTATATTTTTTGTAGATTCTGATGATCTTTGGTATTTTCAAAACTATGATTTATTTGTAAGTTATCATGAGGAAATGGAAGAAATTCAATTTAATTATGTAAAATAATAACTTTATTAAAAATAAATAAATTTTATATGGGAATTATATTTAGGGAATAGTGAAATAAATATAATGCGAAAAGCGAGCTGTATATGAATACAGCTCGTTTTTTTATTTAGTAAAAGAAATTGTAAAGTAGGTATATATGTAACGGGATTATATGAATCAACTTTATATTTTGTTTTAAAGATGAAGAAAGAGAAGTCGGTCCTTTCTTTGTAAAATATGAAAATTATTGTTGAAAAACTGTATTGTTACATCGGTAAAATTATAGGAAACTTATCATTATAAAATAAATTGAAATCTTCTAAAAACTCTGATACATTGAAATAGAAATGTAGTTTCGCAATATTGTAAAGGCTTACAGTTATGTGCACGAAGATCTATTAGGATTGGAGGAAATAATGATGAAAGCTGAAGAAAAATTTTCCCCGGGATTAGATGGTATAGTGGCAGCGGAGACGAAGATTTCGTTTCTTGACACAGTGAAAGGTGAAATTGTAATTCAAGGGTATGATTTAATCGAACTCTCAAAAACAAAAGAGTATTTAGACATTGTGCACCTTTTATTGGAAGAACATCTACCGAATGAAGATGAAAAAGCAACACTTGAAAAGAAATTAAAAGAAGAATACGCAGTACCAGAAGGTGTATTTAACGTACTGAAGGCGTTACCGAAAGAAACACACCCGATGGATGGATTGCGTACAGGTGTGTCCGCATTAGCTGGTTACGATAATGATATTGAAAATCGCTCGTTAGAAGTAAACAAAAGCCGCGGGTACAAATTATTGAGTAAAGTACCAAACATTGTAGCGAATAGCTATCATATTTTAAATAATGAAGAGCCAATCGAACCACTTAAGGAATTATCATATAGCGCGAATTTCTTCTATATGTTAACAGGTAAAAAACCAACTGAACTTGAGGAGAAGATCTTTGATCGTTCCCTTGTTTTATATAGTGAACATGAAATGCCAAACTCTACATTTACAGCGCGCGTTATTGCGTCTACGCAATCCGACTTATATGGTGCTTTAACAGGTGCGGTTGCATCTTTAAAAGGTAGCTTACATGGCGGTGCGAACGAAGCGGTTATGTACATGCTTTTAGAAGCTGGTAATGTTGAAAAGTTTGAAGAGTTATTACAGAAGAAACTATATAACAAAGAAAAAATTATGGGCTTTGGGCATCGTGTATACATGAAGAAGATGGATCCAAGAGCATTGATGATGAAGGAAGCTTTAAAGCAGTTATGTGATGTGAAAGGTGATTATACACTATATGAAATGTGTGAAGCTGGAGAAAAGATTATGGAGAAGGAAAAAGGAATTTATCCAAATCTTGATTATTACGCAGCTCCAGTATATTGGATGCTTGGTATTCCAATTCAACTGTACACACCAATTTTCTTTAGCTCTAGAACAGTAGGACTTTGTGCGCACGTTATTGAGCAACACGCGAACAATCGTTTGTTCCGTCCACGTGTAAATTATATTGGCGAGCGACATGTGCTTAGTAAATAAGAACAACTGGGGAGTTGTTAGCACCGCCCGCCAGATGGGTGTTTGACCGACACCCATCATTAATAATAACGAATTTTCGACAGAAAGGGAAGAATTGCATGATTAAAACAAATGAAATTAAACAAAAAGATGCGTTATTAGAAGAAATTACGGATTATGTATTAAATAAAGAGGTAACAAGTGCAGAAGCATTCAGTACTGCTCGTTACGTCTTACTTGATACGCTTGGATGTGGAATTTTAGCACTACAATATCCAGAATGTACGAAATTATTAGGACCAGTTGTTCCAGGAACAATCGTGCCAAATGGTACACGTGTACCAGGTACGTCATATGTACTTGATCCAGTGAAAGGTGCATTTAATATCGGATGTATGATCCGTTGGTTAGACTATAACGATACTTGGCTTGCAGCAGAGTGGGGACATCCATCTGATAACTTAGGCGGAATTTTAGCAGTTGCAGATTATATTAGCCGTGTTCGTATTTCAGAAGGAAAAGAACCATTAAAAGTACGTGAAGTACTAGAGATGATGATTAAAGCACATGAAATTCAAGGTGTACTTGCTTTAGAAAACAGCTTAAACAGAGTTGGTCTTGACCACGTATTATATGTAAAAGTAGCAACAACTGCAGTAGTTGCAAAAATGCTTGGCGGAACACGTGAAGAAATCTTTAATGCATTATCACATGCATGGATTGATAATTCTAGTCTTCGTACATATCGTCACGCTCCAAATACGGGATCACGTAAATCATGGGCAGCAGGTGATGCAACGAGCCGCGGTGTTCATCTTGCAATGACTGCTCTAAAAGGTGAAATGGGTTATCCAACAGCTTTATCTGCACCAGGCTGGGGATTCCAAGATGTATTATTTAATAAACAAGAATTAAAGTTAGCGAGACCATTAGAGTCATATGTAATGGAAAATGTATTATTTAAAGTTTCATATCCAGCAGAATTCCATGCACAAACAGCTGCAGAATGTGCTGTGAAATTACATCCGGAAATTAAAGAAAGATTAGATGAAATTGATCGTATTACAATTACAACTCATGAATCAGCAATCCGTATTATTGATAAAGAAGGTCCATTAAATAACCCAGCGGATCGTGATCATTGCTTACAATACATTACGGCAATTGGTTTATTAAAAGGAGATATCGTTGCGGACGATTATGAGGATGCAGTAGCAAATGATCCACGTGTAGATGAATTACGTAATAAGATGGTTGTTGTTGAAAACAAACAGTACAGTTTAGATTACCTTGACCCGAACAAGCGCTCAATCGCCAACGCTGTTCAAGTCCATTTCAAAGATGGCACTGAAACAGAAAACGTGGAATGTGAATATCCACTTGGTCACCGTTTCCGTAGAGACGAAGCAATTCCAAAAGTTGTTCAAAAATTCACTGCAAATATGGCAGGTCATTATTCTAGTAAGCAACAAGAACAAATTCATGAAGCTTGTTTAAATGAAGAGAAACTAGAAAATATGAACGTAAACGAATTTGTAGATCTATTCTTAATTTAATAATAGGGGGAATTTAGAATGGCTTGGGTTGTGAATAAACAGTCAACACAAGAGGAGCTTGCGAATCGCTTCCGAGCTTTAGTAGAAGCAAATGAAATTTTGCAAATTCCAGGTGCTCATGACGCAATGGCAGCTTTAGTTGCGAAAAATACAGGATTTTCAGCTCTTTATTTATCAGGAGCTGCTTATACTGCAAGTAAAGGGCTACCTGATTTAGGAATCGTGACGTCTACTGAAGTAGCAGAGAGAGCAAGAGATCTAGTAAGAGCTACAGACTTACCAGTTCTTGTTGATATTGATACAGGATTTGGTGGTGTCCTCAACGTAGCAAGAACAGCGGTAGAAATGGTAGAAGCGAAAGTTGCAGCTGTTCAAATTGAAGATCAACAATTACCAAAGAAATGTGGACATTTAAATGGTAAGAAACTCGTTACGACAGAAGAATTAGTTCAAAAGATTAAAGCGATTAAAGAAGTTGCACCAAGCTTATATATTGTGGCACGTACAGATGCTCGTGGTGTAGAAGGCTTAGATGAAGCGATCGAAAGAGCGAACGCCTATGTAAAAGCAGGTGCAGATGCGATATTCCCTGAAGCACTTCAATCAGAAGAAGAGTTCCGTCTATTTAATAGTAAAGTAAATGCACCTTTACTAGCGAATATGACTGAATTCGGAAAAACACCGTATTATAGTGCAGAGGAATTTGCAAATATGGGCTTCCAAATGGTTATTTATCCTGTAACTTCACTTCGCGTAGCAGCGAAAGCATATGAGAATGTGTTTACTTTAATTAAGGAAACTGGTTCTCAAAAAGATGCACTTTCAAGTATGCAAACGAGAAGTGAGTTATATGAAACAATTTCATATCATGACTTTGAAGAACTGGATACTGGAATTGCAAAAACAGTATTATCAGAGGATCAATAGATAAAACAACTAAGGCGATGATAATACATCTTTGGCAAAACGAACTGCTTGATGTGAATATTCATCGCCTTCTGTTTTCAAAAATAAGATATTCCACTCATCGTAGACGAGCATATGAAGTAGAAAATAAGGCCGAAATGATAGGGGGATTCAGATGGAGAAAACGAAGTTACCGTGGGATGAATTTTTTTCACTTAATAAAGATGTGAATCATACTTTTTTTACGCCAGAAGATTTTTCAAGAGATGAAGATTTAATCGCAAAAACGACAGAACAATTCGTTAAACAAGAAATTGTTCCACAAATGGAGAATATTGAACAACATAACTATGAAGTTTCTCGTCAATTATTTGAGAAAGCTGGAGAACTTGGATTATTAAGTATCGAGGTCCCAGAAGAGTACGGTGGGTTTGAGTTAGGAAAGGCAGTTTCAGGGCTTGTAGCAGAAAAAATGGGATATGCTGGTGCATTTAGCGTTTCATTTAATATACACGCTGGTGTAGGTACATTGCCTTACATATATTACGGAACGAAAGAACAAAAAGAAAAATATTTGCCGAAAATTGCATCAGGAGAATGGGTTGGGGCTTATGCTTTAACTGAGCCAAATGCCGGTTCTGATGCATTAAGCGCAAAAACGAGCGCAGTATTAAATGAAGATGGAACTGCTTGGAAGTTAAATGGTGAGAAGCAGTGGATTACAAATGCTCATATGGCAGATGTATATGTTGTTTTTGCGAAGACAAATAAAGGAATGACAGCGTTTATTGTCGAAAGAACATGTGAAGGCGTATCCATTGGACTAGAAGAAAAGAAAATGGGGATTAAAGGTTCTTCAACGGCTACCCTTATTTTAGAAGATGTCGTAATCCCTGCAGAAAATGTTTTAGGGGAAGTTGGAAAAGGGCATCACGTAGCTCTTAATATTCTAAACTTCGCTAGACTAAAGCTCGCTTTTGGAAATATTGGAACAGCAAAACAAGCAATTGGTTTGTCGGTTCAATATGGAAAAGAACGAAAACAGTTCCAAACAGAATTAGTAGACTTTACGATGATTCAAGAGAAAATTGCAAATATGATCATTGCTACCTATGGAGCAGAAAGTGCAGCGTATCGTACAGCAGGTGTAATCGATGAAGCAATTCATGAGAGCGATGAAGATCTTATGAAGAAAATGTCTCAATTTGCAATTGAATGTGCACTAAATAAAGTAAATGCTTCTGAAACACTTGGTCACATCGTAGATGAAGCTGTACAAATTCATGGTGGTTACGGTTATATGCAAGAATACGAAGTAGAACGTTTATATCGTGATGCTAGAATTAGTCGTATTTTTGAAGGGACGAATGAAATTAATAGATTAACAGTTGCTAAAATGTTAATGAAGCAAGTGGAACAAATTGAAGATACTGAAGTAGAGATTGATGTAGAAAATGTCGAAAGAAACCATCGTTACATTTTATTAGCGAAAAAATTGTTGAAACAATCTTTGAAAACGCTCTCTAAAACTCCAGGTTTAAAAATTGATCAAGAGCAAGAATATTCACGTGTATTATCAAATATGTTAACGGATGTGTACGTCATGGAATCAGCATTTTTACGTACGAGTAAAGCAATTAGTAAAAATGGTGAAGGGAAAGAACGTACGAAACAAATGATAACTGACGTTATTTGTGAAGAAGGATATCGTAAAGTAGAAGAAGCGGCGATTTCTATACTTTCAGCGGCTGTTACAGAAGAACAAGATAGACACGTAATTTTAGCTGGAATTCGTCAATTATCAGTACCTTTATACACGAACGTATTTACAAAAAAGAGAGAAATTGCGAAAGCTATTATAAATCGCGGAAAGTATATTGTGTAAATAGGAGGAAAGCGATATGAAAAAGATTGGTTTTATTGGTTTAGGTAACATGGGTCTTCCGATGTCTAAAAATTTAGTTAAATCAAATTACACAGTATATGGTGTGGATTTAAATAAAGATGCTGAAGCTTCCTTTGAAAAAGAAGGAGGAATTATTGGCTTATCAATCTTAAAACTAGCAGAAACATGCGATGTAATTTTTACAAGTTTACCTTCACCTCGGGCTGTTGAAGCAGTATATTTTGGAGAAGAAGGATTATTTGAAAATAGTCACTCGAATATAGTTTTAATAGATACAAGTACTGTATCTCCACAGTTAAACAAACAGTTAGAGGAAGCTGCAAAGGAAAAGAAAGTAGACTTTTTAGCAGCACCTGTTAGTGGTGGGGTAATTGGAGCTGAAAACCGTACATTAACGTTTATGGTTGGTGGATCAAAAGAGCTATATGAGAAAGCGGAATCTATCATGGCTGTACTAGGTGCGAACATTTTCCATGTTAGTGAGCAAATTGATAGTGGTACAACAGTTAAATTAATTAATAACTTATTAATTGGTTTTTATACAGCTGGTGTGAGTGAAGCCTTAACATTAGCGAAAAAGAACAATATGGATTTAGATAAAATGTTTGATATTTTAAATGTAAGTTATGGTCAGAGTAGAATTTATGAGCGCAATTATAAAAGTTTCATTGCATCAGAAAACTATGAGCCAGGTTTTACTGTGAATTTACTAAAGAAAGATTTGGGATTTGCAGTAGATTTAGCGAAAGAAAGTGAACTTCACTTACCAGTAAGCGAAATGCTATTAAACGTATATGAAGAAGCAAGTGAAGCTGGGTATGGTGAAAACGATATGGCTGCTTTATATAAGAAAGTTAGTGAACAATTAATTTCTAATCACAAATAATAGACTTATAAACATCATAAAAAAGGAGAGAATATAATGATTACAACTGAAATTAAACGAGTAAAAAATCATATTAATGGTGAGTGGGTAGAATCTACTGGTACAGAAGTAGAAGCAGTTCCAAATCCGGCGACTGGAAAAATTATCGCTTACGTTCCGCTATCTCCGAAAGAAGATGTTGAAAAAGCTGTTGAAGCGGCAAAAGCAGCATACGAAACATGGTCTAAAGTACCAGTTCCGAATCGTTCAAGACAATTGTATAAATATTTACAGCTTTTACAAGAAAACAAAGAAGAACTTGCAAAAATCATTACGCTCGAAAATGGTAAAACATTAACGGATGCAACTGGTGAAGTGCAACGTGGTATTGAAGCGGTAGAACTTGCGACGTCAGCACCAAATTTAATGATGGGACAAGCACTTCCGAATATTGCTAGCGGCATTGATGGATCGATTTGGCGCTATCCAATTGGAGTTGTTGCTGGTATTACACCGTTTAACTTCCCAATGATGATTCCATTATGGATGTTCCCACTTGCAATTGCTTGCGGTAATACATTTGTATTAAAAACATCTGAAAGAACGCCACTTTTAGCAGAGCGACTTGTAGAGTTATTCTATGAAGCTGGCTTCCCGAAAGGCGTATTAAATTTAGTGCAAGGCGGAAAAGATGTTGTAAATAGCATTTTAGAAAATAAAGATATTCAAGCTGTTTCGTTCGTTGGATCTGAGCCGGTAGCTCGTTACGTATATGAAACAGGTACAAAACATGGAAAACGTGTACAAGCGTTAGCTGGTGCAAAAAACCATGCGATTGTTATGCCAGATTGCAATCTTGAGAAAACGGTACAAGGTGTAATTGGATCCGCATTTGCAAGTAGTGGAGAGCGCTGCATGGCTTGTTCAGTAGTAGCAGTAGTTGATGACATTGCAGATGAATTCATCGACGTACTAGTAGCAGAGACGAAGAAGTTAAAAGTAGGTGATGGTTTCCACGAAGATAATTATGTTGGACCATTAATTCGTGAATCTCATAAAGAGCGTGTATTAGGCTATATTAACAGCGGTGTAGCAGATGGAGCTACTTTATTAGTAGATGGTCGTAAAATTAAGGAAGAAGTTGGAGAAGGTTACTTTGTAGGTGCGACAATCTTTGATGGGGTAAATCAAGAAATGAAAATTTGGCAAGATGAGATTTTTGCTCCAGTATTAAGTATTGTGCGTGTTAAAGATTTAGAAGAAGGTATTAAACTAACAAATCAATCTAAATTTGCAAATGGTGCGGTTATTTATACATCAAACGGTAAACATGCACAAACGTTCCGTGATAACATCGATGCGGGTATGATCGGTGTAAACGTAAACGTTCCAGCACCAATGGCATTCTTCGCATTCGCTGGAAATAAAGCTTCATTCTTTGGTGATTTAGGTACAAATGGTACAGATGGCGTTCAATTTTATACACGTAAAAAAGTTGTAACTGAGCGCTGGTTTTAATATAAAGTAGACAGCTAAATCAGTTATTAAATGAAAACCACCACTATTCATAGTGGTGGTTTTCTTCTTGTTAATTGCTTTTTTCAAAGGCTAGTTTAATACCAAAACCAATTAAGACCATTCCCGTTAACCCTTGAATATAACGTTGGGTCTTCGGTTTTTTCATAAAAGCACTAATTTTATCAATTAAAAATATATAAAAAGCGAACCATATAACTGTTAAAACTAGGTAAGTAAGGCCCATTATGAGAAGTTGGATAAACGTATTATGATTTGGATTTAAAAATTGCGGTAAAAAGGTTAAAAAGAAGACTGCAATTTTAGAGTTTAATAAATTTGTAAGAAACCCTTGGCGAAAACAAGAAGAATGCTCGTTTTCATTATTCAATGATATATCATTCATAGCAACGTCTTCTTTATTTCTTACTGCTAAAAGGGCTTTAATACCGATATAAATTAAATATAGAGCTCCAACGTACTTGAAAATAGAAAATAAAAGAGCTGACTTTACAATAAGTGCGGAAAGTCCGATTACTGCTGCTAAAGTATGAATCAATAGTGCAACACATGTACCGAACACTGTTTTCACCCCGCCTACCTTACCAGCAACTAATGTGTTTTTCGTAGCCATTGCAGTATCAGGACCTGGCAAAATAATAAGACAAATAGACATAATGATGAAAAGAAAATAATTTTCAATCATAGTCGCTCCTCCTTCTTTATTTTTAGAATATTTGATTAAAAATAGTGTAGCACACATTTTGATTTAATAAAATTAAATTTTATTAAAAATTATTAAATAGGAAAAAGGCTACATCGTCGCGTAATTACACGACGATATAGCCTCAGGTTTATCCCGTATGAATGGGGATGTTCCCCATTTATTAAATTTTCACTTTATGCGTTAAGTAAGTTAAAGAATCTATTTACATCTTCTTCTGAAACATCACTTAACTGTTTATATTTATAATTCGGATTTTGGTCTTTATCAACGACAACGGATCGTACTCCTTCAAAGAAATCTTCATGTCTCATGAAGTTTTTAGCAAGTACAAGGTCAGTAGCGAAACATTCTTCAACGGACTTATCTTGTCCATCAATAAACTGTTTTAATGTTACTTTTAGTGAAATAGGAGATTTTGATAATAACGTTTCTTTCGTTTTTAAAGCAAAGGAACTTTGATCTTTCTCTAATGAATGAATAATTTCTTCGATTGTATCGAATGCAAAATGTGAATTAATTTCTTCTAATAAAGGGGCAAGCTCGCTTTCTAATTTTGGAGCAGTTGCAAATGTACGAATGACTTCTTTTAAATGAGTATGTACATCATCTTCTTTTTTCCAATTTACACTTTCCAGTTCAGTAAGGAAATTTGGTAATGAATCAGATTCCATAAAATAATCAGAAGCGTTTATAAATAATACATCAGAAGCTTTTAAAATAGATGCTGTTAAAGCGACATAGCGGCCAGCAAACCCTGGAGCTTTATTTAAGAAATAAGCAGCACCGACGTCTGGAAAGAAGCCAATATTCATCTCAGGCATGGCCCATTTCGTACGCTCAGTTACAATTCGATATTTTGCACCATTTGTAAGACCGACACCACCACCCATTACAATTCCATCTAAACAAGCGATAATCGGTTTTTTATATTGATAAATATATGTATCAATTTCATACTCTTCTTCAAAAAAACGTTCCGCATGTTGCAATGCAGCTTCATTTGAACGTGCTTCATAAAGAGTTTTAATGTCGCCACCTGCACAAAAACCTTTTGTGCCAGCTCCTTTTAATACGATAAGCGCAATTCGCTCATCATTTTCCCACTCTTTCAGTTTTTGCCCAATTGGTTGCAACATGTCATAAGATAAAGAATTAAGTGCTTTTGGGCGGTTTAAAGTAATTGATGCAACGCCGTTTTCACTAACAGAAAATAAAACGTGTTCAGTCATAATTCATCCTCCCTTACATATCTTCTTATTCTTAATTCTTGATACGTACTGAAATGTCCTTTATAAATTTTGTCTAAAGTTGGCGGTACATGTTAATTTGTCCACTGCATATTTTGACGAGTTATATTTGCAGGATTTTCGAGGTTGAAAATGAATATTACAACATTACTGTAATTGTAATTATTTGAAGTGAACATGATAAACACGCTATTATATATGTGTAAATTGTACATGATCACTTCGAAAAGAGTATTTGAAGTGATTATAATGAAAGAAAAATTGCTTTTCATTAGAAATAGAGAAAGGAGAAATCGGAATGCCAGTACCTTTACTATTGTCGGTGATTATTTTGTCTTCTTTAATGATAGGGATAACGCAGTATTTTCATCATACAGATACGACAGAGGAAGTGAAGGATAAGGTACGACTTGTATTTCCGATTTTTATCATATCTATTTCTTTTTGCATTCTATTAAATAAGGATGGGTATATTGTCGCAGTATTTTCATTTTTTGTAGCGATTGTTTTCATTACAGTTTTATATTATGTAATGAAAGAGTTTATCCAAAAATAAAGATGTCACATGAGACATTTTTATTTTTGGAACGAATAAAATTTCACATACCGTATTGTATATGAAAATAAAAAACATATAGCAATAGAAAAGTATGTACTTTACCTTGTATTTACTTGTCAATCTTGCATAGCCAATATACTATTAATAGTGTAGAGATTAGAAAAAGGGGTTGTATCTATCATGAAATTTGAGATGCACACAAAAATTATTTCAAATGAAAATGAAGTAAGATTACATATAGAAGAAAACATATTTCAATTAAAATTGGATGGTTACCACTTATTTGCAGTTCAAGAAATATTACCTTTATATAAATCAAATGAAGAAAAAATCGGTAGTGCAATGATACAAAAGTTAGAATGGGAGAACGGAAAAACTACAATAAACTATCAACTTGTATCACTAAATTCAGTAAATTAAAAGGAGCAGGAAACCATGAAGTTATTTCATACAGCGGATTGGCATTTAGGAAAGCTTGTTCATGGCGTATATATGACTGAAGATCAAAAGATTGTATTAGATCAGTTTGTACAAGCCGTTGAAGAAGAAAAACCAGATGCCGTAATTATTGCAGGGGATTTATATGATCGAGCAATTCCACCTACGGAAGCAGTAGACTTATTAAATGATGTACTACAAAAAATAGTGATTGATTTACAAACGCCAGTTATTGCAGTTGCTGGGAACCATGATAGTCCAGATCGTATTCATTTTGGAAGTGGTTTAATGAAGAAACAAGGATTATTTATTGTAGGGCAATTTCAATTTCCTTATGAACCAATTATTTTAAATGATGAATATGGGGAGGTTCACTTCCATCTCATTCCATATGCGGATCCAAGTATAGTTAGACATGTATTGAAAAACGAAGACGTACGTTCTCATGATGATGCGATGCGTATTTTTATGAATGAGCTATCTGAAACGATGGATAAAGAAGCTAGACATGTATTTGTTGGTCATGCATTTGTAACTTCTGCTGGAGAAGCGGAAGAGAATACAAGTGATGCTGAACGACCGCTTTCCATTGGTGGTGCTGAATACGTAAATAGTCATTATTTTGATAAATTTCATTACACAGCGCTTGGACATTTACATCAAGCGCATTTCGTACGTAATGAGACAATTCGATATTCCGGTTCGCCACTTGCCTATTCTATTTCTGAAGAAAAACATAAAAAAGGATATTATATTGTGGAGCTGAACGAGCAAGGTGAAGCAACAATTGAAAAAAGGTTACTTACACCACGCCGTAAAATGCGAACAGTAGAAGCGAAAATAGATGAATTGTTACAACATCCAGTAAGTGAAGATTACGTGTTTGTAAAATTATTAGATGAAAATCCCGTCTTGCAGCCAATGGAAAAAATACGCTCTGTTTATCCAAATGCAATGCATGTTGAAAGAGCCATTCAAAGACGAGAGTTCACTGAGTCAAATGAAGTAACTGTTTCCAGACATAAAATGGATGATTTATCATTATTAAAGGCTTTTTATAAAGAAATGAAAGGCTTAGATTTATCAGAAGAGAAAGAACGTCTATTTGTAGAAGTATTACAAACAGTGCAGGAACGGGAAGGTGAACGAGGATGAGACCGATTCAGCTTATTATGACGGCATTTGGCCCATATAAACAGAAAGAAGTAATTGATTTTGACGATTTGGGAGAGCATCGTATTTTCGCCATTTCTGGGAACACGGGCGCTGGAAAGACAACGATTTTTGATGCGATTTGTTATGTGTTATATGGTGAAGCAAGCGGAGAAGAACGAAGTGATACGAGCATGCTCCGCAGCCAATTTGCTGATGATAATGTGTATACAAGCGTAGAACTAACCTTTCAATTAAAAGGGAAACGTTATGAAATAAAACGACAACTGGGACATAAAAAACAAGGGAACAAGACGATTACGGGACATGCAGTAGAATTATATGAAGTAATTGATGAAGAGAAGGTTCCAGCTGTTGATCGTTTCCATGTAACGGATGTAAATAAAAAAGTAGAAGATTTAATTGGTTTAAGTAAACATCAATTTAGTCAAATTGTTATGTTACCGCAAGGGGAATTCCGAAAACTATTAACATCTGAGACCGAAAACAAAGAAGAAATTTTGCGTCGTATTTTTAAAACAGATCGTTATAAGTTAATGCGTGAGTTACTTGATCAAAAACGAAAACAATGGAAAGACGTCTTACAAGAAAAACAGAAAGAGCGAGAGCTATATTTTCGTAATGTTTTTAAATTACCAATCCGAGATGGAGCATTATTAGAGACATTAGTGGAACAAGAGCATGTAAATACACATCAAGTAGTAGAAGCATTAGAACAAGAAACAGCTGTGTATAAGGCAGAGGTTGAGCAATTACAAGTAGAACAAGATGTTCAAACGAAGCAATTAAAGGATGCTGAAACACGTTTTCATGTAGCGAAGTCTGTAAATGAGAAATTTATAGATTTACAACAAAAGAATGAGAAATATAATATTTTACAAGAAAACCGTTCAGTAATTGAAATGAAAGAAATATCTTTTAAGCGTGCGGAACAAGCGAAGCGCTTATTACCATTTGAACAATGGCACGAAGAAGCGATGGAAAATGAGCAGAAAGCTGAAAGTTTGTTAAAACAAATTATCGCTAAAAAAGAAAATATAATGAATAATTTTGAACTTGCTCAGGAGAAATATGAAGTAGTAAAGAATAAAGAACCTGAAAGAGAAGATGCAAAAAAACTCGTTCAAAGATTAGAAGAGTTACAACCGATTATTGCATCATTAGCTGAGAAACAGTTGAATTTACAAAAGGCAGAAATTCAAGTTGGGAAATTAAAAGAAGGTATGCACAACTTAGAGCGACAATTAGACGCGCATACAAATCAAAAACAGCTAATGTCTGATGAATTGCAACAATTAGAACGAGCGCTTGAGCAATATGTAGATAAAGTAGAAGAACTAACGAATATGCGAGAAGATGCAAAAGTTTTAAAGCAAGCATATGATGTATGGCAAGAAAAACAAAAATTCGAGCAAGAAAAAGAAACTGCATTTACTAAGATGCAAGAAGCAGTTCGCGCATATGAGAATATGGAACGTCGCTGGTTAAATGAACAAGCTGGTATATTGGCTCTTCATCTACATGATGGTGAATCTTGTCCAGTATGTGGCAGCACGAACCATCCGAAAAAAGCTACAGAGCAAAGTGATGCGATCGATGAAAAAGAGTTAAATGATTTAAGAGACAAGAAGAATATTGCCGAAAAATTACATGTGCAAGTAGAGGAGAAATGGAATTTCTATCGACTACAATATGAACAAGTTATAGAAGAAGTTTTAAAGCGCGGCTATAACTCGGAAGAATTAGCTGAAACATATAGTGCACTTGTTCAAAAAGGAAAACAATTAGCAACTGAAGTGAATACGTTAAAAGCCAGTGAAGAAACGCGTAAGCAAACAGCTGTGAAAATAAAAAGCATAGAAGAAAAAGTAGATGCACTTCAGAAGCAAAAGCGTGAGGTAGAAACAGAGCAGCACCGTATAGAAATGGATTGTATGCAGCTTCGTACGTCATATGAACATGATAAGAAAAATATTCCTGAAAACTTACAAACAGTACAAGCTTGGAAAGTTCAATTTGACCAAGCTATGCATGAACTCAAATTAATGGAAGACGAATGGAAGAAAGTGCAGGAAGCGTATCAACATTGGCAAAATGAACATATACGTATTCAAGCAGAGCAGGAAAGTGCTTCTACTCAATTTGAAAGTGCAAAATCGAAGAAAGAAGAGACTTTCACGCGCTTTATGAAAGAGCTTGAGCAGAGCGGATTTACAGATCAATCTACGTATAAAGAAGCTAAATTAAGTGATGCTGAGATGGAAATGATACAAAAAGAAATTCAAAGCTATTATTCATCTCTTGAAGTACTTGCGAAACAAATTGAAGAGTTACAGGGTGAATTAAAAGATAAAGAGTATATGGATATTACAGCGTTAGGTGAACATATAAAAGATCTAGAAATTAACCTTGATATCATTAAAGAAAAACGTCAACGTGCGCAAAATGCTGTCGCATATATTTCTGATTTACATGAAAATATTAGACGTATTGATGAACAAATTCATGAAGAAGAAAAAGCATTCCAAGAACTTGTTGATTTATATGAAGTAATGAAAGGTGATAACGAAAGCCGTATTTCATTTGAACGTTACATCTTGATTGAGTATTTAGAACAAATTGTTCAAATCGCAAATGAGCGATTACGTAAATTATCAAATGGACAATTTTATTTAAAACGAAGTGAACGAGTTGAAAAGAGAAATCGTCAAAGTGGATTAGGTCTAGATGTATACGACGCATACACAGGCCAAACACGCGATGTAAAAACTCTATCTGGCGGCGAGAAATTTAATGCATCGCTTTGCTTAGCGCTCGGAATGGCAGACGTCATTCAAGCATATGAAGGTGGTATATCCATCGAAACGATGTTTATCGATGAAGGTTTTGGTTCATTAGATGAGGAATCATTAACAAAAGCTGTAGATGCATTAATTGACTTACAAAAATCAGGCCGATTTATCGGTGTCATTTCACACGTTCAAGAGCTGAAAAACGCAATGCCAGCTGTATTAGAAGTAACGAAGCAGAAGGATGGGTGTAGTCAGACTCGTTTTGTGGTGAAGTAAGTTTAAGTGTAATTCAAAGTATTGTTTGTGATTTTCTAGTAAAGAACTTATGATAAAATAAATGCCGCCTCTTTTTAGAGACGGCATTTATTTGTTATTCAAAATTAAATAATTCACTTACGAGTTATCTGTAGAAGGCGGTGTATTTTCCAATCGATTATAAGTTTTAAAGGCCGAAATTGCCGAGATAACACCACCGACTAAAAATAAAGCTGATCCACCGACCAAAATGATACGACTGACATACGTTTCGCGCGCTTCTTCAACTTCTTCTTGTAACATTGTTGGCATTTGAAATCCCCCTTAACAACATTTATTTTGTAGATAGTATATACAAACGCCTAAAATATGTTAAAATCACTGGATAGTGTTAGGAGGAAGTATGTAGTTAGATGTGAATTGTTTGAAAAATCTTCATTACAAATTTATGCGAACTTCACATAGAGCACATATTAACATTGTATTATGTATATGTACCAAATAAATAAAGTGAATTGAATGTATTTCTGTTTTTAAAAATTTAAAATTCTATTATTTTTATATAAAGGTTTCACATCGGAGTTTTAAATATTTTGGAAATAGATCTAAATAAAAGGAATTCATATAAAAGGGGAATGTCTTATGACAACATATACGAGTGAAATGAAAAAAACTTTAGTTTCAGAAGAAGATGTAGATATTTTAAAAATTATGGCGCATCCAATCCGACTGCAAATTGTAAATGAATTAAGTACAAGAAAAACTTGTAATGTAACACAATTAACAGAGTTACTGAATATTCCACAATCTACTGTTTCACAACATTTATCAAAAATGAAGGGTAAAGTGTTACGAGCAGAGAGAAGAGGTTTAGAAATTTATTATCATATTAACAATTTAAAAGCCAGTAAGATTGTTAATGTTTTAGGATATATAAACTAATGAAGTATTTTCATATAAAATAGCCGCTGCTGGTAAGCAGGGGCTATTTTGTGTTGCTTTATTCCGCATTAGCTTTCCGTAAACGCCCGGTTGGTGCAACTGATTAAAACTTCATTTTATGTATTCGTATTTAAAATCTTATAGTTTTTATGATTTACAATTGTTCGATCAAATTCAAAAGTACCACCGCTTACATTTGTAATTTCAACTAAGACCGATTCAGTATAAAGTTTTAGTACAGATCCTGTAATCTTTAAATTATTTCGTTGAAAAAGTATAGTATCCCCTACGTTTGCTTTCATAGTACCTCCTCATTAAAGACAGAAATATTTTTTATTATATATATTAAACCACGTATAAGTATATTAGTGAATATTTAGTTTTATTTATCAAAAAAATATTTGTTGTCTAATAAAATAGTATAGAGTACTCCTATGTTAAAAGTTATATTTTATTTAACTTTATTATATGCAAAGTAAAGTGTTTCAGTATTAGCGAAACAATATTCTATGTAAATACTGCAGCGAAACAAATTATTCAAAAGACAGATACTATGTAGCCTAAAACGAAAAGTAGATAAGTAAAGTTTTTTTCAGTAGTACAAGAAAAAATATACATTTATTAATTAGATCTCTTTTTAATAAAATTCCAATTAAAAATATAGAAAAACTTTAATATAAAAAGGTGATCAATTATAAATGGAGAAGTAATATATATGAAAGGACAGATTTATATGAATAAAGGGAAAAAACAAGTTAGTCAACTTAGTTTTCTAGTGAATTTTTTGAACGACAAGGGGAGTTTTGTAAAAATTTAATAGTATTATAGTATCCCCTTGTAAAAAAATGGTTGGGGGAATATATAAATGATAACAGAAATGAATATTAAAGTAGTTTGTGAAGAATCGTTTTCAAAAAGAGAAATAAAAATTTTAGAGACGTTTCTTTCAACTTTATCGGGGCATTCTAACGCTCTTGTTACAAAAGAGGGAATGTTTTTAAACCCTTTAAGTAAAGAGAAGAGTGTGATTTATTATCACAACTTCGTATTTGTAAAATCACTAACAGAAGAAATGGGTGCAGAATTAAAAGAAGTTTTAACAAAACGTATTAAAAATGCTTTCATTATGATGGAATTTGTAGAGCCAATTGTTACATTTGAAGAAACTATTATAAACGTATAAAGAAAGTCAGGCTTATGAATTGAACTAATAAAACCGTCTCTTTAATAAATATTAAAGAGACGGTTTTATTGTTTCACTTTTTAAAAAAGGGTTCAAAAACAAATATAAATCGAACTTATACAAAACAATATAAATAACAGTTACGTATTTAAAAAATAGTTTTTTGTATTTCGTCCTTCATTTTCTGTAACTGACTCTATATTTTTGACGCTCTATCATGTAAGTGCTTACATGTTCAGAAACATCTTATACAATGAAGGTGTTAAATCAAAAGAGGTGACCAAAATGAACATTAAAAAAGTAAATTTAGCGAATAGCATTGAAATAGAAAGAGGAGGCAGAAAGGTATGAAAAAATCAACTGTTAATCCATGGCTTGTTGTCCTTGGCACAGTCATAGTACAAATGGGTCTTGGAACGATATATACATGGAGCTTATTCAATCAGCCTTTAGTTAGTAAATACGGATGGGGTCTTAACGCAGTTGCGATAACTTTCTCAATTACTAGTCTTTCCTTAGCATTTTCAACTTTATTTGCGAGTAAATTACAAGAAAAATGGGGACTTCGTAAACTTATTATGATAGCTGGACTAGCATTAGGGCTAGGATTAATACTTAGTTCACAAGCTTCCTCATTAATATTACTTTATGTACTAGCAGGAGTTGTTGTAGGGTATGCAGATGGTACAGCATATATCACTTCATTATCCAATTTAATAAAGTGGTTTCCAGAGCGTAAAGGTTTAATTGCTGGAATTTCTGTCTCTGCATATGGTTCAGGTAGCTTAATCTTTAAATACGTTAACGCACAGTTAATTGAATCAGTTGGTGTATCACAAGCATTTATATACTGGGGTTTAATTGTTACAGCTATGATTGTCCTTGGAGCTTGTTTAATCCATCAAGCTGCTGATCAAGGTGCAGTTCAAGAAACAAAAACTCATGAATATACAACAAAAGAAATGTTAGGTACAAAACAAGTATACTTATTATTTATTATGTTATTTACATCATGCATGAGTGGCTTATACTTAATTGGTATGGTAAAAGACATTGGTGTTCAACTTGTAGGACTTAGCGCAGCAACAGCTGCTAATGCGGTCGCTATGGTTGCAATCTTTAATACATTAGGTCGTATTATTCTAGGGCCGTTATCAGATAAAATTGGCCGTTTAAAAATCGTTACTGGCACTTTTGTTGTTATGGCGAGTTCAGTGTTAGTTCTAAGTTTCGTAGATTTAAATTACAGTATCTATTTCGTATGTGTAGCAAGTGTAGCGTTTTGCTTTGGTGGAAATATTACTATTTTCCCAGCTATTGTTGGTGATTTCTTCGGTATGAAAAACCATAGTAAGAATTACGGAATTGTATACCAAGGATTTGGATTCGGAGCGCTTGCAGGTTCCTTTATCGGTGCACTTCTAGGTGGATTCAAACCAACCTTCATGGTGATTGGCGTATTATGTGTCGTGTCATTCATTATCGCAATTTTAATTCAAGCACCTAAACAGAAAAAAGAACAAGAAGAAGAGTATCGCAGCGTAGCATAAGTATATAAATCTTCTATAACACTATGATCACGAAAAAGCATCCTGTTAAATAGGGTGCTTTTTTTGAATTATTTTAAGGGGGTTATATAATTTTTTAGGTTTTTTGAGACAAAAAAGTGAATGAAATTGTTATTTGGATTATATTGGAATATAAAAATGGAATATTATATTCGAAATACATATTAAATCTTAAATTATTAACAAGACATACATTGATATTTGCAAGATATATTTTCAGAAAAATATTGAGAAAGTATATATTTGAATTTTTCATAAAGCATTATAAATAAACGTATCTAAAGTTTATCTTTTTCAATTTTAAAATGAGGAGTTTGGATTTTATTTATAATATAAGTACTTTTAATGCGTTTAGATAAGATTTTAGTAGGATGATCTAAAATGTTTTATCTGAAAAATAAAAATAGGTTGACAAGTTTATTGAGAAAGATTATCATTTCGGTGTAAGAATATTAAATGAAAAACATTATCAATGAATAACATTTTGATGAAAAGTACACTTGACCAATTAGTTTAGTAAGTGTATTATTTTTTACATTGATAATGATAATCATTATCGCAATTTGTTTAATTAGATTAATTTTTAAATGAAAGGATAGAGGAAATGAACTTAGGGGAATTTGATGGAAAAACGGTTTTAGTAACAGGTGCAGCCCAAGGTATAGGTAGTGTTGTTGCCAAAATGTTTTTAGAAAGAGGAGCTACAGTTATTGCGGTTGATCAAAATGAAGAGGGGTTAAACGTTCTCTTAAATGAAAATGAATTACGTATGAAAACATTTCGTTTAGATGTGAGTGATAGTACCGCTGTTGAAGATATGGTAAACGGTATTGAAAATGATATAGCGCCGATAGATATATTAGTTAATGTTGCAGGGGTTTTACGTATGGGAGCGATTCACTCTTTAAGTGATGAAGATTGGAATAAAACATTCTCTGTAAATACTACAGGAGTTTTCTATATGTCCCGAGCGGTAAGTAAACGTATGATGCAAAGAAAGTCAGGGGCAATTGTTACAGTTGGTTCAAATGCAGCAAACACCCCGAGAATGGATATGGCAGCGTATGCGGCATCCAAAGCTGCAACGACGATGTTTATGAAGTGTTTAGGATTAGAACTTGCGGCATATAACATTCGCTGTAACTTAGTTTCTCCAGGTTCAACTGAAACTGAAATGCAAAGGTTACTATGGGCTGATGAGAATGGAGCAAAAAATATAATTGCTGGTTCTCAAAGTACATATAGACTCGGTATACCATTACAAAAAATTGCACAGCCTTCAGAAGTTGCCGAAGCGGTATTGTTTTTAGCTTCAGATAAAGCAAGCCACATTACAATGCACAATTTATGTATCGATGGCGGAGCTACATTAGGAGTGTAATAAAAAATTCAGGGGGTTACGATACTATGAATGAATTTACGGCTGTAAAGGAACTGTCAGAAAAACTTTTAGAAGATTATAAGACTGAATCTTCATTTTTTTTCGCTTCACCTACTCGAACGATATTGACAGAAGGAGAGTTTACTACAGTAAAGCATCGTGAAATTGAAAGTTTTCCAGAACTTGTACAAGCAGTATTACGTAATGCAAAACAAGCTGGAAATCCGAATCCTATCGTTGTCGGTGCTTTGCCATTTGATCGTAGAAAAGAAGTTCAACTTATCGTACCAGAATATAGCAGAATTTCTGATCGTTTACAATTGGATACAACAAATCAGCTTAAAACAAATGAGAAATTAACATTTGAAATGATGCCTGTACCAGATCCTGAAGTGTATATGAATGGTGTGCAGCAAGGAATTGAAAAAATACAAGACGGAGATTTTAAAAAAATCGTTCTATCCAGATCGTTAGATGTTAAATCTTCCGAAAAGATTAATAAGCAAAAACTTCTTCGAGAATTAGCAGAGCATAATAAGCATGGTTATACATTTGCTGTTAATTTACCGAAAGATGAAAACGAGAATAATAAGACATTAATTGGAGCAAGTCCTGAGTTACTCGTTTCACGTAATGGTATGCAAGTTATTTCTAATCCGTTAGCTGGTTCAAGACCACGTAGTGATGATCCAGTTGAAGATAAAAGAAGAGCAGAGGAATTACTTTCTTCTCCAAAAGATTTACATGAACATGCGGTAGTAGTAGAAGCGGTAGCTGCTGCGCTTCGTCCATACTGTCACACATTACATGTTCCAGAAAAACCATCCGTTATTCATAGTGAAGCGATGTGGCATTTGTCTACGGAAGTGAAAGGTGAACTAAAGGATCCGAATACTACTTCTTTGGAATTAGCAATTGCACTTCATCCTACGCCAGCAGTTTGCGGGACGCCTATGGAAGAAGCGAGAGAGGCGATTCAAAAAATTGAGCCATTTGACCGTGAATTTTTTACAGGAATGCTAGGTTGGAGCGATTTAAATGGAGATGGTGAATGGATTGTTACAATTCGCTGTGCTGAAGTGCAAGAAAATACCCTTCGATTATTTGCAGGAGCGGGAGTTGTGGCTGAGTCAAAACCAGAAGATGAGTTAGCAGAAACGTCAGCTAAATTTCAAACGATGCTGAAAGCTTTGGGGTTAAATGATAGTTCGTTGAATGAAAAATAGGGGGGAAAAAAGAATGCTAACAGGTTATATAAAATGGCCAAAAGAATTTGTCGATCGCTATCGAGAAGAAGGGTGTTGGCTTGGGGAAACATTTGGCGGCGTGTTAAGAGAGCGTGCTGAAAAATATGGAGATCAAATTGCAGTTGTAAGTGGAAATACGCATATAACGTATAGTGAGCTTGATAAAAAAGTAGATCGCTTAGCGTCAGGTTTACTGAATTTAGGAATAAAGCAAGATGATCGAGTTGTAATCCAACTACCTAACGTTATCGAGTTTTTTGAAATATGTTTTGCGCTATTTCGAATTGGAGCACTTCCTGTCTTTGCACTTCCTTCACATCGTAGTAGTGAAATTAGTTATTTTTGTGAGTTTGGTGAGGCGAGTGCTTACGTTATTTCAGATAAGGCTCTCGGTTTTGATTATCGAAAACTAGCAAGAGAAGTGAAAGAGAAAGTACCAACTTTACAACAAGTCATTGTAGTGGGAGAAGAAGAAGAATTTGTGAACATAAGTGATTTATATATAGATCCCGTTCCATTACCAGAAGTTCAGCCAAGTGATGTTGCGTTTCTCCAATTATCAGGAGGGACAACAGGACTTTCTAAATTAATTCCTCGAACGCATGATGATTATATTTATAGTTTACGTGTTAGCGCTGAAATTTGTAATTTGAATGCAGAAAGCGTCTATATGGCAGTTCTTCCAGTAGCACATAATTACCCGATGAGCTCTCCTGGAACATTTGGAACTTTCTATGCGGGTGGAAAAGTAGTGCTGGCAACTGGAGGTAGTCCAGATGAGGCATTTGCACTTATTGAAAAAGAAAAAGTTACGATTACTGCTCTCGTACCGCCATTAGCAATGATATGGCTTGATGCTGCATCTTCACGTAATAACGATTTATCGAGTCTAGAAGTGATTCAAGTAGGTGGTGCGAAATTTAGTGCTGAAGTTGCAAAACGTATACGCCCTACATTTGGATGTACATTACAGCAAGTATTCGGTATGGCGGAAGGATTAGTGAACTATACAAGATTAGACGATCCGGAAGAAATTATTATTTATACACAAGGTAGACCAATGTCTGCACTCGATGAAGTACGAGTTGTTGATGAAAATGACAACGATGTACAACCTGGCGAAGTAGGTAGTTTATTAACACGAGGTCCATATACAATTCGTGGTTACTATAAAGCCGAAGAGCATAATGCACGATCATTTACAAAGGATGGGTTTTATCGCACAGGTGATCTTGTAAAAGTAAATGAACAAGGATACATCATTGTAGAAGGAAGAGATAAAGATCAAATTAACCGTGGTGGTGAGAAAGTTGCTGCGGAAGAAGTTGAAAATCATCTATTAGCACACGATGCGGTCCATGACGTAGCAATTGTATCTATGCCTGACGATTATTTAGGTGAACGCACCTGTGCTTTTGTTATAGCTCGTGGACAAGTTCCGGCAGTAAGTGAATTAAAAATATTTTTAAGAGAACGTGGTATAGCGGCTTATAAAATTCCAGATCGAATTGAATTTATTGAATCATTCCCGCAAACAGGAGTCGGAAAAGTCAGCAAAAAAGAACTACGTAAAGTCATTGCTGAAAAACTTATTACAGTAAAACAATAATAAAAACCGGAAGGAAGTGATTAGATGGCTATTCCATCTATTTCAGTATATAAAATGCCAATTGAATCAGAACTACCAAAAAATAAAGTGAATTGGACACCAGACCCGAAACGTGCAGTACTTTTAATTCATGACATGCAAGAATATTTTCTTGATGCATATAGCGATAAAGAATCACCAAAAGTAGAACTTATTTCAAATATTAAAATGATAAGAGAAAAATGTAAGGAACTTGGTATACCAGTTGTTTATACAGCACAACCTGGTGGGCAAACGTTAGAACAACGAGGTTTATTACAAGACTTTTGGGGTGACGGTATTCCTGCTGGACCAGATAAAAAGAAAATTGTTGATGAACTTACTCCTGATGAGGATGATATATTCCTAACAAAATGGAGATATAGTGCATTTAAAAAGACAAATCTATTAGAAATTTTAAATGAACAAGGAAAAGATCAACTCATTATTTGCGGTATTTATGCGCATATTGGCTGTCTTTTAACAGCTTGTGAAGCATTTATGGATGGTATAGAGCCGTTCTTTGTAGCAGATGCAGTTGCTGATTTTTCACTAGAGCATCATAAACAAGCATTGGAGTATGCATCTAATAGATGTGCAGTAACGACATCAACAAACCTACTGTTAAACAATTTAAAAAGTGTAAAAGGTGATGAGAGTGAAGGGATCACTATACAGGAAGTGCATGAATTAGTTGCACAACTACTTCGTGAGCCAATAGAGAGTATTGGTATTGATGAGGACTTATTAATTAGAGGGCTTGATTCGGTCAGAATTATGAGTTTAGTAGAGAAGTGGCGTCGTGAAGGGAAAGAAATCACTTTTGCAGATTTAGCAGAACGTCCAACTGTTGCGGGTTGGTACAGTTTACTATCTTCACAAACAGCACAGGTGCTGTAACAAATAGACTACATAATAAAGGGGTAGTAAAGAATGCCTAACAGTCAAAAGATTCGTCATTCGTTATCATCTGCGCAGTCTGGCATGTGGTTTGCGCAACAATTAGATCCGCTTAATCCAATTTATAATACTGGGGAATATGTAGAAATAAACGGAAATATGAATCAAGAAATTTTCGAATTAGCAGTACGTAAAGTTGTAATGGAAGCAGAAGCACTTCATGTTCGCTTCGAAGAGGATGAAATGGGCCCATGGCAAGTTATTGAAGAATCACAGTTTCATATGCATTTTATTGACGTACGTAAAGAAGAAAACCCTGAAGAAGCTGCTAAAGCATGGATGAAAAATGATTTATCTATGCCAGTCGATTTGAAAAAAGATACTTTATTTACTGAAGCACTTATTCAAGTTGAAAATAATCGTTTCTTTTGGTATCAGTGCATCCATCACATTGTGATGGATGGCTATGGATTTTCACTTCTTAGCCAAAAGGTAGCGAATGAGTATACATCACTTATAGAAGAAACAAACAAGAATGAAAAGCCATTTGGTTCTCTTGCAAAAGTTGTGCAAGAAGATATGGAGTATCGTGCGTCTAAACAATTTCAGGAAGATCGTACTTTTTGGTTAGAAAAATTTGTGGATGAACCAGAAGTTGTAAGTTTGGCAGAACGAGCACCGAGAACATCAAATGGATTTTTACGCGAAACAGCATATTTATGTAGTTCTAGTACGAAAACTTTACTAGAAGATATCAATTTTTCGTTAACAAGTTGGCCGGAATTCATTGTCGCTGTAACAAGTATTTATATGCATAAATTAACAGGCGAAAATGATATTGTTTTAGGTTTACCGATGATGGGACGTCTAGGTTCGGTATCTATTCATACACCAAGTATGGTAATGAATTTAGTTCCACTTCGTATTACAGTAACTCCAAATATAACTCTTGCGGAATTATTGCAGCAAGTTTCTAAAGAAATCCGAGATGTACGTCGCCATTATAAATACCGTCATGAGGAATTAAGAAGAGAATTAAAGTTACTAGGTGAAAATCAAAGGTTGTTTGGACCGTTAGTGAATGTTATGCCTTTTGATTACGGGCTAAATTTTGCTGGAAATCGTGGTATTACACATAATTTATCAGCGGGACCTGTCGATGATTTATCAATAAATGTATATAAACGTTTTGATCAAAATGAGCTAATGATTCATTTTGATGCGAATCCGGAAGTATATAATGGTGCGGAGCTAGCATTGCATAAAGAAAGATTTATGCAATTATTAGAATTAATGATAAATGATTATCAAAAAGACGAGTCGATTGGAAAGATAAACATTACTCTTCCTGAAGAAAATCATAAAGTTTTATTGGAATGGAATGAAACAAAGGAAGACGATGAATTAATCAGTCTGCCTATATCATTTGAAAAACAAGTGCAAAAAAATCCCGATAAACTAGCGATTACTTGTGACGGTGTAAACCTTACGTATAAAGAGCTAAATGAACGAGCGAATGAACTAGCACATTATTTAGTAGAAGAAGGAATACGACCAAACCAGTTTGTAGCTTTAGTATTTCCAAGATTAACGGAAATGGTTGTTAGTATGCTAGCAGTTTTAAAGGCTGGTGCAGCGTATTTACCAATAGATCCAGAATATCCAGCCGAGCGAATAAATTATATAGTAAATGATGCAAAACCAGCTTGTATCATAACACATTCATCTGTTTCATCTAAGTTAGTTATAAAAAATGATATGAAAAAAATTGTATTAGATGACGAAGAAACGAAACTAGCATTACATACATATTCTCGTATGAATATAGCATGTAAGAATGATATATCACTTTTAAACCCAGCCTATACAATATATACTTCAGGCTCAACAGGAAACCCAAAAGGTGTAATTGTTCCTATGAGAGGTTTAAGTAACTTTTTAATGGCTATGCAACAAAAGTTTTCGTTACATGAACATGATCATTTATTAGCAGTTACAACATTTGCGTTTGATATTTCTGCTCTAGAAATTTATTTACCTCTTATTAGTGGTGCAAGTTTAACAATTGCGCAAAAAGAAGACATACAAGAGCCTTCTGCATTAACGACACTTTTACATGAAGAAAGAGTGACCATTATGCAGGCTACACCGACGCTTTGGCAGGCGTTAGTAACTGATTATCCGGAGAGGCTACAAGGGCTAAATGTGCTCGTTGGTGGTGAAGCTCTTCCTGCGCATTTAGCAAATACATTAAAAGAATTAGGTTGCGCTATTACAAACTTATATGGACCAACTGAAACGACTATTTGGTCTACTGTCATGAACATCGATGAAAGGGAAAGAGGTATACCTCCTATCGGAAAGCCAATTTGCAATACAGACGTGTATGTATTAGATGCAGGGTTACAACCAGTTCCACCTGGAGTGATTGGGGAATTATATATTGCAGGGGAAGGACTTGCAAGCGGATATTTAGGAAAACCAGAGTTAACGGCTGAACGGTTTGTTGCAAATCCTTATGGAAAACGAGGAGAGCGCATGTACCGTACTGGTGATCTTGTAAAATGGCGCAATGATGGTGTGCTAGAATATGTGAGCCGTGCAGATCATCAAATTAAAATTCGTGGTTTCCGAATTGAATTAGCTGAAATTGAAATGGTATTACAACGCCATGAAAATATTAAGCAAGCAGTAGTAATGGTACGAGAAGACCGCCTGAATGATAAACGAATCATCGCGTATATCGTTGCCGAAGAGAAGGAAACGATTCATCTTTCAGAAATTCGTTCTTATGTTTCAGAAAGTTTAGCGAATTATATGGTGCCATCAGCATTTGTATTGCTAGAAGAATTACCGTTAACGCCAAATGGTAAGGTTGACAGAAAGAAATTACCTGCTCCTGATTTTAATGGAATGAACAATGAGAGGGTTGCTAGAAATCCGAAAGAAGAAATATTATGTGATTTATTTGCAGAAGTACTTGGTGTTTCTCGAATTAGCATTGATGATAATTTCTTTGAAATGGGTGGACATTCACTTCTCGCATCTCGTTTAATGGCAAGAATTCGTGAAACGTTAAGTGTGGAACTAGGAATCGGGAAACTATTTGAATCACCAACTGTTGTTGAATTAGCGAAACAATTGGATCGAGCAAAAACTGCAAGACCAGCGATTAAGAAAGTAAGTAGGCCAAATGAAGTTCCACTTTCATTTGCACAGCGTAGATTATGGTTCTTACATTGTTTAGAAGGTCCAAGTCCTACTTATAATATTCCGTTAGTCATTCGTTTGTCTGGAAAGTTGAACGAGGAAGCATTGCAAGGTGCCTATTATGATGTTGTTGAGAAACATGAAACGCTTAGAACGATTTTCCCTAACGTATTAGGTAGTTCCTATCAGAAAATTTTAGATATGGAAAATTTAAATATAGAAATGATTATAACAAAAACATGTAAAGAGGAATTAGAAAGTGTGCTTGCAGAGGCGGTAAGATATAGCTTTAACCTTGATTTGGAACCCGCAGTTCGTATGCAGCTATTTACATTGAATGAAAACGAACATGTATTATTAATTCTATTACATCATATTGTAGGTGACGGCTGGTCATTACAGCCTTTAACGAGAGATTTTACAGCGGCTTATAAAGCGCGATGTCAAAGTGACAGAGTTCAGCTGGAGACACTTCCAGTTCAATACGCAGATTATGCACTTTGGCAACAGCGATTGCTAGGTGATGAAACAACACCAGAGAGTCTTATTTCAACACAATTAGATTTTTGGAAAGAAGAACTTAAAGGTTTACCAGACCAAATGGAGTTACCTACAGATTTCCAGCGTCCAATTGAGACGAGTTACCGCGGGGAAACAATTCATTTTCATATAGATGAAGGTATGCATAGTAGGTTAGTAGAGCTTGCACGTAAAAATGGAGTTAGTTTGTTTATGGTATTGCAAGCAGGGCTTAGTGCACTATTTACAAGATTAGGTGCAGGCACTGATATACCAATTGGAAGTCCGATTGCTGGAAGAAACGATGATGCACTCTCTGACATAGTTGGTTTATTTGTAAATACATTAGTGTTACGTACAAATACTTCAGGAGATCCAAGTTTTAAAGAATTATTAAATAGAGTGAAGCAGGTAAATCTTGCAGCTTATGAAAATCAAGATGTTCCATTTGAAAGACTTGTTGAAGTGTTAAATCCAGTACGTACTCGAAACAGCCACCCGTTGTTTCAAGTTATGTTAGCTTTTCAAAATACACCAGAAGCAACGTTTCATGTACCAGATTTAGAAGCGAGCCTTGAAATTCAAAGCGTTGGTTCTGCAAAATTTGATTTAACATTTGAAATTAGTGAGAGTAACGGGGTTGATGGTACTCCGAACGGTTTACATGGATTACTAGAGTTTAGTACCGATTTATATAAACGTGAAACGGTTCAAAAACTAATAGAACGATTCATTTTGTTATTAGATGATGCAGCTACAAATCCGGATCAATCCATTGGCAGATTAGAAATATTAACTTTAGCAGAGAAAAATACAGTGTTAGAAAAGTGGAATGGTGGTTTTCAAATTGCACCAGAAATGACATTGCCACAATTATTTGAAAAGCAGGTTCATATAAATCCAAATTCTATTGCTGTTGTCTTTGAAGATAAGAAATTAACTTATGAAGAGTTAAATACAAAAGCAAATAAAATAGCTCGATTCCTAATAGCAAAAGGAATTGGTCCTGATCAACTCGTTGCTTTAGCAATGCCAAGATCATTAAACATGGTTGTAAGCTTATTAGCTGTTCTTAAAGCTGGTGCTGGATACCTACCGTTAGATCCAGATTACCCGTCAGATCGTATTTCATTTATGCTCCATGATGCGAAACCATCATGTGTTTTAACAAACTCAGAAGTGGAAATTGAATGTGATGAGGCACTAAAAGTTTTAGTTGATGATGTGAAAGTAATAGCAGAAGTTGAGAAATATAGTGAAGAAAATATTGATGAAGTGGAACGAATTAAGCCATTATCTCCATCACATATTGCTTACGTTATTTATACGTCAGGCTCAACGGGTAGACCGAAAGGCGTTATGATACCTCATCAAAATGTAGTAAGACTTTTAGGCGCAACTGATCATTGGTTCCAGTTTGACGGGAACGATGCTTGGACGATGTTCCATTCATATGCTTTTGATTTCTCGGTTTGGGAAATTTGGGGGCCTTTATTATACGGAGGGCGTTTAGTCGTAGTGCCACATACGGTAAGTCGCTCGCCGAAAGAATTTTTACAGCTTCTAGTTAAAGAAAAGGTTACGGTTTTAAACCAAACTCCATCAGCGTTCTACCAATTGATGCAAGCAGATCGTGAAAATGAAGAGATTGGTCAAAAATTATCTTTACGATATGTTGTTTTTGGAGGAGAAGCACTTGAGCTAAGTCGCTTAGAAGATTGGTATAGTCGACATCCTCATAACGCACCGAAGCTTATTAATATGTATGGTATTACGGAGACGACAGTACATGTTAGTTATATTGAATTAGATGAAACTATCGTCTCTTTACGAGCAAATAGTTTAATTGGGTGCAGTATACCTGACCTTAAAGTGTATGTGTTAGACAACTACTTACAACCAGTCCCACCTGGAGTAGTTGGAGAAATGTATGTTGCAGGCGCAGGGCTTGCGCGTGGATATTTAGGAAGAGCAGGATTAACGGCTGAACGCTTTATTGCAGATCCATTTGGCAAGCCAGGTACAAGAATGTATCGTACTGGAGACTTAGCACGTTGGCGTCAAGATGGGACGCTAGATTATATAGGACGTGCAGATCATCAAATAAAAATTCGCGGATTCCGAATTGAATTAGGAGAAATAGAAGCAGTCATAATGAAGCACCCTAAAGTTGAGCAAGTAGCCGTTATTGTACGGGAAGATCAACCGGGGGATAAACGGTTAGTTTCTTATATCGTCGCATCAAATAATGAAGCGATTGATACGAATGAAATGCGTCAGTTTGCTAGTGGTAGTTTACCAGATTATATGGTTCCATACGCTTTTGTAGTAGTAAATGAGTTACCTTTAACTCCGAACGGTAAATTAGATAGAAAGGCATTGCCAGCTCCAAAATTTATCGCATCATCTTCTAGTCGTGGTCCAAGAACACCGCAAGAAGAAATGCTATGTGACTTGTTTACAGAAGTGCTAAGTGTGCCTCAAATTGGAATTGATGAAGGATTCTTTGATCTTGGTGGCCATTCACTCCTTGCAGTGCAGCTTATGAGCCGCATGAAAGAGGCGCTTGGAGTGGAACTAAACATTGGTACTTTATTTGCAGCACCGACTGTTGCAGGGTTAGCTGAAAGACTTGAGATGGGGAATGGTCAAAGTGCACTTGATGTGTTGCTGCCATTACGAGCAAGCGGGAATCAATTACCACTATTTTGTGTACATCCAGCAGGTGGATTAAGTTGGTGCTATGCAGGACTTATGAAATCTTTAGGAACAAATTATCCAATCTATGGTGTACAAGCACGTGGCATCGCTAAAAATGAAGAACTTCCAAAAAGTTTAGAGGAGATGGCGGCGGATTACTTAAAACACGTTCGTGAAGTACAGCCTCATGGACCATATCGTTTATTAGGTTGGTCGCTTGGAGGAAATGTTGTGCATGCAATGGCGGCGCAACTACAAAATGAAGGGGAAGAAGTAGAATTACTCGTTATGCTTGATTCTTATCCTGGACACTTCTTACCGAATACGGAAGCACCTACTGAAGAGGAAGCGTTAATCGCCTTACTTGCTTTAGGCGGATATGACCCAGATAACATGGATGGTAAACCACTTACAATGGAAAGTGCAGTTGAAATCCTTCGTAAAGATGGAAGTGCATTAGCAAGTCTTGAAGAAGAGACTATATTGAACTTGAAAGAAACATATGTAAATTCAGTAGGGTTGTTAGGGAAATATGTACCGAAAGTTTATAACGGAGATATCTTATTCTTTAGATCTACTGTTATACCAGACTGGTTTGATCCTATTTCTCCAAATACGTGGCTAAATTATTTAGATGGACAAATTGTGCAGCATGATATTGACTGTAGACATAAAGATCTATGTCAGCCAGGTCCACTTACGGAAATTGGACAAGTATTAGCGAAATATTTGCAGAATAAGAAAGGGGTAAGTAGAGTATGATGAATCCATTTGAAAACGATAATTACACATATAAAGTATTAATAAATGAGGAGGGCCAGTATTCTCTCTGGCCTGTCTTTCTTGATGTACCTATTGGGTGGAATGTCATACATGAAGAAGCTAGCAGGCATGATTGCTTACAATATGTTGAAAATAACTGGACTGATTTGAATCCAAAAAGTAATCAAGCTGGTGAAAAAATAGTAGTAGGAAAACGATAATGAAAGCAAAAATAAATCCAAAAGTAGTTGTAAGCATCGTATATATAACAGCGATGTTTATGGCTGCGATGGATGCAACAATTGTGAACGTAGCACTACAAACGATAAGTAAAGAATTACAAGTAGCCCCATCTGCAATGGGGACGGTTAATGTTGGGTATTTAGTTAGTTTAGCTGTTTTCCTTCCGATTTCCGGTTGGTTAGGAGATCGATTCGGTACGAAAAGAGTATTTCTAACTGCTCTTTTCGTATTTACAACTGCATCTGCGTTATGTGGGATAGCGAACGATATTACATCATTGAATATTTTTCGTATTATTCAAGGTGCTGGTGGAGGGCTTTTAACGCCAGTTGGGATGGCGATGTTATTCCGAACATTTTCACCAGAGGAAAGGCCGAAAATTTCTCGGTTTATTGTGTTGCCAATTGCTGTCGCACCGGCAGTAGGACCAATTATTGGTGGCTTTTTTGTAGATCAAATGTCTTGGCGCTGGGCATTTTATATTAATCTACCGTTTGGAATCGTTGCATTGCTATTTGGACTTCTATTTTTAGCAGAGCATGTTGAAAAATCAGCTGGTCGCTTTGATTCTCTCGGCTTTATTTTATCAGCACCAGGATTTGCGATGCTCATATATACACTCAGCCAGGGACCATCAAAAGGGTGGATTTCTCCAGAAATTATGAGTACAGGGATTTCTGGGCTTGTATTCATTACATTGTTTATAATCGTAGAACTGAAAGTAAAGCAACCGATGTTAGATTTACGCTTATTAAAAGAACCAGTCTTTAGAAAGATGAGCCTTATATCATTATTTTCATCAGCTGGTTTACTAGGAATGTTATTTGTTTTTCCGCTTATGTATCAAAATGTAATAGGAGCATCCGCACTGGAATCAGGTCTTACTACATTCCCAGAGGCAATTGGATTAATGATATCGTCACAGATTGTGCCTTGGTCATATAAGAAATTAGGTGCTCGTAAGGTAATTTCTATCGGGTTAATTTGTACGGCGATTATCTTTGTTTTATTAAGTTTTGTAAATCACGATACGAATCCTTGGCAAATACGGGCATTATTGTTTGGCATAGGTATTTTCTTAGGACAGTCAGTTGGAGCAGTTCAATTTTCTGCATTTAACAATATAACGCCACCTTCTATGGGGAGAGCAACTACTATATTTAATGTGCAAAATCGATTAGGTTCAGCAATAGGAGTTGCTGTTTTAGCTAGTATATTAGCTGGTTTTGGAAATAACAGTGCACAACATAATGCTCATTCAGATTTCGTGCCATATCAAGCGGCATTAATTGGGTCAGCAATATTTTTACTCGTAGCATTACTATTTTCTTTACGTATTTCTGATAAAGAGGTAATGTCAAAAAAGAAGAAAAAACCGTTACCTGTATTACAAAAAGAGAAAGAAATTGTAAATGAATAAGTTTGAAAATGGTCTTTTGAAATAAAATGATATTGGTATTTAGAAGGAGAGAGTTTACATGATAGAAAGTAAAGTTGTAGATTCTATACCGATTTTGAATGAGAATGATTGTCAAATATGGTGGGGAAGAATTTCGGATTTACAATCATGGCATTACAATTTACTAAATGATGTTGAACGAGAGAAGGCAAATTCATATCATCATTCGGCAGATCGTGCTCGTTTTATAATCGGTTGTGTAATTAGTAGATTAGTTCTAGGTAAAATACTTTCTATGTCACCAGTTCAAGTGCCAATTGATAGGCTGTGCCCAGTATGTAATTTACAACATGGTAGACCACAATTACCAGAGGGTATGCCGCAGTTATCGGTTTCACATTCGGGTGAATGGGTTGTTGTTGCATTTACAAAGTCTGCACCTGTAGGCGTTGATGTTGAACAAATGAATCCAAATATAGATGTAATGAAAATGGCAGAAGGTGTATTAACAGACATTGAAATAGCGCAAGTTATGAAATTACCTAATGAACAAAAAATAGAAGGTTTTTTAACATATTGGACTAGAAAGGAAGCTGTGCTCAAAGCGACAGGTGAAGGTCTAATGATTCCACCAGTGGATATTACTATATCAGCTCCAAATGAACCTCCAAACTTGTTGTTTTTTAAGGATAGACAAGAGTTAGTAGAAAATACAGTGATGAGAGATTTAAGGCCAAGTGTAGATTATACGGCTTCAATTGCAATATTCAGTAAAGAAGTCACCGAAATCATACAGCTGGATGCAGTAGCGCTTTTAAATGATAAATAAGTTTAATAAAATATTTTATAGAAGAGGTGTTCCTCATGCTAGTAGCGGAAAATAGAACAAATGAATTCACTTATCATGTACAAGCAATTAAAAATATTTTATTTTCTGGAGATACATCATCTATTCATGCTTTAGAAAAGCTTTTGAATGATACAGTTCAGTTTGATGTTCTAGAACAAGAGGTGCTTGATAGACAGTATATCCCGAAAGAAGCAAAGAGTTTCTTTGATAAAAACGGAACATTTCTTTACCGTGTATCCAATATTAGTTATAAAGGAAAAGTATTATCTGAAAATCTCATTTTTGCGGATACCTCGTTTTTACCAAATACAATAAAGAGGGAGTTAGAGAGTGGAAACATTCCAGTTGAAAAACTTATAGAAAAGATGGAAGTAAGAAGGAACGTATTATATGAAGGATATCAGCCTTCTGGGAATATTATTGAATTGTTCGATGGATGCTCTGTTTCGGCGCATGTGTATCCAACAAGAAAATATCAAATTGTAAGTAACTGCAGATGCATATTTTATATTTGCGAGGTGTATCATGCAGAAAATATAAAGCAATTACTAAATTAAAACAAGAAACCAGCCTATAAAATGGCTGGTTTCTTGTTTATTTCACAGCTTCTTTTAACTCTTTACCTGCTTTAAATGCAGGAACTTTACCAGCAGCGATTTGAATTTCTTCGCCGGTTTGTGGATTACGTCCTGTACGAGCAGATCTTTCACGAACTTCAAAAGTTCCAAAGCCAATTAATTGAACTTTATCACCAGATTGTAATGCAGTAGCAATTGTGTCAAATACAGATTGTACAGCTGCAGAAGCATCTTTTTGAGAAATATCAGCTGATTGTGCGACATTTTTAATTAATTCTGTTTTGTTCATGTTTTCACCTCATAAAAAAATTTTTTGGAATGAATGATTTAGTATAATAGATAGTAAAGATAAAGCTATTTATATTGTTAGAAAGAATGCTATATAGTTATGTTAATTTCGTTGCAAGAAACTGAATCCCTGCTAACAATTAGGGATTAATTAAGAATTGATGAATAGAAAACGCTGTAATATGAGGATGAGGGGGAGTATACGGATGATTTTTCGTGAAAAGGATGAGAAAGAAAGTATATTAATTCGTCAACATGATCATGGTTTTTTAGCTGGAGAGATTGCAAAGCATATAAAAGAAGATTTTTTTGAAGATGACACATATTTAAAAGAGACAATTGATGCAATATATGAGCATGATAGAGGATGGATAGAACTTGATAAAGTACCAATTTTGAATGATGCTAAAAATATCCCATATACATTTATGGATTGTCCAAGTTCATTACGCTTTGTCTTTTATACGATTGGTTTGAATGAAATTGAAGATTCCAATCCATACGGAGCATTACTTTGTAGTAAGCATTTTTTATCATTTCCATTAAATGAGGAAGATGAAGAGATGATGTCATTTTATACAGGGGAATTGGAACGACAAAAAAGAATATTGACAACGCTAACAAAAGAACAATTTACGATGTTCGATAAACATTATAGATTATTAAAGTTTTGCGACGAACTTTCTTTATATGTCTGTATGAATAAACCAGGGATAGAAAAGAAAGATGAAATTGATTTGTTTAAAGATGGCTTTGAAGGGACAGAAATGTTTAATAGTAAAGAGGAGAAACCTATTCAAGCTGAATGGATAGATGAGGAAACAATTCGCATTACACCGTTTCCATTTCAAACGGAATTTTATACGCACGTAAAATATAAAACTATAGATAAATGTAAAATTGAAGAAAAAGGAATTGTTAAGGCTGATAGAGAATCAAAAATGAAGAAACAAACTATTCGTTTCATACAATAAGGAGGCGATTTCGTTTGAGAGAGTACATGTTAAAACAGGTGGATTACCATGCTTGGGCTAATATACGATTATTCAATCGACTAAAAAAATTACCAAACTATGAGACTATTTTTACTGAACAGATACAGAGTGTATTTCCATCAATCAAGGATACGTTTGCCCATATTTATATTACAGATCAAGTGTGGTTACACATATTGCATGGTAAAAGTATGAATGAAGCCATACAAGGCCGAGAAGAATTACGAAAACAAATGGAAAACAAATCGTTACATGAATTAGAAAAAATGTTTGAAAACATGGCAAATCTATATAAAGACTTTTTAAGTACAATACAAGATGTGAATGCTGCATTTGTTATCGAGAATCCATATGTAGGAAAATTAGAAACTTCAATTTTAGAGTTAGTACAACATGTCGTAAATCATGGTACATATCATAGAGGAAATATAACAGCGATGATTCGTCAACTTGGTCATTCGTCGACAATGATGGATTTTGTTCTGTATTTACATATGGTTAAAAAGCAGGGAGAGTAATATAGTTTATAAGAAGGAGAGGCTTTCGTTGTAGAAGTCTCTCCTTCTATTTTATTCCGCATTAATGGTAGAGCGACTGATTAAAGTTTTACTTTATTTCTTAAGAAGCTTTATTTTCTTGTAATTGCTTCGCATATTGTACAGCCTTATATGCATTGACTCTACCGTTTTTCCAGTACGTACCTGTACCACTAATTTTATCTGTAGTAGACTCAATAATTTGGCGAATTTGTGTATTGCTATATCCTTGATTTGCTAAAAGAGCAGCAACTCCTGCGACATGAGGTGTTGCCATAGATGTACCACTTAATGATTGATACGTGCTTCCTTTATATGTGGAATATATATTTGAACCTGGTGCTGCAACATCTACCCAGCTACCATAAGTAGAAAATGAAGATTTCTTATCTGATTGATCTGTAGAAGCAACTGCAATCACTTCGCTGTAATAAGCAGGGTAATTAGCTTTTGTATTTCCAGCATTTCCAGCAGCTGCAACAATAACAGAGCCTTTATTCCATGCATATTGAACGGCTTGTTGTAATGCAGTCCCACCATTTGGAGCTCCTAAACTTAAACTAATTACTTTTGCACCCGAATCAGCAGCTTCTCGAATACCTTGTGCTACAGCATCAAGAGTACCACTTCCTTGATTATCTAATACGCGGACAGCATAAATTGAAGTTTGTGGGGCAACACCAGCAATTCCGACACTATTATTCGTAAGTGCCCCAGTAATTCCAGCGCAATGCGTACCATGACCATTACCGTCATCAGAAACATTGTCGTTATCAACATAATCATGCCCGTAAATTACTTTCGAAGCCAAATCAGGGTGTGAGCCTTGAACTCCTGTATCAATAATGGCTACTTTTACACCGGGATCACTTCGTTGGCTATCCCAAGCTTGTGGAGCTTGAATCTTTTGTAATCCGTATTGACTATTAAAATATGGGTCGTTTGGAGTCCAAAAGGCGTGAACGTAATAATTCGGTTCTGCATATTCTACATCTGGATTATTTTTATAACTCTTTATTTTTTCTTTTACAGTACCTTTTGAAAATTGTACGACTTCAAAACCTAACTTATCATCTTTAGATAAGACATTAGCTCCGACAGATTTATGAAAAGATTGCACATTACTTAAAGATGCATTTTGTTTGAACTTAACAATTAATTGGTTAGGAACGTAATCAGTAGATGATGTTTCAGCGCTTGAAGTATTCGTGTTAAAGAAGAAACCACCAATAATAAATGACAAAACAGATAGGAAAACAATGATTTTGTTTTTCAAAAGATTTTTCCTCCCTTTTCTTGGATGAGTTTTTCAGCGACACTTTAATGTCGCATTCCTTTTCAACTATATAGTTAGACCATACGATTTATGACATTTATGTGAAAAACTTTTGGAGGAATAAAAAGGAGTAAACATTGATATAAATATATTTTTAATGATAGTAATTAAGTAAAAGAGGGGATGAAAAAAGGAATGCTCATCATATATGAGTCATTCCTACTTTCATAGATTAACTTGCCTGTTTTTTATTATTTTCTTTCAATTTCTCTGCTTGTAAAAAGCGATTTGTTTCAGCAACAACAATACTACTTAACCCAATAAGACCAATTAAGTTTGGAATCGCCATAAGTCCATTTGCAATATCCGCAAATGTCCATACGATGCCTAATTTTAAATTCGCACCAATAGCAATCATGACAATAAAGGTTGCTTTATAATATTTAACAGCACTTTCTCCAAATAAATAAGCTACACATTTCTCACCGTAATACGACCAGCCTAAAATAGTAGAGTAGGCGAATAATATAATGGCGATACCTAGAATCATACTACCAGCAATGCCAAATACGGATTGGAACGCAAGTGTTGTAGCTTCAACCCCAGTTTTACCAGACTTCCATGCACCTGTAGTAATTAATACAAGTCCTGTAATTGTACATACAATAAACGTATCTAGAAAAGTACCAGTCATAGAAACTAAAGCTTGCTTTGCAGGTGAATCTGTTTTTGCAGCCGCCGCAGCAATAGGGGCACTACCTAAACCAGCTTCGTTCGCAAATACACCGCGCGCCATTCCGATTTGAATCGCTGATGCAACAGTCGCACCGATAAAACCACCAGCTGCTGCAGTACCATTAAATGCACCAGAAAAAATAAGTAAAAATGCTTCAGGAATTTGATCGTAGTGATAGAAAATAATGATAAGACCAGCGATGATATAAAAGAAAGCTTTAATAGGAACGATATATCCTGTCACTTTCCCGATTTTTTTAACACCGCCTAAAATAACGATAGCGATTAAAAATGACATTACTATACCAGTTAAAGCAGGAGGGAAAGAGAAATTAATTCGCATTGCCTCTGCAACAGAGTTAGATTGCACCATATTCCCGATACCGAAAGAAGCAGTTGTACCGAATATAGCGAATAAAACTGCAAGCCATTTCTTACCTAAACCACGTTCTAAATAGTACATTGGTCCACCTGAATATTCGCCATTTTCATTACTAACACGGTATTTCACTGCAAGAATTGCTTCGGCATATTTTGTTGCCATACCGAACAAAGCAGTAATCCACATCCAAAAGATTGCACCGGGCCCACCGATCGTCACAGCAGTTGCAACACCTGCTATATTTCCCATTCCAATCGTTGCCGCCATAGCTGTCATAAGTGCTTGGAAGTGGCTAATATCTCCAGAGGAAGATGTATCTTCTGATTTTTTAAAAGCTAGTTTGTGAGCGTATACCAGTTTACTAAACTGTAAACCTTTTAAACGCACTGTGAGAATGATTCCAGTACCAACGAGTAATAACAACGTCGGTAATCCCCACACATAGTGATTGATTTGTTCTAATACTTTACTTACTGTCTCCATCTTTATTCTCCTTTTTTAGAAAAAATAAAAACCACTTCAAGTAAATGAAATGGTCTCTGGAGAAACAAGGGATAGAAAAATAAACCGATACAAATCGGCTTTTTCTTTCGCTTGTCTCTGTCCTTTTACCTGAGAGATTATCCGCTAGAATAGCGGATTTGCTCCTTCGGTGCTCGTTTTCCTCTACGCTATAAAGCGAGAGGGAGTCTCTCCAGAGATTCGTCCCCATGCAGTTCTACTTGTAAACAAGACCTGAGAGTTTCAAAGTCGGTTAACAACTTTTTGCCCCGTCGGTAGATCAATAGACCTTCTCCTGAATGGTTCATCCGAATTATAAAATTTATAAAAACATTGATAATAAATCAATAAAAACATTATAGACAGACAAAATGTTAATTGCAATCTTTTTTTATTGTAAAATAGTAAACAGTTTTATTTTTTTGCAAGTGCTAATTTCTCTTCAACTTCAGTTAAAGTAGATAAAGCGATGACAATATGTTGATCTGCAAGCCCTAAAGCATGTTTTGTTTTTTCAATAGTTTCATTGGTTGGAGTAGAGTTATTTGCTCCGTCTATAATCAAATTTGCTGCATTTTTCATAAAATTTGATGCGGATTTAAACTGAGTTGTGAATTCAATTAGTTGTTTTTGTATATTTATATCTGTTATGTTTTCTTCGATTTTAAGCATGTCTATTTCGTTCATAATTGTTTCGTATTGCCTGGAAACAGCATTCATTGTAACTAGTAGTTTATTTCTATCTACTGAATCTCCATTCGTGTTAATCTCTTCCCAGGCAGGCAACCAATCTTTTTCGATGATGTCATTATAATTAGTAGTTAATTCATTGATTTTAGGTTGTAATTTAGTTTTAAAAATTTTTGTATCCACTGTTTCTACAGTTGCTTTTTTGTTGTTATTTTTCACATTAGTAACATATAAAATCGTACTGAAAATGATGAAAATAGAAATAACAACAGTCCATTTAGTAAAAAGTAATTTCTGCAATATGTAACGCCTCCAAAATTTAAAAACTTATAATTCTAATATATAACAATAATGTTGTTTTAAGTAGAGAAAATAGGTTAGAAATGATTTAAATTATATTTTTTCTATACGCGAATAATTAAAGTTAGTAAAATGATAAAAGAAATATGTGAGAAAAGAGGAATTTTAGTGAAAATGAATAGAAGAAAACTAGTTTCAAATATTTCAATGACTATGCTGTTAATTAGCTTAATTGCACTCATATATTTAGACAAAGAATCTAAAATTGAAGATTTTCTGGTACCAATGTCAGCAATCCATATTAACGATGATAAGGAAGAGAATTATAAATATATAAGTGTAATGCCTATTACAAAGGCAAGTGAATGGGAGAACTTAGGGGAAAACGGGCATACTATTAGTTTTAAAAAAGGAGAGCGGAAGGTAACTGTATTACATTATCCAGGAGAAATTACGTATTCTATATTTGAAAAATGATTGATGATAAAAGAGATAGGAAATAAACGTTATTTTAGACTGTTTACTTCCTATCCTTTTTTTGGTTTTTTAATTCTGAATTATTTGAATAATAATCATTATGCGTATAGAATAAAATAGTATTTCTTACTAGAAATGAGTTGATAATTTGCCAAGTATAAAAAAAATAGGACGTTTTTGTCCTACAGATGATGAAGGATATATTATAAATGATGCACATATTGAAAAAGTGCAACCTATGTTTATGGAGGTAATACAGGAAATAAAAAATACTTGTTGTGAATTGTTACAGGATGATTTACACAGTGTTTATATAAGAGGCTCAATTCCAAGGGGGATTGGAATTGAAGGAATTGCAGATATAGATGTAATTATAGTAGTACGAAAGGATCCCAAATTAATAGACTTAAGTTGGCGAAAGAAACTAGAAGTTCAAAGTTTGCAAAAGTTTAATTGTATAACAGGAGTGGAATTGAGTTTTTACAGTGAAAAAGAAGTGATAAATTCAAAGAGTTTTTCTTTTATAAGCTTTATGATACAGACACATGGAGTATGTATATGTGGTGAAGATGTAACATCGTCTTTACCTAAATATAAAGTAAGTCAGGAGTTAGCCCATGAACACCTTATTCAACTGGGGAAACAAATTGGACAAGCACGCAAAGAGTTAATACATAATAAAGGCGTGGAAGATATAGAAGATTGTTGTCGTTGGATTATGAAGATAATAATCAGGTCAGGTCTGGCATTGACAATTGAGAGAGAAGGGCTTTATTCCAGAGACTTATATCCTGCATATGAATTATTTAGTAAGCATTTTCCTGAACAAGAAAAAAATATGAGAAAGGCATTACAATATGTAATTGAGCCGATAAATGATATAAATGAAATTTTATTATTTTTAAGTACATTTGGTGAATGGCTAATAGAAAGAGCGGCTGATTTTTTGAATAATATAGATAACCAGAATAACATAAAAATATTATGTAAACAAAAAAGAGGGAGAAAGTGAAATGAATGTTCGTGTAGGTGGAAATGTAGAAAATATTGCAAATGGGAAATGGAATATAAGATAAGGGGGAATTAAAAATGCTACTAAAAACAATCTACTGTAAGGTAGAAGAAGAGAAAAAAGAATTGTTTTCAAAAGCACAAGAAAAATGGCAAGATATACAGTATCTAGATGGATTTCATGGACAATTTGGTGGATGGCATAAAGATGAGGCATGCGTATTTACTTTATGGGAAGATAGAAGTGCGTATCAATCATTTATGAATGGTGCTCACGATACAATTTATGTAAATAGCAATCAAGCGGATACTTTTCTTTCATGTGAAATTGAACTGTTTCAAACGTTGTATGATATAGCTGATACGCATTTGAAAGATGTTGTGACAGAAGGCTCATTCGTAAGAGTTGCTATATGTGATTTAAAGTTAGGAAAGGAAAAGTATTTTTTACATAAGCAAGAAACAATTTGGAATAAAGGAATGGAAAAAGCAAAAGGAATGTTAGGTGGAGTAGTTGGGAAGTCTTTAAAAAATGAGAACCGTTACATAGTGTTCACTTATTGGAAAGATGAAATGGCTCATCAACATTATGTGGAAGAGATGTTTCCAGGTTTATATAAATTAGCTAATATTCATGAAGATATAGAAGATATAAGAGGAAAACAAGCTGTATGTAAGGAAGAATGGCTTGTATATTAAGCGCGGAAAAAGTGCATAAATGAATGTATAATAAAGATATTTTCTTATAAATGAGTAATTAATAGAAGACGTTATATACCCTTTCATGTTAATATATTTAAGTTATAATAGCAGGCTTACCCTTTTGTATTGTACGGTAGAAGCAGTGTGAGCTAGAATTTTTTTAGAAAAGGAAGTGCCTAATTTGCGTATCAATAAATTTATTAGTGAAGCTGGAAAAGCGTCTCGACGCGGAGCAGATAAATTAATTAATGAGAGAAGAGTAATTATTAACGGTAAGGTTGCAAAAATTGGTGACCAAGTGAATCCAGGTGATGATGTACGCGTAAATGGAGAGCAACTTCGTATTGCTCGAGATCACGTATATATCGCTTTAAATAAGCCAGTAGGTATTACATGTACAAGTGAAAAATCAGTAAAAGGTAATATTATCGATTTAGTGAATCACCCTTTACGAATTAGCCATATTGGACGTCTTGATAAAGACTCAGATGGTTTAATTTTGTTAACGAATGATGGTGATATTGTTAATGAGATTTTACGTGCTGAAAACAAACATGAGAAAGAATATATCGTTTCAGTAGATAAGCCAATTACACCCGATTTCTTAGAAAAAATGGCGGCAGGTGTTAAAATTTTAGGTACAAAAACACTTCCTTGTGAGATCACACAGTTATCAAAATATGAGTTCAAAATTATTTTAACACAAGGGTTGAATCGCCAAATTCGTCGTATGTGTGAAGCTTTAGGTTATCAAGTATACACGTTAAAACGTACGAGAATTATGAATATTGAATTAAATAATTTACCCGTTGGACAGTGGAGAGATTTAACAAAAAAAGAGAAACGCCGTCTATTTGCAGACTTAAATTACGAACCACAAGATTGGTAAAATTGTGAAGTGAAACCAAAAAAATTTGGTTTCACTTTTTTTAATTAAATAAATAATTTTTTTAAACACTTGCAAAAATAAAATGAATAAGATATAGTAAATAACAATTAATGGATGTACTTAAAAAAGCAAAGAAAAGGACACGAGTTATTTTCCCCGGTTATACAGAGAAGGAAGGAAAGCTGAGAACTTCCTAACGCAGAAAAATAACTTACCACCTTAGAGCTGCACTAGGGAAACTAAGTATCTAGTGCCGTGTAAGCGACGTTATCGCAAAAGAAGCCATTATGTTTTTTTGTGATGGGAATCTGGGTGGAACCACGGATATAAGCATATTCGTCCCTATTTTAGGGATGAATATGCTTTTTTGCATTCAATTTCATAATAAGCGAAGAAAAGGACACGAGTTATTTTCCCCGGTTGTACAGAGAAGGAAGGAAAGCTGAGAACTTCCTAACGCAGAAAAATAACTTACCACCTTAGAGCTGCACTAGGGAAACTAAGTATCTAGTGCCGTGTAAGCGACGTTACCGTAAAAGAAGCCATTGTTTGTTTGCAATGGGAATCTGGGTGGAACCACGGGTATAAGCACGCTCGTCCCTATTTTAGGGATGAGTGTGCTTTTTATTATGAAATGGAGAGATGAAAAATGAAAGAACAAATGATTGAAATTAAATTTCCAGATGGTAGCGTGAAAGAATTTGTAAAAGGAATTACTTTAGAAGAAATTGCGGGATCCATTAGCAGTAGCTTAAAAAAGAAAGCAGTCGCGGGGAAAGTAAATGATGGGTTATATGATTTACGCCGAAATATTGAAGAAAATGCGGAAGTAGAAATCATTACTATAGATTCAGATGAAGGTGTAGAAATTGCAAGACACTCCGCGGCACATATCTTAGCGCAAGCTGTAAAAAGATTGTATGGTGATATAAATCTTGGAGTAGGGCCTGTTATTGAAAATGGTTTTTATTATGATATGGATCTTCCAAGTAGTGTAAATGTAGAAGATTTACCGAAAATCGAAAAAGAAATGAAAAAAATTATAAATGAAAATGTAAAAATAGAACGAGTTGAAGTTTCACGAGAAGAGGCAAAAACATTGTTTCAAGAAATGAATGATCATCTGAAATTAGAATTGTTAGAGGCAATTCCTAGTGGGGAAAGTGTAACACTATATAAACAAGGTGAATTTGTAGATTTATGTAGAGGACCGCATTTACCTTCAACAGGCTATTTGAAAGCTTTCCAATTAACTCACGTTTCAGGTGCATATTGGCGAGGAGATAGTAATAATCAAGTGCTTCAGCGTATATATGGTGTTGCATTCTTTTCTCAAAAAGAATTAGAAGAGTATTTACATTTCGTTGAAGAAGCAGCAAAAAGAAATCATCGTAAGTTAGGCAGTGAGCTTGAGTTATTTATGTTTTCTGAAGAGGCTCCGGGAATGCCGTTTTATTTACCGAAAGGACAAATAATTCGTAACGAATTGGAAGCATTTTTAAGAGAAATTCAAAAAGAGTACAATTATCAAGAAGTACGCACTCCGTTCATGATGAACCAAGAAGTATGGGAGAGATCAGGGCACTGGGGACATTATAAAGATAATATGTATTTCTCTGAAGTAGATAATAAAAGTTTTGCATTAAAACCGATGAACTGCCCAGGGCACATGCTTATGTTTAAAAATAAATTGCATTCTTATCGTGAATTACCGATTCGTATGTGTGAATTTGGTCAAGTACATCGTCATGAATTTAGTGGTGCGTTAAACGGGTTATTAAGAGTACGTACTTTCTGCCAAGATGATGCACATTTATTTGTAACTCCAAAACAAATTGAAGATGAAATTAAATCAGTAATGGCGCAAATTGATTACGTATATAAAACTTTTGGATTCGAATATGAAGTAGAGCTTTCTACTCGTCCAGAAGATTCAATGGGTGATGATAAATTATGGGAGCAAGCAGAAGCAGCATTAGAAAATGTATTACAATCGCTAAATTATAAATATAGACTAAATGAAGGTGACGGTGCATTTTACGGGCCGAAAATTGATTTTCATATTAAAGATGCTTTAAATAGAAGTCACCAGTGCGGAACAATCCAGCTTGATTTCCAAATGCCAGAGAAATTTGATTTAAATTATATAGATGAGAAGAATGAAAAGAAAAGACCAGTTGTTATTCACAGGGCAGTTTTAGGGTCATTAGATCGCTTCTTAGCAATATTAATTGAGCACTTTGGAGGTGCGTTCCCGGCATGGGTGGCACCAGTTCAAGTAAAAGTAATTCCAGTTTCAAATGCAGTACATGAACAATATGCCAGTGAGGTTGCATATAAATTAGCACAAGCTGGGATTCGTGTTGAACAAGATGCACGAGATGAAAAATTAGGATATAAAATAAGAGAAGCACAAATGCAAAAAGTACCGTATGTTCTTGTTATTGGGGATAAGGAAATGGAAAGCGGAGCTGTAAATGTACGTAAATATGGGGAAGAGAAGTCAGAAGTTATTGCGCTAGATGTATTTGTGGCAAGTATTGAAGAAGAAATAAAGAATAGAAAATATTGATTGTAAAGAAAACACACTATTAGAAATTAGTGTGTTTTCTTTTTTATCTTACAAAAATGTAAGGTAAATGTAAGCGAAATCGAGGGAACGAGTTGTAGAAAAATGAGAATATGAAGTAGGAAATAGGTTCATGTTATCCGTGTAATCCTTTCTGATTGAAAAATTAAAAAATTCTTAAGGGTTTACATGAGAAAAAGATAAGAAATATGTGAGAAATTAATTGTATACAAAAGGGATGGAGTGAAAGAGATGTCAACAAATGTAGTTACTGTAGAAAGTGTAGAAAAAACGTATGGGAAAAGGAATGAGAATCAGTCAAAAGCATTAAGGGGTGTATCATTAAATATTAAAGAAGGGGAATTTGTCGGGATTATGGGTCCTTCTGGATCTGGAAAAACGACTTTACTAAATGTGATTAGTACATTGGATCAAGCGACAGGTGGTAGTGTGACAATAGCTGGTACAAATATTACTTCTATGAAGGGGAATGCATTATCAGATTTTCGATCTCAAAAATTAGGGTTCATCTTTCAAGATTTTAACTTACTAGAAAACTTATCAATTTATGAAAATATTGCTTTACCACTTTCTCTGCAAGGTGTACCGTCAAGCGAGATTACGGGAAAGGTAAATGAGGTGGCGAAGAAATTAGGGATTACTGAAATTTTAACAAAATATCCAACTGCTGTTTCTGGTGGACAAAAGCAAAGAACAGCGGCAGCACGAGCTTTAGTACATAATCCAGCAATCGTATTAGCAGATGAACCGACAGGAGCGCTTGATAGTAAAAATGCAAAAAGCTTATTAGAAGCGATGCAAGATTTACATGAAAATCACAATGTAAGTATTTTGATGGTTACACACGATGCATTTAGTGCGAGTTATTGTGAGCGTATATTATTTATTCAAGATGGTCTTCTGTATAAAGAATTAAAGCGTCAAGGAACGCGAGAAAGTTTCTATCAAGACATTTTAGGTGTGCTCGCTCATATGGGCTCAGCTGCTGAGTCTAAGTAGGGGGCGAGACTATGTTATTCAAATTATCACGTCATAGTATGAAAAAGATGTTAAAAGATTATATGGTTTTACTTATCGGTCTCGTTATTAGTATTAGTATTTTTTACATGTTCCAAACGATGGCGATGAATAGTGAATTTACGAAAGATAATAGTCTAATTAGTAGTATTAGACTCGTATTCTGGGTAGGTGCAATATTATTATCTTTCATTACTGTATTTTATATTATATATGCCAATTCTTTCTTACTTACGTTAAGGAGAAAAGAACTTGGTATGTACATGATGCTCGGAGCGAAAAAGAAAAAAGTAGCACAGTTATTATTTATTGAAACATTCGGTATGGGTATTGTCAGTATTATTATAGGAATTTTAGTAGGGATGTTACTTGCAAGTGTAGCAGGAAACTTTTTAATAAATGGTATGGAAATTTCAGCAAAAGGTAGTTATTCATCTGTATATACACCAGCAATCATAGTTACAGCTATTTTCTTTTTAGTACTATTTTTTATTACTGGTTTAATGAATAGCATCCGTTTATTACGTAAAACAGAATTAGAATTAATACGTGAAGATGAAACACTAGATGAAGTGAAGAAAAGCAAAACTCGCATTATTATAATGACTGTACTTGGTGTATTACTAGTAAGTACAGGATACTATTTTATGATAAATATAAAAACGTTTGCTGAACTCGGTTTTATAATAGCAACAATTGTTACAACACTTGGAACATATTTTATCTTTAGTTCATTGCTCCCATTTTTTGTGATGAAAATGAAAGGGAATAAAAAACGAAATGAAACGGGCTTAAATAGTTTTACATATGCACAGCTACGTTTCCGAGTGAATAGCTTATCGAGAGTACTAGGTACTGTAGCAATGTTAATTGCATTAGGCGCAGGTGCGATGACTGCAGGTATGGCATTCCAAAAAAATGTAGGTATTATGACAGACTTCTCACGTGTTTATGATGTCGTAATTCATGATCCAAATGAACAAGATACAGCTGCATTAAAAGAAATGGAAATTGTTGAAGAAAGCCAGTACAAGTATAAAGTTGATGGAGAAGCGGTTTATTACTTACGTAACGACTTAACTGCGAAACCGCCACTTGTTTCAGACCACTTTGATACAAAAACTTTAAAAGAGCCTGTTCGTAAACGTGTGACTGAACCTTTAACTGAACCTGTATATTCTGCTTTAGAGGCTCCTGAATTAGCAAAATTCCCTCGTATGCCGAGAGATTGGGAAGATGCAATTGTAAGAGAGATACAAATTACACATAATCAATTTAACGGAAAACCTGTAAGAATTGCAGATGAAGCGCATTATAAAGGAATTCAAGGAACAGAACACACTGTAACATTAGCAAAAGTAGATGATATGAAAAAGTATAAACCGTTGTTGATCGAAATAGATAAGAGACAAAAAGAACAAATTGAAAAAACAACAGGTACAAAAGTAGACTTATTTACGAAAATGACAATTTATCAATTTATGAACAGTTTCATGAGCGGAACAATGTTTATGGGATTCTTCCTCGGAATTGCCTTTTTAGCAATGATGGCAAGTTCACTAATGTTCAAAATATTAACAGGTGCTTCTCGTGATGTACGCCGTTATGAAATGTTACGAAAAATCGGTGTGAGACGCAGTATGTTAACGAAAAGTATATATAAAGAAATTTCATATTTATTTATCTTCCCAGCAATCATTGGTATTTCCCACGTGTTAGTAGGGCTTAACCTATTTAGTTTTATATTAGTTGACCCGTTTGTAAAAGTATGGGTGCCGATTGGGATCTTCTTAGTCATTTATTTCATCTATTACTGGATAACAGTTCAATTGTATAAAGGAATGGTAATGCCGAAAGAAGAAGTAGCGAAATAGTTTATGAAAAGAGTCCTTGTTTGAAAACAAGGGCTTTTTTTCTATATTTGTAATACCTGTGATCAAGTTTTTCTACAATTAATGTATTGAAAATTAAGAAAATATTAAGAGTTTATATAGCGGAATGTTAAGAAGTGTATAGGATATTCATAATGTAGTTTTATAGAATTAAATTGTTATTTTTACAAATTTATAAGAAAGGATGCATCTTATGAAGAAGATAAAAAAATTAATAACATTTATTGGAGTCATAACTACATTAATACTAATGGTAGCGCTAGTATTTCCTACATGGACCTCGCAAATAAAGGGGAAAAACAGTATAAGTACATTAGAGCAAGTAGAGATAAATGGAAGTGATCATGAAATTATGATACGCGGTAAAGATAAGAGGAATCCAGTTATTATCTTTGTTCATGGTGGACCAGGCTCTTCAGAAATGCCATATGCTCAAAAATACCAGGATTTATTGGAAGAGAAATTCACGATTGTTAATTACGATCAAAGAGCAAGTGGAAAATCGTATCACTTCTTTGAAGACTATTCGAACCTTTCATCAGACCTATTAGTAGAGGATTTATTAGCTATGACAGATTACGTTTCAAAACGTCTTGGTAAAGATAAAGTAATATTGATCGGCCATTCTTACGGTACATATATTGGAATGCAAGCTGCTAATAAAGCACCTGAAAAATACGAAGCGTATGTTGGGATAGGGCAGATGAGTGATACAGTAGAAGGTGAGATGGATAGTTTACAGTTTGTCATAGAAGAAGCGAAAAATGCAGGCAATGAAGAGGAAGTTTTCTATTTAAATGGATTGACTGAAAAAATTAAAAATGGCGATACATACACTCCGCGAAATTATGTTGCGAAATATGGCGGAACATCAAGACTCATTGAAAACTCAGATGGTGATAACATCGGAATGTTACTCAGTAATGAATATAACTTGTTTGACGTAATTCGTTATAACGTGGGATTATCAAAATCTCAAACTGTCTTATTAGAAAAGGATTTAAAGAATCCATTACCTAATAAGGTGAATAAAATGAAGCTACCGCTTTATTTCCTTATGGGGAAATATGATTATAACACTTCATTTCACGCAGCGAAAACATATTTTGATGCGGTTGAAGCAGAGCAAAAAGAATTTATTACTTTTGAAAAATCCGCGCATTATCCGCAATTTGAAGAGAAGGAAAAGTTTTATGAGTGGATGTGCGATACATTTGTAAAATAAAGTGTATCCGAACTATAGAGAATTAAAAAAGTTAGCGAGATATATCATAAAAAAAGCGAAGTTAAATAAAAAAGACTCTTGTATAAAAAAAACAAGAGCCTTTTTTATAATGTTCTCTATGTAGAAGGAAAAGATTGGATAATGGTCGAAAAATATAATATAACTTCCGAGAAATGACTAAAATAATACCATTTTGTCGAGAGAAAGGATACGAAGTATGAAAGAAATGCTACAGTTATTTCGCAACAAAGTGTATGCACGTTTTTTTCTAGCAAATATTTTAGAACGACTTGGTTCTATGATTGCTGGAATTTCTTTAATGTTTTACTTGTTAGATCAATACGGAAAACAACCAGTTTACGCAACGATGACACAAATTATGATTGCGTTACCTGCATTAATCTTTTTTCTATTAGTAGGGACAGTAGTGGATCGTTTTGATAGACAACGTATTTGTACGGTAAGTAATATATGTTGTTCGCTCTGTAATATTGGAATCTTAATTTCGCTTTATTACGGGATGATTATACTTGTCTTTATATTTTTATTTTTAGAAAATGCATGTATACAATTTTTCTCTCCATCAGAACAGTCGATGATACAGGGAGTAGTTGAATCAGACCAATACGGTGCAGCAGCGGGTATGAATCAAATGGTAAATAGTTTGTATGCTTTGTTTGGTGTAGGAATTGCAACGATCGTGTACTGGACTTTTGGAATTTACGGGAGCATTTTAGTAAATACGCTCACTTTTATTATGAGTGGTATTTTGATTCAAACGATCTCCATTCCAGAAAAAGTTCGTTTACCAAATGGGAGAACAAAATGGAAAGAAGTTAATTTGAAGATGTTAATAACAGAGTTTCAAGGAGGGATCAAGTATATATATCGAAATGAAACTTTAAAAAAATTACTATTGGGATTTATCGTATTTGGCTTATTAAATGGTATTTTAAGCGTATCTACTACTTACATATTAAAATACAAATTAGCACCAACAACGTATGAAAGTTTAGCAATGGTGGGCGGTGTAGTTGGAGGGATTTCATTACTAATTGGAAGCATAGTAGCAACGAGTATAGGTAAGAAATATGCACCAAAATCTATTATAGTTTTTGGTATGGCAGGCTCAGGAGTCTTCTTCGGTATGTGTTACTTTGTAAATTATGTATGGTCTTTTTATGTATGTATCGCTTTTGCGACTTTCTTTTTACCGTTTATTAATGTTGCAATATCGGGCTGGATGTATGAAATTGTAGAAGAGTCATTCATGGGGCGTGTACAAAGCTTGCTTAGTCCATTAACGACGGGATTCCAGCTTTTATCTCTCGGTGCGATAGCAATGTTATTCCCAAAATGGATTCGTGCAGATACATTGTATATTATTTTATTTGGTTTATTATTATTTGTTACATGTTTATATCAAGCTATTCTACCTAGTGGGCAAAAGCGAGTACATGCTGTAGCTGAAGAGATGTGATATATTTAGTTTTTGTTTCTGAATATTCTATCGAACGGTAAGGGGAAATCGTTATGTTGATGAGAATGGTTAAGTGGTGTGGGATTACTTGTTTACAACTAGTAGCTGCAATTGTATGTATAATCTGCCTAGGAGCGCTACCGCGTTTATTTAAGGGATTACAAATTGATTTAATCGGTTTTTGGAACACGATTGTATTTCTTGGAGGAAAGTTACTTCAACCGGGTGAAATTACATATGGATTTCGGGATTCAAGAAAATTATTTCCGCAAATATGGATTCATTATATTGAAACGATGATTGTATTTCTTTCAGCTTTTTTACTCTCTTTGCTTATAGCGTATATACTTGTCATTTGGGTATTACAGCGTTCTCATATGAAACAGAAAATGTGGAACGGGATTTTTCTTACACTTGAGAGTATACCAGATATATTACTTATTTTATTATCGCAACTTCTTGTCGTAATTATGTTTCAAAAAACAGGATTTATGCCGATCAAACTGGCTGGATTAGGGGAAGAAAGGATACGTTTGTTACCAATTATATGTCTTACAATACCAACAACATTATTGTTTATTAAACTGTTGTTATTACGTTTTAAAGAAGAATTAGAGAAAGATTATAGTTTGTTTGCCAAGAGTAAAGGGCTAAGCTTACGGTATATTTTGACACATCATATTTCAAGAAATGTTTTATTAACGACAATTTATTACGCGAAAACAAATATTTTATTTATGCTTTCCAATTTATATATTATTGAATGGATATTTAATACATATGGTATGTTTGTTTTTGTGAAAGAAAATTCGAAATTAGAAATATTTACGGTGAGTCTAGTAATATTATACGTACCGCTTTTTATACTATTTCGTATATTACACACGCTTTTACAAAATGTTATAAAGGAGCGTGTGTAACATGTGGCAAGTTGTAAAAAGAGATGTGAGATTCTTGATAGGTATTACTTTTTTGAGTGTACTAATGATTGTTAGTATTGGATATACGTTGTTTTTTGATGGGAATATTCGTGAACTTACGATGATGTATAACGAAAAAGGAGAATTAGAAGCAGCTCCATTTGCACCATCAAGTAAATTTTGGTTTGGAAGTGATGTGAAAGGACGTGACCTTGTTCAATTAATAATAGAAGGTGCAAAATGGACAGTTGGAGCGAGTATAATTATAGCGATTTTACGAGTTATAGTTGGAGGGGGAATTGGTTTACTTCTTGGTATGTATGGTAAACGTTCTTTTCCAGTTATTTCATCCTTTTTTGATCCTTTTAGTATTGTACCGATGGTTATGATTTCTTATTTTATGTTAAATGAAGTATTAACGTTTGATAGTGGAGCAGAAGTTGTGCCGTTATATTTGCGGGTGTCATTTCAAATTATAGTTCTTGTATGTCTTGCTGTACCAACAGTGATGTTGTATGTAGCGCAAGAAGTAAAACGTATTAAGAAAGAAGAATTTATGTTGGCAGCCACAGTGCTCGGCGGTAGTAAGTGGCAGAGGTTGAAGCGCCATATATGGCCGCATATGTTACCACCATTTCTTTTATTAGTAGCTCAACAATTTGTAAGTACGTTATTACTTCTTTTACATCTTGGTTTGTTGCAATTATTTTTCGGCGGAACAATAACCTTCAGTGGAATGGATCCAGATAGTGTAACAAAAGAATGGACTGGCCTAATTGGTCAAAACTTCCGCCATTTAACTACACATACATGGATTGTACTTATACCGATTGCTTTTTATAGTATGACAATTTTAGCTGGAAATCTAATTAGTAATAGCATGCAAGATGCGATTAAGTTAGGAAATGTGAGAAAGCTAGAGAGGGAAAGTAAAGAATTGCAAGTAGAGAAACAAGTACAACCAACTACGAATGACTTTTCTTTTTATAGGGAGATACAAAAATAAAAAAAGATAGCTGAAGACAAATCGTTTTCAGCTATCTTTTTCGTTTAAAGTGGAGGTAAATCAATCTTACCTTCTTCAAATAATTCTTTTATCATATGCTTCGTATAACCAGCTGCTTGACCAAATGTGATTTTTGCTGGCATTGGTGCTTCATTAGCATCTACAACTACATCGATAATACATGGTCTACTTTGTTTTACCGCACTTTCAAAAGCAGGAAGTAGTTCATCTAAATTTTCAACGCGGTATCCAATACCTCCGCACGCCTCTGCGTATTTTGCAAAATCAGGGTTTGTTAAGTCTGTACCAAATTCAATATTACCCATAACTTCTTGTTCGAATTTAATCATGGCGATTTTATTATTGTTTAAAACAACGACAACGATTGGTAGTTTATATTTAACAGCTGTTACGAAGTCGTTCATTGTCATTCCAAAACCACCGTCACCACAAACTGCAAATACTTGTTTATCCGGGAAAGCAATTTTTCCAGCAAGTGCACCAGGTAAACCGCAGCCAAGTGTTGCGAGCCAGCTAGAAATGATAAATTGTTGGTTTGTCATACGGAAGTGACGTGCTGTCCATACTGTTACATTTCCGACATCGACTGATAGAATTGCGTCATCATGTGCTACTTGCTGCAGAGTATGCATAACGCGTTGTGGTTTAATTGGAATGGAAGAGTCTTCTTCTTGATCGTGTAATTTTTCTTCCCACTTTTTCATCATTTCTTGGTGATGTTCTAAGAAGGAATGGTCTGTGTGTTTTTCAACATTTTCAATTAACCATCTTAATGTTTTATCAGCATCACCAGCTAAGCCAATATCTGTTGCATAACGTTTCCCGATTTGGGCAGGATCTGTATCGATATGGATTGTTTTAGCTTTTTCAGGTAAGAAACCAGTGAACGGATAAGAAGTACCAACCATAATTAAAGTATCCGCATGTTTCATTGCTTCATAAGAAGGTTTCGTTCCGATTAATCCTAATCCACCAATACAAAGAGGGTGTTCATCAGGAATAACGCCTTTAGCTGGTAATGTAAGTACGATTGGAGCACCAATATGTTCTGCCAATGCAAGTAAAGATTCTTTTGCATGTTTTGCTCCTTTTCCAGCTAAAATAACAGGTTTTGTCGCTTCATTTATTGCAAGTTTCGCTGCATCTAAATCTTCTTTTTGCGGAAATAACTCAGGTAATGTAAAGGAAGTATTTGTAACACGAGCACCACTTTTTACTTCGAATTTTGGAACATCATCAGGAATCGTAAGAACAGATACACCTTTTTTCGTATAAGCCATTCGAATCGCTTGATTTACGACAGCAGGTAGTTGTTCTGCTGACATAATGCGCTGGTTATAAACCGCGACATCATCGAACATTCTTTCCAAGTTTACTTCTTGGAAAAAATCCGTTCCGAGTAAATCGGTTTCTACTTGACCTGAAATTGCTAGTACAGGAGCTTTATCGAGTTTCGCATCATATAAACCATTTAATAAATGAATAGCTCCAGGTCCTGCGATTGCCATACAAACACCAAGTTTCCCTGTTAATTTCGCATAAGCAGCAGCTGCTAATGCGCCAGCCTCTTCATGGCGAACTTGAATAAATTTGATTTTATCTTGTTTTTTTCTTAAAGCTTCAATAATAGAGTTGATAGAATCTCCAGGCATTCCGTATATGTGTTCTACTCCCCAGTCAATTAATAAATCAACTAGTGCTTCACCGGCCGTTTTCCCAAACATAATTGTTCCTCCTTATAGTAGGTAGATAACATTATGTTTTGGAGAAAAAGGAAAAATATACAAATAATTATATTTTTAACTTTAATGATGGCCAGTAAATAGTGTAAATACTGTTATTAATAAAAATCCACTAGTTGCCCACATTAAAAATGTAAGGAAAGAAAGCTGTTTCTTTGCCTTCCAAAGCATTTCATGAATTGTTACATAGCCAAGTGAACCGATAGCACTTCCCATGATGAGTCCTTGTAAATGAAGCGCTTTTCCTTTCATCAAAATACCAAAAACCGTACCAGTACCGAGAATAAGAGAAAGTAATAAAGTTGTTAATAAAAAGGAAATATATTTATGTTTTGTAAAGAGAAAGGGGATAATTAATGCTAAGCCTTCAGGTATATGGTGAACGACGATTGCTATTAAAAAAGGTATGGCAGAGTCAGCATGATTAATAAAAGCTGTACCAAGTGCAAATCCACTCGGTATATTATGAATAAATATAGCGAAAGACAGAAAAAGGAAGGTTTGCCATGCTTGTTGATCTTTTTTATGTAGCATTGGATGATGACAATAGTTATCTAATAAGCTCATGACTAAAATACCGATAGCTATACCAAGTATAGGTCCAATTATTTCATAGCTTGAAAATGTTTCAGGAATAATTTCAAGTGATAAAAGCCCAAGCAAAATTCCACCACATAATGCATATAAACGATGCATCTTTTCTTCAATTAGCTGGCGCGTAGCAATGCCAACAGCACCGCCTAATAGTAATCCACCAAATGAAAAAAACGTAACAATCATTGGAATCCATAATCGTTCCATAGTATCACACTCCGATTCTTCCACTTATTTTTAGCTTACGAAAAGGAAAGTTAGAATAGTCCAAGTAATTGTGTTTGATTATAGAGAAAAAACTAATGATTCGTTATAATTTATATATTAAATTTAAGTGGAAATATGAAATGGGGAATAATTTTGCAAACAAAGTAGAGTCTATCTGAATATGAAAATCCAAAACGATATGATATAGAAAATAAAAGTTTATCAGATTTTCCGTTTTTACTATCATGGGCACAAAAACTACATATACAAAATGAATGGATTCTAGATATTACCTGCGGTACAGGAAGGGTTACAATTCCATTTATAGAAAATGGATATCAAATGATTGGTGTAGATATACATGAAGGAATGCTTGCTGAAGCAAAGAAAAAAACTACGGATTGTAAGAAGGTAAAATGGTTACAACAAAACTGTTTACAATTAAGCATGACTGAAACAATTCCGTTAGCATTTATGGTGGGGCACGGATTCCAGCATTTCCTTACGAATACAGATCAAAATCAGTTATTAACATCTATTCATCATGTATTAGCTGATAATGGTATATTCATATTCGATACACGTTTTCCTTCTAAAGAAGAATTAATACAACCATCTACAGAAGAATATTGGACAACTATTAGTGATGAAAAGGGAAGAAAATGTGATTTATATACTGAAATGACATACGATTCAATTCAGCAAATACAGCACTACATAACAACGAGAAGGTTTTATGAGGACGATGTACTAGTAGAAGAAATGAAAACAACGATAGATCTTCGCTATACGTACCCGCAAGAGCTAGAAAGATTATTAGTAGCGAATGGTTTTGAATTATTACATATATATAATGATTGGGAAGACAATGAGTTAGGGGAAGATTGCTATTCTATGGTAGTAGTCTGCCGGAAGAAAAAATAGTATTATTTTAAAAATATGAATGTGAAAAGCCTTTAAGGAGAGGAAAAAATGACTTGGTACTTAGATAATGTTTATGAATTAAATAAAGAAGCGCCCTATACATTCTACCTTCCTAGCTCAGAAGTTTTGGAGAAATTAAAGGTTGGAGATTTGGTAAAGCTAATTTTTGTATCTAAAAATGAGGAAGAAGATGGATTTAATGGTGAAAGAATGTGGGTTGAAATCATTGAAAGAAATGAGAAGAAGTTTGTAGGGGAACTGAGCAATGAACCATATCGCTTAGATTTAAAAATAGGTGATAAAATTTCATTTGGGATTGAAAATATATGTGATACGGAATATAACGATTCATCTTCAAAAGATTGGGATTTTTATTTTGATACGAAGGTAATTGTTAGTAATGATGTACTAGAAAAAAGAGAATTTAACTTTATGCTTAAAGAAGATTCAAGAGAAGAAGGTGAATCTGGTTGGTCAATTTTAAGTGGCTATGAAAGTGAAGACTATGTGAATGATCCTAAAAACTTTCAAATTATTTCAATTGGAGTCATATTGAATATAGATGATACTATTTTGAAATTTCTTGAGGAACCACCTTTATGTGCATATGAAAGAAATGATAAAGGTAGTTTTTATAAGATTGAAGACTATGATTGGGATACGTATTTAAATGGATAGAAAAAGTTATTACGTTTTAAAGAAAGCAATATAATTTCACGCTATGTGCTTGATGAAGGTTCTACAGATAATAATTCAAGAGAGTAATAGTAAATGGAGGAACAAATGATGCAACAAATTAAAAAAATAGGAAACTCATTTTGGTATATGACACCTGTTTCTGAAACAGATAGACCTATCTTAGGAATGGTCGTTGGACAAGAAAAAACGTTAATGATTGATGCAGGGAATTCAGAAGAACATGCACAATTATTTTTAGAAATGTTAAAAGAACAAAATGTATCAAGTCCAGATTTTGTAGCACTAACGCATTGGCATTGGGATCATATTTTTGGATTATCTATATTACAGAATGCATTAACTATTTCGCACGCTGAAACGAAAAAAGAAATGCAGGCAATAGTATCTTATGAATGGACAGATGAAGCGTTGGACGCACGCGTAAAAGAGGGTACTGAAATTGCATTTTGTGCGGATTGCATCAAGAAAGAGTTTGAAGAAAAAGCGAGAAATATTAAAATTATTCTTCCAACCTTAACGTTCCAGGATCAAATTGAATTAGACCTTGGTGAGGTGACCTGCGTGTTAAAACATGTGGGCGGAGATCATGCACATGATTCTGTTGTTATGTACATAAAAGAAGAAAAGATATTGTATTTAGGAGACTGTATATATGCAGATATTTTTTCCTCGAAGTGGAACTATACGACGAAAAGAACGTTTGCATTAATAGATGAATTAGAAAAATTTGATGCTGAGACATATATTCTCTCTCATGGGGGAGCGATAAATCGAGAGGAGTTTTTACAAGAGATTCGTATGTTAAAAACAGTAGGAACTTATACGGAAATACATAAAGGCGATGAAGGGAAGATAAAGGAAGCGTATAAACGAGACATAGAAAGAGAATTAAATGAAGACGAAATAGAAACAATAACGTTTTTTGTAAATGGTTATGAAATGAGTAATCAATAAGATACTACATGAATCCAATATAATTAAATTGCACAAAAAGAGTATTGAAATTTAATTCAATACTCTTTTCAATAGTTAAATATGTAGTTTCAACCAAATTCTAAATGGGGTGTCATTCTATTTATTTTTCATATAAATAGTGGTTTAACTAGAAGCTTTCTTTGCTAATTCAGTTATATAGTTAAAAAATCCATTGTGGTTTACATCATATACTACATTTACAGGTCGCCCACTATCAAATTCCACAGTACGCCCCTGGCTAGGTCCGTATGTATGAACGATACTATTAATCGTTTGAGTTTTTGCAAGGCTAGTGTTTCCGACAAGCGCGGTAGTTAGTACATCCCATAAATAGTAAGTAGAGTTCGTTGAGAAGTGAACGAGAGGGGGAACCATCGCATAGCATTGGCCAAGGAAATCTACACCCATATACTTTCGTTCTTTTGCCCAGCGTTCACGTATGTCTATAGTTAATGGAACTTGGTTTGTACTTTCTAGTGTCACTAAGTTGATTTCGATTTTTGATTCCCATACACGAGCTACTGCTTCAGGGTCCCAAAATGAATTCCACTCAGCTGTTCCATCATGCTCTGGTTCATGTACATTGCCTGCGGTAAGAAATGTACCACCCATCCAAACGAGACGTTCAATTTTATCTTCTATTATGGGAGCTTCATATAATGCACGAGCAAGGTCAGTTAGGGGTCCCGTAAATAATAAAGTTGTTTTTCCTTCCGTTTGTAGAAGTGTTTCTATTAAATGGTGATGTGCAGGCTTTGCTGCCATGGGTGTTACAACTTTTCCAGACTCATTTAAAATTGGTAAAGCATCTACATAAAATGCATGCATCCGCCAGTCTTTTGGAAATGGATTTTTCGCACGGGAATTTGATGCGGCTACTTCAATATATTCTTTGCTGAAGCGATCAATAATTTTGCGACTTGCATACATTGCTGGTTCCAAATAGCAATCTGCTGGGATAACTGAAACACCTGTAAGTTCGACATTATCCATTTGGAGTAATAAAAATAGTGAAACTAAATCATCTACACCACCATCATGATTGAAGTACACTTTTTTTATCATTGTAATCTCCATCCTTTTTGATTTAGTTAGAAATTAAACATGAATTGAGGAAAAGTCATCAATAATTTCGACCACTTCAATTTCGCCATTAATGAGTAGCTCAGGGAGTTCGTTATGCACATTTCCTTTCCAATATTCTCTAGCTTGTTCCATTTTTTGAGAAAAAGGAATAGCATCTTCTTTCGGTAAAAGATTCCCGTCACCTTCAAAAGAATTTCCGATTACTCGTAGTTTAACAATCTGCAAAACTTCTCGATTGTAAGAATCAAATAATGTTTTCCATTTTAAAGCATCTTCATAGTTTTTAGCAGCATATAAACAAGACAATCTTGACGGATAATTAGGATATTCTTGCAGTCTAACCATTTCCACAATCGTTTCTCTAATGGCTCTACTTGTTTGATCCATGTAATTCATAACTACTGTAGCATTTTCATTCTTTATATGTAATTCTTCATTTGTATAATGCTCTTTTAAAATTTGCATAGAATCTTTACCACTAGAATTTAAATGTTTTCTTTCAAAAAAGAAGTGGAATAGCGTATTCGTTTGATTTTTATTAAATTGAATGATTTGTCCGATCTTCATTTTTTTCCTTGTTACGATATGATATACGAAAAATCCTTGTTCATTCATGGTTTTCCTCCTAGTAGTAATGTTTAAATGTAGTAATTCAACATTGAAATATATAAAACCTTTATAAGTAAAAGTGAGAAGTTGAGATGAAAGTAAAGAAAAATATGAAAGCGTTTAAAATTTGTTCACAAAATGTTCACTTACGAAGGGGTTTCCAATATCGATATAATGACAAAGACTCAAAGAGAAAGGATGATGAATTTTGCCAACTACAAGAAAAGAAAACCTCCAATTTGGTATGATGATGTGCTTTGGGATGGTTATTGTAATGACGTTTTATAACTTATTACTGAACGGAGCAGGGGGGCTACTTCATATTAAGGAGATTGCGTTAGAACTATTAATTGGATTCATTATTGCACTATTAATTGAAATATGTATCGTTGGACCTTGTGCGAAAAAAATAGTATTCGCGTTACCGTTTGATAAGTCAAAAAAAGTAAATATTATTATTACGATGGCGACACTTATGGTCATTGGAATGGTATTCTTTATGTCTTTTTACGGAATGGCTATGATGTATTTACATAATGGACTACATGGCGATTCATTCGTTTCAATGTATTTTTCAATTTTTATTAAAAACTTCATTATGGCGTATCCATTGCAATTAATTATTATGGGGCCGCTTGTTCGTTTTTTATTTGGAAAGATTGTTTTGAAGAATAAAGTTGTAAAAGTAGTGTAAATCGATTCCTATTATTCGATTATAAAAATTAAATAATACTAATTTACTCTGTGGTATGTAAAAAGAGGGTTGCAAATGCAACCTTCTTTTTACATTTCTATAAGCTATACCGTGCCAAGGAATATAATATATGTAAGAATATGTGCATTGATAGGATTATTGTTTGGATTGAACCAAATCAAAAAAGGATTGTACGTTTTGAGGGCTTGAAAAATTGTCAAATACAATAAAATCGTCTCCATAGTTCATAGTTATTTTTTTGATAAAGGGGATCGCAGACATCTCTAATACAACTCCATCCGTATGACCGAAATCTTCTATTTCAGTGTATTCGAATTCCCATTTCAGTCCTTTTCCAAACATGGCATCAGAGCAGAACAATAATTTTTTATTTGTAGCAGCTAAAATACCAGATCTGCTCATATAACCAAAATGTATTACGCAGTAGAGTGTAGAAAGAATATCTTCCTCACTGTTTAAGTGTTCTTTTATTGTTTCTAGATTCGCCTTCATGATCAGGCCTCCTTATTGTTGAAAGTAAAGTGTAAAGTTTTCATATCTAGTTTATCATATATTAATCTTTTTTGATTTTACATCCTATAATCAAAAAACCCCTTTAGAATGGAAATATGTAGTGCTGATTTTTATGTAAGGGATGAAAAGAGAGGGGGGGAAGCCTTCTAGTTTTTGTACAATAAAAAACAAGGAGTAGTGGTGTATGTGTGTGTACCATAATGCAAAGATATTTTAGTTAGAAGCGATGAAGTTGGCGGAACATGTTACAGAGAAAATTAGCGCAGCTTTTCTATGACAACTTCGTTGGTAGTTATAAGGAGCTTTGAACTGAGAAAATCCCCCACTCAATTCAGTTCGTTAAGAGATACTAAGTGGGGAGTTGACTATATAAAGTGTTAATATATTACTTCTTAAACCGCAAATGAACAAACTTCAACATCTTTATTAAGTTTACAATTCTCATCATTATACGCGTACTACCATCCCAATCTTTATTTGTAGGTATATCTTTAAAGAAAGGAGAGCAGCTTAATACTGTTATGTTTGAAGACCATTTTTCTAATGTCTTTGGATTATTTATATAAAAATACATTAGAGCGCCATTATTACCAGATTTTTTTACTGTAGCATTTGAAAGATTCAGTGCGAATTTTGATTCAGCGTCAAAATATAACTCGCCTCCAGGGAATCGTTTTGACATAGCGACTATGATCTTTTTTAAATCTTCTTCTTTAAAGTAATAAAATACACCTGCTGATATGAAAAGAATGCCGTCATTTGGATCATACTTTATATCATCAAACCAAGAAGTATCAAAAAATGATTTAGCTATACTAGTATTCCTCGATGTATCTTCAATTAAAGTTTTGCGAAAGGAAATTGCATCGGGCAAATCAAGATTATACCAATGTATCGTTCCGTTATCAATTCTAGAAAAAGTAGTGTCTAGTCCGGAACCGATATTTATTATAGTAGCATTAGGGTGTTTTGTTATGAATTGTTTTATCATATCGTCAATTTTTCGTGCACGGGTAATGTAAGTAATACATCCGTATTCACCAAATGTATTTGCTATTGTTGAGAAGTCAAAATTACACTCTTTAATAATTCGAATTGCCTCCGTATCATCTAAAATATCTTTATTGTTCTCACTGCCATACGCACGTCCCCATAACGGAATAAGCATCGTACCTTGTACTGAATGTATATCTATTTCTTTAACCATGAAACAGCCTCCGTGTAATAAAAAATTATTTATATTTTTAATCGTTATTTAACATTTTTGAGAGCATTTTATTTGTTTTATACAATCCGTAAGTTAAATCCCGTTGATCTTCTTCACTTAGGTTTTCAAGATTGTGAGTGAAATTATTATATATTTGTTTCCATCTCTCATAATGTACTTTTTCAGCTTTTTCTGTCAGAGAGATTAATATAGCTCTTTTGTCCACCGTATCTTGCTTTTTTACAATGTATCCGTTTTGTTCTAAGTTACGTACTGTTACGCTTAATTGCTGTTTAGGTATGTTTAAATAACTAGCAATCATTTTTAAATTTACAGGCACCTTTTGCTGGGCGATATACTCTACTACGTGTTGCTCTAAATGTGTAAATTCAGAGGATTTCTCCGATAGTAATTTGAAAGTACCCGACATATTTAATAATAAATTCATGTATTCATTTAATAATTCATTTTGGGTCATTGTTTCACTTCCTTTATGCGTTTAGTAAATATTTTATTACTATTTTTATTGCTAATCAAATGTTTTAATTAAAAATAGTAAATTTTTTTTTACTATTTTTGTTTTTGAAACTAAATGAATTAAAATAAAAGAGCATAAGGGATGCTTTTAGGGGAGGAGAATATGAACGGAAACAAAATATTACTAAATACATATAACTAATGAATCCAATGTCTTTTTCAGTTATTATGTTGTAAATCATTTTATGATAAAATCTTTTACATAATTTAATAAAGGGGTAGTATTCAATGGGTTATTTCTCAAATGGTTTATTGGTTTTGTTTGTGCTAATCGTATGCAGTTGTATAATTTTTGGTTAATAATATAATGAGAGTCTTATATAAAAGAAGTTATCTCTAGTGAGATAACTTCTTTTTATTTTATCACGCTTTAATGGGCAGTAAGAACCCCCTCAAAATTCAGCGAAAGCAAAGAAGTTAGGTGGGGGTGGGGCTGCCCGTAAAAGTCCGATTGTTGAGGGTTGATTAAAGTTTCACTATATGTTGAGAAGGAATTCTATCTTTCTTATTGAAGTTTGTTCTAGTTATTTTCACGCCAATCGCAATTTTCATAAGAGGAATTTTACTGAATATTAACAAAATATAGAATAAGGGAGTGTTTACATGAAAAATAGTATACACTATACAAGTGAACATCCTACAAATTTTACTGAATTATTAGATTTATATGAATCTTTAGGATGGAATTCTCTTAAATTAACAGTGAATGAATTAGAACAAATGTGTAAACAAAGTTGGTATGCAATTTATGTATTTGATGATAAAAAGTTAGTAGGAATGGGGCGTATTATATCAGATGGTGTAATAACAGGCGTTATTTGTGGTGTTTGCGTGTTGCCAGAGTATCAATCTAAAATGGTAGGGCGGTTAATCCAGCGGTGTGAACAAAGAAAAGTTATTCCTCAACTTATCTGTGTAGAATCGTTACAATCTTACTATGAATCTATAGGATTTGAGGCATTCTCGATTGGGATGACAAAACATATTAAACGATAGCGGTATTAGAAAGGAGAATATAAAGATTCAACTTAAAAATTTGTAAAAGTTGAAGATAATATTTGTTTGATAATAGATGCTAAAGTGTAGTCTAATTGTTGACATATAAATAAAACACTTAAATGATAAAAAAGCATGTTTGAAAAAATTCAAACATGCCCTTTTATTAAAGGAAAGCAGTTTAATATTAGTGAACTAGACCGTTCCAATAAAACGAAACGATTTCTTCTGCTAATTCATCTATATTTACAATAATAGGATTGTCATTTTCATCTTTAAAATTTCCAATTGATAATAAAGATACGAATGCATGAGCAGTGAATTTAGCATTTCTTTTCGGTATTTCTCCAAGTTGCATTGCATTATCGAGTGCTTTTTCTAATACTTCATACATGTTGTCTTCAGCATGTTTTAATTGTTTTAATTGTTCTTCAGATAAAGATAGTTTTGCATCTTTCATAAAATTCTTCATATCAATATCCATCGTTGCGTGTAAGTATACTTTAGCGAAGTCCAATAATCTTTCTTTTAAAGTCTTATTTGTAGAAAGGATTTGAGACATATTCTCGCGTATACGTACCATCATTTGAATCATGGTAGCGGTAAATAAATCTGCTTTTGTTGAATAGTAATAGTAGACGGTTGCTTTCGTAACACCACAAACTTTTGCGACTTCATCCATGGAAACGACTTGATAATTTTGAGTAAGAAATAACCGAGTTGCCACTTCTAAAATGGTTTCTTTTGTAGATTTTGTATTTTTATTTTGACGAGGCCTTCCGAGAGGACGTTGTTTTTGTTCCAAATCTATTCGCTCCTGACATGTATGATTGAGATAATTATAACATAATTTTTATTCATTCTTGATTAATTAACCAACCAGTATATATAATTAATAGTGGAGGAAAAAAGGAAGGTGGGTTTTTTATGAAAAAGCACCCGTTACATATGTTAGGGAGGCTTGTAGCAGGGAAAAATACGCAATGGATCACTTTATCGGTATGGATTCTTATTACATTATTACTTTCATTTACGTTACCACAAGTAAATAGTACGAAAGAACCGAACCCGAAAAATTTACCCGAAACAGCTATGTCGCAGCAAGCGGAAGCACTTTTGAAAAAAGAGTTTCCGAATAATGCGGGGAATCCTTTGTTAGTAGTATGGTATAGGGATGGTGGATTACAGTCGCAGGATTATAAACTCATACAAGACGTTTATAAAGAGTTAAAAGCTAGTCCTTTAAAGGAGCAATCAACATTACCACCATTTGATACAATCCCGGAACAAGTATTATCAAAAAGTGCATCAAAAGATGGTACATCATTTGTTACACCAGTATTCTTCAACAAGTCGGCTGGAACAGATATATTAAAAGGAAATCTTGAAGATTTAAGAAAGCTAGTGAATAGTAGGGTCGATGAAGATCCATTTAAACAAAAAATAAGTGATTCTGGATTACATGTTCGATTATCTGGACCAGTAGGTATTCAAACGGATGCAGTTAGTTTATTTAGTCAAGCAGATGTGAAATTATTAATTGCTACTGTATTACTCGTATTGGTTTTATTAATTTTACTGTACCGTTCACCAATTTTAGCAATTTTACCTTTACTTGTTGTTGGCTTTGCATATGGTATTATTAGTCCTACACTCGGTTTTTTAGCTGATCACGGATGGATTAAAGTAGATGCACAGGCGATATCAATTATGACTGTACTATTGTTTGGTGCTGGGACGGATTATTGTCTATTTTTAATTTCGAGATATCGAGAATACTTGCTAGAAGAAGAAAGTAAATATAAGGCATTGCAACTTGCAATTAAAGCTTCTGGCGGGGCAATAATAATGAGTGCGTTAACTGTTGTACTTGGATTAGGAACATTATTACTTGCTCAGTATGGTGCCTTTCATCGATTTGCAGTACCATTTAGTGTTGCTGTATTCATTATGGGAATCGCTGCTTTAACAATTTTACCAGCGTTATTATTAATTTTCGGTAGAGCTGCATTCTTCCCATTTATACCGAGAACAACTTCGATGGATGAGGAATTAGCAAGAAGGAAAAAGAAAGTAGTAAAAGTAAAAAAATCAAAAGGCGCCTTTAGTAAAAAACTTGGAGATGTAGTAGTACGAAGACCGTGGACAATAATTATGCTCACTGTATTTGTATTAGGTGGATTGGCTTCATTTGTACCACGTATTCAATACACATATGACCTATTAGAATCGTTTCCAAAGGATATGCCTTCACGCGAAGGATTTACGTTAATTAGTGATCATTTTTCAGCTGGTGAACTAGCGCCAGTAAAAGTTGTTGTTGATACGAAAGGAAAAGATCTTCCTATTAAACAAGAACTCGAGAAGTTTTCTTTCGTAAAAACAGTGAAAGATCCAAAAGAGGGGAAAGAAAATAAGCAAATACAAATGTATGAGGTTTCTTTAGCTGAAAATCCATACTCCATTGAAGCGTTAGATCAAATCCCTAAATTGAAAAACAGTGTAGAAAAAGTATTAAAAGATGCTGGGATTAGTAATGCAGAAGATCAACTATGGATTGGCGGAGAAACAGCTTCATTATATGATACTAAGCAAATTACGGAACGTGATGAAGCAGTTATTATTCCAGTAATGATTAGTATTATAGCTTTATTATTACTTGTTTACTTACGATCAATTGTTGCGATGATTTATTTAATTGTAACTGTTGTATTATCATTTTTCTCTGCATTAGGAGCAGGGTGGCTATTACTTCATTATGGTATGGGAGCGCCGGCCATTCAAGGTGCGATACCGTTATACGCATTCGTATTTTTAGTTGCTTTAGGTGAAGATTATAATATCTTTATGGTTTCAAAAATATGGAAAAACAGAAAGACACAAAATCATTTGGATGCAGTAAAAAATGGCGTTATACAAACAGGTAGTGTCATTACATCAGCAGGTTTAATTTTAGCTGGAACTTTTGCTGTGTTAGGAACACTTCCAATTCAAGTGCTTGTTCAATTTGGTATCGTAACAGCAATTGGTGTATTACTAGATACGTTCATTGTAAGACCACTACTTGTACCGGCAATCACAGTCGTTTTAGGTCGCTTTGCTTTTTGGCCAGGGAAACTTTCAAGAAAGAATGAAGAGATACAAAAAGTGGATGCCTAGTTGGAAAAGCCAAGGATATTTTCCTTGGCTTTTTTCAATGTAATTCATTTTTTGAAGTTAAATCGTCAGATGCAGTATGATCAGCATCTTCAATATCGGTTTCTGGCATTCCATATAAGCCGTTCATTGCTTGTTCTTCGATAGTAAGATTTGCAGTATTATTATTTTGAATAGGTGTAGCGTTTTCGATAACATTTTCTTTTTTATTTACATTTTTGTTATTCATGTATGAATCCTCCAAATTTCATTTGATTTATTTATAGTATGTGGATGGCTTTCCAGAAATATGTGAATGGATTCTTATAGATGTAATATAATTAAATAAACAATTAGGGTGAAATGTAAACTGTTAGGAGTGAACAATTATGGTGAAAGCAAGGAAATTAGCCTTCTAAAATAAAAAGAAAATTTTAGGAGGCTATTAAAATGACGTTTCACGTAATTGATAGAGAAAATTGGAATAGAGAGCAGTATTTTGAACATTATTTAGAATTAAAATGTACGTTTAGTATGACAGTGAATGTTGATATTACGCTTCTGATAGAGAAAGTACATCAAAAGGGAATTAAATTTTATCCGACTTTTATTTATATAATTTCGAGAATAATAAATAAACATAAAAGAATTTCGAACATGTTTTAATGAAGAAGGAGTTTTGGGCTATTGGGAGGAAATGATACCGAGTTATACAATCTTTCATAAAGATGATAAGTCTTTTTCAAGTATATGTACGGATTATTCAAGTGATTTCCACATCTTCTATAAAAATTATGAAGACGATATGAGAAACTATGCTAGTGTTCATGGTCTTTTCACGAAAGAAAATATTCCACCTAATGCTACCAGTTTCATTACAAGTTCATCATTCGGTTTGTGATGGATATCATGCGAGTCGATTTATAGAGGATTTACAGGAGTTAAGTAATACTTGCAACGAGTGGCTTAAGTAATATCTAATTTTTAATTATGTGCAATTGAAAATGAATAAAAGAAGAGACCATGTTTATATTGCATGGTCTCTTCTTTTATTCATTAATACTAAGCAACAGTGGAAAATATAGGTTTATTTATAGTTTAATAGTAAAGAGAGGGATTGTTTTAATTTTTTTTATTTTCAATCATCTAAAATTTAAAATGATTTAATAGGGGGTAGTAAAGTGAAATTCGTAAGTATTGAAAAAGAAGAGATCCTAATTGAGAATATGGCAAAACTGTATTGTAAAGCATTTGAAAAAACAAATTTCAATGAGATGATTGAGCGAATGAAAAGACATGTAGAATATGCAGATTTTAAAGGTATAGTAGCAATAAATGATGAAAATGAAGTGGTTGGTTTTACTTATGGTTATCGCTCATTAGAAGGACAGTACTATAATCGATTAATGAGAGAAGCGTTAAATTTAGAGCAAGTAGAAGAGTGGTTACAAGATTGTTTTGAATTTGTAGAGTTAGCAGTTCATCCACAATATCAAAATGAAGGTCTTTGAACAAAATTACATAATAAATTACTAAAAGGAATTTCAAATAGAACGAGTGTTTTAACAACACAAATAAACAATGAAAAAGCGCGTTCGTTATATGAAAGATTAGAGTGGGTAAATATATTAGAGCCATTTCATCCAAGTACAAATGATGTTCCATATATAATAATGGGAAAAACTTTAAAACCAAAAGTGAATTGATAATTATTTCGTTCGCAAAGGTTATTTGCTTGTAACGATAAAGGGGAAAACAAAGATGACAATAATATCTATAGAAAAAGCTACAATTTTAGATGCAGAAAAGTTAACAGAAATAATGACAAGAACATTTGATGAAGAAGCAAAACGATGGTTATGTGGTCAAGGTGATGTTATTGACTATAACATCCAACCACCAGGGTATTCTTCAGTTGAAATGATGAGATATTCGATTGATGAGTTGGATTCTTTCAAAGTGATGTTGGATGGGAAAATAATTGGGGGAATTATAGTTACGATCTCAGGTAAGTCATATGGCCGAATTGATCGTATTTTTGTAGAGCCTGTTTATCAAGGGAAAGGAATTGGATCAAATGTTATTAAATTAATAGAAGAGGAATATCCAAGCATAAGGATTTGGGATCTTGAAACATCAAGTAGACAACTTAATAATCATCATTTTTATAAAAAAATGGGCTATGAAATAACTTTTAAATCTGATGATGAGTATTGTTATGTAAAAAGAATCACTGTAGAGTCAGCTGAAGAAAACCTAATAAAAAATAAAAATATAAAAAATAGCCAATATGAAAACTGTAACTTAGCAAATACAGAGTATTATCAAGTGAATTTAAAAAACAGTGCATTTGTTGGTAGTAATATAATGCATATAAATATGAGTAATTGTAATGTAAGTCAATCTAAGTTTAGAAATATAAATTTTAAAAGATCTTTATTTGCAGATTTAAATCTTTCCGGTAGTAAATTTAATTTGGTGACATTAGGTGGAGTGCAATTCAAAAATACAAGTCTTGGAGATGAGAAGGAATCTATTTTATTCGATAATTGTGATTTGGAAGGTACTGTAATACATAATAGTAATTTGAAAAATATTGAAATAGAAAATTGTGATATAACCGGTATGAAAATAAATGGTATTCCAATTGAAAAACTGCTTGCGTTATATAATAAAGTGAAAAGTTAACCCTTAATTGTAGATAAGAAGTTTGTAAATCTAATATTATTCCGGAATAATTATGTAAAAATAACATAAAGAAATCCAGGAGAGAAGGGGTTTCATGCAGGAAGGTAGAATATATGAATATATTTTTATGAATATGGAGGAGAGAAAATATGGCGATCAAAGTAAGAGCAGTAGAAATACAAGATGCTAGAGCGATTCACCGTATATGCATACAAGATGACGTTTTACCTTATATGGTTTTCTTACCTAGCATGCGTGTAGATGCGATGGAAAATAGAATTCGAAATTTAGCTTCAAATCAATTTGAATTTGTTGCAGAGTATGATGGGGAAGTTGTAGGATTTGTTGGATTAACCCAAAGTCCAGGACGTAGATCTCATTCGGGTGACTTGTTTATCGGGGTGGATAGTGAATATCATAATAAAGGCATTGGAAAAGCTCTTCTTACAAAAATGCTTGATTTGGCTGATAATTGGTTAATGCTAGAGAGAGTAGAACTAGGTGTTTTAGAAACGAATCCGAAAGCGAAATCTTTATATGAAAAATTCGGATTTGTAGAAGAGGGAGTAAAGATAGGGAATTTGAAAGCTCACGGAAAGTTTATTAATGAAATTATGATGAGTCGTTTTAGACCTGACGGTTTAATCGTACATAATGCATAGTGAAAGCATGACAGTATAATGTCATGCTTTTTTATTAGAATTTGCTTGTAATAAAAATAATGCTAAACCAATAAAAATAACTGAAATACCTAGTCCTTGTTGTAAAGAAATAGTCTCATTTAATATAAAGTACGCTAGTATACAAGTCCCAATCGTTTCTCCTAAAATGCTCATGGAGATTACAGTAGCACTCATCCATTTTAACAACCAATTAAAAATGGTTTGTCCTAAAATTGTAGCAATGAAAGCTAATCCAATAAAGCACAACCAAGTTTGTGTAGAGTAATGGATGAAAGATTCTTGTTGTGTGAAAGCAAATATGCCAAGAAAGCCAGCACTACTTCCATAACTAATTACCGAATATGGTATAAGTGACAAATCTTTACGAACGTGTTGGCTAATGAAAAAATAAGCAGTAATAATACCGGCAGCGATAATTGCTAAAATATCTCCATATAAAGCTTCTCCACTAATTTGGAAATCTTGCCAGCCAATGATGATACTACCTGAAATAGCGATGAGGCAACCAATAACCGCTCCTTTCGTAAATCTTTCCTTAAATAAAAAATAACCACCAATCATTGAGAACAAAGGTTGTAACGTTACGATAACTGTAGAGCTTGCTACAGAAGTAAATTGTAATGATTCAAACCATAGTACATAATGTGCAGCTAAAAATAGCCCAGATATGAATCCAAATGTCCATTGTTTTTTCGTTAAAGTTTTTAGCTCATTTCGATTATTTTTATTAAATAGTAATAACGGTAACAGAATTAGTGTGGCAAAGAATAATCGGTAAAAAGCAATGATTGTCGCAGGAGCATCTGCCAATTTTACAAAAATTGCTGAAGTTGATAAGGCGAATACACCAAAAAATAAGATGAAATATGAAAGAATAGGTGATTTCAAAGTTTGTCCCTCCGATAGAATGTTTATTATAATAAACTTAATACGATATAATGTACAAGGGTAAGTATATAAGTCCCGGAGATAATAGGAAAGGATTATTTGCCTTTGTTTAGTATGTAAGCACAAAGACAATGAAATATGCATTATGATGGACGGAAGGAAGTTTTACTATGATACATGATAGGCTTGGACAAACAGTATTAAGTTATCGTAAGAAAAATAATATGACAATTCGTGAATTCGCTGATTATGCAGGGATTAGTACATCACTAATTAGCCAAATTGAAAGAGGATATGCTAATCCTTCTTTAAATGTTTTGGAGTTAATTGCAAAAGCATTGAATGTACCGCTGTTTACACTTTTTATTAACGATATTGATACAGATTCGCTCATTTCTAAGAAAAAAGATCGAAAAAAAGTATATCGGGAAAACAATGATCACATTGTATATGATGTATTAACACCTGATTTTATGAAAGCACGTATTGAAATGTTAATGATGGATTTAAATAAACAAGCAAATACAACAGAAAGCCATTATTCCCATGAAGATAAGGAAGAGATTGCTGTTATTATGAAAGGGGAAGTGTATGTGGAATTGGAGGGAAAAGAATATTTTTTAGAAGAAGGCGATGTTGTACGTATTCCACCGAATGTGAAGCATCGGTTTTTGAATAAAAGTGATGAATCGAATCACATTTTATTTGTACTGACACCATCTTTAGGATGAAAATATAGTGATTTTAACTAGGTGAGAAAGAAAATGGAAAACAAAAGTATTTTAAAAGGCGGCTTAATCTAGTTTCTTTTTTTGTTAGTAGTATATTATTTTTTCAAATATGTAAGATTTTACATCCGTATTTTGCTTTTACTAATTATGTAAATAGGCTATACTAAAATACATACATTTTAGTATTGGAGAGAGAAGTAAAACGACATGGAATTAGTGAAATTGGAAAAAGTAATTGAAATAAAGAAAGAAGAACTTTTATATTTAGTATCGGATTACGGAATTCAACATGAAAAAGTATTAGCATTAAGTCAAGAAATAGACAAATTGATTAATTACTTTATGTTTTTAAAATAGGAAGAACTATGACATGATGTGAAAATGTTATAGTTCTTTTTTATTTGGAAATTCAAATGTAAATTCTATATACTAATAATTAATGGAATATTCTGTTTTGGAGGCGGGGGAACAATGATATTATATACGCACATTTCAGGTGAGGGGGAACCGATCGTACTTTTACATTCTGGTGGTATGACAGGTTTAGCAGAATATGAAGAGCAGGTAGCATTTTTTCGAGAACAAAATTATCAAGTCATTCGCCCTGATTTAAGAGGGCATGGAAGATCAGGGGGGACATTGGAGAATTATTTCCTACGTTCTGTTAAGGATTTGCGTGATACGTTAGAGCATTTACAAATTGATAGATGTCATATAGCTGGTGTTTCACTAGGAGGGTTAGTTGCTTTATTATTTGCAAAAAAGTATCCAGAGAAGGTGAGAACATTAACTTTTTCAGGTATATTTCCAGTTAAGAGGGATAATTGGGAAGAGTCATTGGAGTATGAAGCGAAGTGTCATCAGCAATTGATGAAAAATGAAGAAGTTGTAACGTATATGAATCAAATTCATGAAAAAAGTGATTGGAAAGCATTGCTTGAATCGTGGCAAGTTAAAGATTGGTACCCTTACGATGAAACTGGTGAAGTAGCGAATCTTCAAATACCTACACTTTGTATTGTTGGGGGAGATTCAGAAGATGAAGTTACAGCTGCTACAACGTTCAAACAATTAAACAAAAATATTCATATTGCCGTTATTCCGTTTGCTGGTCATTTAGTGCATAGTGATCAACCAAAAATTTATTCGAATATATTGTCTAATTTCTTACAGAACGCGCAAGTTGCTAGTCGAATATAAGGACTTTTGGGTATAATAATAAAGGAATTATTAATTGTATCGGTTAGGAGCGCAATACATATGAAAACAGTTGTTGTCATCGGTGGAGGTATAACGGGACTTTCTACTATGTTTTATTTAGAAAAATTAAAAAAGGATTATAATATAGATTTAAATTTAATCCTTGTAGAAAAAGAAGAGTACTTAGGTGGGAAAATCCATAGTGTAGAAGAAAAGGATTTTATTATGGAATCCGGAGCAGATTCTATCGTTGCTCGTAATGAACATGTCATGCCGCTTATAAAAGATTTAAATTTAGAAGAAGAAATGGTATATAATGAAACGGGTATTTCTTACATATATTCTGATAATATTTTACGTCCAATTCCTTCTGACACTATATTTGGGATACCGATGAGTGTCGAGTCGTTGTTTAGCAGTACGCTAGTATCAACGAAAGGGAAAATTGTTGCTTTAAAAGATTTCATAACGAAAAATAAAGAGTTTACGAAGGATACTTCTCTTGCTGTATTTTTAGAAAGCTTTTTAGGGAAAGAGTTAGTAGAAAGACAAATTGCTCCGGTACTTTCAGGTGTATATTCCGGAAAATTGAATGAGCTTACTATGGCGTCTACACTACCGTATTTACTGGATTATAAAAATAAATATGGTAGTATTATTAAAGGTTTTGAAGAGAATAAAAAACAGTTTCAATCAGCAGGAAATAAAAAGTTCGTATCATTTAAAGGTGGATTATCTACGATTATTAATCGTTTAGAAGAAGTGCTGACTGAGACGGTTGTTAAGAAGGGTGTTGTAACGACAGCTGTAAGTAAACAAGGTAATCGCTATGAAATCTCCTTTGCAAATCAAGAATCAATCCAAGCTGATTATGTTGTTTTAGCAGCTCCGCATGATATCGCAGAAACTTTATTACAGTCTAATGAGTTAAACGAGCAGTTTCATACATTTAAAAATTCATCTCTTATAAGTATTTACTTAGGATTTGATATACTAGATGAACAATTACCAGCGGACGGCACAGGATTTATCGTAACGGAAAACAGTGATTTACATTGTGATGCTTGTACATGGACAAGCCGGAAATGGAAACATACATCTGGAAAACAAAAGCTATTAGTGAGAATGTTTTATAAGAGTACGAATCCAGTATATGAAACGATTAAAAATTATAATGAAGAAGAACTAGTGCGAGTCGCTTTATATGATATTGAAAAGAGTCTCGGAATTAAAGGTGAACCAGAAGTAGTTGAAGTGACAAATTGGAAAGATTTAATGCCGAAATATCATTTAGAACATAATCAAGCAGTTCAAACATTACAAGAAAAAATGAAGGATCTATATCCTAATGTATACTTAGCTGGCGCTTCCTATTACGGTGTCGGTATTGGTGCGTGTATAGGAAATGGAAAGAACACTGCAAATGAAATCATTGCAACATTAAATGAACCGTCAAATTAATATAGCATATAAATAAAATGTCCCTCCGTTATGCTGGAGGGACATTTTATTTATTTTACTTGAATGGAAATCTTTTTATTAGTTGTATGATTCTCAGTAATCGTTAATGTTATGTTACCGGATTCTTTAAATGAATATGATGAGAGTTGGTAAAGCTCTTTTATTCCGTGTTTCTCTTTTAATTTATTGGCAGGAAGTAATGTTATGTTCGGTTTCCATGTTTCCTGTTTACCGGAAGGATAGTTTACTATTATTTCTGGATTAATTAATTGCATTGGTTTCCAAGAGGCAAAATGTAGCTTAACTTCTGTATCTTTTTTTAGTAATTCTTCTGAGAAATATCCAAGTTCTCCAACGTTACCGAAAACCGTAAAGTTTTGATTTTGTAATGTGATGTCTAAATGTTTAGGTTGATATGTTGCTGCGTGATAGATTCCATATGAAAGAGAAAGAGTAGCGGCGATTAAAATGCTGATTGAAAATGTCTTAAAGCTATTGCCTTTAAAACTAGTCATCATGAATGAATTTGGAGTGAACTTTTTTGCAAATAAAAATATGAGTAATATGAGTAAGAGGGATAAACCGATGAATATATACATAGAAAATATACACCTCCATAACAAATTTTACATCAACTATATTTTACCATATATGTATGGAGTAGGGTGTTGTTTTAGAAGGGAAAAGTGAGTATGGAATAAAGAGATGATCAGTGTACGATGATCATCTCTTTATTTTTTGTCATTATGTAAATGCAAGAAGGGTTACTCTTAGTTCGTATTGAATTAAGAGGGTAGGCTACTCTTGAAATATTTGATTAATGGGACATTGAGGACTTTCCTAATTATAAATATGTTTTCTGCTATAATGAATAAGTAGAAAGAAAGGAGTGATCCTATGGCATTTCCTATATTAGAAACAGAACGTTTGCGTTTAGTTGAAATAGAACAATCTTATTGTCAAAAAATATTTGAAATCTTTTCATTGGATGAGGTAACGTGTTTTTACGGTATGAATTCTTTTACGGAGTTTGGACAAGCTTCACGTATGATTGAATCTTTTTCAAAAAATTATTTTGAGAAAAAGGCAATACGATGGGGGATAGTATTAAAAGAAACAAATGCTTTAATAGGTACAATTGGATTAAATAATTTACAATTATGGAGTAAACGATCTGAAATTGGATATGACTTACATCCTCGTTATTGGGGGAATGGTTATGCGTCAGAAGCAGCCAGGGAAATTATTCATTATGGATTTCAAGATTTAGGCTTATTTAGAATTGGTGCTATTACATATCCTGAAAATGTTACTTCTTGTAAAATGTTATCTAAAATAGGTTTTCACAAAGAAGGATTATTACGTGGATATATTCATCAAGGAAATAAGCAACATGATGCACTATTGTATTCTATAGTTCGAACGGATGTTGAACATATAAATTTATAATAAAAAACCCCTCTTATTTAAGAGGGGTTTTTTATTATAAATTAACCTAACTTAGGTAATAAACGTTCTCCGCTTTTCATGCTACTTTTACATAAAGGGCATTTAGGCTCTTCTTCAAATGAAAAGTTCTTTCTCATCCATCCTAAACAATCCTCTGCTTCACATTCCCAGACAGGGGTTTGTTCTGGTGGTACTTCTGCTACATCGTTCTTTCGATTGCGATACATGTAACCACTCCTTTTATGTAAAAAATTTTAGTTATATATTAAAAAGGTTGTTAACCGTGCTGGTAACAACCTTTTTATTGTTTGAATTATAGCTTTACAACGTTTTTAGCTTGAGGTCCACGGTTACCGTCTTCAACTTCGAAGCTAACTTCTTGACCTTCGTCAAGAGATTTGAAGCCGTCGCCAGTGATAGCTGAGAAGTGAACGAATACGTCGTTACCACCTTCAACTTCGATGAAACCGAAACCTTTTTCGCTGTTAAACCATTTTACTTTACCTGTTAATGTCATGGTAATGCCTCCTAAAAATTAAAAAGATTACAATATGTTCGGCCTTATTTGAATGAAAAATAAAATTTCACATATTATCAAAAACCCATAAGGAATATAAAATGTTCCTGATTGATACTTGATAATATGCAAAGAAAATATACTGTTAAATTGACCTTAATTACTATCTTACAACAAATGGTGGGAAATAGCAAGTGCTGGTAATACCAGTGTGAAATAGGATGGTAAAAGACACAAAAACATCTCTTTTATTTATATATTATTCCTAATTTTGGTTTATGCTAAACTAAGAACATTTTTATTGAAAATTTGTATTATTGAATCGATATATAGTATAAGAATAGTGTTGATGTATTTGTTAAGGAGGCGAGAATATTGCAGTCTAATCAATTTAAAATAATTGAAGCAGCCAAAGAGGGAAGAAGAAAAGTTCATCCAGTATTTGCTGTTATACTTGCAATTGTATTTTTAACTTTGGGTGAATTGTTCATGTTATTTATGTTGTTTTTACCGAAAGCAGAAACGCTTTTAATGAAAGCAATTTATAGTGATATTGAAATGATATTGACGTTTGGCGGAGCTATATTTTTTGTTTTTTTATGGATTAGATTTGTAGAGAAAAGATCAATTTCATCTATTGGATTTTGGAGAAATCAGTGGATAAGAAAATATTTAAGAGGTGCATTAATAGGTTTTGTTTTTATTTCAATACCAGTCATGCTACTTTTATTAACCGGAAATGTACAACTACAAATGCAACATATTACACCAACCGCTATACTTGGAATTGTGGGATCTTTAGTTGCTTTTTTAATACAAGGTGCAACAGAAGAAATTGTTGTTCGAGGTTGGTTATTTCCAGCTCTTTCTGTTAGAGGCCGTATATGGGTCGGTATTGTTGTAACTTCATTTTTATTTGGTTTTCTTCATTTACTAAATCCAGGTATTACAATTCTTTCAATATCGAATATAATATTAGTTGGTGTGTTTGCCGCTTTTTACGTTTTGAAAGACAGTAGTCTTTGGGGGATATGCGCATGGCATTCCATTTGGAATTGGGCACAATATAACGTATTTGGTTTTGCAGTTAGTGGAATGACAATGTATTCTACACCACTTTTTAAACCTGTAACAAGTGGATCGGAATTCCTTCATGGAGGCTCGTTCGGAATTGAAGGGAGTATTATTACAACAATAATGCTCTCTATCGCTTCAATTGTTTTATGGAAACAGTTATGGGGGAGAAAAGCGAAACAACGAGATTTTAGTTAATGAAAGAGGGAGAAACTATGGGGATTATAGCGTTTGAGGGAGCAAGTGCGGTTGGTAAGAGCACAACGTGTCGTGAGTTAGAAAAGAAATATGGAGCTTATATTATACCTGAAGTGAATTTTTTATTTGAAAGACCAAAAAATGAACATAGAACATGGTATTTTGAAAAACAAGTAGAGCGCTGGAAAATAGCAGTGCAGAAGTCAGAGCAATATGAATTAGTAATACTTGATGGAGATATTTATCAGCCGCTTAGCTATAATTGGTGTTTCCACTTTGAAATATTTGATCAGCCATTATCTTTAATAGAAGACTTTTATAAGGAAAAGCTGATACATAGGGAAATTGGTTTTCCTGATCAATATTTTTATTTATATACGAATGATGAAGAACTTAGAAAACGGAAAAAATCTGATGAGACAAAAAGAAGAAGAAATTTTGAAAAGCATTTACATATATCAAAATCGTTTCAACGTTTTTATGAAAATTTAAATACCGTTACAGACGGGTACTGCAAAATAATTGAAGCGAAAAGTGTAAAAACGAATGAACTAGAAATTGTAAATAACTTAAACAGTTTACATGTGTGTGAAGAGAGTCGTTTTGATGTTTCGAGGTTAGATGCGATTACGAAGTGGTTAAAAGAAAATCGCGCGTAAAAAGAACGAGTGCCTTATAAGGTATTCGTTCTTTTTATGCATATTGAATATGTAAGTTCGTTTCATAGATTGTTTTTAAAATTCGTAAGTTTGCTTGTTCATTTTTCTGAATAGCATTTTTATATTTAGGTAAGAAAAGTTGAGAAGGATAAACTGGGAGTTCACCGCAAATATCAATACCATAGATAGATTTATTCATAATAAGAGAATGAATAAATTGTAAAAGTCTAGATAGTTTCATATGCCCTTGATCCCAATTGGTAATAGTAACTTTTGGATCTAAAACATCTTTATCAATGCTTACATATATTGTTTCTGTATGAATATGTGAAAGTATTGTATGTATGGATACTTCATATGATATATCAATTGGAAAAATTTCTACGTATGGACAATCATTAGAATGAATTGTAAGAGAAGAAGGCCCAATAATGATTACCTTCTTTAAATTATCATTATTTCGAAGAGAAAATGATACCCAAGATCCACAGGAAATAAGAGTTTGTTCATTCGCTCCCTTTAAGTTCATATCAGTATGATGATCAAATAGTATAAGGGTAAAAGGCTTGTTTATTTCTTCTAATAATAAATAAGATACATAATGATAATTTCCAGAACCTATAAAAGTAATTCCTTTATTCTTTCTACGATTTAATGCCCTTTTGATATGCATTAAAGAAGTGTTTTCGCAATATAGATTTGAGTGTTCTAAATGAGTAAAATCAATATCTTCATGTGAATAAGAATGTAGTTTATTTTGTAATAAATACGTATCATCAAAGTTTAAAAAAGTTAAACCACTATACAATAAACTCATATTTATTCATCTCCTTTAAATATAAGGCTATCATTTATTTTTATAAAATTAAAATGAAATGCTTTGAGTGGAATTAATATTTGGAAAGGATAGTGTTTTTGACAGAATAATCTTTCAATTATAAAAGAAAAGGAATACAATATAAGGAAATATGTATATGCTTCAGGAAATAGAAAATATGTAGCAAATGGAAATAATACTTGGAATTAAATTGAGACAAAAAGAAAGTTGAGATTAACTATAGGCAGATGCTCTGTTGATTCAACAAATAATCAATATTTCGAGTTATTATTTGTGAAAGGAGAATAAAGCTAAGTATGAAAAAGATTATTATTTCAGATCTTGATGGAACTTTATTAAGAAGTGACAAAACAATTTCAGAGAAATCTATTAATATTTTAAGGGAATGTAAAAATAATGGGGACGAATTAATTTTTGCTACGGCAAGGCCGCCAAGAGCTATAAAACAGTATATTCCCGACGTGTTAAAGAGTGAGATTATCATTTGTTATAACGGGGCTCTAGTTCTTAAAGGGAATGATATTTTATATGAAATGAAGATTTCTAAAAATAACATTTTAGAAATCATAGAAATAGCAAACAAGTATAATCTTCATGAGATTTGCCTTGAAATAGGTGATAAGTTGTATTCAAATTTTGATGTTACTTATTATTTTGGTAATATACCATGTGAAATTATGGATGTAAGAGATTTAGAATTTGAAAAAGCTTCTAAAGCGATTATTTGTACTAAAGGCTCAATAAACCAGAAATTTATTAAAGAATTGCCTGATGAATGCAAGGCAGTCATTACAGATGACGGGACATTGTGTCAAATTATGCATGCAGAAGTTTCAAAATGGAATAGTATTCAATATGTTCTACAACACTTAAATCGAGACGTATCTGAAGTTATTGCCTTTGGAGATGACTACAATGATATGGAAATGATAGAGAAGTGTGGGGTTGGTGTAGCGATGAGTAACGCTGTTGAGGAATTAAAAGCAGTCGCTAAATTTATTGCTAAAAGTAACGATGAGGATGGAGTTGCTACATTTCTAGAAAGTAAAAGTTATGTTTATGTTAACTAGTATGAAAAAAATGTAGTAAGCAGCGAAAAAAGAGATACTGCATCTGTTTTTGATAAATAGATATTATGAATGGGATATGCGGGAGGAAACAAGCAAGATGAAAACATTCTTTAAAATAATTGGAATTATAGCTGGCATGGCGGTAATTGGAGTAGGTTTAACATATGGTATGCTGTATTATTTGAATAATAGTAAACCTGCTGCGAAAAAGGCATCACCAGCTGCTCCAGCAGCAGAAGTGCTGGCTGATAGTAATGTAAAAGCTGAAGATGCAAAGGTTTTAGAAAATGGCAATCATTCATTACTAAATAGCGGCTTTAATAAAAATTTTAAATGGACAGATGAGAACATACAGACAGCGTTACATGAAATGGCACATCAAAAAACGAAAGCTGATCAAAAGTGGGGCTATATTTTTATTACACAAGAACGTATTGAAAGTTTACTTGATATTGTAAAGAGCAATGATCTAGTACAAGGAAAAACATATGCAGATATTTTAGAGAGATGGAAACAAGGGAAATATGAAAAAATGGATGCGGATCACAATCAGATTTGGAAATTACAAAGCGGGAATTTAGGCGAAGGAAAAGGGGTAATGTCAGAAGCGGAACAAAAAGAGTTAATTAATCAAGTGTTTATGCAAAAAGGTACATATTCGGGGAGTCAATTAATTGTAGGTGGGGGACAGGCTAATAAATAAGATAATATGGGAAGAGAGTAATTGCTTTTTAGGCAGTTACTCTTTTTTCTGTGCACTTTTTAGTTTTTCTCTAGTAAGGAAAGAAACGATTGTAAAACGGGTGAAATCCATCTAGATTTATGATAAATTACATGGCTTTGAATAACTGTTGGCGTTTCGATAGGCTGAAAACAGAGTTGCTCTTTTTGACAACTTTCTTGTACAACGATGTAAGGAAGAATTGAAATTCCTAACTCACACATAACGGATTGTTTAATAACTTCAACGTTGGAAGTTTCAAATGTTTTAGCTGGAATATTCCCGCTTTGACGTAAAAAACGATCTACCATTGGTCTATAACCGCAGCATTGTTCAGTAAAAATAAACTGAGTATCCTTTAATAAACAAAACGGATTAGATTGTGTAGAATAATGAGGTGGTAAAATCCATCCAAATGTTTCATTACTAAATGTACGCGTAATAAAATCGTTATGTTCTATACATTCTCCAATTATGAAGACAATGTCTGTTTCTCCTTCACGTAATTTTTGTAATGCTTGTTCATTTGTATTTGTTTCAAGTACGATATTTACTTTCGGATTTTTCTGTTTGTAAGTACGTAATAATTGTGGTAAACGGTAGACTGCTAATGATTCGTTTGATGTAATACTTAATGTACCTTCTAATTGATCGGTATTTTGAGGGATTTCTTGCGCTTTTTCATAAATTGCAAGTAATTCTAAAGCATAAGGATGAAATTGATGACCTGCTTTTGTAAGAAGTATTTTTTTCCCTAATCGATCAAAAAGAGGGAGGTGTAAATCGTTTTCTAATGCTTTCATATGCGCTGTTACAGTAGATTGCGCATAACCTAACGCATGAGCAGCTTTAGAAAAGCTACCATACTTAACGATGGCACAAAAAGTTTTCACATGTCTCATTTCCATAAACTATCCCTCTTTTATTATCATGATTTGTGAATGATTATATCACGTATTTCAATTTTCCAAATGATTAAATTCCTTATAAAATGAAATTGTAGAAATATTTATTCATTTAACATTGGAGGAGAAAAGATGAGTGAAAAGGGCTATCATGTAGCTGTTGTTGGGGCTACGGGTGCAGTAGGTCAGAAAATTATTGAACTGTTAGAAAAAGAAACAAAGTTTAATATAGCTGAAGTTACGTTACTTTCGTCAAAAAGATCGGCTGGTAAGACAGTACAATTTAAAGGGCGAGAGATCATTATACAAGAAGCAAAAATAAATAGCTTTGAAGGGGTAGATATTGCCTTTTTTAGCGCTGGGGGAGAAGTTTCTAGACAATTTGTAAATCAAGCTGTCTCTAGCGGTGCAATCGTAATTGACAACACTAGTGAATACCGAATGGCACCTGATGTACCTCTTGTTGTTCCGGAAGTAAATGCGCACACTTTAAAGGAACATAAAGGTATAATAGCAGTTCCGAATTGTTCAGCATTACAGATGGTAACAGCTCTTCAGCCAATACGAAAAGTATTCGGATTAGAACGAATTATCGTTTCAACTTATCAAGCTGTATCGGGTTCTGGTATTCATGCGATTCAAGAATTAAAAGAACAGGCTAAGTCAATACTTGCAGGTGAAGAAGTGGAGAGTACTATATTACCAGCGAAAAAAGATAAAAAACATTATCCAATTGCATTTAATGTACTTCCTCAAGTAGATATATTTACGGATAATGATTTCACCTTTGAAGAAGTAAAGATGATTCAAGAAACAAAAAAGATTTTAGAAGACCCCAACTTGAAAATGGCAGCTACTTGTGTGCGCGTTCCGGTTGTATCAGGTCATTCAGAAGCGGTTTATATAGAACTTGAAAAAGAAGTAACTGTTGCAGAAATTAAAGAAGTACTGCTTGATGCACCAGGTGTTATTTTGCAAGATAACCCTAGTGAACAGCTGTATCCAATGCCATTATATGCAGAAGGGAAAATAGATACATTTGTCGGAAGAATTAGAAAAGATCCTGATATGCCAAACGGATTCCATCTTTGGATTGTCTCCGATAATTTATTAAAAGGTGCGGCGTGGAACTCGGTTCAAATTGCAGAAACGATGGTGGAAGAGGGAATCATTTAGTATTAAGGAAACTAGGGAACTGTTCATGATTACAGTTTCCTAGTTTTTATTTTTATAATTTTTTACTTTATCCCAGCCGCATTTGATTTGAAAGACAGTAAAAAACATCAAGAATTTATAAAGTTTATTTGGTACGATATGGATAAATTCAATAAGGGGCAATTAGATGTATCAAGTAAAGGGGTATTTTTCATCGCTCAAAGGAAGTCATTATGAAATCGGTAAGCAACAAGGTGAATTTGTAAAACAGCATTCTTATCTTGTTCCGCAATTTATACAGCAAGAAAACTTAATATCGCATAACCATTGGACAGAATCTAGAAATATATTAAATCAATATTGTTCTGGAATTAATGAAGAAATTGAAGGTTTTTGTGAAGTGTTGAAAATTCCTACTAAAAATATGATGTATTATTATCAAACGTTATTAAAAGCAGGATGTAGTCATTGTGTGGTATTACCTAAAAAGACAGATTCAAAACACACATATGTATTAAGAAATTATGATTTGTCACCAAAAATAGATGATATGCGTTTTTGTTCAACTCATGTTGAAGGTGCGTATGCACATAGTGGCTTTTCTACTCAATATTTTGGCCGAACGGAAGGAGTTAATGAGCATGGATTATCTGTTACATTTTCAGCATGTGGCCAACCGGTAGGAAATATTGCGGGTTTAAGAAAGCCAGCGGTAAGGGGTTTACAATGTTTTGCGGTCATTCGAGTGTTATTGGAGAAATGCAAAAATGTGCAGGAGGCGAAATCATTAATAGATGAAATACCAATAGCAAGTAATATTAATCTAATTGTAGCAGATCCATTAGACGCAGCGCGTATTGAAATATTTGACGGGTATAAATCAATAACTTCAATTGATGAGGAAAGCCAAGACTTTATCGTCTCAACAAACCATGCAATTAGTTTACCTATTCAAAAACTGAGTAATAGAAGATTAGAACAATCTACAAACAGATACCACACATTGCATGAATATTTAAATCGAAATGAACTAGTGAGTCTGGAGTCTTTAAAAGGATTAGTAGAAAAAGAGTATCCTACTGGGCTGACAGTACATAATTATGAAGAATGGTTTGGAACTTTACATTCTGTATTATTCGATTTACATGATCGTACAATGAAGATTTGTTTTGGATCACCACTTTTAAACGACTGGTACTCATTGAAAGTTGGAGGAAGCATGCCGTTTTCTGAGGTGAACGTGAACTTTAAAAATAAAACTTATACTGACTTTTGGAGGGAAGATAAGAAAAAATTGATTCCTAAAAAATAAATGGGATAAGATGGTAATATGAAGAGTGCATTTATACTGGAGGGATTACAAATGCTAAAAGCTATTTTACCATTTGTTCTTATCTTTTTTCTTGTCATTGCGATGTATATGGCTTATCAAAAGAGAAAAAAATCCGGGATAAAAGGATTGAAAAGTGCGTTAACTTCTATTTGCTTCTTTTCACTCGCAATCTTAAATATGTTTGCATATTGGTTTCATTTTGGCGGTGCTTTAACTTGGTTATTTTCAATTGTATTATTGCTAGTTGGTGCATATTTTACTAAATATATTCCAATATCTAAAAAGATACATTAAAATTTAAAAGAGTTTAAATATAATGTTTACTTTGTTTTGAAAAGAGATTATTCTACTAGATCGTTGTGAAACGGTTTCATAGGATAATCTCTTTTGTTTATTTTTAGAAAGAACGTACGGTGCTTTTTAGTTGTTCAATAAATTCTCGGGTTGCAGCACACATATATTTATCTTTTCTATAAATTAGTCCTATTTCAATTGTTGGAGTAGGGTTTTCTATTTTAATAGCTTGAATGTTTTTATTTTGTAAAAAGTCTATATATGGTTTGGGTAAAACTGTAATTCCCATTCCTTTGGAAACCATTTGGATTAAAGATTCCATCGTGCTAATTTCTAACATTGGTCTTGGTTTAAAGTTGAATTTTTGACAATGAGATGTAATTAGTTCGGTTAAAAAGAAATTTTTAGGTAAAAGAATTAAAGGGTAGTTCTGTAATTCAGCAATAGATACATGATTACGTTGAGCCAATCGATGACCAGTGGGCACGACTAATGTAAGGTCGCTTTTGTATAGAGGGATAGAGATAATCTCTTTATCTTGCACCGGGAGAAATGTAATTCCAATATCTAGTTTGTTTTGTAATAATTTTCCACGAATATCTCCAGTACGAAGCCCTAATACAGAAAGCTCTATATTGGGATATAAATTATTGAAATTTAAAATAGCTGTCGGTAGTAAATAATTTACGACGGTTAACAAAGCCCCTATTGTTAAAGAACCTTGCTGTAATCCGTTTAGGTCTTGAATAGCTGAACGAGCTTGTTCGACTTCATGAAAAATGGTTTTACTATGTAATAATAAAATCTTCCCTGCTTCAGTTAAAGATATTTTTTTACCAATTCGATCGAAAAGTGGCATTCCTACTTCATGCTCTAATGCACGTATTTGTTGACTTAGTGAAGGCTGTGAAATATTTAATTTCTCAGCTGCTTTTGTGAAATGTAATTCTTTTGAAACAGCTAAAAAGTATTCAAGTTGTCGTAATTCGATTGGAATCACCTCAAGTATAATAATAGGTTATACCTATCATTATTATATAAATAATTGAATTGAACAATGATTTTAGAGGTTATATAATCATCTTTATATAACAGAGAGGGTTGTAAAAATTAACCAAGAGAAAATACATGTAACACCTTTAAAGGAGGAAATAGAATGGCTAATGAATTTCAATTATTATCTTTAAATATAGGATTACCAAAAGAGGTTACATACGGCGGAAAAGTAATTCATACAGGCATAAATAAGAAACAAGTAAAGGAACCAGTATATTTATCTTTTGTAAAATTTAATGGGGATGGACAAGCTGACTTAGTTCATCATGGAGGAGTAGATAAAGCAGTTTGTGTTTATACTGGTGATCACTATCCATACTGGGAAAAAGAGTTGAATCAAAATCTTGTATATGGGGCTTTCGGAGAAAATATAACAGTTAGTGGTATGCGCGAAGAGGATGTTTGTATTGGTGATACGTTTGAGCTTGGACAGGCAATCGTGCAGGTAACACAACCAAGGCAACCTTGTTTTAAATTAGCAAAAAAATATAATATTCCAAAGTTACCACTATATTTTCAAGAAACAGGATATACAGGATTTTATTTTCGTGTATTAAAAGAAGGATGGGTATCATCAGTCGATACTTTAAAAAGACTACAGTCTGATCCAAAAGGTGTTTCATTAGCTTTTGCTAACCGTATCATGCACAAGGAAAAGCAAAATATTGAAGGGGTAAAAAGGATATTAGAAGTAAATGCGCTTTCAAGTAGTTGGAGAAAGTCTTTTGAAAAGCGTATAAGTGGAGAAAAAATTAATACGAAGGAGAGACTGGAAGGGAAAAAATAATAAAAAATATTTTTTTATAAATGGTGTATTTCTATGAGTAAAAACGAAGTAGAAAGCACTATTTTTATATAATAAACTCATTAATATCCAAAAATCCTAATATTGTTTTATTCGACTTATTTTCGAATAGTCAAAACATAAAATTAATTAGACTCTTTTTTTATATTTTATGATAGTATATTGATTGGTAAGACCTATTACTTTAAGGGTAGGTTCTACAACTATATCTAATTGGATGGAATTAACGTATGGAGGGACAACATGGGGAATGTTGAAAATTTTGAAAAACTTCTTTTAGAAGAACCGAAAAGAGAGCAGTTATTTCCTTTATTTGAAGAAGTGTTTGGAATTACAATTCAAACATTGAATGATTTTTCAGAGAGAGGTTATTGGGATGATACATACAAAGCTTTAACATTTTTACATGACGATAAAGCTATTGCAAATGTTGCGGCATTCTCGCTACCATTGCTAGTAAATGGTGAAAGAATAAATGCAGCGGCCATTCAATCGGTAATGACGCACCCTAATTTTCGTAGACAAGGACTCATGACACAATTAATGAGTAAAATGATAGAAGAAATTGATAAGACATGTGAATGTATATTATTGTTTACGGAAAAACCTGAACTATATGCATCATTTGGTTTTAAAGTTGTGCAGGAATATTTGATGACTATTCCATATGATCAAAAGAATAATAATGATTTCTCACTTAGAGAGCTAGATTATTATATGGAAGAGGATAGAAAGTTAATACATGAAACTATAGAAAGTAGCCAAAGACTTTCAAATAATTTTTCAACATTAAACTTCCATCCTTCGTTTTATTTGAATATGTATGATTCGAAATGGAATGAAAAATTGTATTATTCAGAGAAACTAGATACTCTAATTGTGTATGAAGTAGATAATGAAAAGTTGAAATTATATGGAGTATTTGCACCAGTAATTCCAGTTTTAGATGAAATATGCGGGGAAATTGCTGAAAGATTTACAGAAATCGAATTTTACTTCTCTCCAGATCAATTAGGGGTTGAGGATGTACAGTTTAAAGAATTACAGTCAAGTAAGTATTTAATGGTTCGAAGTAATAGAGAGTTGGATTTAAAAGGTTATAAATTCCCAGTATTAGTAGAATTTTAAATGTGCATATAGATGCTTTATTATGGAGGAACTATGAAAATATCACATATACCAGAACATATTGAGCAACTTACTATAATGAATGTACCTGAATATTATAAGCTTAATAACAATCATGCGCTTATTGTCCGCTCGAAAGCCGAAACAGATTTTTGGCTTAAAACACATTATGGATTCGAAGTAATGAATGGTCATGTATTTTATACAGAGACGATGGCAGACTTTCAAGCTGAAGTTCAATTGCGTATGAATCCAAATTCAAAATTCGATCAAGCGGGTCTTTTTGTTATGATTTCGGAAAAGAGTTGGTTGAAAACTTCATTAGAATATATTCCAGATGGTCCATCTCATTTAGGAGCTGTCGTAACAAATAATGGATATTCCGATTGGTCCACACAAGACTTTCCAACAGAATTAGCTAACGAGCAACTTCGTTTTCGAATTGTTCGTAAACGTGGTGATTATACAATATATGTGAAGAAGATCCACCAATGGGAACAAATAAGAATCGCTCATTTGATGGAGGATATAGGAAATGGGCCTATTAAAATAGGCTTTTACACGTGTAGTCCTTCTAAAAATAATGGATTTGAGACTGAGTTTTTAAATTTTACAACTGAAAAAATATAGATAAAAAACCGTATTCTTTTTATTAAGAATGCGGTTTTTGTATTTATATAATACAAAGCACATTTATTGAACGAAAAGTCATTAATGATTATCATTTAATAATGTTAAATATTAATTTACATAATATAATAAAAGTAAGAAAGAAATTACAAACTATATCGCTTAAATAAGGGGGGATATGAATTATTCAGTGGTAATTTCATGGGAAAAGGAGATTATGTATGAAATCATTTCGCAAATTATTACAGTATTTAAAACCATACATGTTCTTCGCTATTATTGGACCACTATTTATGGTACTTGAGGTTGCGATGGACTTAATTCAACCGACTATTATGCAACATATTATTGATGTTGGGATAGCAAATCGGGATATGAATTATGTAATAAAAATGGGACTTCTTATGATAGGAGCTGCAGCACTCGGTTTAGTTGGAGGACTTGGGTGTATGATGTATTCTACAAAAGCAGCTGTTAATTTCGCTACTGACATACGAAAAGATGTGTTTGCGAAAATAGAAACATTTTCTAGTGAAAATCGTGATTCGTTTGGAACTGGAAAGTTATTAACAATTGTGACAAATGATATTACTTCTATTCAATCGGCGATGACGATGACATTACGTGTTCTTGTTCGTGGTCCTTTGTTATTTATCGGAAGTATAATAATTGTTTTTATGACAGCGCGTGAGTTATTTCCTATATTACTCGTAGTCGTTCCAATTTTATTACTTGCGATTATATTCATTGCGAGTAAAGCAAGCGGGACGTTCAGAAAAGTGCAAGAAGCATTAGATAAAGTGAATACAAAGTTACAAGAAAATTTATCTGGAGTACGTGTGATTAAAGCGTATGTAAGACAAAAATATGAAATTAATCAGTTTGGAAATGTCAATACAAATTTAACGAAGATAAATATTCGAGCGGTGCAGCTTATTTCCTTAATGATGCCAATCATTATGTTAGTTGTAAGTGGCGGAATTGTCGCAACATTATGGGTTGGTGGAGAGAAAGTATTTAATGGGACCCTTCAAGTAGGGGCTATATTAGCGTTTATAAACTATTTGAATATTATTTTAATGTCACTTATGTCTATAAGTATGGTATTTATGCAAATCGCGCGAGCATTTCCGTCAGCGGATCGTGTACAGCAAGTTTTAAATACTGACGTTGATATTATGACCCCCAAAAATGCGCTTGCACCTAAGCAAATTGAGGGACAAATTGAATTTAAAAATGTTAGTTATAGTTACACGAAAAATAATGAATATGTTTTAAAAGATATTTCATTTTGCATAAGTAAAGGTGAAAAAATAGGGATTATTGGTTCTACAGGGAGTGGTAAATCTACTTTAGCAAAATTATTACCGCGCTTATACGATGTTGATCAAGGAGAAATATGCATTGATGGAATAAATGTTAAGGCGTATGATTTACAAAAACTTCGTGCGTCAATCGGGTTTGTACCTCAAAAGGCATTGTTGTTTTCTGGTAGCATAGAAGAGAATTTACGTTACGGTAAAGAAGATGCATCAAATGACGAATTGAAAGTAGCAGCTTCATCAGCTTGTGCGACTGAGTTTATTAACAAGCTGGAAGATTCATATCAATATCATTTAACACAAGGTGCGACGAATTTGTCAGGTGGCCAAAAACAACGTGTATCAATTGCAAGGGCGCTTGTGAGAAAGCCATCCATTCTTATATTAGATGATTCTACATCAGCAGTGGATGCAAAATCAGAATCTAACATTCAATCGGCATTAAGAACAGAGTATATAGGAACAACAACATTATTAATCGCTTCTAAAATCTCATCTATAATAGATTCAGATAAAATTCTCGTTTTAGATAACGGTGAATTAGTTGGTGATGGTACACATGAAGAACTGTTAGAACAATGTGAGGTATATAAAGAAATCTATCTTTCCCAAGGTGGTAATTTATATAAAGAAGGTGGGAAAGAACATGCGTAATTTTCAAGGACAATTTGCTAATAAAGGTGGGCGTAACTCACCAAAGATGGGGAAGGCTAAAAATACGAAAGGAACTGTGATGAGAGTATGGAACTATATGGGCTACCAAAAGGCTGCCCTTACGTTCGTTATATTCTTAGTGTTTGTTACGACGTTACTTGGGTTGTTAGGTCCGTATTTAATGGGAGTAATTATCGATCAATATATTGTACCGAAAGATTTAAGCGGTACGGCGAGAATGTGTTTGATACTTATCGCGATTTATGCTGTAACAGTATTATTAACTTGGTTACAAACATTTGTAATGGTTAATGTTGCATTAAAAACGATACAAAAAATACGACAAGATATTTTTGAGAAAATCCAAACGCTTTCTTTACGGTTCTTTGATGTACGTTCTCAAGGGGATTTAATGAGTCGTGTAACAAATGATATAGATAATTTAAATCAAGCGTTGACACAAAGTATTGTACAAATTATTTCATCAGCGCTAACTTTTATAGGTGTGACGATTGCGATGTTCGCATTAGATTGGATTTTAGCGATTGTTACTTTAATTACAGTACCTATTATGTTTTTCGTTACAAAAAAATTAGTTGCTTATAGTGGTAAAAACTTTGCAAAGCGTCAAAAAGATTTAGGGGAATTAAATGGATTTATTGAGGAAGCTATAACAGGTGCGGATGTTACAACGTTATATGGGAAAGAAAAAGAAACCGTACAAAATTTCAATAAAATTAATGAACAGCTAAGAGTTTCTGCAACGAAGGCGGATACATTTTCAGCTTTTATTTTTCCGAGTATGAACTTTATTAACAATTTAGGTATGGGACTTGTAATTGGGACTGGGTCAGTAATGGTTTTAAATGGAATGACAACAGTAGGTGTCATTGCAGCTTTTATTAATTATTCTCGTCAATTCTCAAGACCACTCAGTCAATTCGCAACTTTAATGAATACGATTCAAGCGGCAGTTGCTGGTGGGGAACGTGTCTTTGAAATTATGGATGAAGTACCGGAAATCAAAAATAAAAAAGATGCATTCGTTGTACAAAATTTACAAGGACATGTTGCACTCGAGAATGTTTCATTTGGGTATGAGGAAAATAAAACGATTTTAAAAGAAGTGAGTCTTAAAGCGCGGCCAGGGGAGACAATTGCTTTAGTAGGTCCAACTGGATCGGGCAAAACAACAATCATTAATTTGCTAACGCGCTTTTACGATATACAGCAAGGTCAAATTCATATTGATGGAAAAAACATAAAAGAATATGATATGAATTCGTTGCGAAGTAAAATAGGAGTAGTTTTACAAGATACGTATTTATTTGCTGGGACGATTATGGATAATATACGTTATGGTCGATTAGATGCTAGTGATGAAGAAGTAATCAATGCAGCTAAGGCAGCATCTGCACATTCTTTTATAAAACATTTACCGAATCAATATGAAACGAAAATTGCTTCAGAAGGATCGAATTTAAGTCAAGGACAAAAACAACTTCTTGCGATTGCACGGGCAATTTTAGCAGATGCAGATATATTAATTCTCGACGAAGCAACCTCTAATATTGATACGAGAACAGAATTACAAATACAAGAAGGACTAAACAATTTAATGAGAGGTAGAACAAGTTTCGTAATCGCTCATCGACTGAAAACGATTGAGAAAGCAGATCAAATCCTTGTTATAAAAGATGGAAGTATTTTAGAAAAAGGGAACCATGAATCTCTCATGGAAGATAGAGGGTTTTACTTTGATCTGTATACGAGTCAGTTTAAAATTTAATATAAAAAATGAGGTTTCTCTAGAAAAGAGAAACCTCATTTTTTATATTTGTAAACTTTATGAATTACTTTTCTAACCAAATTAATTATCCGACCTGAAAAATACTTATACTTGCAGATACATTTGTTAAAGAGCCACCATCATTATTTGAGAGAGTGACAGTACCTGTTGAAGAGGTGTTATTTATTAAAGTCAATGTTGAAGGAACAACTGTTACGGTAAAAGCAGCAGTACCTTGATTGATTGTATGTGGTGACCCTGTACCAAAGCGCCCACCTGGAATTGGTGTGCCATTTAGTGCAAAGGAGAATTGGTTTTCACGAGAAGCTTGTAATTGAAACTCTGCTACATATGTTCCTAGTGTATTAATTATAATATTTCCAGTACCTGTGATGTGGCTAAGGGCAGTTCCTGTTATAGGTCCATTTGTGTTAAAAGTAACACTACTTCCCACTGCAATTGTTTGGTTAGTAGTATCAAAAACATATAGATAGTTTGTTAATCCTACACTAGCCGCCCCGGTAGGCCCAGTGGAACCAGTAGCCCCGGTAGATCCAGTGGAACCGGTAGCCCCAGTAGTTCCAGTGGAGCCAGTAGGCCCGGTGGAACCAGTGAAGCCAGTAGCCCCGGTGGAACCAGTGAAGCCAGTAGGCCCGGTGAAACCAGTGAAGCCAGTAGGCCCGGTGAAACCAGTGAAGCCAGTAGGCCCGGTGGAACCAGTGAAGCCAGTAGATCCAGTGGAACCGGTAGAGCCAGTAGGTCCGGTGGAACCGGTAGCCCCAGTAGAGCCAGTAGATCCAGTGGAACCGGTAGAGCCAGTAGGTCCGGTGGAACCGGTAGCCCCAGTAGCCCCGGTAGGTCCAGTAGAGCCAGTAGGGGAATGTGGGAGAATAATACGGTTAATATCTAAAAGCGGAAAGTTAATGAATATATCTTTGTTTTGATAACCTATCAAAATCACCTCACTAGTATGTTTAAAGAAATAGTAAAGTAATAATTTTTATGCGTATTTCATTTCTATATTATTAATGCAACTTATTTTGAAAATAGTGAATAGTTATTGTGACTGTAGGTGTTAATTTTTAATATAGTCTTTTTTAAAAGATAAAGAGCGCTGTTAAAGGCGCTCTGAGACAAGTTTCATGTCGAAAAAGGGAATTGAGGATATTATGTGCATACTGTTTTAGAATGTTGTAGATTTTTAATTAAAAATAAAAAGACCTTATAAAAATTTAAAATTTGTATTATTAGATAGTCACTATACATTAAAATATGCTTGTTTGATATAAATGTGTGTCAAATTTGCCAAAATATATTTTGGCATGCACAAGAAAATGAAAATACTTTGTTAGCAAATACTAGCAACTTCAGTGCCAGACGGGAACAATAATTTACGAGGTATTGTAATAATCTCAAGAGCTATCTGGGCTGAATGGAGAAGTATTGGAGTTAACTCTAAAGCATGTGTTAATAATAATATAAAGCTTGTTAGGATTGCAAAGCTTCCCCAAAAGAAACATTTTGAAGTGTTACGGAAATCTTTTATTAAGGAAAAGAAAGAAAAAAATGCTGTAACAACAAGAATTAAAAATTTATACTTATCAGCCATTAAACCCCTCCTAAAGAACAATAACTTATATTATAGCGTATTTTTCTGTATTATTATAAAAAGATTTTAAAATAAATGATAAAAAGCAGAGGCCGCAACTTAAAGTATGGATTGAGGGTATTATTTTTGATTTATGCATAAAAAAATAGATTAGCGCCCTATTTATTATTTGTAAGTGTTGTACTGGATATTTAACCGGACAATAAGACTAGCTTTGAATATATTAATAAAAAAGGGGGGGGGAATGGCTAGATATAGTTTACATGCAGGTCATAACAGTATTGTACAAGGCGCGAATTATGGGAATCGGAAAGAACACATTATGGATCGCCAAGTTAAGGATGCAGTTGTTGCTAAATTAAGAGTATTAGGGCATACAGTTTATGATGATACTGATGAGGTAGGGACAACGCAGGCACAAAATTTACATAATATCGTATCAAAAACAAACGCACATGATGTAGACTTAGTAGTTTCATTTCACTTAAATTCATATGATACGAAAGCTAATGGAGTGGAAGTACTTTACTATGATCAACAAGCTTTATTAGCAAAGATAGCAGCACAACTTTCAAAAGATATTGGCTGGTCAAATCGTGGAGGAAAGGAACGATTTGACCTTTATGTGTTAGCGAATACGAAAGCACCTGCAATCTTAATTGAACTTGGATTTATCGATAATGAAGCAGATATGGCAAAATGGAATCTAGATAAGATTGCAAATTCAATTGTTTATGCATTAACTGGTCAATCTGGTGGGACAACTCCGCCATCTAAAAAAATATCATTCAATCAGGAGCTTTTTCACCGTATGAAACACCGGATGTAATGGGAGCATTAACGTCCCTAAAAATGACAGCAAACTTCATCTTACAATCTGATGGTCTAATATATTTTATCTCTGAACCAACTTCGGATGCGCAACTTAAAGGAATGACGGATTACCTTGATCGTAGAGGCTGGTGGTATGAAGTTAAGTGAAAATTTGAGTTTAGTGGAACAGAATATTTACAAACAATCGGCCTGAGAAAGAGGTTTACTTATAATGAATAATCCTCTTTTTTAATTTTTATTCCGGCTTAAAACTAAGTAATGAATGTAAGTAGGATGTTCATTGAACATATCAGCTATATTTGTAAAACATACTTTTAATAAGAAAAGAATTTAGAATCTGAATTTAATTGATTACAATTGAAATAGCGCTGAAAACTAATAAAACGGCCATGATGATGTTAAATGATTTTGTATGTTTTAATAATAGTTTTTGAAACATGGAACCAAATAAGCTCCAACTAAATGTACTCATTAACCCGACTACACCGAGAAATAATGAAAAAAGTAGATAACTTGAATATGAATTGTAATAAGGGAGAATAAAAGTTGATACTACAGTTAGTCCGAATAATATCCCTTTAGGGTTAACAAACTGAAGAAAAATCCCTACTGTAAATAAATTTTTATTATACTTTTCATCGGGATCTGTACTAGCTTTACTAGTGAGTATTTTAAAAGCTAAATATAGCATGTATGCTACACCAAAGATCTTTAAAGGAAATTCGATTGTGGGTAGAATATTAATTAGGACAATATTAAAGAAGCTACATAAGGAAGTGAGGATGAAAAAACCGAAAGCTACTCCGAAGCAAAATTGCATACTCCTTTTTAAACCACGTTGATTAGCGTATGTCATAGCTAAAAAATTGTTAGGTCCGGGTGTGAAGCTACTTATAAAAACAAATAATAAAAAAGAAAATATAGGCATTTCAAAACCCCCTATTTTTTTGTATGTTATAATGACCGAAAAGAACAATATAACGTGTGCTTTTTATTATACATAACGGTCGTTATATTGTATATATTTTAGGAGTGTTTCTTATGGAAGAAATTCAACTTATTTTGGCGAAAAATTTAAAGACAATACGAGAGAAGGAAAAATTAAGTTTAGAAAAGGTTTCCCAATTAACAGGTGTGAGTAAAACGATGGTTGGACAAATTGAACGAGGAGAGTCAAGTCCAACATTAACAACGATATGGAAAATTGCGAATGGCTTGAAAGTGTCTTTTACTTCCTTAATCAATAATCCGCAACCGGATACGAAAGTTGTTTTACGAAATGATATTCAAGTATTATCTGAAGACAATGGAAGATATAAAGTGTATCCTTCTTTTCCTTTCCAAGATGATAGGAACTTTGAAATTTATTCCGTTGAAATTGAAGCAGAAGGAAAATTAAGTTCGGAAGGCCATAAAGAAGGGACCGAAGAATTTATAACGGTGTTTGAAGGGGAATTGACAATTGAAATAAATGATTGTCAATATAGATTAAATAGTGGGGATGCAATTCGCTTTAAGGCGGATAGACCGCATTCCTATCATAATTTTGGAAGAACGCTAACTCGTTTAAGTATGACCATTTATTATTCAACTTCATAAATTTACAGCTGCCTTAAAAATAAAGAAAGGCGTAATGATAAAACCATCTATAAGAGATGGTTTTTATTTATTATAATCCAAAAAAAGACACTCATTTGAGTGTCAACATAGTGTTGCTCTCGCGTATAGGATTGGAGTATGTTTCTCAAATATGTTTTGAGATGGTTCGCATTTGAGAAACTATCTTCATATTCAATGTAACATTAGTAGTGAGGAGTGTAAATTGATAATGTATATACGGAAAATTTAGTATAGATACTTTGTACTATGAATATAGTACAAAGTGTTTCTTATTGCATAATCACTTTCGTGAAGTTATTAAAATATAAACTAAAGGAATGACCTAGTAGTTACTATTTTAGCATTTAAGAATGATTATTATAAAAAGAACGAATCATTTTTTAATCGATTCGTATAATTGTTAAAGAGGCACCTGTTGAACCACCTCCAACTAAATTAACTTTGGATAATAGGCCGAATGGTTGAAGTGAAATTGTATTACCAGCAGTTAAATTAATTATTAAATTATTATTATAATTTGAAGTTGATAATGCGGGAGAAAAAATAGATCCGGAAAGTGGAGTCGAAGAGTTTAATAGTAGCGATTTAGTATTTTGGAATGGAACTATCATTGTATTATATTGATACTACTAGTTGTAGTAACGGTAAAAAGTTTACTTTATGTAAAATCATTTGAGTATGAAAAAGTAGTTATGTAATTTTTCTAAAATGATAGAGGTTTTATTTTGTTAATTAGTAAACAAAATGTGAAATGAGGTAGTAAATTGAATAGCGATGAAAAATTATCTTTGAATAAAGGTATGGTAAGACCAGAAAATATTGGACCTACTTTTCCGGTTCTTCCGCCAATTTATATTCCAACGGGAGCAACAGGAGCAACGGGAGCAACAGGAGCAACAGGAACAACAGGAACAACAGGAACAACAGGAACAACAGGAATAACAGGAACAACAGGAACAACAGGAACAACAGGAGCAACAGGAACAACAGGAACAACAGGAACAACAGGAGCAACAGGAACAACAGGAACAACAGGAGCAACAGGAGTAACGGGAGCAACAGGAGCAACAGGAGCAACGGGAGCAACAGGAGCAACGGGAGCAACGGGAGCAACGGGAGCAACGGGAGCAACGGGAGCAACAGGATCAACGGGAGCAACAGGAGCAACAGGAACAACAGGAACAACAGGAATAACAGGAACAACAGGAACAACAGGAACAACAGGAGCAACAGGAACAACAGGAACAACAGGAGCAACAGGAACAACAGGAGCAACAGGAGCAACAGGAGTAACGGGATCAACAGGAGCAACAGGACCAACGGGATCAACAGGAACAACAGGAGCAACAGGAACAACAGGAGCAACAGGAACAACAGGAGCAATGGGATCAACGGGAGCAACAGGAGCAACAGGAACAACAGGAACAACAGGAACAACAGGAGCAATGGGATCAACGGGAGTAACAGGAACAACAGGAGCAACAGGAGTAACGGGAGCAACAGGAGCAACGGGAGCAACAGGAGTAACGGGAGCAACAGGAACAACAGGAGCAATGGGATTAACGGGAGCAACAGGGTCAACAGGTCCAACTGGCGTTATTGGCCCCATAACAACAACTAATTTATTATTTTACACTTTTTCAGATGGAGAAAAACTTATATATACAGATTCAGATGGGCTAGCTCAATATGGTACAACTCACATATTATCTCCTGATGAGGTTTCGTACATTAATTTGTTTATTAATGGAATACTTCAACCACAACCATTATATCAGGTTAGTACTGGTCAGCTAACTTTATTAGATAATCAACCACCATCACAAGGTTCTTCAATTATTTTACAATTTATCATCATTAATTAAAAAAGACAGATTCTTAAATAAAAAGGATCTGTCTTTTTGCTCTACATTAAAGTAGTTAAAACTAAGTGACGATAAATTCGATTGTAATTGGAATTCCACCGTCTAATGCATCTCCGCCAGGAATTGTAATAGCACCAGTAGGTCCAGTAGTAACACTGGAGTTCACACTAGGTTGAAGAATGCCGTTTACATATAAGTTGTAATACGTAAAAGTCGGAAAAGCAGTTGCAGTAGTACCAGCATCGTTTAAACAAGCTGTAGCAGCAATTGCGAAAGCTGCACCAGTTCCGGTTCCAGCTCCTAGTGTAGATGTGAATCTTCTAGATGCCATAAATGGTTGAATAATTGGCAATTAATTTTCACTCCCTAAACTATTTTTGAACAATGTATGGGATAACTTGTCCAATATATTGTATGAAAGTTTTTGATAATAGAAACGGCTTCATGATAATAGAAGGAGCACAATTTTAGTAAAGGTAGCATTGTTACTTATGGAGCGTATGCTATTGGATAATGGGAGTTTTTATATGCACATCAATATGTGCTTTTGGACCTAAGAGATAAACGTGGAAAAATAAAATAAACTCTTAAGTTTAGGTGTTTAATCTAAGCAGTCAATTATTAAAAACATATAATTAATATGTGAGTCATGAACATAATTAAATTAAGCTTTCAAGTTTAATTATCATTCATGTTTCCTATCTTAAATGAAAAAAATAACTCAATTATTTTTTTCAATCGGATCTTTTATAGTTCTTAGAATAGGAAAACACTCAACTATAAGACAAGTCAGGAGGAAATAAATGTCACATAACAATTGTTTTGGTCATAACAACTGCAATAATCCGATTGTGTTCACTCCAGAATGTTGTAACAATCCACAAACAGTTCCAATTACTAGTGAGCAATTAGGTAGATTAATTACTTTACTAAACTCTTTAATTTCGGCAATTGCAGCGTTTTTTGCAAATCCAAGTGATGCAAACAGATTAGCTTTACTCAATTTGTTTACTCAGCTATTGAACTTACTAAATGAATTAGCACCTTCTCCAGAAGGAAATTTCTTAAAACAATTAATTCAAAGTATTATCACTGTACTCCAATCTCCTAATCCAGACATAAGCAAATTGCTTTCTTTATTACAACAATTCTACAGTGCTCTTGCACCATTCTTCTTCTCTTTAATTATTGATCCTGCAAGTTTACAACTTCTATTAAATTTATTAACTCAATTAATAGGTGCTACTCCAGGAGCAGGAGCAACAGGAGCAACTGGTGCAACAGGAGCGACAGGTCCAACAGGCCCAACAGGTGCAGGTGGTGGAGCAGGAGCGACAGGTCCAACTGGTGCAACAGGAGCGACAGGAGCGACAGGTCCAACAGGAGCAACGGGGGCAGGAGCAACAGGCCCAACAGGTCCAACAGGGGACACTGGAGCAACAGGCTTAACAGGAGCAACAGGCTTAACAGGAGCAACAGGTCCAACAGGAGCAACAGGCCCAACGGGAGCAACAGGTTTAACTGGTGCAACAGGTTTAACTGGTGCAACAGGAGCAACAGGTGGCGGAGCTATTATTCCGTTCGCTTCAGGTACAACACCAGCTGCGTTAGTTAATGCGTTAGTAGCTAATACAGGAACTCTTCTTGGATTTGGATTTAGTCAGCCTGGCATATCTCCAGGTATTGGGGGAGACCTCACATTACTGCCAGGTATTGTAGGTGATTATGCATTTGTAGCACCACGTGATGGAATTATTACGTCGTTAGCAGGTTTCTTTAGTGCAACAGCTGCATTAGCTCCACTAGCACCTGTTCAAGTTCAGATGCAAATATTTGTTGCAGCTCCAACAAGTAATACGTTTTCACCAGTGGCGCCACCTCTATTATTAACACCAGCATTTCCTGCAATAGCAGTTGGTGCTACAGCAACAGGAATCCAAGCTTATAATTTTCCAGTAGTTGCTGGGGATAAGATATTAGTATATGTTTCATTAACAGCAGCAAGTCCAATAGCTGCAGTAGCTGGATTTGTAAGTGCAGGTATTAATATCGTCTAGTTTGCTATAATGTCTGTTTGAAATTTGAACTGGCATTTGTATATAGCCCTTCCTAATTGTATTAGGAAGGGCTATATTTTATGGAAAGATAGGTGATAAATCAATTGAGAAAGTACTCTTTGTTAAAAAAATCAAAATTTATGATTTATAATCTATTGTTTATGGAATAAGTTATAGGATATGAAAAATTATCTATAAATAAAAAAGATGAATTCTATTAAAAATAGAATTCATCTTTTAAATAAAAGGAATAAAAGGGAAGTAATTTATTTATCGTGAGCGTTGCAATGTTATTATTCAAATTAATAATAAACTATTTGTTTTTATTACAGTTACATCCTTTTTTCTTTACATAGCCTTGCTGGGCTAAGTCTCTTTGTGATTGGGAATTGGAAGATTGAGAATTTGAGGATTGAGAGGATGCGGATGAACTACTATTTTTATTATGAGAGTAGTTTTTTCGATAGTTATAATTACTCATAGTACTATCACCTCCAATTAAATATATAAATATTATATGCATGTACTCTATTAATTGTTACGAAAATAAATAGGAATGGGGGATACAATAAAAAATCTCCTGCGTATTTTCCGAGGAGATAAATCATTTTTTTATATTATAAATTAATATCCCCAGTAAAGAGGAAAATAATACGAATCTTGGTAATATAAATTTTGTTGTGGATTAGGAGGCTGATTTGGAGGGTTTATCGTTCCGCGATTTTGATTACAGTTTGCTGGGGGACCAATTACTGTAGTGGATTGAATAGGGGACACCGCTTGCTTCCATTGTTGTTCATCGAGACAGTAAGTATGAGCCATCATATTAGGAGGGGTTAACCTTAAAATATCAGAACCAAAAATAACTTCCGGTGTTGGGGCATCGAAAATAGCTAATAAATGAGTATTATCTGCTGTAGCAATTTCATAATGCCACCACGCTTGTGGAATATTTGCAACTTGCCCCGGTTTTATTGGTAAGTTTAATATTTGATTTGTAAAAGGGTTAAGTAAAGAAACAATCGCAGAGCCTGAAATACAGTAAACAAGTTCAGCTGCATTTTGATGAATATGCGGTTCTACAACATTACCTGAACTTAAATAAATATCTAATAAAGAAGTGTTTTCTAAAGTGTTTAATTGTTTCATGCCAAGTACATTTATATAATTCTGGGCATCTTTCTGAAAAAAATTACTTTTATTTAAATCATAAGTGAAATTAGTTGAGGGGGAGGTGTAGTCGATATTAGAAGTCAATTGTATTACCTGCCTTTCTATTAGTAAGTAAGGTTATAAAATAAGGATATGTGTCTAGTGTTTGTTATGTGCGTTTGTTGGTATCATAATAAATTTGCCTATGCCATAAAGAATATGGGTTGTATTTCGTATTTTGAATAACAGACCAATCCTTTTTCATAGAGGTATTGGTCTGTTATTCAAGATAGTTTTTGCTGAATAATTAATTGTGCTTTAGCGGTATTGGCGTAATTTAGCCACTCTAATGCCAAGTTTTGTTTTAAACCAAAATGGATTTCTATGATGTCAAAATGAGATACCTTTGTTTTAAGTGGAACAGGTATACCGTTTACTTTTGCATTTTTCATTTTATGTGCAATTTTTGGAAATGCAGAGAAAGTAAAATCAATAATTGTAGCACCATCTGGTAAATAAATAGGCTGTAAATCTGAAGTATAAGCCGTTATGGTATTTTCAAATAGTTCGTACGATACTAGATTGTGGAACGCAATTGGATCTGTAGTTAATAAATTGTTATGCACAATTGTATCATTCATTATTTTATAAGATATGGATTGGACATTTGCAGTTCTATTATTTAATAAAGAAAAAATGCCGTTATCTTTTAATGTTTTTGCTAATTGTGTTTGAATGATAATTGTTTGTTCAGTATTATTCATATTGACTTTAGTTTTTAAATTGTTATTAAAATAGCTATTTTCAAGTGCTATATTGTCTTCGAAATAGTTTATAGTTGGATTGTATAATTGATGTATCATTCCAAGGATTTTATAGCAATCTAGTACACTTGTAGTTGTAATACAAATTTGTGAAACCTCTGATACGTTTTGTATTTCTTGTAATTGTGAGTAAGCAGTATAAATCGGAGGGAACTCATAGCTTATTTCAAATGAAAGGTTAGTATCACAAAAAGAATGAATTCCTTTGCTTAAATCGGTTATATTTTTTTGAAGATGTGGAACATATCCAGTTAAGAATTTAAGTACCTTGCTATATCTTTCTTTATGTAAATATTGAAAAGCAAGATTTTCTAATTCATACTGGATTGTATATAATCCAAGTCGCTTTGCAAGTGGCGCAAAAAGTGTTAATGTTTCATTCGCATATGCTACTTGTTTCGCGGGTTTTTTAACATTCAAAGTTTTTATATTATGAAGGCGATCTATAACTTTAATAATGCCAACACGTATATCATGTTGAGAGGATAATAGTAATTTTTTAAAATTAATTGCTTCGTATAATACTTTGTTTTGATCTTGTTGTTTTTTCCCTTTTGTTAATCCATTTACAATATATCGAATAGTCGCACCAAAATGTGATTCGATTTCTTCTAGAGAATATTCGGTATCTTCTACAACATCGTGTAATAAAGCAGCAATCAATGTTGTAATGTCAGCTTTATAATTTAGCAGTATTTCTGTAATTGCGAAAGGATGAATAATATATGGTTCTCCAGTTTGACGGTATTGTCCATCATGTGCTTGCTCTGCAAAATATATAGCTTTTTTCAAACGTTTTAATTCATGAGATTGTAGATAATTTGCCTTTTGTAATAATACCTCGCTCATATAAATCCGTCCCTTAAAATTATTTTTAATAGTAATTCTATATAATAGAATAAATCCCCTTTAAAATTATTTTAATTATGTAAAAAATAAAGGTGTTGAGATGAAACTATATTCGTATATCCATTCATACTTTGGATTGATGGAAAAAAGTAAAGAACGTGTTAATTTAATATTACATCAATCATTAATAAGGGGTGAAGGTTCATGTCATTTAGTGAAATGATTAGAAATGAAGTGCTTGGCTGGGCAGGTGTCTCTGAAAAACCGCATCGATTTGGCGGCATTGAAATAAATTATGGCAAGAAAGAACTTGGTCATCTGCATGGAGATAAGTTAGTTGATTTACCATTTCCAAAGTTAAAGCGGGATGAATTAGTAAAACAAGGATTGGTCAAACCACATCACGTATTACCTGAATCAGGATGGATAAGTTATTATATAAAGAATGAAGAGGATATACCATTTGCAATTGAGTTATTTCGTATGCAATATGACCGAATAAAAAAATAATGAAATAAAATAGATGAGTAAAAATATATTTTCATGTCACATCCCTCCTTAATCGTTCGTCTTGTATGTAGAACGATAAGGAGGGATTTTATTATGAAGAAATTTGATGTAGCAATTGTTGGTGGTGGCCTTGCTGGATTAACAGCATCTATATATTTAGCGAAAGCTGGAAGAAAAGTGATTGTATTAGAAAAGTCCAGTCGCTTTGGTGGTCGAGGGATGACTATTAATAAAAATGGGATCTGTATGAATCTTGGTGCACACGCCTTATATAGAGGAGGAGCCGCATTTTTAACTTTTAATGAGCTCGGTATGAATCTACCGGGTGGAATTCCATCTACAAAAGCACATGGAATATGGAAAGGGGATATATTCACCATCCCAACAGATTTCCGCTCAATTTTATCAACACCACTACTTTCGTGGTCTGCAAAAGTACAATTCTCACGTCTTATGATTCGTTTAGGGAATTTAGATGTAAGAAAAGTTCAAAAAGTGAGCCTAACTACATGGGCAGAAAATGAAATAAAAGATCCAATGGTTCGCAATATATTTTATGCGCTATGCCGAACAACAACATATACGTTTGCTCCTACAATACAATTAGCATCATCTGTACTAAAGCAAATACAGCTTTCGATAAAAGATGGGGTATTTTATGTAGATGGTGGCTGGGAGACGATAATAACAAAATTAAGAGACATTGCGAATCATGCCGGGGTGCAATTTTTGGATAAAAAGCATGTTTTGGAAATAGAGCATTACGAAGATAAACAAAGAATATATTGTTTTGATGATGAGGTATTTGAAGTGGGTACAGTCATTGTGACGACTCCACCGAAAGAAGCTTGTAACATAATTAAAGGTGTGGAAGGAACAAGTTTGCATAGATGGAGTGAACAATCGGTACCGGTTACTGTTGCTGCATTAGATATTGGTTTAAGACGATTACCTAATCCGACACATCAATTTGCATTAGGGTTAGATCAGCCTATATTTTTCACGAATCAATCAAGAGCAGCTAAATTAAGTGATGATGGATCAATTGCAGTGAGTTTAATTAAGTACCATAATCCTGTACTAGAGATGAAACATACTCATGAAGATAAAGAACAGTTAGAAAGTACAATGGATTTGCTACATCCAAATTGGAAAAGAGAAGTTGTTGCACAGCAATATTTACCGAAAATAACGGTAGTATATGATTTTCCTCATATAAACCGAGTTGAAAACCCAGCTCCTAATATCCCTGAAATGCCAGGTATTTACGTGGCAGGTGATTGGACTGGGCATGATGAAATATTAGCTGATGCTGCAGTAGCAAGTGGAAAACGTGCAGCATTACACATTTTAAAGCAATTAGAAAGTGAGGGAGTTCATCATGGAAACGGAGCAATTATATGAAGCGTATCAACCATTATTATTTTCGTTAGCATATAGAATCCTTGGGAGTGTTATGGATGCTGAGGATATCGTTCAGGATGTATTTATCTCGCTAAATAATATAGAAGATCTTCAGTCTATAGAAAATATGAAAGCATATTTGTGTAAGATGGCGACAAATCGTTCAATTGATAAATTACGTTCGGCAGCGCATAAACGTAACGTGTACGTAGGGATGTGGTTACCAGAGCCACTTGTAGAAGAAAGCGATGAGCCATCAGAGTCATTTGTTATGAAAGAATCCCTTTCCACAGCATATTTATTGCTTTTACAACAACTGTCTGAGGTAGAAAGGATTGTTTTTATATTAAGAGAGGTTTTCAGTTATGAATATGAAGAAATAGCTTCGATTGTTGATAAGAGTAGTGTGAACTGTAGGAAGATCTTTCAACGCGCAAGAAATAGTATATTAGATAAGCCGAAACAATCAACATTAAGTACGAAGAAAATGGCTGCTTATGTTGAAAAATTTGTATCATCATTACAGTGCGGGGATGCGCAAGGTATGTTAGAAGTATTAAAAACAGATGCGATATTGAAAGCAGATGGTGGTGGTAAAGTTACAACTGCGATTCATCCAATTTACTCTGCGGATCGAATTATACGTTTATTCTTTGGAATAGGGAAGAAGTTCCCGATAGAGTACGATGTTGATTATAAGATAGTAAATGGTGCCCCAGGTGTTATTGTTAAAGTGAAAAATAAGGTGACTTATGTGCTTTCATTTACATTTGAGAATGAAAAAATTTCAAACATTTATATGATGGTTAATCCGGAAAAACTTATGCACTTAAATGTAATAGTATAAAAAAAGACGCATTTCTTTAGAAGTGCGTCTTTTTTATTATTTCTCTAACATTTCAAGAGGTACGTCTTTTTCGCCGGCTACCTCAAATTTAATTTCTCCGTCTTCTTCATAAATACGTGAAATAATCGGTATAGTAATCATTAATTTTTTATGCTGCTTTCGCTTTCGAGCGGCATCTAAGCTAATCACGTTCATTATAAGCATCCTTTCTTCTAAAATTATATAAACAAAAGAAAATGCGTCCGGAAAGGGCGCTTAATTGAATTTGAAATACCGATTCATTTAAATGAGGTTTATATGATTTAACAACTGCAATTGAATTAAAAATAGTATGAATGGAATAATTGCACGTAGAAATTAACTTTACCAAAAAACGAAACAATATGCTATAAAAAATTTCAAATCTTTATCATATAACGAGAAAAAGGTTTTCGTTTCGCATATAATGAAAGTAGACGGGCAACGAGAGCTTTTTCATCATATTGCTGTGGAAAGGCGATGAAAAGAATGGATACGTTAGATTCATTATTATTTCAACTTGAACAATATGGAGAAGAGCATGATCGAAATAAAAAAACACGGGAAGAAAAATTACGGAATATTTCTCGTGAGATGGGGCAATTTTTATCAATTTTAGTAAAAGGCTGTAGTGCAAAAAACATTTTGGAAATTGGAACTTCTAATGGTTATTCTACATTGTGGTTAGCTAATGCGGCAGAAGAAACTAATGGAAATGTAACAACTGTAGACCTTTCTTCAGAACGAGTGGGAGAGGCACTTGCCAATTTTGAAAAGGCAAATCTTTTACAAAGGATTGATGTTCACAATCAAGAAGCAGGGGCATTTTTAGATTCACAACTAGATCATTCATTTGATTTTATTTTCCTAGATTCAGAGCGTACGCAATACATGTGGTGGCTGGAGCATATAAAACGCATTTTACAACCAAAAGGTCTTCTTGTTGTCGATAATGCTACTTCTCATGCGAGTGAATTAGCCGAGTTTATAAACATGATTGAAGAAGATGAAATGTTTGAAACAGTATTATTGGCATTTCAAAATGGTGCATTTGTAGCGCGTAAGAAGAAATAGGATTGAGCGTAATATAATTATCACATTGAAAAAGGGTGTAAGTCAAAAGATTGAGTGCAGTAGTATGGGAAGGACGTAATTTATATACGTAACATACGAAGAATCCGCCTTGAGCATGTCGGTCTCTAGGTCTTAAGTCTGAGGAAAATTATGTTGTTTACAGGTATACTGATAGTAAGAAACAGGGAATGACTGCATAAGCAGGTATTTCTTGAAAATTGATTTCATATAGGCTGTTTGCAAATGAAATACAATATATTAGATGAAATATAGTGCACATAAATTCGCACATATAAATAAAGGAGCGATTTTGTTGACTGAACTCGAGAAAAAAGAACCCGTATCAATTGTGAAAGGTAATAATGTAGAAGTAGTAGTTGATACAGTAATAAAAGATGAAGAACTTGATGAATTAAATAAAGAAGCTGATCTTTATGTACAAAAGTTGAATAGCGAGCAAAATACAGATTTATCGAAAGTATTGTCTCAGCTAGGAGATTTAGGGGATAAAGAACAGCAAGCAGCAGGACAAACGCTATCAGCATTAAAACGTCCTGTCACAGCGATGATGAATGGAAAGAATGAAGAAATTCCAAATACGTTGTTAGAATTACGCAAAGTAGTATCAGAGCTCGATCCAAATTCACTAAAAGCAAGTGGTATGAAGAAAATTATGTTTAAAGTATTCAAGAAAAACCCACTTGAAACATACGTGCATAAATATCAATCTATAGATAAGCAAATTGAGGAGATTATAAGATCGCTTCTAATTGGTCGTGATAATTTACAAGAAGATACAGTTGGTCTTGAAATGCTTAAAGAGCAATCACACGATAAAATTCACGCGCTTGATAAGCAAGTATACTTAGGGAAAAAACTTGCTGGCATGCTGGAAGCTGAGAAACAAAATCCCGAACGTCAAAGAGATATTCCATTAATTAATGATGCATTAGAAAAAATTTTAGTGCGTACACGTAATATGCAGCAAGCGAAAAGTGTGTTATTACAATCTATCGCATCAGTAGATATTATTAAGAAAAATAATGAAAAGTTAACAGAGGCCATTCGTAATGCTATTACGATGACGCAAAACGTTGTAACGGTTTCCGCTGCGATTCAGCTAGCATTAACAAATCAACGTAAAACAATTGATGCAGTGAATGCAACAAATGAAGCAATTGAATCCATGGTATTAAGTAATTCCCAAGCGTTAAAACAAAATACAGAAGAAACAACAAAACTTCTTGAAAATCCTGCAATTAGCATGGATAAATTACGCGAATCATTCCAAAATGTATTTGCTGCGATTGAAGCTTCTGAGAAATCATCAGAACGTATTATCGAGTCAAGTAAGAAGTTTGTTATTGAACTAGACACATTTAATGATGAAATGAAACAAAAACTCATTCAGCGTCCAAGGAAATAACAGACTTTTAGAGGAGGTGAAAAAATGAGTTTCATTCAAACCGTATTAGTACTATTGGGTACATTACTTTTAATCGCTTTTACTGTTGTTGTTTTAGTTGTATATTTCGGACGTAAACTGTATTTTTCATGGACGAAGCCATATAAAAGAGCACACGATTCTTTAGATAAGTTATCGAATAAATCATTACCGTTTCTACAAGAATTTACACAACATCCACTCTTTTATCGCTGGATTCGTACGGAAGGAAAGAAAGAACAACATATATTAAACACGCTTTTCTGTGCATCGGGTCAACGTACGAGAGAGCAAGTATTCTCAATGTTACCGAAAGAAAAACAGAAAAAAGTACATGTAATGGCAAAAACGACGAAAAAGCTTACTAATGAAGATATTGATGTAGCAGCGATGAAAGTAAAAGATTTTTTAAGACAAGAAACGCAGCAAACAGTAAAACCGACAGACTTATCGTTTTATAAATTGTATTTTTATGATCGATATCCAGATGCATTAAATACAATTCAAGCGTATAAACGCTCAATAAATCCTTCATTACAACGAACGGTTGATGAAATTACAATTTCAGTATTAAATGCCTTACCGTATTATCAGGAGCAGCGTATGTTTGAACAACAACATAAACTCGAAACGTTCTTAATGAAAGATTTAACAGCGATGCTATCTTTAGTGGTGCAATTACCACCTTCACAACGACCAGAAAAAGAAGAAGAATTAAAAATCTACTTGCAAAATTTCCAAAAAGAAATGGAAGAAGTAGAGCGAGATATTCGTGACTCGATTGATCACGATTTGAATGTGAAGATGAGAGCAGCGACTGAGAAGTTTAAGAATAAATAAAAAAGGCGCCTTAAAGCTATAATACTTAGCTTTAAGGCGTTTTTTATTACCTGTTATTTTGCTGTAACGGTAGTATGACTAGATGCAACACTTTCATTATGCAATCGATCAACCGCAGTTACTACATACGTATACGTCTCACCAGAAATAACTGCTTTATCTACATAAATTTCTCCAAGTTTTGTTTTTCTTACAGTAGTAAGTAAATTTTTCGGATTTTGTATATCCATTTCATTTTTTCCATTCACACGGTAAATGGCGTAATAAGCAGAGTCATTCTCTCTATTATCAATGATACCTATAGCAACCCCTTCATCTCTTGGAATGGCACCTTTTAAAGTAGGTTGTTTTGGTGGTTCATGATCAAGCCAAGGCATAGGTGGGACTAATGCAGGATGTTTATATATGTCTTTTGAGAGTATATCTTTCACTCCTAATGGGTTGTTATTAATATCTTTTAAGCTAAAATGCATACTACCTTTAATTTGAGGATATAGCCGGTTTAATGAAATCTGTCTTGGATATTCTTCAGGATCAGACCAAGCGGGGACAGAGTTATTATTAATTTTATAGGCTGCCTGACCGATGTATAGGTGGATCGGTTTATTATTTGTTTCTTTTACCCACCAATCTACTAATATGTCATACGCAGCAGGAGTGAAACCTATATTCCAATATATTTGCGGTGTGATGTAGTCAATGTAACCTTTTTGTATCCACTCACGTGTATCAGCATAAAGGTCATCATAGTTTCTTTGGCCGGCAGTTGTGTTAGAGCCAGTCGGATCATCAGCTATATTTCGCCATACGCCAAATGGGCTAATGCCAAATTTCACATATGACTTTTCTTGTTTAATAGCAGTATTTAAATCTCTTACAAGTTCATTTACATTGTCACGTCGCCAATCTTCTATATTTGTAAATCTACCGTTATTATATAATTCGTACGTTTTTTGATCGGGGAATTGTTCACCCGCCACTTTATATGGATAAAAATAATCATCCATATGCAATGCATCAACATCGTAATTTTGTACGATTTCTAAAGCACCTTCAGTTATAAACTTTTTCACTTCTGGAATACCGGGATTGTAATATAATTTTCCGCCATAAGGTACAACCCAATCGGGGTGCTGTCTTGCAGGGTGATTATTTGATAATCGATTTATATCAGTGTGATTCATTGTTATTCGGTATGGATTAATCCATGCGTGGAATTCTATATTTCTTTTATGTGCTTCTTCAATCATAAATGCTAGTGGGTCGTATCCGGGATTTTTTCCTTGTGTACCGGTAATATATTCAGACCAAGGGCCGTAATTGGAAGGATAAAAGGCATCAGCAGTTGGTTTTATTTGTACAATGACTGCATTCATACCAGTGTTTTTTACATCGTCTAATAATTTAATAAATTCTTGTTTTTGATTTTCAATTGGTAAGTCAGTTTTTGAGGGCCAATCAATATTAAGAACAGATGCGATCCATACAGCACGTAATTCGTGTTTTTTGTACGTAGAAGTTACTTCAGCATAAGTAGAGTGAGGGGAAATGAATGAGAAAGGGATAATCAAGATGACGATGCAACATATCATAAATAAACGTTTAACGATCATGTATACGCCTCCCTATCATATGATTATCTAAGATAATATACGAGGTGAGGTTGGCCTTGCAATAGAGAAAATTGTATGTTGAAACATTAATTTAATAGGAAAAATATTTTTAATGAAATTTACTTTCAGTATAACTAAATTCATTTACTACTTCATATGCTTGTTAGTAAAGTGAAACTTCCTTTCATTTGAAGGGTAGTAAATTATAAGTATAGGAGGATTCATAAATGAAGGTTTTGTTCGTTTGTTCTGGAGGAATGTCCAGCGCAATTGTTGTAAACGCTTTAAAAAAGGAGGCAGAGAAAAAGGGTATGAACATGGAAGTGCATGCGATTGGAACAAGTGAGGTGGAAGACGAAGTAAAGAATGGTTGGGATGTTGTAATGGTTGCACCACAAGTTAGACACCGATTTGACTCTGTAAAAAAATTTGCAGAAGAGGAGTCTATTCCATGTGGTATCATTCCGCCGCAAGCATATACGCCTCTTGGTGGACCGACTTTATTAAAGACTGTAAATGATTTAATTCGTTAGGGGGAACCGTTATGAATAAGTTTGTCACGTTTCTTGATAAAAACTTATCTGGACCGATGGCAAGACTTTCTGAACAGAGACATTTACAAGCAATCCGTGATGGAGTTATTTCGGCGTTACCATTTATCATTGTAGGAAGTTTCTTTTTAATCGTAGCATTTCCACCATTACCGAAAGATAGTTTCATATCAGTTTGGGCATTAAAAAATCAAACAAGTATATTAATACCATATCGGTTAACGATGTTTATTATGTCTTTATATATAGCATTTGGAATAGGATATAATTTAGCGAAAAGTTATAAGTTAGATGCTTTATCGGGAGCTCAGCTAGCGGTATGTTCACTGCTATTAACATTAACGCCTGAATTAATTGATAAAAAAGGATTTATGCTTCCGATGACAAATCTCGGAGGTCATGGATTATTCGTGACGATGATTGTTTCTATTTTATCCGTAGAGATTTTAAGGTTTTGTAAGACGAAAAATGTAATGATTAAAATGCCAGAACAAGTACCACCATCTGTGTCGCGTTCATTTGAAGCACTTATACCTGCTGCATTCGTTATTATTATAATGAGTCTAGTAACTGTCGTTTTTAACATTGATTTACACCATGTCGTTGATAAATTAGCAGCACCATTAGTAAAAGCTGGGGATAGTTACTTCGGTGTAATGATTCCAGTGTTTTTAATTACGTTTTTTTGGTCATTTGGAATCCATGGTGTGTCGGTTGTGGGAACTGTTGCTCGGCCATTATGGGAAGTTTACCTAGGGAAAAATGGTGAAGCAGTTGCTAGTGGAGCAGATCAGTTGCCATTTATTTCACCAGAGCCGTTATATCAATGGTTTATATGGATTGGAGGTTCTGGCGCGACATTAGGGCTTGTATTAGCTATGATTGTATTTGGTCGATCAAAATATTCGAAAGCATTATCAAGAACTTGTATTGTTCCGGGTATTTTTAATATTAATGAGCCAGTCATATTCGGATTACCGATTGTGCTAAATCCAATTTTAATTATCCCATTTATCATTACACCACTTGTAACAGCAACTGTTGCATATTCAGCAACTGCGATGGGATTTGTAACGCCAACACATATTATGCCACCGTGGACATTACCAGCTCCAATTGGTGCGTATTTAGCTACAGGCGGAGATTGGCGTGCAATAGTATTAGTTTTTATAAATATAGCAATATCGTTCCTTATATATTTACCATTCTTTAAAATGTACGACAAAAATATGCTTGAAATTGAGAAGAATGGTGAAGGGGAATCTGTTAATCCATAATCTTTATACTTTAATTTATGAGTGATAGGTATTTTGCCTATCACTTCTTTCACATGAAGTCCAGAGAGGATGAAATGGAATGAATATAAAATTTAGTTATAAAGGTGTATTTTTATTATTATTTGGAGTGATATGTGCGAATTTACTTTTTGTGCCTTTATTAAGAATGCTACATCTATCACAAATGCATAGTATATGGCTCGTTTCAAGCATTGCGGCAAGCATTTTGCTTACAGTAGTTGTTTCTTTCATCGATGGATCGTTTGCATCGAAAGCTCAGTTGTTTTTTAGATTTATATTCTTTTCAATCGGTTGTACGTTTGTAACTTACATGATTGTTTTTTAATAAATAGGAGGTTATGCATGTTATGTATGTTGCAGGGGTAATGTCTGGTACTTCGTTAGACGGTATAGATGTAGCACTCGTTCATATAGAAGGAAGCGGTGTAGGTTCTAAAGTTGAACTCATCCATTTTACTACTGTGCCATTTAGTAATGATATAAAAAATGAGATTCAGCAAGTATTATCAATAGAAAATTCAAATGTCCAACTCATATGTAGTTTGAATTTTAAGTTAGGTTTATGTTTCGCTAAAGCCGTAAAGGAAGTTTGTAATGAGGCCAATTTTCCTTTAGGACAATTAGATTTAATTGGTTCTCACGGACAAACGATTTACCATCAGCCAAAGCAAGATGGTAATATGATATCTTCCACATTGCAAATTGGGGAACCTGCAGTAATAGCATATGAAACGAATACGACGGTCATCTCGAATTTCCGAACGATGGACATGGCAGCAGGAGGACAAGGTGCACCACTTGTGCCATATTCAGAGATTATTTTGTATCGGCATTCAACTAAAAATAGATTACTACAAAATATTGGCGGGATTGGTAATGTGACAGTAATGCCAAGTCATCTAAGTGATAAGAGCGTTATAGCTTTTGATACTGGTCCAGGAAATATGGTAATGGATGAAGTATGTCAAAGGTTATTTCAGTTGCCATATGATCAAAATGGTGAGATTGCAAAAAAGGGAGTAGTTGTAGATGAAATTTTGACATATTGTATGAACCATCCATTTTTGAAAATGCATCCACCGAAATCAACTGGTAGAGAACAGTTTGGAGAAGAATTTGTAAGTGAGTTATTGAAGCGGTATGAAAAGCATAGAAAAGAAAATATATTGACGACTGTCACGATGTTTACAGCAAGTTCAATTGTTCATCATTATAAGGAGTTTATTTTGCCGTATTATGAAATCGGTGAGGTAATTGTAGGCGGTGGCGGCAGTTATAATAGCACACTTGTTGAAATGATACGGTATGGATTGAAGGATGAAAAATGTAAAATATTCATTCAAGAAGATATAGGCTATTCTTCAGAGGCGAAAGAAGCAATCGCCTTTGCAATTTTAGCAAACGAAACGCATCATCGTAATCCGAGTAATGTGCCAAGCGCAACAGGTGCAAAGAAATCTGTAATTTTAGGGAATGTAACGTACCCTTCAATATGAAGAAAATGAGGAGAACGTATATGAAGTATATGATTGGAGTAGATGGCGGGGGAACGAAGACAGAAGCGATTGCGTTTGATAAAGACGGAAATGAACTTGTAAGAGCTACCAGTGGATTTGGAAACATATTAATAGATCTTGAAGAAGCTCTTGTGCATATTATGGAAGCGATTGATCAATGCCAGAAAGAGTTATTAAACGGGCATTGCGTTTGTATTTGTTTAGGATTAGCGGGTGTAAGCGGAGCAAATACAAATGAATTAACAATACGTTTAAAAAAGAAGTATGGAATACAAATTGCAATTTTTAATGATGCAATGATAGCGCATGCAGCCGCTTTAGAAGGGAAGGATGGAATTTTAACAATTGGCGGTACAGGTGCAATTTGTCTTGGAAAGAAAGGAGAAGTGTACGAGTATAGTGGGGGATGGGGACATATTTTAGGAGATGAAGGAAGCGGATATTGGATTGCATTACAAGGTTTAAAAAGAATGGCAAATCAATTTGATCAAGGAGTTAGACTCTGTCCATTAAGCTTAAGAATTCAAGACGAGTTTCAACTTTTGACAGCGTCTCATATAAAAAGGCTAGTATATAGATCTTCAAAAGATAAAGTTGCAGCAATCACACCATTAGTTATTCGGGAAGCTAGAAATGGAAATGATGCTGCACATGAAATTATGATGCAAGCTGGAAAGGAATTAGCAAGGATTACGATAGATGTTTATAACAAGATGCAGTTTGATTTATCAGCTTCAATTGCGGTAAGTGGCAGCATATTACGTTTAGTACCTGAAATATATGATGAATTTAAGAAATGTTGTGAGAAAAGTATAGGAGAAGTTACATTTGTATCACAATCCGAACCAGCAGTGAATGGAACATATTATTTAATGAAGAATAAATATTTTAAAATATAAATGCATGAGAATTTTTGTATGATTTGTAAAAATATGATGTTAAAATATATAAAGGAATGTAAAGCAAGAAAAGTACAATATACATAGTCATTGAATATTGTATAAGTATTCCTATGTAGAAAGTGAATGATTACATGATTAATAGTATACAATTTTTGTATTTGGTCGCTTCTTATTTGTTTGGAAACATATTGACCGCTTATATAGTAACGAAATGGAGACATAACATTGATATTCGGAATGAAGGAAGCGGGAATCCTGGCGCAAGAAATATGGGGCGCGTATACGGAAAAGGTTATTTTATCGCTACATTTTTAGGTGATGCAATTAAAGGGGCAATTGTTGTTGCAGTAGCAAAATATCTTTTTGATGATTCTACATTTGTAATGTTAACATTATTTGCCGTTATTATTGGACATATTTACCCAGTTTTATTTAAAGGTAAGGGCGGTAAAGGTATTTCAACATTTATTGGAGGATTAATCGCATTTGACTATTTGATAGCGCTTACTCTCGCTGCTGTTTTCATTATATTTTATTTAATCTTTAAAGGGTTTACGAAGCCAGGGTTAATTACAATCGCTTGTTTGCCAGTGTGCATGATTTTGTATTCTTATTCTATTGTTACGACTATTTTTAGTGCTCTTATCATTGTACTTATTTTATATGTAAATCGGGAATGAAATGAATTTTTAATAAGTGGGGTTAAGCTCCACTTATCATTTTTATTAAATACATAAAGGAGAAAAGGCATGGGGTTAATTTATAAAGTTGCTGATCAAGCTTGGGAATTTGAACATATACATAAATTGAATTATAAAACATTTGTAGAAGAAATTCCGCAACATGAAGAAACGAAAGAGCGTGTTCGTATTGATCGTTTTCATGATGAAAATACATATTTAATTTGTTTAGATGACAATAAGTTAGTAGGTATGGTCGCGTTGCGAGGAAAACGACCATTCTCGTTAGATTATAAAATTTCAAATTTAGATTTTTATTTGAAAGAATATGGAGAAAATGTATATGAAATTCGTTTACTCTCAGTAGAACGTCAATATCGAAATGGAAGAGCATTGTTAGGATTAATCCGCTTTTTACATCGTTATTTGCTTCTAAATGGATATGAATTAGCACTCATTTCTGCGACAACACGTGAACTACCTTTATATGAGCAAATGGGATTCAAATCTTTCCATACGTTAGTTGGTACTGAAGAAGCAGCCTTCCAGCCAATGTATGTTACTCCTGCTATGTTTGAAGAGTCGAGTGTTGGGGGCATTATGACGAAAGAATATACGTTTTTACCTGGTCCAGTAGATATTGAAGAAAATGTTCGAAAGGCATTTTCTACTAAGCCGATTTCACATCGTTCTAAGTCATTTCATGTGACGATGGAAAATGTGAAAAAACGTTTACTACAAATGACAAAAGCAAAACGTGTGCAAATCATGTTAGGAACAGGGACGTTAGCGAATGATGCGATTGCTTTACAGTTACGTTCTGTAAAAGGGAAAGGACTAGTATTAACAAATGGGGAATTTGGTAATAGGTTAGTTGGACATGCAACACGCGCAGAGTTACATTTTGATACGTACAAAAAAGAAATGGGAGAACCGTTTATTTATACTGAATTAGAAAAAATAATGGAAACAGGAAATTATGAATGGGTTTGGTTTGTTCACCATGAAACATCAACCGGAATGTTAAATGATTTAGACGAACTAAATGTTTTATGTGAAAAGTATAAAGTGAAACTATGTGTAGATTGCATTAGCTCAATTGGAGCAATATCGATAGATTTGAAAGATGTATATTTTGCAAGTGGTGTTAGTGGAAAGGCAATTAAAACGTTTACTGGATTATCTTTCGTTTTTTATAATCACAATGTGAAAGTAAATGAGACATTACCGGCCTATATGGATATTGGCATGTACGAAGAAAATGACAGTATTCCATATTCTCATTCATGGAATTTAATGTATGCATTGCAAGAAGCCTTAAAAAGATTTGATGATGAACTGGCATTTGAAAAAATAAAAGAGACGTATGCATATATTGAACAAGTTATTACTACTATGGGTTTAAAACTTGTTTCACCTAAAGAACATGCTGCGCCAATCATACTTACCATTCAATTAAAAGAAGGTCAGTCTTCTAAAGATGTAGGCGATGCGTTAGCATTACAAGGATATATCGTCCATTATGAATCAGCGTATTTACAAAAGAATAATTGGATTCAAATTGCATGCCTAAATCATTATAAAGAACGTGATTTGAAGAGGATGTTAAACTGTTTGCAAATGTGTATATTACAGAGTGAGGTACATATTTAAAGACTTTTTCTTAATATAGATGGTTTTGTATAAAGGAGCTACGACTTACGAAAACTTAGGAATAGAACATTGGAAGAGGTGTTAGTATGATAACTAAAAAATTACCATTACATATAGACGATATTAAAAAAGCTCAAAACATTTTGGATAGAAATGCACGTAAAACTCCATTAGTAAAATCATTTTATTTGACTAGTAAAACCGGCGGAGAAATTCACTTGAAACTAGAAAATATGCAATTAACGGGTTCTTTTAAATTTCGTGGTGCGTTTAATAAAATGTCACAGCTGACAGATCAAGAAAAAGAGAGAGGCGTAATTGCATGTTCAGCAGGTAATCATGCACAAGGAGTTGCATTATCTGCTCATTTACTTGGTATAAAGAGTAAAATTGTAATGCCAATTTCTGCCCCTCAGGCGAAAGTTGATGCAACGAAAGGATATGGATCTGAAGTGGTTTTACATGGTGAAACCTTTGATGATGCAAAGGCAAAATGTGAAGAGATAATAAGGGAAACAGGTGAAACATATTTACATCCATATGATGATGTAGAGGTAATGGCTGGTCAAGGTACAATTGGATTAGATATTCTTGATGATATGTGGGATGTTGATACAATAATTGTTCCTATTGGCGGAGGTGGAATTATTTCTGGTATTGCTGTAGCATTGAAATCTTTTAATCCATCAATCAATATAATTGGTGTACAAGCAGAAAATGTTCATGGGATGAAGGCATCTTATGACAAAGGTACAATTGTAGAACATTATGAGGCACCTACTATAGCAGATGGTTGTGCAGTTAAAATACCAGGAGAACTAACATTTGAAATTGTAAAAGAATTAGTAGATGATATTGTAACAGTATCGGAAAAAGAGCTAGAAGTAGCGATGAAAGACTTATTACAGCGTGGTAAAGCTGTTGTAGAAGGTGCAGGTGCTTTAGCTACTGCTGCTCTACTTGCAGGGAAAGTGGATACATATATTAAAGAGAAAAAAGTAGTAGCGGTTATATCTGGTGGGAACGTAGACTTACAGCGTATTTCAAGTGTTTGTGAGCACTTTTTTGTCGCTAATGAAGTGAAATAGTTTTATAAAAGAAGAGCTAAGAGAAATAGTCTTAGCTCTTCTATTTTGTCTATTGTATAATACAAGTTGTAATATTTACCGTTTAGTAAATTATTTTAATTAATAATTTGTTTTTACGGATACCTCAAATAATTATTTCAATTTTGTCGAAATAGGAAGAGAAATTAAATATAATATTGTAAATGCACGAATGAACGGGCGAGGAGGATAGGCTATGAATAAGGAAGAACAGGTTATGAACGGTTTCAGGGAATTATATAATAAGCTGGTTTGGCTCAATAAAGATAAGATGGAAGAAGGTCTTAAAGGTTTTAAGTCTTCTGAAGTACATTGCATTGAATATATTGAAAACAATGCAGATTCTAACGTGACACAACTTGCAGAGGCTTTTTATGTGACTCGTGGTGCTATAAGTAGAATGACTAAGAAGCTCATACAAAAAGGCCTTATTGAAAGCTATCAAAAGTCGGAAAATAAGAAAGAAATTTATTTTAGGCTTACTGAACAAGGGAAAGAAATTTATAAAATCCATGAAGATCTGCACAAAGAGTTTCAGGAGCGAGATAAAGCCGTATTTGAGCAAGTAACTGAGGAAGAGTTCGACAGTATCATTAGCTTCGTGGAAAAGTATAGTAGGCATTTGGATGCAGAAATAAAGAAACAGGGTATACATATTAAGTCGTAATACATTTAAATAATAAAAAGGTAGCCTTATTTTCCTGAGAATAGGCTACCTTTTTATTATTTTATTTTTGTTGACCAATCAACAAAATGGAGTTATTATTTTGTTGACACGGCAACAAAAGTTTTGAGGGGAGAAGTTAAATGTCTATATTTAGATCGAAAAATGAAAAGGAAACTGAAAAAAACATAAATAAACATGCTTTACTATTCGGACTTATTTCTGTATTTCTTTGTGGTATAGGTTTCAGTATCATCATGCCTGTAGTCCCATTCTTAGTCCAGCCATATACAAGTAATCCGGAAGAACAAGCATTGGTTGTTACACTACTAACTTCCGTATATGCGGCCTGCGTGTTTTTAGCTGCTCCTGTACTTGGAGCTTTGAGCGATAAATACGGCCGTCGCCCATTGCTTTTAATATGCCTGTTCGGTTCTGCAATCGGGTACTTAGTTTTTGGGATAGGGGGAGCTTTATGGGTACTGTTTGCTGGACGCATAATAGAAGGAATAACAGGCGGGAGCATAAGTATGATCTTCGCATATTTTGCAGACATCATCCCTCCAGAGCAGAGAACGAAATACTTTGGATGGGTGAGTGCAGTTGTAGGAGCGGGAACTATTATTGGACCAACTCTTGGGGGCTTACTTGCAAAGTTTGGTCATTCTGTACCTTTATATTTCGGAGCGCTCATCACTTTATTAAATGTTTTATATGGTATGAAATATATGCCTGAGAGTCTTCACAAAAATAATAGGTTAAAAGAGATTGTTTTTGTAAGGTTGAATCCTTTTGCACAGCTAGCAAACATACTTTCCATGAAAAACTTAACATGGTTACTTGTCTCAGCGTTTTTACTATGGATACCTAATGGATCTTTACAAGCAATTTTCACTCAATTCACGATGGATACTTTTAGTTGGCAGCCTGCACTAATCGGACTTATGTTTTCAATTATGGGCTTTCAAGACATCATTTCACAAGCTTTTATAATGCCAAAACTTTTAATCAAGCTTAGTGATAAACAAATAGCGATACTTGGGATGGTTTCGGAGATTATTGGCTACAGTTTTATTGCAGCATCTGCTTTGTTTGCCTTATATCCACTTCTAATCGTTGGGATGTTACTGTTTGGTTTTGGTGATTCAATTTTCGGGCCTTCATTCAATGGAATGCTCTCAAAGTCTGTCAGTTGTAGTGAACAAGGAAGGATACAAGGTGGTAGCCAATCTATTCAAGCTTTAGCAAGAATAATTGGTCCAATTATTGGCGGACAAATCTATGTATCACTTGGTCATGCAGCTCCTGCTTTTATGGGGATGATTCTTATCGCAGTGGCAATAGCAGTTTTGTATAAGGGGACACATGCAACTGTATAAACTATCTGCACTATTATTGTTTTTATTCCTCTACTGGAATCAACTGCATAACAGATAAATATAAGAATAAATAATAGGTGTCAGAACTTAGGAACAAGTGCTGACACCCTATTTGTTTACGGTTTGAGCGCTAAGAGAAATGCTTTTGCTTTTTAGGATTTTATTCTGCAATGCTCTCATGGTGAAGGTTAATATTCAATGAGGTGGATAGAAATATCATTAATTACAGTTAGCTTTATTTGAAAGTAAAAAGGTAGATAAATGACTGTTAGTTTAATTATGCTTGTGCTGAAGTAAATAATGACTCCATTTTTACCTTGCTCTTCTCTCGAATTTCAGCATCTGCGTGTCTCATAACGTATTTATGCGCTACAGCGATTGCTAAAACATCATTTAATAAGCCAATCCCAATAATAGCAGCTATATCTGGAATGAAATCGATTGTTAATACGTAATAAGATAAAGCGGCTAATATTATGAATTTCGCTTTAGTAGGCAATTCTTTCTTTTTCATTGTGTAGAATAAGATAATACTTTCATATACGCTAGATTTACCGAGGTTTACAGAGCTTTTTTTGAACTTTTTCCAAAGTACCTGTTTCTCCATATAAACACTCCTTTTACAAAAACATAGATTTTTTAAAAGGATGGACAAAGAAGTGAGAGATTAATCAATTTTATTATTTTTCTTAATGATATATTTCCATAAAAATAGGGGATTACCTGTTTAAAATAATATAATGTGGATTATGCAATGATTCACATTGTTTTATTACATGGTATATAAGTAGTATTTGTTAAATCAAACCACTTGCAAACGTTATCTATCTAAAGATGATTTCACCTAAGGTTTTAATTACTTCTAAAAGGATAGAGATTGTACGTCTTATCAGTGAATCGCTGCAATATAAGGAATAGTAAAGGTATATTACTGCAAATGAAGCTTATTTATTTAATGTCCCATATTTTTACAATTAATGAACTAGCAACCTTCTTCTTTCTATATCCTTCACCTGTAAATTTTTCACTACTATATTATTGACGTACAATAAATGGCTAAATGTTTCTAAAAGGTTTTCTAAACACACAAAATTCTCAAATTGATACGAAAATGCTATAAAAAATAATAAATATATCTAATGCACTATTAGAATTGTTCCATATTATAGTATTAAGAATTGTATAAGGAGGTGGAAAAAGAATGGACGAGCGTGTACAACCTCAACTTTCACCGCCATGGATCACATATTTTAACGAACTTAGAAATTCGATAGGAGCTGATCCAACTGTAACAGTAGGTCCGCTAATACCGACTGATGGAAATTTTATAATTTTAGTACAAACTACGGATTTTGAAAAAGCGATTGCATTAGCTACACTTCTTAAACCTACAGTGCAATTTGGCAATGTAAATGTAACTATTGTTGTTAGTGTTATTGGAGATGGAATTGTAAACCCAATTCCTTGTCCTTTAGACGCTTTTGAAATTGCACACCTTTTTCAAGTAGCTTTAGAAAGCAACTTGTATTTTGAGCAAGTTGTTGTGCAGCCGCAGTTCCCAGGTGGAGCGAATGTTGTTTTTCCGGTTTTTGCTGCAAAAGTGATTCAGTTTTTTAATGATGATATTTCTAATCTATGCCAAACTTTTACAGAAGTCGCTGCAAAAGTTTTTCGTGATGTAATGAATGATGCTATATGCGGTATACCAATTTTATACTCGACAAGTTGTAGTACAAGCACTGAAAATGTATAATTTATTGATGAAGAAACTTTTCAAAAAAAAGAAATACAACTAAATTTGTTTTATTAATTTAAAAGAGACATTTCTAATTTTATGAGATGTCTCTTTTATTACATATGAAAATATGGTTTTCAAAAAAATTTAAACTATCTATCTGAAAAAGAATATTCAGAATAAGTAATTTGGGTGTTTTGTTCTATATCTCGTTTTTGGGGGAATCACTTCATTTGTATATTTTAGGTGGAAAAAGAGGGTATTTAGAATACAGAAAACTATTTATATTAGATAAATAATGGTAAATTTATATTTTAGGAAGAAAATTAAATAGGCAAAATATTTGTAAACAGCAAAAGCACCCACTCTAGGGCGCTTTTATCACTTATAGATAATATGATATTTAAGAAAAGAGTATTAGGATAATTTAATTAGATTAATCGATGCTGCAAGTTTTCGACCATCACAAGTGTCTATAATTTCATCTAATACATTTCTCAATTGAACAGTAGCATTAGCTGGGATGAATACAATAGATCCACCAGAAACAGTGGCACAACCATTGCGATCGGCTTCGTAATCAGAAACTCCAAATCGCGTTTGATTGTTGGGAACTTCCACCCCGTTTATGAATAACCCCAAATCCCTGTCACCGCCAGGAGTATCGGGATTATAATTCACGCTTACATAGTAATCGATATAATATGAACCAGCTTGAGTAACATGGATAGTCACTCCATCAGAGTCAAGATTTACTCCACCAGCTGTCTGCCCAGTAGCATTCCAAGGCATAGGTTGATTCCTGACTAATGTAATAAAGTTAGTCTGATAAAAATTCCCGAAAGCCGGTGAGAATACACTTGGTGCGCTCTCAATAAAAACTTTTTGTACACAAGTTTTGCATTCTTTATGACAACTACAGTTACAAAGTCTATGTCCACACTTCTTACAACGTTCAGACAAAAAAACATCTCCCATCCTATCAATTAGCTAATAGCTATTAGTAGGATATTCATCTTTTTAATAATTCGAAACGGATACTTGTCCAATAAGGGTTAAATTCATTTATAAAAAGGATCAGCTTAGGTTAAGAGTGAAAACCCTGTATATGATTTTACAAACGAACTTGCTAACACATATGAGAAATAGATATAAAATATCTTTGGTATACCACATTTAAAAATAGAATTAACCAATAAAAAACATTAAAACAAAATACTGAAAAAATTTTTTAATATGTATAGTAAAATATATGTGGACGAAGTGGTTATTAAATATTGAATAAGCGATATGGGGGGGAGAAAAATGAAAATAATAGAACTACCAATTGAATTCGAATTTAACGGGCAAAAACAATGTGTTTACCCAAGTTTAATTATATTACATAATGAATTAACGTTAGTCGATACAGGATATCCAAGTTTTTTACCTTTAATTGAAAATGCAATATTAAAACATGGATATGAGATGAAAAACTTAAAGAATATAATTATTACCCATTATGATGAAGACCATCTAGGGGCTTTATATGATTTCAAAGTGAAGTATCCTCAAATTAATGTTTTTGCTAGTGAAATCGAATCTAACTATATTAGTGGTGATATAAAATCAGAGAGGTTGGCTCAAGCTGAAAAAATGCTAGAATGTATGCCAAATGAAGAAAAAGAATTTGGTAAATGGTTTATACAACAGTTAAAAAAGATAAAACATATTTCCGTCGATGAAAAAGTACAGGATGGTCAAATGATTTTGAATAATGAATGTCAAATAGTAGCGACGCCAGGACATACTTCGGGGCATATTTCATTATATTTTCCGAATTTAGACTGTGTAATTACAGGAGACGCAGCGGTTCAAGAGAATCGAGAGTTAGTTATAGCTAATCCGAATTTTTGTTTAGATATAGAAAAAGCGAAACAGTCTTTAAATAGGATTAAAAGTCTTAAAGCAGCACAGTATTATTGCTACCATGGAGGAAAACTTATTTTATAAAATAATGAAAACTGATCTTTCCTAAATCGAATAGATCGGTTTTTTAGTTCATATATTTTGCAATTTCAACCAAGTCAGTAACATTATATTTCAGTAAAATTGAAATATATATGTAAAGAAGAATATATATAATTTGAGCAAGGGGATAGGGGGAGAAGATGGGTTCGTTATTTGAGGTAATAGCAAATGTTATTTTATTTTATCCTCGAAATGACATGAAATTAAAACATCATATTGAAAAATTAAGTGAATTAGAGTGGTTTCGAAAGCTACACGAAGATACAAAGTATACAAGATTAATTTGGAGTAATAGAAAAGTTAAGAAGTTCATTTTGTCTTCTACTAACATGGAAGCATTAATAAAATCCGAGAAAAAGCAAAAAGAATTTGTCCGACTAGTACACGATGAATATAAAAAAAGAAGATAAGAATTTTTTTATTTTTCATATTTGGCGAAACAAATGGTACAATGAAAGCTAATGTGAAAAATAAGGAAAAGAAGTGGTCTATTTGAAAAACTTTTTAGAATTAGGAATTAGTGAGACTTTTAATCATACATTACGTGAAAATGGAATTACAGAAGCAACACCAATTCAGGAGAAAGCGATTCCGGTTATACTGTCAGGTAAAGATATTATTGGGCAGGCGAAAACAGGAACGGGTAAAACGTTAGCATTCGTGTTACCGATTTTAGAAAAAATCGATCCAGAGTCTAGTGATGTTCAGGCTTTAATTGTTGCACCAACAAGGGAACTAGCCCTACAAATTACAACTGAAATTAAAAAAATGCTTGTTCAAAGAGAAGATATTAATGTACTAGCGATTTATGGCGGACAAGATGTAGCACAACAATTGAGAAAATTAAAAGGTAATACACATATTGTTGTTGCAACACCAGGACGATTATTAGATCATATACGACGTGAAACAATTGATTTAAGTAATCTTTCAACGATTGTACTAGATGAAGCGGATCAAATGCTTTATTTCGGTTTCTTATATGATATTGAAGATATTTTAGATGAGACACCTGGTAGTAAACAAACGATGCTATTCTCAGCAACGATGCCAAAAGATATTAAAAAATTGGCGAAACGTTATATGGATGAGCCGCAAATGATTCAAGTACAAAGTGAAGAAGTAACGGTAAATACAATTGAGCAGCGTGTCATTGAGACGACAGATCGTGCAAAGCCAGACGCACTTCGTTTTGTTATGGACCGTGATCAGCCATTTTTAGCAGTTATTTTCTGTCGTACAAAGGTTAGAGCAAGTAAGTTGTATGATAATTTAAAAGGACTAGGTTATAATTGTGCTGAACTTCATGGTGATATCCCTCAAGCGAAACGTGAAAGAGTTATGAAGAGTTTCCGCGAAGCAAAAATTCAGTACTTAATCGCAACGGATGTAGCAGCTCGTGGATTGGATGTAGATGGTGTAACGCACGTATTTAACTTTGATATCCCTGAAGATGTAGAAAGTTATATTCACCGCATTGGCCGAACAGGACGTGCAGGTGGATCAGGTATTGCAATTACGTTCGTTGCAGCGAAAGATGAAAAACATTTAGAAGAAATTGAAAAAACGCTTGGTGCACCAATACAAAGAGAAATAATCGAACAACCGAAGATAAAACGTGTAGATGAAAATGGAAAACCGGTACCAAAGCCGGCTCCGAAGAAATCAGGCGAGTATCGTCAAAGAGATAGCCGTGAAGGTTCAAGAAGTGATTCAAGACGTGGTTCGAGAAATGGCTCAAGAAGTGATTCAAGAAATAGTTCAAGAAATGAAAACAACCGATCATTTAATAAGCCAAGTAATAAAAAAGGTAGTACAAAGCAAGGTCAGCAAAGACGTGGCCGTTAAATAGTTATAATTGTAAAGAGTCGCAAAATATTGTGGCTCTTTTTTTGTTTGTATAGAACAAGGATGATAGCAAGAAAAAACAAAAATTTCATTCACCGTATTTAAAACTTATAAAGGAAATTTTATAACCCAAAACCAATAGAATAAGGGTATTACAACCATGTCGTAATTCAAGAACAAGTGCAACTTACGTATGGACAATATTTAATCGAAAAAAAATCGAGAGAAAGCAATTCGTACTAGCTCCTCTGATGATGATACGAATTATGAAAAAATCAATTGGTATAACGATACGAAAATATCTTTTGCTAATAAAGAATTGGATGATTTGGTGAAAGAAATTTATAACACATTCAAACGATACGGGAATGTTATGCTACAGTAAAAAGAGAATAGAACTTATTATGTCTACTATTTCAGTAGACCACTTTGGTTGAAAGAAAAGGTATTTAAGTGAGCGAGTATTTTCATTACACATTCCGCAATTATCGAAATGGAACAAGAGAAGTTTATGAAGGATTTAACTCGTATGGGGGTACGAACGTTGGAAACTGAAAAACTAATTTGTTAGTTTTGTTCGATGGGGAACTCGAGAAACACAACTGCCATCCTTATTGGGAAATTGCTTACTACGGCGATGAATGTAATGTAGTGTGAAACTACCAGAAGGGAAAGTGATATAAGAAAAAAGGACTAGCAGTCGTACCTGCTGTCCTTTAATAGGAGAAAAAGTAATCTTGTTTAGAACTACGCATAAACAGAAAATCTGCTTGTGATTAGTTTTACCCTAAATATAAGTGTCTATACAAAAAAGGGATAAGTAAAAAATACTTATCCCCGGAAGGGAAATCCCAAGCACCAAAATGGCTCGTATTGGTATGCAGGTTCAAAAGTAGTATATGTAAAATGAAAAATCTCATACAAAAAGCAGACAACGATTTTTGTTGTCTGCCAGTGAGTTCAATGAGTTAGCTAATTGTGATAAATTGCATCCTCATTACGAGAAGAGTGAAGCTGCTAGTTCAAACAGCTTGTTGGTATTATTTTCGATTTCTTAAAAAATATACAGAGAAAGCAGATAAGTGAAGAACCTACCTGCTTCTGCTGTAACAAAAGAAAGAAGTATTAGCCGTGGATACGGCGGCTTGAAAATAGTATGTATTTTTATTTGAAAAATATTCAAGAGATGAAGAGACATGGAATGTTTAATAAATGGTGTTTGCGAAATTAATCAGCTAATTAGTAAAACAAAGAGAAAAACAATGAGCAAATATAACAATAGAAAGGTAAATGTTCAAAAGAGCGATGAGTATAAAGTAAAACAAAATAGTTATTTGGGAGAAAGGGCGAATGAATACGGGATGAATTGAAGTTGTTGGAGAATTACTCGAGGTGATGAAAGAATGCTTTTTGAATGGAACATCTTTAAAGGTTGAAGCTAATAATTTTAATATTGTATCTTGGCTGATTGAAGAAGCGACGCGTAAAACAAAATAAAGATTTCATTTTGTAGCAAAGGGGAATAGATATGTGTACGTATTGGGAAACGCAGTTAAAGACTTCTTTAAGAGGTAAGAACTGGAACGAAATAAAAGAGCAGCTAGCAAGAGCTAACTGCTCAATAGAAGGAGATACAGAGAAGACTACTTTACATGAATGTTGGCATACAGCCTACATTCAGTATTGACCGAATATTTATTTTAAATTCAATTTATTTAAAGTAAACGTTCCAACAGATAAAATGGCTGCGCCTGCTACCGAACCTAGCCAGTCTCTCCAGCCTAATGTATTTAAAGATGCATCTTTTAAATCCATAATTAAGAAGATAGCAAACATTAATACACCAAATGCTAAGCATCCCCAAAATGTTTGCAAATATTTAATTATCTTATTTCGGAACTTGCTCATATAAATCACCCTTATTAATAATTTATATTGTTATAGATAAATTATTACACATATATAAAAATTAAAAGTACGAAACATGAAATATTGCATATTGGGACTCAACAAAATAATCCATTCATAAGTAAATAGATCGAACAGAGGGGAACCGTATCGTATGAATCAATTGTCATTTTTTGAAGCTATCGGTGAAAAGGAGATGCGTAGACTGTGGTAAAGGAGCTGAAAAACTACAAAGTATTGTGCGTCTGAATGAAGAATTAAGAAAAATAGGTTCAAGCAGGGGGCATCGTTCTTTTCCTAAAATGAAAGTTGACGATAAGAAACATGAGATACGTTTTAAACAAATTGAACGGACGTTATAAAATAAAAATTTATAAAGGAAATAGAAACTAAGATGGTGTATATGTAAAATAACAGGAAACTTTTTACTAACTAAGCATATAATTTAAATAGACCGACAGTCGGTCTGGCGGGAAGGAGAACTTGAATGCGAATAGTAAAGGAGTATGAGGAGCGTAGAAAAGAAATTTTAGAAACGGCTGAACGTTTATTTGTTACGAAAGGTTATACGAAAACAACAGTAAATGACATTTTAAAAGAGATAGGGATAGCAAAAGGGACGTTTTATCACTATTTTAAGTCGAAAGAGGAAGTAATGGATGAAATTATTATGAGGATTATTAAAGAAGATGTTGCTAAAGCAAAAGTAATCGTCTCGAATCCAAATATCCCAGTGTTAGAAAAGTTATTTCGAGTTTTAATGGAGCAATCGCCAAAATCAGGGGATGTAAAAGATAAAATGATTGAGCAATTTCATCAACCAAATAATGCGGAAATGCATCAAAAAAGTATAGTGCAATCCATTATTCATTTATCTCCTGTTTTAGCAGAGATTTTAGAACAAGGAATCGATGAAGGTGTATTTTCTACACCATACCCACAAGAAACGATTGAATTATTACTCTCTTCAGCGCAAGTGATATTTGATGAAGGTTTATTCCAATGGAAGCCAGAAGAAATGATGAGAAGAGCGAAAGCTTATATTAAAATGATGGAAGTATCTGTTGGAGCGAAAGAAGGATCCTTTGATTATATGATGGAGGTTTTAATGAAGCAGAAATAATGCTTTTCTGTTTGTTTATTATAGACCGACAGTCGGTCTAAATTAAAGGAAGGGTGTGATTATAATGTCTATTAGTATAAAACCTTCGATGAAAGATTTTTATTTAATGGTGAGTGGACAAATTATTACTATTTTAGGTTCAACACTTTTACGTTTTGCTCTGTCATTATATGTGCTAGATATAACAGGGCGTGCTGATATATTCGCAGGGTTATATGCAGTAACGAGTATTCCGTTTTTGCTAGCTCCTCTTGGGGGAGCGATAGCAGATCGTTTCAATCGCCGTAATGTAATGGTCATTTTTGATTTTATTAACGCTGCGATTGTATTAAGCTTTATAGTTTTATTATTTACTGGATCTGTATCTATTCTATCGATTGGGACAATTATGTTTTTATTAGCAGTTATTAGTGCAATGTACTCACCAGTTGTAATGGCGAGTATTCCTCAATTAGTTCCAGAGAAAAAGTTAGAACAAGCGAACGGTATCGTAAATGGTGTGCAAGCATTACCTAATATAGTTGCTCCTGTATTAGGAGGAATATTGTACGGCATAATTGGTTTGAAAATGCTCGTAATAATAAGCTGTCTTGCTTTCTTTATATGTGCGATTTTAGAAATGTTTATAACAATACCTTTTATAAAAAGAGCGCAAGAAAGCCATATCATACCGACAATTGTAAAGGATATGAAAGAAGGGTTTATATACGTTTTAAAACAACCATTTATTTTGAAATCTATGCTTTTAGCCGCATTACTAAATTTAATACTAACACCGCTATTTGTTGTTGGTGCTCCAATTATTATACGAGTAACAATGGAAAGTAGCCACACGTTATATGGAATTGGAATGGGATTGATCGATTTTGCTACTATTATAGGTGCATTATCAATAGGTTTTTTTGCGAAAAAGCTACAGATGAAAACATTGTATTATTGGATGATTTTAATAGCTTTATTAGTAATACCAATGGCACTATCAGTTACGCCTTTTATTCTTAATTTAGGATACTACCCACCATTTATCCTCTTTATACTTTCTTCTATTCTAATTGCAATGATCATGACAATTGTATCCATCTATGTGATTACTGTAGTTCAAAAGAAAACACCAAATGAAAACTTAGGAAAAGTAATGGCAATTATAACAGCGGTATCCCAATGTATGGCACCGATTGGGCAAGTCGTTTATGGTTTTATGTTTGAAGAATTCAGTATGAAAATTTATTTACCTATATTAGTTATTAGTTTCATAATGTTATTAATAGCGGTTGTGACGAAGAAAATACTATCGAATGAAGGGAACTAGCTTAATATGATTAGGAGAATGTTAAAAAGAGATTTCTCTCAAAATAAAATGATAATTACCATTTTATTTATGTTTATCATGTTATCAAGTCTTTTAATGGCTAGTGCTTCAAGTAACGTTATTAATCTATTGAACTCAATGGAGCAATTGGTTAAAGTATCAAACGCACCGCATTTCGTACAAATGCATGTAGGAGAAGTAAATCAAAAATCAATTGATTCTTTTGTAGAAAAAACTCCGTTTGTAAAAAAACAACAAACGGCTGAGATGGTCCAAATAAACGGATCTAACATTTTTATAAAGAAGAAAAATGAAGCGGAACATAATAGTGTAATGGACATAAGCTTCGTTAAACAAAATAGTAAGTTTGATTTTTTATTAAATTTAAATAATGAAGTGGTTGATATTAGGAAAGGGGAAATAGGTGTACCAATTTATTATATGCAAAAATATAATTTGCGTATTGGAGATAAAATATGGGTGGTTAAAAATAAGAATGAACTAGAATTTACTATTTCAGCATTTGTTCGTGATGTTCAAATGAATCCATCAATTGTTAGTTCAAAACGATTCGTAATAAGCAATGAAGATTTCAAAAGAATAAAAAGGAATTTTGGAGAAAGCGAATATTTTATTGAATTCCAGCTAACTGATGTAAATAAAATAAATGAATTTGAAAATCTATACGAGTCATCGAACTTACCTCAAAAAGGTCCCTCTATTACGTATTCCCTATTTAAAACACTCAATTCATTAACAGATGGAATAATAGCTGCGGTACTTATCATAATAAGTGCATTATTAATGTTAATTGCAATGTTATGTATTAGATTTACGATCATTACTTCGATGGAAGAAGATTATCGGGAAATTGGTGTTATGAAAGCTATCGGCATTACAAGTAAAGATATTCAAAAACTATATGTAACAAAATATGTTGTTATTTCAGCTGGTGGATGTATATGTGGATATATACTTTCACTATTTGTTACAAAGATATTCACTTCTAATATCACTCTTTATATGGGGGCGGCAGATAAAAGTATTTTACACAATGTTGTGCCATTCATAATTACAACACTGTTATTTTTAGTCGTTATCCTGTACTGTCGTATCATTTTGCGGAAATTTAGGGGAATTACAGCAATAGATGCTTTACGATCAAGAGATAAGTTAGGGAAAAGAAAGATTAGAAACTCTTTTTCACTCAATCGATCTAAATTTAAAAATGTAAATATATTTATTGGTATACAAGATATTATAAAAAGATTTAAGTTATATCGCGTATTAAGTATCGTATTAATAATAGCTGTGTTTATGATTGTTGTACCTGTTAACTTTTTGTATACGATTCAATCACCGAAGTTTGTTAATTATATGGGAACAGGAAAAAGTGATATTCGAATAGATTTACAGCAAACTGAAAATATAGAGAAACGATTTAAGGACGTTATATCATATATACGAAATGATGATGAAGTAGAAAAATATGCAACATTTGTAACGAGTACATTTAAAATGGTAAGCGCTGATGGTACAAATGAAAACTTACATGTAGAAGTGGGAGACTTCACTACATTTCCATTAGACTATATGCAAGGTAGGGCACCAAAAAATGAAAATGAAATTGCTCTTTCTTATATGAACACAAATGAATTAAAAAAGAATGTAGGGGATTCTATCGTTTTATTTGTTGATGGGAAAGAGAAAACACTTACGATTAGTGGTATGTATCAAGATGTAACAAATGGCGGGAAAACAGCTAAAGCGAACTTTTCTTATAATAACGAAAACATATTATGGTATGTAGTAAATGTAGATTTAAAGTCTAATGTTGATTTGCAAGAAAAAGTGAAGGAGTATAAACAAAATTTTAGTTCTGCAAAAATAACAGATACGGATGATTATTTAACGCAAACTTTAGGAGAGACAATTAAACAATTAAGACTCGTGACTCAAGTGGCTATTTTGATTGCGATATTGATATCAGTTTTAATTACTGCGATGTTTTTTAAAATGATATTAGCAAAAGATTCTTCGCAAATTTTAATTATGAAAAATATCGGTTTTTCTTATAAAGATATTCGTATACAGTATATAACTCGTTCTATTGTGATCGTATTATTAGGCATTGTGACAGGGACATGTATAGCTGCTACGTTTGGTGAAATGTTAGTAAGTTGGTTAGGCTCATTTATGGGAGCAGCTCATATAAAGTTTGTCGTAAATCCTATCGTTTCTTATATAATATGCCCAGCTATATTATTTATATCTGTGACTGCAACAACACTTTTCAGTAGTTTTACTATAAAGCAAACAAACGATGTAAAGCCAAATGGGGAGTAGGGGTGTAAAACTTGAAAAAAATTTTAGAAGTAAAGCAAGTAAACAAAACATATTCAATAGATGGAAATGCAAATTATCACGTGCTAAAAAATATAGATTTAGAGGTTTATGAGGGAGAATTTGTATCGGTTATGGGGCCTTCTGGTTCTGGGAAATCGACGTTACTATATAATATTAGTGGAATGGATCAAATGTCATCAGGAAGTGTGAAAATTGGTGATAAAGAAATATCTTGTATAAAAGAAGAAGCGTTAGCCAAGTTGCGCCTTACTGAAATAGGGTTTATTTTTCAGCAGAGCAACCTTCTTAGAAACTTGAATCTATTTGATAATATCATTTTGTCAGCATATTTAGCGAAATGTGAGAGTAAGAAAATAGTAAATAAACGTGCTCTAGAGCTAATGGGGAAAATGGGGATAAGTGATATAGCGTCTCATTATATAACCGAAGCATCTGGAGGGCAATTACAAAGGGTCTCTATTTGTAGAGCGCTCATTAATAATCCAAATATTATTTTTGCTGATGAGCCAACGGGTGCTCTAAATTTAAAATCAACAGAAGAGGTAATGCAAATTTTATTAAATATTAACCGTGATGGAACGACTATTATGTTAGTGACTCATGATGTAAAGGTAGCAGCGAAAACAGAAAGAGTTCTTTTTATGGCGGACGGAGAAATTGTGAGTGAAATACAGTTAGGTAAGCTTAGGAACGATGATTTAAAAGCGCGAGAAGAGAAGTTGTTAAAATGGTTAGCTATACTTGGATTTTAAAAATAAAAACTCCTATTGAATGTAGGAGTTTTTATTTTTGTCTGAAAGTTCTAAAAGATGTATAATGATTTTCTGACTATTTAAATTTGGAGGGATACAAGTGAAAAATGAAACGTTGCATAATCAAGAAGATATTATTAAAATGCTTGATTCATTATTAAGACCAGCAGAACCATTTTGGAATGAATTTTATGCGAATAGAGAAAAAGATGTTCCGTTTTTTGAAAATGTTCCAGATGAGAACCTAGTTTCGTATATAAATAAAAAGTGGGTTTCAAAAGGAAAAGTACTAGAACTTGGATGTGGTCCGGGTAGAAACGCAATTTATCTAGCAAATGAAGGATTTGATGTAACAGCAGTGGATTTATCTATAGAAGGCATTAATTGGGCGAAAGAGAGAGCGTTAGCAAAAGGGATAGAAATTCACTTTATTTGTGATTCGATTTTTAATTTGGAGGGTCAAAATGATTTTGACTTTGTATACGATTCGGGCTGTTTACATCATATTCCACCACATAGAAGAGTAAATTATGTGGATTTAATTAAAAACTCATTGAAATCAGGTGGTTATTTCGGATTAACATGTTTTGCGGCAGGTGATTTAGATGAGCGAAATGGATCAGAAATAACAGATTGGGACGTATATAGAGGATGGAGTCTACAAGGTGGTCTTGCTTATTCGGAAGAAAAATTAAGAGAGATATTTAAAGAATTTGAAGTGAGTGAAATTAGAAAAATGAAGCAAATGGAACAACCAAATACTATGTTTGGAGAATCATTTCTTTGGACAGCATTATTTAAGAAGAAATAAGAAAGTAGATAATTGACAAACTCATCGTTTTTATAGACAATATACTCGCGGGAATATATGTTCGATTTTACTAGCCGATGTATATTTTGCATCAATACATAACAAGGGGTTGTCTCTATATGAGTAACACAAATCAAAAAATCACTACATTTTTAATGTTTGAAGGCAAAGCTGAAGAAGCGATGAATTTTTACACATCACTATTTGATCAATCAGAAATTGTAAGTATCTCTCGCTACGATGAAAATGGACCTGGTAAAGAGGGTACTGTAATTCAGGCAACGTTTACGTTACACGGGCAAGAATTCATGTGCATAGATAGTTATGTAAATCATAATTTTACATTTACACCAGCTATGTCTCTTTATGTAACTTGTGATACGGAAGAAGAAATTGAAACGGCTTTTAATAAATTAGCGGAGGATGGAGCAGTACTTATGCCTTTAGGTGCCTATCCGTTTAGTAAAAAATTTGGTTGGTTAAATGATAAGTATGGTGTGTCTTGGCAGTTAACGCTTGCTGAATAAAAAAGAAAAATTGTAGCTTATTTGTTTAATGGGTTCAGTTAAGAGCTTTAGAAATTAAATAACATAAAAAAAGGCATTCCAACTGTCAACAGATTTGGAATGCCTTTTTATGTGTAAGTGAGTGGTTTGAAACTGCCAATTCTACGGTTATTCTAAGTAAATTGAATGGATATATAATTTTGTGAGTTTTTATAATTTTTAGTAATTATCGTCATTTATCTGTTAATATGAATATAGACAACTATGTAATAACTATCAGGCAGGTTAATAGAAAAAGGAAAGCATAAATAATTAATAAGCTTACACTTAAAATGCAACTAGGTCATTAGGAGGAATAACTGTAATGGATACTACACAACAAAATAGTAATGCATGGGATAAGAAGGTTGAAGAAGGTTCTAGATACACGCAGCCTGTGAGTACCGAGGTTATTGAGAAAAGCAGAACAGGTGAATGGGAGATTACAGTGACTACGGAAAAATCAGTTCCTAGAGATTGGTTTCCAAAGTCATTAAATGGATTAAAGATACTTTGCTTAGCGTCAGGTGGCGGACAACAAGCACCAATTCTAGCTGCTGCTGGAGCAGATGTAACAGTTACTGATATATCAAAGAAGCAATTGGAACAAGATGAAAAGGTAGCAAAACGGGATGGTTTAACTTTAAAAACAGTACAAGGAGATATGTCAGACCTTAGTGATTTTGAGGATGAATATTTTGATATTGTTATAAATCCTGTTTCTAATTTATTTGTAAAAGATGTTCATCTTGTATGGAATGAAGTTTCAAGGGTCTTAAAGAATAAAGGTATTCTCATTTCTGGATTTACAAATCCGTTACTATGGATTTTTGATGATAATCAAGAACAAAAAGGTATTCTTGATGTAAAACATTCAATCCCTTCATCGACATTGGATTATTTACCAGAGGATGAAGTTCAAGATTATATCGATTCAAATCAAACAATAGAATATGCGCATACACTAGAAGATCAAATCCAAGGCCAAGTTGAAGCGGGTTTTATTATAACAGGTTTTTATGAGGATGATTTTGGTGGAACAAGGATATTAGATAAGCATATTAAAACATTTATTGCTACAAAAGCTATAAAGTTAAAGACTGATTAAAAATTTTGACTTGTCACACGAGACGTTAGTCGAAGGATATTCTTAAAATATTATATATAAAAGGAAAAGGATGACACTTGTCATCCTTTTCCTTTTATATAGTTAGATTATGCTTGTAATATTAAGAATTTTGTTGGCCAATTCTTTTTCCAAGTTTAGCTAACAATTCAGGCTGATCCCCTTGGCTCATTACAACTTCAACAAAGGTAAGTTGATTCTTATCAATACTTATTTTACTTAAGGCTTCTTCTAACTCTGTTTCATTTTCTACTTTAAATGTTTGGCTTTTTTCTTCTGTTCCGAATACGTTCGCTAGTTTTGTGTAATCCCACATTTGTATGTCATTATACGGTTCGTTTTGGCCGTGAATTGCACGTTCAACAGTGTATCCATTGTTATTAATTAAAAATATAATCGGTTTTAAATTTTGCCGAAGTATTGTCGATAACTCTTGAACAGTTAATTGGAAAGAACCATCACCAATAATTAATATGTTGCGCCGCGATAAATCAGTAAGCTGTGTACCAAGTAGAGCAGGTAATGTATAACCGATTGATCCCCATAATGGTTGCGCTACATATGTAGTGTTATTAGGTAATGGGATAACGGCACTACCAAAGAAAGGCGTTCCTTGTTCTACGATTAAGACGTCATTTTCTTGTAAGAAATGGTACATTTGCTGCCAAAAACGTTTTTGCGTAACCATTTGCATTTTTGGATTAAACTTTTCTGTAATAGAAACTGATTCTGAAATAAACGGCTTAATTTCAAGAGTTCCCTCATTGCGATGCTCAATTAAGTCACTAAAATGTTGTAAAACATCTTTCATTACAACTGGCCCGTATTTTTTATCTATAATTTTCACAGTGTAGGGATGAATTTCTATAACTTGTTCTTTCGTAAAACCTTGTGTGAAACCGCCTGTAATAGTATCAGTTAACTTCACACCAATACTAATAATACAATCAGATTCATCAATTCTTTTTCTCAAGTACGAAGAACTTACATCACCAGTATAAACCCCTATGAATTGAGGGTGTTTTTCTGGAAATATTCCTTTCCCCATACTTAATGTCGCGATAGGAAACCCAGTTTTTTCTACGAATTGATGCAAATATTCTTCCGCATGAAAACGAGCCACTTCAAAATCAGCTAAAATAACAGGTTTTTTGGCGCTATTTATTTTTGAAATGGCATGTAGAAGCATTTTATCCAGCGCATCTTTATTACTTAAAACTGGTTTATGTAAAATTGGTTCCGTAGGTTTGTTAATAGGTTTATTATACACATCAATTGGTAATTGAATATGAACAGGGCGTTTTTCACTCCAACATGCACGTAACACACGGTCAATTTCTTCAGCGGCATGTTCAGGAATCAAATTTGTTTGTGCGACAGTGATTTCTCTATACATATTGGAAAAATGATGGAACTTTCCATCACCTAACGTATGATGAACGAGTGCTCCATTCTCCATTACTGTTGTTGGTGGTGTCCCCGTGATTTTTACAACAGGTACGTTTTCTGCGTATGAGCCAGCAACACCGTTAATGGCGCTTAATTCTCCAACACCGAAAGTGGTAATAAGAGCGGCGATTCCTTTTATACGAGCATATCCATCAGCAGCATATGCCGCATTTAACTCATTACAATTGCCAACCCACTCTAACTTTTCATGTGCTACTACGTCATCTAAAAAAGCTAAATTATAATCACCAGGGACACCAAAAATATGCTCAATTCCTAATTCGCTTAGTCGGTCTAATAAATATGTACTTACAGTATATTGCGTTTTCAAGTGAATCATCTCCTCATTGTTTTGCTTTCTTGTAATAAACGAAAGCAGTTCTAGAGTATTGATTAAAATATTCATTACTAGATTGTGGTATAATTTACATACAGGGGGAAAGTAGATGACACAACATAAAGAAGAACAGATGAATGAAGCATTAGCATTATTTTACTTTGCATATAAAACATTTACTGAAAAGCCAGATGAAATTATAAAAGAGTATGGTATACAACGAGTACATCACCGAATTTTATTTTTTATCGCACGCTTTCCAGGGATAAGTGTAAATGAGTTATTATCATTATTAGAAATAAGTAAACAGGCTCTTCACGGACCACTGCGTCAACTTGTAGAAAAGGGTTTAATTGAGAGCAATGAAGCTACACATGATCGCCGTGTGAAACAGTTATCTTTAACAGAAAAAGGTGTAGATTTAGAGAAAAAACTTAGCGATGTACAAAGGCAACAAATGAGTACTATTTTTTCAAAATTTGGTGAATCATGTGAAGAAAATTGGCATCAAGTTATGAATGAAATGGCAAATAGCCGAACAGGTTTTGATGCTTGGATATCGAAACGGGAAGTTGTAATCGATCAAAAATAATGAAAACTATATTTGTTTTTATAGTTTGAAAAAGAACAAATTTTATCCATACATTTGGCAACTATGGTTTGGTCATAGAGTGAATGGATAAAAAGATACATTACTAGATACTTTATACGTGTACGCAATGAAACAATAAAATTCACATTTCCGAGAGGGGAATTATCATGATTAAACTTGTACTTATTCGTCACGGACAAAGTCTATGGAATCTTGAAAATCGCTTTACTGGATGGACAGATGTAGATTTATCAGAGAATGGATTAAGTGAAGCGAGAGAAGCAGGAGCAATATTAAAGAAAAATGGATATACTTTCGATGTTGCTTATACATCTGTATTAAAACGAGCAATCCGGACCTTATGGATTGTGCTGCATGAGATGGACCTTACTTGGGTGCCAATACATAAATCTTGGAAGTTAAATGAAAGACATTATGGTGCATTGCAAGGTTTGAATAAAGATGAAACTGCGCAAAAATATGGTGAGGAGCAAGTTCATATTTGGAGAAGAAGTGTTGATGTGAGACCACCAGCTCTTACTGAAGAGGATACTCGATATGAAGCGACGGATCCAAGATATAAAACACTCAAAAAAGGTGAATTTCCGTTAACTGAATGTTTAGAGGATACGGAGAAAAGGGTGCTTGCTTATTGGCATTCAGAAATCGCGCCGACATTAAAGAGTGGTAATAAAGTAATCATTTCATCACACGGTAACACAATTCGCTCACTAGTGAAATATTTAGACAACCTTTCAAGTGATGGTGTAGTTTCATTAAATATCCCAACTAGCATTCCGCTTGTGTATGAATTAGACGAAAATTTACGTCCGATTCGTCATTATTACTTAAGTATGGACGGAGAAGTACCTGAAGGGGAAATTCCGAAACATATTACTTTTTAACATGAAAATTTGAAATGAATGCTTGTCTACATATACAATGTAGACTCATGATAAAGACGTGGCACCTTCTAATGTATATGCGATGTAGCTAAATTTAGAAGCTTGTCCACGTCTTTTGTCATAAAGAGAGTTGCTTGTGCATGTAATGATATCGTGAGTATTTTTTGAATGGAGGGTGATGTCATTGGTGATCTCTAACATTCGAATCGGCTTATTTATTTTAGCAATCGTTTTTCTATTACTTGTTTTCTTCTATTGGAAAAACGAAGAGTTGTACGAGGAGAAGAAGCAACGTATTCGAAAGACTTGGTATGGGTTGTTTATAATATCAGTCACCGTATATTTCATGATAAAAGGAATTGATTTAACCCTCTGGAAAAATCTTTTAATGTTCACTGCAATGGTTATTTTCGTTGATGTTGCATTTATTTTAACACCTAATATTTCAGAAATATGGGGAGCGAAATTTAGCGATATCGGCAAGACGGTTCAATCGATAAAACGGTCATTAATTGCTTCTAAAGCAAGAGGAGAAATATACACAACAATTATTCAAAATGTCAATCCAGCAGTATTCGGTACGATGGAATGGCATACGGAGGAAGAATATACAAAAAGCTTAAACGTATTTTTAGATTCGTACGGGGAAAAGATTGGAGCAAAAATTGTTGTATTTGAAGCGGCAAAGGAATTAAATACAAACTTTCGTGGTATCCGTTCTCAATTTAGTACTATGATTCCGTTAGAGTACATTGAGCAATTGAATGAGCAGAAAGCAGTGCAAGTAGAAAATGTCGGAATTATACCAGCAAAAATAGTGAGTGATGTTTTCATTGTTATTGACGGGAAGAAAAATAATCTTCAAGACCGGGATTTTGAAAATGTATATAATTTAACGATACATCATAGTTATTTTATTAAGTAGGACAGAATCTTCTGTCCTACTCTTTTATACATAAATTCGGACAAAGTTGAATAAAATCGGACAATCATTCCTACACTAGCACGTAGAGGTGATTGTAGTGATAAAAGATTATGACAATGATTTTTTCAAAGAAGATAATGAAGATACAACTGATTTCTCTTTAATAAAAGGAGATACGTTGCAGCAAGTAGAAGAGTTAGAAGAAGAATTAAAAAGAAAATGATACTTGTACACGCTGTCTACATTTGCGATATAATATAAATAGAAGATTGTATCTTTTTGAAAAGGGGGAGAAGAGATGGCTGAAGTAAATGTACAAAAGTCTTCGTTTTTTAAAGAAAAAAAAGAAGAACCAAATACAGATTTCTCTCTTGTGAAAGGTGCGTTAACGGAAAATATAAATCGCTTAGAGAAACTGATGAATAATAGCAGTTCAAAATATATACGAGTGAAAAAAACAAAAGAAAATGCATAGTGCATTTTCTTTTGTTTTTTATTTAATATTAAACTTTTCTTTTATTTTTTCAGGTAAATCTGCTTTCTGAATCTCTTCATAGGATTTTACTTCAATTGATGATATTTCATTTTTGTTCTTATCATCTTGATCTACATAAAGACATAAAAATGCATTTTCATTTAATTTATGTTCGTTTGATGCTTTCTTACTTCTAAATGTAATTTGTTTTTTTACTCCGTCTTCGTCATAAGCAGGCAGTGTGTAGTTTCTTAAGTTTTTACCTTCAACTTTTTCGATAGTTCCTTCGCCTTGTATCTGTACGTAATATACATCTTTACCAATTCGATTTAGTGATGCTCTCTCACAGCCAATAGTAAAACTAGAAAATAATAAACATAGTGTAATAATTGTTAAAAACTTTTTCATTTTCTTTATCTCCTTCAATTTCTTTCTTTACACAGTATACGGCTATTATGAAGTGAGAAAAATCGATATAGATTACAACATCCTTACAATGTTGTAAGAGTGTTGTACATAAAATGAATAACATATTAAAAAGTTAAAAGAAAAGTAAAATAACGAATCATGGTATAATGATAAAAGACCTACATATTATTTTGTTATTTTGAGAGGAGCTTAAAAATGTATTCTACTTTAGAACAATTAACAAAGCACCCTGTATTTTATCATTTTGCAGAAATTTCAAAGATTCCTAGAGGATCAGGTAATGAAAAAGAAATTAGTGATTACTTAGTAAATTTTGCGAAAGAGCGGAGCTTAGAAGTTATTCAAGATGAAGCGTTAAATGTCATTATTAAAAAAGAAGCAACTGTTGGTTATGAAAATGTACCAGCTATTATTATTCAAGGTCATATGGATATGGTTTGCGAAAAAAATCAAGCAACCGTACATGATTTTGAAAAAGATCCAATTGAATTACGAATTATTGGGGACATGTTATATGCAAATCAAACAACTTTAGGAGCTGATAATGGTATTGCAGTTGCATATGCATTAGCTTTATTAGATTCAAAAGACATTCCACATCCAGCACTTGAAGTAGTTATAACTACTGAAGAAGAAACGACAATGGGCGGAGCTTTCGCTGTTGATTCAAATCATTTTGAAGGAAAGATTTTTATTAATATTGATTCTGAAGAAGATCATAAATTATTAGTAAGTAGCGCAGGTGGTGCGAAAGCTGTTGAAACGATTCCAGTAATTTGGGATGAAGCACCCGCGAATATGGATGCATACCGTCTATATGTTGGTGGTCTAAAAGGCGGACATTCTGGTATGGAAATTGATAAACAACGTGGTAATGCGAACAAAGTATTAGGACGAGTATTACGCGATTTATCAGCAAATATTCAATTTGATATAAGTGAAGTTCACGGCGGATTAAAAACAAATGCAATTCCGCGTGAAAGTGTAGCTACAATTTTATTACGTCAAGAAGATGTAGAGAAGGTAGAAGAAAAGCTAGAGTCATGGACACGAGTATTACAAGAAGAAATGCGTGCTGTTGATCCAGATGTTCATGTTACACTTACAAAATTGGATGAGAAAGTAGAAAAAGTATTTGCTAAAGAGACACAAAAACAACTTATTGCATCATTATTCTTAATTCCAAACGGCATTCAAAGTATGAGCATGGATATTAAAGGTCTTGTAGAAAATTCAACAAATTTAGGTGTTATTGAAACGTTGCAAGATGAAATTAAATTACGTAACGAAGTGAGAAGTTCTGTAAGTAGTTTAAAACAACATGTTGCAGATGAGATTAAATGTATCGCCGATTTAGTTGGTGCAACATTTGAAATCGAGTCAGAGTATCCAGAATGGCCATACAATCCGAATTCACAAATTCGTAATTTGTTTGAAAAAGTGCATCAAGAAAAATACAATAAAGATGTTGAAATCTTTGCTGTACATGCAGGAATCGAATGTAGTGTATTCGTTCAAAAGATGCCTGAATTAGATGCAATTTCATTCGGTCCAGATATATTTAATGTTCACACTCCAGATGAACATATTAGTATTTCTTCTGTTGTGAATAACTGGGGATTCTTTGTTGATGTAATGAAAGGTACGAAGGAATTAGCTAAATAATAGTAATGAAATGAAAAGTAGCCTATAAAACTTTATAGGCTACTTTTTGTATAGAGTTTTATTAGAAATTCGTTTTTATGTAAGTATTTAATTTTTACTTTTATTTCTAAAAGAGATTGTACCAAAGATTGCTCCGGATATTGCTCCGATTAAAGTCATAAAAATTGCACTCCAAGCTGCAATTGACATTATTACACCTCCAAATAATAAATTATTATTTCTTATTCTTTTTAATAGAAATGATGATTGCAACAACTGCTAAGAAAATAAGAGGAGACCAAGAAAAGAAAGACATGTAGCATTCTCCCTTCAATAATTATGTAAGATATTTATATAAATTAATTATCACATGTTTTAAAATCGAACATGTGTAATATGCAATATTGCATATTGAATTGTAGAACTTAAAGAAGTGGAAACAGTTATTGAATAAAAATGATAATTTATAAAGAAAGTAAGGATTTTTTCTAACCTTAAAAAGGCAAACAATCAAAAACCTCCTCTATCTTATATAAGGTAGAGGAGTTTTTTGATTGTTGTTTAAGGAAAATAGTATTCAATATTTATTTACTGGTGAGATAAACGTAAATTATTTTGAGATTTTAAAGCTGCCCCCATAATAATAATTTTCTCCAAGTTTCATAACAGCTACATATGTTCCTGGATTATACACATTAGTAATAGGCGTTACAAATCTACCATAATTATGTTTTAAACCAGTGTCATAAATGGTTTTATATCTATGCAAGTTTATTTCATCATTTCCACTCAATTGATATATTTTTACAATACCAGTATCCTTACCACCAGTATATATAGTAACATCGAATGTATCTCCATGTTTTAAGTCACCAACTGCTAACTCTTCTATAAAATCTGCATTATGATGTAATAAAAAATAGCTTTGCCACTGCCAATTATCTAAAAATCGTGATTCTTTTTGTGTAAGTTGCGATTCAGCAGACACAGGTGGGAGCGTACCAATTGTATTCGAAAATAAAAATCCTCCAACAGTCAATGCACCAATAATTGTAGATTGCCTTAAAAGTTTCATCTTCTAAACCTCCTATTTACTTAAGGATTCAGAAATCGTTTTTGTGAAAAACTAGCTGTGAAATCTAAAGGATGATTATATCTTCTATAATCATATTAACATTTATTGATTTATCAGACAAATTAAAGGGTATAAAATTATATTAAGGGAGTTAAGGGGAATATAAGAAAGAGGTTAGATGTAAAACTAAGCAATCTTTATCATATGTAATTAGGATTTATTATTTCAAAACCTGATTATTTTAATACTGAAATTTTAATTCACACCATAAGTTTGAGTACATAATTTTACAATTTGACTAATATAATTTATCACGATATGATTCCTTTATAATAAAAGAAAGGCTTGAAGACAATGATTCGTCGTTTGAGAAAGCTAAAAAATGTAGCAGTCGTAGTAAGCTTCTAAGTAAATTACAAAAATCTACACTACTTAGAAGCGAGGAATAAAGTTATGGAGCATCCATTATTTAATCATTGGTCGGAAACAAAGTATATAAAAGATATAGTAACAAATCCACTTATTGAAGTAGGAGAGCACTCCTATTATTCAGGTTATTATGGTCATCAAAATTTTGAAGATGGCTGTGTAAGGTATTTGTGGGGGGATGCTAAGTCCCGAACACTGTTCAATCCAATTGAACAAATGGGATGGCATCTTGATAAACTCATTATTGGGAACTATGTTTGTATTGCCAGTGGAGTAGTCATTTTGATGGGTGGTAATCACAATCATCACTTAGAATGGATTACAGTATATCCATTCGCTGAGCAAATCGAACATTCATATAAACCGAAGGGTGATACAGTCATTAAAAGTGATGCTTGGATTGGAATGAATGCTATAATAATGCCTGGCGTTACAATCGGTGAAGGTGCAATCGTTGCAGCAGGATCTGTCGTAAGTAAAGATGTTCCGCCGTATACAATAGTGGGTGGAAATCCTGCTAAGGAAATAAAGAAGCGGTTCACAGATACAGAAATGAATATGCTAATGGAGATGCGTTGGTTTGATTGGGATAGAGCATTAGTTGATAAGGCAATTCCTATTTTATCTAGTTCATCTATTGAATTATTATATGATTTTTATAAAAAGGAAGTAAAAAATAGATAGATCTGTGAAAAAACTACATTCTATATAGGATGTAGTTTTTTTATTATAAAAAATGAATAGTCTAGACTAAGGAAAATTCATCTCTAGTATGAATTTAGCAAATAACTGAATTAAATAATTAAAATCCTTGATAGATAATAAAACCGGTGTGTCTCGATATTTAATCGGGACACACTGGTTTTATTTTTTGAAAATGTGGAACAAATGTATAATTTTGATTGTCTATTCATTGTAATCCTAAAAAATATGAAAGTACGGATCATCTTGAAAAATACAAGGGTATTAAAAATAGGTATGTGTGTAGGAACACAAAGTATCAGTGCGCCTAAAAGTGTGGGATGAGATGGTCTATATGAAAGCAATCCTAACGTCGTATATGTATATAGAATTTGAGAATACTGTCTATTTTTTGAGGATTATGTAAGAATAACATTTTTTTGAGTACAAAGATATTGGAGGTAACAGAAGTGAAAGGTATGTTTTGCAAGAGAAGTATTTCAATAGTAACAGTGCTTACACTATTTTGTAGCATGGTCGTTACATTTGGAAGAGCATCAGCGGAAACAGTGCCTGCTATAGACGTGGAAGCAGGATCAGCAATTTTAGTAGAAGTAAATTCTGGGAAAATTTTATATCAAAAAAATGCAGATGAATCATTAGCAATTGCTAGTATGACAAAAATGATGAGTGAATACTTAGTTCATGAAGCGGTGGATAAAGGAAAACTTAAATGGGATCAAAAAGTTAAAATCTCTGAATATGCATATAAGATTTCACAAGATCGCTCATTATCAAACGTTCCATTAGAAAATGGTGGCTCTTATACAGTAAAAGAGTTATATGAGGCAATGGCAATTTACTCTGCAAACGGTGCAACAATTGCTTTAGTTGAAGAAATTGCTGGAAAAGAATCCGATTTCGTGAAAATGATGAATGATAAGTCAAAAGAGTTTGGAATGAAAAATTATAAATTTGTAAACTCTACAGGTTTAACAAATCAAGATTTAAAAGGATATCACCCAGAAGGGACAACTCTAGACGAGAAAAATAAAATGTCCGCAAGAGATTGTGCGATTTTAGCACAACGTCTCATTCAAGATTTTCCGAAAATATTAGATACAGCAAAAATCCCCAAAAAAACATTCCAAAAGGATGGCAAATATCCAATTGATATGGTGAATTTTAACATGATGTTAAAAGGTTTAATTAAGCAATACGAAGGTGTTGATGGATTGAAAACAGGAACTACTCCAGAAGCTGGTGATTGCTTCACTGGCACAGTAGAAAGAAACGGTATGCGTCTAATATCTGTAGTGATAAAAGCAAACTCCCATACAGCACGTTTTGATGAGACGAAGAAATTATATGATTATGGATTTGCGAATTTTGAAGTGAAGAATATTTACGGAAAAGGTTCAGTAGTAAAAGGGCATGAAACAGTGCGAGTAGCAAATGCAAAAGACAAAGATGTAGTAGTTCAAACGAAGCAAACTGTTTCACTTCCAATACCGAAGAGCAACAAAGACGTTTATAAAAAAGAATTTAAAGTATTGAATAAAGAACAAGAAGCGCCTATTAAAAAAGGTGTAACAATTAGTAAAATGATTATCTCGCCTAAAGATAATACAGATCCTGGGTTCTTATCAGGTAAATCATTACAAATAGACCTTGTAACAAAATCTGATGTGGAACAAGCAAATTGGTTTACACGTTTTATACGTAAAACAGGATCTTTTTTTAGTAGTATGTGGGATAGTGCGATTGATATAGTAAAAAGCTAATTTTATAGGATACAACTAAATGTTTCACTTTATAAAAATTTAATAAAATCTTTTCTTTGTATTAAATATTTTGTTTTAAATTATGTATATAAAGAAATGGAGGTCAAATTAACTTTGTACTGCTTATATTAGGAATTTAAAGAAAGAATATGTACAATTCTCCCACTACATTCTTATAGTGGCCTTTATGAACAGCAAAATTTACAATTTACAAGGAGAACATTTTATGAGTAAGAGAATAAAAGAATTAGATTCCATACGAGGTTTAGCGGCACTTACTGTGGTATTTGGACATTTTTGTTTAATGCTACCATCGTTGCCTAATTCTATTAAATTTTCCCCGCTAAGGTTTTTATGGGCGGGTGGAGAAGCTGTTATCGTTTTTTATGTACTAAGTGGTTTTGTGTTATCTATGGCACTTTATCATTCAAAAATAAATTATTGGGGGTATTTAATTAAGAGATTTGTAAGAATCTATATTCCTTATTATTTTTGGATAATCGTTACCTTTGTTTTATTTATTTTGTTTTCGTCGTATGAAGTGGTAGGACTAAGGGATTGGTTCTATGATAGGTGGCAAGGGTCTACAACAAAATTAGATATTTTAAACCACTTTGTGCTTCTTAATAACTTTTTTACGGAAAATTATAATCCAGTTATTTGGTCATTGGCTCAAGAAATGCGTATATCTATTGTGTTTCCTTTGTTGTTCCTTCTTTTTTATAAACTGAATTGGAAGAAAACGATACTATTTGCTTTGAGCTTTTCTTTAATTAGTGTTGTTCTTAATATGTTGCATATTGGGAAAGCTGAAGGATTTTATAATGGTTATGCTGATACACTGCATTTTACATCTATGTTTATGGTTGGAATGTTACTTTTTAAGTATCAGGAAAAACTTATCTACTCATATAGAAATATGAAAAAATTTAAAAAAGGATTTCTTATTGTATTAGGGATTATTCTATATTTATATTCCATTTTAATTTATGGTTTTTCCCGTAATGATACAACTTTCTTATTAAAAGATTGGGGTGTCGTAATGGGGGTTAGTATATTTATTATAATGGCTATGAGTAACCTAAAAGTAAAAGCATTTTTAAATAAGAGTGTATTTGTATACTTAGGAGAAATTTCATACAGTATCTATTTGTGTCATTTTCCAATCATGATGGTACTATTTAAACTATTGTATACAAAGATACCTATCTTTTTCCTTCTTACTTTGTGCAGTGCAATGACATTACTTTTTTCTATAGTTTCATACCATTTAATCGAAAAGAAATGTATCAACTGGGCAAAACAAAGAACAACAAATTTTTTGAAAAAAGTATAATTCCTAGATAGATTTTATTTTTTTAGTAAATATATGAATATGACCGATTCCTAAGTATACTTAGGAATCGGTCAATTTTAGATTCTAAATGTAAATATAGTAAAGTGGAATATAATTGAAATCAAAAACTACTTAGAAATAACAATTACGGTGTGAGCTATTGTATAGTATAGATATGGTTAATAATAAAGGGGGAATACATATGTGGAAGCGATTTGTAGCAATTGGCGATAGTTTTACAGAGGGGATAGGGGATGAAGTTGAGGGAATTGCATTAAAAAGCTGGGTAGATCATTTTGTTCAACTGTGTGAAAACGATATAGAATATGCCAATTTTGCAAAGCGTGGGTTAGTAACTAAAGAAATTCGCTCGCAGCAATTGGAAAAGGCGCTAACTTTTAATCCAGATTTGGTTAGTCTCATTGCAGGGGCAAACGATGTTTTAAAAGGACGTTGGAATCATGATGCATATAAGAACGATATGGAATTTATGATAGATACATTAAGTAAAGCAGGGGCTGATATTATTATAGCAAACCTTCCAGATTTTACAGTTAGGCTTCCTTTTGCTTCTGAAAAAAAACAAGTAATAAAAGAACAATTATTAGAGGCGAATGAAGTTATACATTCACTGAGCAGAGAGTATAAGCTTTATCATGTTGATTTTTGGAATCATCATTTAGTTAATGACAATACGCTTTGGTCTAAGGATTTAATTCATCCAAACTCAAAAGGATATGTAAAAGTTGCTGAATTGATTTTTAGTAGTTTGCCTGTACAGAAGACAAAATAATAGTTTGCAATTTAACAAATATGATATTAATTGTATGAAGCTATGTTTTTTAATAAATGGAAAGAACTAAACATTTAGCAAACAAAGCGTATCTACGATATATTTCTACAGTAGTGCACAAATGCAGAATCACAAGAAAAGATCACCTACGGAAATAGGTGATCTTTAAACATTCTTATACCTAAATTAACATATTATATTACTAAATAAATTCGTACTACATAAAAATTAAGTTCTTTTATAGAAAAAATGATGATACATTAGCTTAAAATATATTATATTTTACAAGAGATTCATAACAATATTATATAATAACATAGTCAAATCATATTTTAGGGATTTATCCCGATTGTGTATAATATGTAATTTTTTTGAAGTAGTAATGTCTAATAAATTAAATAGGTAGTAAATGTATAGGTTCAATACTATATGATTCAATCTTTGTTATGAGTGCATTAGTAATTGTTAGTATTACATTTTTAATATCTATTTTAGTTATTGGAATTAATTTGAATAGAAAATATGTAGGATAGGGAAAGGTACATATACTTTAATGTATATGTACCTTTTTATTTAGTAGGATTTATAGTCTCTATTAACTATTATGTTAATAAAATTAAAAAGCTTAATTCTTAATATCCTTATGGTTAAAGCTATCTATAAAATGAAAATATAACTAAATAATAGTTTGTTATGATTTGTGGATTTGGTTTTTTTATCCGAATTTTCTGATTCAAATATTTCAACTTTATGAATATAGTAGGTGAAATATTTGTGTGATAGTATTTGAGATAGAAAAAAGCCAACTTTAAAAAGGATGTGAATTGAATGTGCAAACGACTGTAAAGGATTATATTAAGGCAACGTTTAGCTGTTATTAGTGTGAGGAAAAGGTCTATGTTGTAACAGTTGATATAAAAATGAAGAAATAGGTGTGTTTAAATTTATCTGACTATTTTAAAAATACAAAACCTTGAGGTTAGTCTAGATTTTAACGAAGTTAAATTCTAGGTGAAATATTTATAATGATTAATTAAGTTTAATAAAGGGGTACCTTATACCAAAAGCGTTTATATTAGTAACTTAAGGAGCTTGCTTTTATGAAAACTACCAATTCAAAAGGCCTATTAGGAAATAGGGTTTATTTACAAGTTTTCTCTGCCTATTCATTGCTTATGCTTGGTGTTTTTATTGATATGTTAGCGATTATGACTATAGTTGGGTTTGAATGGGAAGTAGATCCTACTATGATTGGATTGATTCCTGTTGCATATGCACTTCCTGGAATTATTTTTGGCTCATGGGCAGGTGTTATTGCAGATCGTTTTAGAAAAATTCCAATTATGATGTTCTGTAATCTAATGGTTGGTCTAATAACAATTGCTCTTTTATTTGTACAAGATATCCACTGGCTCTTAGTGGCATTAATGATTCGTTCCATTTTTATTGTTTTCTATTATCCTGCACAGCAAACACTAACAAGACAGATTGTATCCCCGGACTTGCTTACTAAAGCAGTAAGTATCAACGGAATAGTAGAGCAGGGTACAAAGATAGTAGGCCCACTTATAGGGGGCATGTTGCTGAGCTGGTTTCAACCAGAGTTCTGCCTCATTATAAGAGCTATAAGTTGTTTATTAGCTACCTTAGTTCTGATACCCACAATAAAATTTAAAGAAACTATATCGAAAGAATTTGTTGAAAAGCAAAAACAAAGTACTTGGACCGCTTGGGTACAAGGGTGGGGTTATGTGTTATCTAATCGGATAATATTATCAACCATGATTTTCGTTACAATAGCCATGGCAGTATTACAATTAGTAGACTCACAATTCCCAACTTTATTTAAGAGCTTATTCCCACATGATAAAAGTAAAATGGGATATATCATTTCTATTATTGGTCTTGGCGGAATACTTGGTGCATTACTAACTCAGAAATTAAAACAATTTCAATATGGCTGGGTAGTATGTGGAGGTATGGTTTTAATGGGAATTGGTTTTGGGGGGATTGGTTTGATAACGCCCGGTACGGTCTTCGTTTTAGCCTATTTAATTAGTTTTATCGCTGGTATCGGAAGTGGGCTGATGCTTGTATCTAATCAAGTCATTTTACAAATAGAATCCGATCAAGATCAAGTAGGAAGAGTATTTGGTATACAAAGCAGTTTAACAAACGCAGTTCTAATTATTTCTCCTGCTATGAGTGGTCCATTAGTGCATTTGTTTGGAGTAACTCAACTCTATGTTTATGGAGGGATTGGGCTTGTTATTATTGGAGTAATTGGAGTTTCACTGCAGAAATATTTATGGGCTAAACATAAACACGAACCTATAAGAGCAAATAATTTTTGAAGGGAAGATTTTTATGACCAATGAGGAATGTTATCCATTAAGCCATCCGCAGCGAAGAATATGGTATACAGAAGTTGTTCATTCTGATAAAGGAATATGTAATTTAAGATTTTTATTTAAACTTCATCGAAAAATGAATTATTCAAAATTAAACCAAGTTGTGAATCGCGTTATCAGTGAAAATGAAGGTCTGTGCATTAGGTTAAAAGAAAATGGGCATCAGGAACCGAAACAATATTTTACTAAACATGAAGAACAAGAATTTGAGTTTTTTGATTTCAGTAATGTGGAGAAAACAAATTTGCTTGAGGAATGGATTGAGCAGAAAACAAAAGAAACGTTTACATTATTTAATTCAAATCTATACTATTTCGCTTTAATAAAATTAAACGATAATGAATGTGCAGTCTTTGGAAATGTTCATCATATTATTATGGATGGTTTATCAATTCAAATATTTACTGAGCAGATTGCAAAATATTATTATGACATGCATAACGAGAATGAGGAAGGCGAAATTAAAAATTCATATGTTCAATTTCTGACCAATGAACAAACATATTTGAATAGTAGTCGCTTTCAAAAAGATCAAAAATTTTGGTTAGAGGAATTTAAAACACTGCCATCTGTGACTGGATTGAAGCCTTATAATACGTACCAAGTTAGTACCAAAGCATCACGTGAGACGTTTATATTAACGGAACATTTGAAGAGAAAGATAGAAAAATTTTCTGAATGTTACAAAATTAGTTTGTATACTCTTTTTGTTACTGCTTTCTCGTTGTCCATGTATCGGTGGACCTCATCGCTTGATATTGGTTTAGGAATGGCTTACGGCAACCGTATGACTAAAATGGAACGAAAATTGATTGGAATGATGGTGAGTACAGTTCCTTTAAGAATGGATATTGATCCAGAAGAAGAAGTACTTTCATTTATTAGTAGGGTGTCCAGAAAACAAAGTAAATCATTGAGACACCAGAAATATCCGTTTGATTTGTTATTAAAGCAGATTAATAAAGAGAATAACAGCAATGTGAGACTTTTCGGAACTACGATTGATTATAGGGATCGTGATGAAAGTGGTGATTCACTATGGATCGCAAACCGTGAAGAGGTACAAGATCTTGCAGTGCATATTGAAAATCTAATTGATATAGACTCCTTACATGTACATATTGATTATCGTGAGGAGCTATTTTCTAAGGAAGAGATAAAACGCTTTTTTAACGTTATGTTAGCGATAATGGAAAACACTTTTGAAAACCCAAAGCAAAAGGTAGCTGAAATCGAAATTATTTCTGATGAAGATAAAAGAAAAAGTATAGTTGAGTTCAACAATCCTAAGCTGGATTTCCCACCTCGGGAAACTCTTCATGAATTGTTCGAACGACAAGCAATGATTTATCCACACGCTATTGCAGTTACGTATGAAAAAGAAAAAGTTACTTATAGGCAACTTAATGAACGTGCAAACCAGTTAGCTCATTATCTGCAGAAAAAGGGAGTAGGACCTGATACTTTAGTTGGACTGTGCGTTGAACGTTCCCTCGAGATGATTGTAGGTATTTTAGGAATTTTGAAGGCTGGTGGGGCTTATGTTCCACTTGATCCAACATATCCAGAGCAGCGACTTCAATATATTTTAGAAGATGCTAGCATTCAGTTATTCGTAACGCAAGAAAGTTTAAAAGAATTGAACTGGTTACCAGAAAATGTTGAGTCGATTTGCCTGGATCGTGATCAAGATGAGATTGGGAAAGAAAGTAAGACTTTGCCGGTTTCTAGTGTCGGTCCCCAAAATCTGGCATATGTGATCTATACTTCGGGATCAACGGGAAATCCAAAAGGCGTTATGATAGAGCATCACAATGTTATACGGTTATTTAAATCGACGGATTGTTGGTATCAGTTTAATGAAAAAGATACTTGGACGCTTTTTCATTCGTATGCATTTGATTTCTCAGTATGGGAAATTTGGGGAGCGTTATTATATGGTGGAAAATTAGTTGTTGTTCCGTACTGGATTAGTCGATCACCTAAGGATTTTTATCAATTATTGGTGGAGGAAGAAGTCACAGTTCTAAATCAGACACCTTCCGCATTCCGCCAATTAATACGAGTGTGTGAACAAGAAGATAAGAATAAAAATTTGCAGCTGCGTTACGTGATATTTGGCGGAGAAGCGTTAGAACCTATTGGCTTGTTACCGTGGTTTCAAAGGTATGGGGAGAAAAAACCACAGTTAATTAATATGTATGGAATTACAGAAACTACAGTTCATGTTACATATTATCCAATTACTCTAGATGATGTGCAGCATGCTTCAAGAAGTAATATTGGAAAGCGGATTCCCGATTTAGAAGTGTATATACTAGACGCTTATCAACAACCTGTTCCTATAGGTGTTGATGGTGAACTTTATATTGGTGGAGCAGGATTGGCACGTGGATATTTAAATAGACCTGAATTAACAGCAGAGCGTTTTATATCTCATCCATTTAGTAGTAATCCAAAAGCAAGATTATACCGGACAGGAGACTTAGCTAGGTATTTGCCAGATGGGAATCTAGATTATCGCGGAAGAATTGATCATCAGGTTAAAATACGTGGTTTCAGAATTGAGATTGGGGAAATTGAGTCTACTTTAAATACATATGCATCTGTAACAGAGGCAGTTGTAATTGTAAGAGAAGATCAGCCGGGCGATAAAAGATTAGTAGCATATGTTGTAGGAGATGGAAATGTAGATGCGTGGAGAGAGTATCTTAAAGCGAAACTACCAAGTTATATGGTTCCTTCGGGATTTGTGGCGATGGAAGCTATTCCACTTACAGCTAACGGTAAAGTTGATCGAGAGGCCTTACCTATGCCAGAGGAAAAGCAGGTTAATAGTGAATGTGTTGGCCCTCGGAATAGTAACGAACAGATACTGACTACCATTTGGAAGCGAGTATTAGGTGTTAAAAAGGTGGGAATCTATGATAATTTCTTTGAAATTGGTGGCGACTCGATTCTCAGTATTCAAATCATATCTCAAGCAAGTCAAGTGGGGTTAAAACTTACTCCAAAGCAAATGTTTGAATGCCCAACTATCGCTGAGCTGGCACAAGTGGCTATAGAAACGCAGGGAGTACAAGCGGAGCAGGGAATTGTGATAGGTGATGTGCCTCTTACTCCAATTCAGTGCTGGTTCTTCGAGCAAGAACAACCACATACAGAGCATTGGAATCAATCAATGCTTTTAAGAGTAAAAGAAAGATTGGATGTGAAGTTACTAGAGGGAGCAATATTAAATTTAATCAAACATCATGATGCTTTACGTTTTCGGTACGAGCAGTTACCAAACGGAACATGGAGGCAGAGAAATGAAGGGACTGATGAGCTGTCAGTACTCCATGTTGTAAAACGGAACAAAGTTAATGAAAAAGAGTGGAATAAAATAATACAAGAAGAGATGAACATTAATCAAGCTAGTTTCAATTTAGTTACTGGTCCGTTAATGAGAGTAGTGTACTTTGAAGATAACTTGACTGGAAATGATCGAATATTCTGGGTGATTCATCATTTAGTAGTAGATGGAGTGTCATGGAGGATTCTATTGGAAGATTTACAGGTGGTATATAATCAGATGAAACAAGGTCAAGAAGTTCGCTTACCTGCGAAAAGTACCTCTTTTAAAGAATGGTCTGAACGACTTCAGACATACAGTGATTCGGGTATTTCAAAAGAAGTACTGGATTATTGGAATGAACAAGTAGAAAAAGAAATAATGACAATTCCAATGGACTATCCAATACAAGAAACAACAGAAGAATCGATTGATCAAGTGACGAGGACTTTAGGGGTAGAAGAAACACAAGCATTGTTACACGAAGTTCCAGTCACTCATAAGACAAGGATTAATGAGGTACTATTGGCGGCATTAGGACAAGCTATCGTCGATTGTACAAATCAGCAAACGGTTTCTATTCATCTAGAAGGACACGGGAGAGAAGAGATGATAGAAGGTATTGATTTATCACGGACAGTGGGCTGGTTCACGAGTATTTATCCTGTTCATCTAAATTTTCAAGGAACTAAAACACCAATTGAAGGCTTAAAGGCTGTCAAAGAACAATTGCGTCGAATTCCGAATCAAGGAGTAGACTATGGTATTTTACGTTACTTGAATAAAGAAATACTACCGTTTCATCAGCAAAAGCCTCCAATAAGCTTTAACTATTTGGGTCAATTTGATCAGGTGTTTTCAAAGGAATCTTTGTTTATGCAAGAGGCAGGGTTTACATTTTTAGATCATGCTCCAGATTCCAAGCCATCTCATCTAATTGATGTTATCGGAATGGTGAAAGATGAAAAGTTACATTTTATTTGGATGTATAGTAGAGAACAGTTTTCTAAATTAAAAATTCAAGTAATAGCAGATGGTATGTTGAGACATCTTTGCCAACTTATAAATAAACCAACAACAGAGTCTGCTTTTACGGTATCAGATTTTGCTGATGCAGAGGATCTTACGGATGAAAGCTTAAGCAAAGTATTACTTAAATTAACAAAGAAGAGGGTGTAAAAATGGGAGACGTTATTGATATATATGGTTTATCACCTTTGCAAAAAGGAATACTGTTTCATACTTTATACGATCAAGATGATGAACATTCTTTTTCCTATATTGTACAAGTAGGTTTCTTGCTCGGGGGGCAATTGGATGTTGCTACTTTTGAAAAAGCTTGGGAATATGTTATTCAACGACATGAGGTTCTGCGCTCAGTATTTGTTTGGGAGGAAGTAGAAAAACCTCTACAAGCAGTTTACGAACGTCTTCCTTTTACTATTCATCAAGAGGATTGGAGTACCTATTCGCATGAGGAGAAGGAGAAGAAATTACAACAGTTTTTGACTGCAGATCGTAGGAAAGGATTTTTATTGGATGAAGCACCATTGATGAGAGTCACTGCGATTAAAGAAGCAAAAGAGGAAACGAGAATTATCTGGACACATCATCATATTTTGCTAGATGGATGGAGTGTGTCATTGGTCTTTAGTGAAGTGATGGAAGTTTATCTCAAGATGATAAAGGGAGAATTGTTGAATCTTCCTAAATCTCTTCCTTATAAAAAATATATTCAATGGATAAATAAACAAGATCAAAGTCAAGCAGAGGAATTTTGGAAAGAAGAATTAAAAGGGTTCTATGCACCTACTCCATTAGCAATGGAAAGAAAGGATCAAGGACAAGAGAAGGGTTATGGGGAGTTTGCTTATCAAGTATCTGAGGAACTTACTGAGAATTTACAAGAGTGGGTACGAAATAGTCGATTAACGTTGAATACGTTAGTACAAGGTGCATGGGCTTATTTGATGAGTAGGTATAGCGGTGACAGTGACGTCGTATTTGGCGTAACTAGCGCTGGACGTCCTACTGATTTAATGGGTGCAGAGAATATGGTGGGGCTATTTATTAACACATTACCTACCAGAATTCGATTAACGGATAATACATCAGTAGTAGATTGGCTTCGTAAAATACAAATGAAAGAAATGGAACGAAGACAGTATGAGTATAATTCGTTGATAGATATTCAAGGCTGGAGTGAGGTTCCGCGAAATAGCTCCTTATTTCATACCTTGTATGTGTTTGAAAATTATCCAATTCAAGGTGAGAGAAATGATGATTTAAGATTACTAGATGTTAAAAGCACAGAACAAACAAATTATCCTTTAACACTCATTGTAATGCCCGGTAAGAAAATTACTTTAAAGTTGATGTATGATCGAAGCTATTTTAATGAAGAAACAATAAATCGGATTCAGAATCACTTATTGCAAATATTAATTCAGATGACGAAAAGCCTAGATTCAAAACTATTTGAAATTACTCATTTAACAGAAGAAGAACAAATACAGTTACTAGAGGAATGGAATCATACTCAAGTTAATTATTCGGCTGAAGGCATGATTCATACGATGTTTGAGGAGCAAGTTAAAAAAACACCGGAAGCAATCGCGGCTAGTTACGAAAATGAACAAATTACCTATAAAGAGTTGGAGAAGCGTGCAAATCAGCTAGCTCATTATTTACAAAAGCATGGTGTAGGCCCAGAGTCTCTAGTTGGTGTATATATGGAACGTTCATTACAAATGATGGTAGCGTTATTAGGTATTCTAAAATCAGGAGCAGCGTATGTTCCACTTGACCCTACTTATCCAGATAATCGGCTTCGATATATATTAGAGGATGCTGGAATCGAAGTACTAGTGACGGAAGAGAATTCTAAAAACTTGTTTTTATCTGAAAATATCGAGACGATTTGTATGAATAAAGATTACACTGCAATTGAAAAAGAAGAATCAACCCCATGTATAAGTGGTGTCACAGGAGAAAATTTAGCGTATGTTATGTATACTTCAGGATCTACAGGGAATCCAAAGGGAGTAATGATTGAGCATCATTCAGTAATTAATTATCTAGAATGGATGCAACATAAATATCCGCTTTCTGAAAAGGATGTGGTCTTGCAGAAAACGCCATTCTCATTTGATGTCTCTGTTTGGGAATTGTTTTGGGGCATTCACGTTGGTGCAAGTGTATCTTTCCTACCTCCAGGTGGAGAAAAAGATCCTTCTATTATAGCTGAAGTGATTAAACAACATCAGGTTACTATAGTTCAATTTGTACCTTCGATGTTATCTGTTTTCTTAGATCACTTCAATCATATTGAATTGAACATGAATTGTTCGTCCGTACGCCATGTATTTTCTGGTGGAGAAGAACTAAGTTCAGGGTTAGTTAGACGATTTCAACAGAAATGGAATTATAGTGGACAAGTGAAATTAACCAACTTTTATGGACCAACTGAAGCCACTATTTATGTGAATGCATTTGATATTCAGCCTAATCAAGAATTTGTTTCTATTGGGCAGCCAATACAGAACACGCAATTATATGTATTAGACCAACATCAACGCTTGCAATCAATAGGAACTGAGGGTGAGTTATATATTGGTGGTGCTGGTTTAGCGCGTGGATACTTAAATCGTCAGAATCTTACTGCTGAAAAATTCATTTCGCACCCATTTCGATTGGGGGAACGGCTATATCGAACAGGAGATTCAGTAAGATATCTAACTGATGGAAATATAGAATTTATAGGTAGAATGGATCATCAAGTCAAAATGCGTGGTTTTAGGATTGAATTAGGAGAAATTGAAGCAACTTTAGAAAAATGTTCGTTTATTAAAGAGGCTGTCGTATTAGTTAGAGAAGATCGTCCAGGTGATCAACGATTGGTTGCATATGTAATAAGCGATGGAAATACCCAAGAGTGGAGAGAGTACTTACAAAACCAATTACCGAATCATATGATTCCAGCGCACTTTATAGAGTTAGAACACTTCCCGCTTACTCCGAATGGGAAAATTGACCGAAAGGCCTTGCCAGCACCTGATGAGCAAGCTATTGAAGATTTAAATGTGCTACCTCGGACGCCATCGGAAGAGCTTATTGCCTCGGTTTGGAGTCAAGTGTTAGGAACAAAAAATATTGGCATTCAGGATTCCTTCTTTGAACGTGGTGGGCACTCACTACTTGCTACTCAAATCGTCTCTCGATTGCAAGAACTGTTCCAAATTAAAATTCCATTACGTGAACTTTTCAAGCACGATACAGTGGAAGCATTGGCGAAACGAGTGGATCAGTTACGAAAAGCAGATAAAAAAAGAGAGGTTGCTCCCCTTGTACCTATGAAACGAGAAGAAGTTATCCCACTTTCCTATGCGCAGAAACGTCTATGGTTTATTGATCAATTAATGCCAAATAGTGCTATGTACAATATCCATGCAGCGTGTCGCTTAACAGGTGAATGGTCAATTGAAGCATTGGAGGTCGGATGGAATCAATTGTTGGAGCGTCATGAATCATTAAGGATGACAATTCTAGAACAAGAGGGTGAACCTTTTCAACAAGTTCAATCTCATGTATTCAGACATATTCCTCAAATGAATCTAACAGATCTCTCTTTGGAAGATAGGGAAAGAGAAATGAAACGGATCATTCAAAACGAAGCTGAGGAACCATTTCATTTTGGACAAGGTCCTCTGATTCGAACACGAATATTGAAAGTGGACAGGGAAGAATGGGTTCTCATTTGTACGATGCATCATATTATTTCAGATGGATGGTCAATGGGGATCTTACTTGAAGAATGGATGGCTTTTTATGAAGGAGCATTAAGCGGCAAACCGGCGGAATTGAAGGAGTTATCTATCCAATATGCAGATTTTGTCATGTGGCAAAAGGAATGGCAAAAAGAAGAGAATTTGAATCAGCACCTTCAATATTGGAAGGAAGAATTATCTGGGGAACTACCGGTTTTACAATTACCGATGGATCGTCCTCGACCTGCAGTTCAAACCCATCGTGGTGCAAGTCAGTCCTTAATAGTGGCGAATTCCCTACAGGAAAAGCTCAAAGATTTAAGTCTGCAAGAAGGATGCACTTTATTTATGACATTGATGGCAGCGTATCAAAGCTTCCTTTCTCGTTATACAGGACAGGACGACATTATAGTTGGAAGCCCGATCGCTAATCGAAATGTGAAAGAGATTGAGGGATTAATAGGATTCTTTGCAAACACGTTGGTTTATCGAGCTGATTTCAGTGAAAATCCGACGTTCCAAGAACTTTTGTCGCAGGTAAGAAAAAAAGCGCTAAAAGCATACGAGTATCAGGACATCCCATTTGAGAAAGTGGTAGAATCCGTAAAACCTGAACGGAGTACAAGTCATTCACCAATATTCCAAACTATGTTTACTTTACAGAATACGAAACAAGAGTTTCTTCAGTTATCTGGACGACAAATGGAAATCATGGAAAGCCATGCTTCTGTTGCCAAATTTGATTTGAGTTTATTTGCTTCTGAGACGGAAGAAGGATTATCACTAACCTTTGAATACAATACTGATTTGTTTGATGATACAACCATTGAACGTATGGCAAGTCATTTTAAACATTGGTTAAATCAAATTGTCTCTCATCCAAAATGTGTACTATCAGAACTGAATATGTTATCGAAAGTAGAATATAAGCAACTACTAGAGGAATGGAATAAATCGGGTGTTATAGATATGGAAGAAAGTACGATTCATACAATGTTTGAAGAACAAGTAGAAAAAACACCAGAAGCAATTGCAGTAGTGTGCGAAGATGAAGAACTAACATATCGAGAGTTGGACGAACGCTCGAATCAGTTGGCACATTATTTACAAAAAAGTGGTGTAACATGCGAATCATTGGTTGGGATTTGCGTTACACGTTCATCCGAGATGATTGTTGGTCTCTTAGGAATTATGAAGGCGGGAGGAGCATATGTCCCAATTGATCCAGCGTATCCGGAAAGTCGACTGCAGTACATTTTAGAAGATGCTCAAATAAAGGTACTGGTGACACAGGAAAAGATACAACAAAAAATGGTTATACCTAAATTCGTTGACGTGATTTGTATGGATTGTAATCGTGCAGAAATAGAACAAGAAGTTACTACGGTATGTATGAGTGAAGTGACGGGCGATAACTTAGCCTATATTATCTATACTTCAGGTTCCACTGGAAATCCAAAGGGAGTAATGATTGAGCACAGGAATACAGTAACAATGATTCATTGGGCGCATCACACGTATTCCCGAAAGGAATTAGCGGGAGTGTTAGCTTCAACTTCGCTATCTTTTGATTTATCCGTTTTTGAAGTATTTGTTCCCTTAACGATGGGTGGTAAGGTGATTGTCACTGAAAATGCTCTACATCTAGAGAAGTTGTCTACCAAAGGTGTAACTTTGGTTAATACTGTGCCATCGGTAGCGAAGGAACTGGTTCGAGCAAAAACAATCCCTTCTTCGGTAAAGGTGATGAACTTGGCTGGAGAACCATTGCCATATTCGCTTGTTCAAGATTTATACGAGAGAAGTACGATCGAAAAGGTGTACAACCTATATGGACCGTCCGAAGATACTACGTATTCCACGTATATGGAATTAGAAAAGGGTGACATGCATAGGGTACCACCAATTGGTAAACCAATATTCAATACAGAAGTATATGTACTGAGTGCCGAACAAAAAATGGTTCCAATTGGTGTAGTTGGTGAGCTATACATTGGTGGATCAGGGTTAGCGCGTGGATATTTAAATCGCCCTGACTTAACGCAAGATCGTTTTATACCGCATCCGTTTAAAGAAGGAGAGCGAGTATACCGGACTGGAGATCTAGTAAGGTATTTACCAGATGGAAATTTGGAGTATGTTGGACGAATCGATCATCAAGTGAAAATTCGTGGGTTCCGGATTGAACTAGGAGAAATTGAAGCGACATTACAAAGGCATACACTAGTTAACGAAGTTATTGTGATGGTGCGGGAAGATTATCCTGGCAATCCACGTTTGATTGCCTATGTTGTAGGAGATGGAGATGCTCAAAAGTGGCGTGATTATCTCAAGGATCAACTACCAAATTATATGATTCCAGCCTATTTTGTTGGATTAAATGCATTTCCACTCACTCCTAATGGGAAAATTGATAGGAAGGCCTTACCAGTACCAGAGAGACAGGAGATAGCAAGTGGTTATATTGCTCCTCGTACGTCTACGGAAAAAACAATCGTTTCAATATGGCATGAAGTTTTAGATATGGAAAACATCGGAATTCAAGATTCGTTTTTTGAAATTGGTGGCCATTCACTACTCGCTACGCAAGCTGTTTCCAATCTTAAAGAGGCTTTTGGAATCGAGATACCATTGCATGATTTATTTATGTTTCATACGGTGCAGCAATTGGCAGAACAGATTGATCAATTGCTCTATAACAAAAATCGAGAAATGCAGAATGATAGTAAGGAGAATGTAAGTCTTCAAGACTATATTCAAAAAGAAGCAGAAGTCAGTAATGATGAAGAATTAATAGAACTGCTTAAGCAATTAGAAGAGCTATCAGAGGAAGAAGCACAAGGGATATTCGAGAGTAATTTGATTCAGGAAGGGGTAAAAAAATGAAAAGTGATTTACTTGCAAAGCTGAGTTCACTTTCTCCTGAGAAGAGAGCATGGCTTCAGAAGCAAATGCAAAAAAAGGAGAATAAAGAAGCACTCCCGTTGTCTTATGCACAAAAACGTTTGTGGTTTATGGACAGATTTAACCCAAACAGTTCTTTATATAATATTCCAACAGTATGGCATCTAAAAGGAAATTGGATACCTGAATCATTAGAGAAGGGATTCAATCGACTCATTGAACGTCATGAATCATTACGAACGGTTTTTAAAGAAATAGGAGAACAGCCTGTGCAGCAAATTGTCGAATTCCTTCCTAGAGCATTACCTGTAAGGGATTACTCTCAACTTTCTCTAGAAGTAAAAGAAAAAGAGGTAGATAGTTTAATTGCGAGAGAAGCGCAAGAACCATTTGATTTAATGAATGGTCCTTTAATTCGTAATCAACTTGTTCAATTAGAGAAGGATGAATGGTTATTACTGTGTACGATGCATCATATTATTTCTGATGCTTGGTCCATTGGTATATTCATGAATGAATTACTTGCTTTCTATGAAGAAGAAACGGGCGGAAATCCTGCTAAATTAAGTTCATTATCCATTCAATATGCAGACTTTACGAAGTGGCAAAAGGAGTGGTTGCAAGGTGATGTGCTAAATCGTCAGCTTACGTATTGGCAGGAAGAATTGTCTGGTGAGCTTCCTATCTTACAACTGCCAGTGGATCGACCTCGACCGGTTAAGCAGACTTACCCTGGGGCTGCGCATCATGTAATTTTGCCTTATAAATTGCTCAGTCAATTGAAGGATATAAGTCGACAAGAAGGATCTACTTTATTTATGACTTTAATGGCCGCATACCAGAGCTTTCTTGCTCGTTATACAGGACAAACAGATATTCTAGTTGGTAGTCCGATTGCAAATCGGAACCATAAGGGAGTAGAAGGATTAATTGGTTTCTTTGTTAATACGTTGGTTTATCGATCAGATTTGAGTGGCACCCCTACTTTTCGGGAGATTTTGAACCAAACAAAGAAAAAGGCGTTAAAAGCTTACGAATATCAAGATATACCATTTGAAAAAGTGGTAGAAGCTGTGCAACCTGAACGAAGTATGAGTCATTCCCCTATATTTCAGACCATGTTTACGCTACAGAATATAAAACAAGAACGACTAGATTTGCCTGATAGAAGTATTGAAATGGTAGAAAGTAATATGTCTATTGCTAAATTTGATTTGAGCTTAACTGCCTATGAAGTGGAAGAAGGTCTATTTGTCTCATTTGAATACAACACGGATTTATTTGATAGTAGTACCATTGCACGTATGGCAGGACATTTTGAGAACTGGCTAAATGAAATCACGCATCAACCAGATGAATCATATACAAAGCTGTCAATGTTATCGGATACTGAGCGAAAACAACTCCTAGAAGAATGGAATGATACGGACGTAGTTTATGGTCATGATTGTATGATTCATGAGCTATTTGAGCAGCAAGTTGCACGGACACCTGATGCAGTGGCGGTAGTTTATGAGGGTGGAAAGCTAACGTATCAAGAACTTAATGAAAAATCGAATCAATTGGCACATTTTCTACAAAAACGAGGTATCGGACCTGAATCATTGGTCGGTATATGTATTGAACGTTCTCCTGATATGATTATCGGTCTCTTTGGGATTTTGAAGGCAGGTGGGGCTTATGTCCCACTGGACCCAAGTTATCCCGAAAACCGCCTAAGATATATTTTGGAGAATTCACAAATTCAAGTGCTGTTAACAAAAGAAACACTACAGGACTGGTTACCTAAAGATATTCAAGCTATTTGTTTAGACCGGGATCAAGTGATGATTTCTAAAGAGAGTAATTTAGCTCCGGTAAGTGGAGTAACAGCAAATAACTTAGCCTATATTATATACACTTCGGGTTCGACGGGAAATCCAAAGGGGGTAATGATTGAACATCATTCCGTTATCAATCGTCTACAGTGGATGCAGAAAAAATATCCATTGTCCGAGGAGGATACAATCCTACAAAAGACACCGTTTTCGTTCGATGTTTCTGTCTGGGAATTATTTTGGTGGTCATTTGTAGGAGCACGTGTTTGTTTACTTCCACCAGGAGGAGAGAAAGATCCTGCGGTGATTGAGGAGTATATTGAACGATACCGTGTATCCACCATGCACTTTGTTCCGTCGATGTTATCTACTTTCTTAGATTATATGGAACTATATAATTCGAAAAGGGATGTCTCGTCTTTAATTCAAGTTTTTACTAGTGGAGAAGCGTTAAACACTGAGCAGGTTCGCCGGTTTAAGGGGATCTTTTACAATGCTCAGCAAACAAAGTTAATTAACTTGTATGGTCCTACTGAAGCGACTGTGGATGTGACTTATTATGATTGTGATTTAGAAAAAGAAGCAATGCTTATTCCGATTGGTCGTCCGATTGATAATACAGAGTTGTATGTGTTAGATCAATATCAACAAGTGGTCCCGATTGGTGTGGCAGGGGAACTTTACCTTGGAGGAGTAGGGTTGGCACGTGGCTACTTCAATCGACCAGATTTAACTACTGAACGTTTTATTCCGCATCCCTTTAAGGACGGGGAACGATTATATCGAACGGGTGACTTGGTGAGATATATGAATGATCGTAACTTAGAATATATTGGAAGAATAGATAACCAAGTTAAAATTAGAGGATTCCGAATTGAATTGGGAGAAATTGAAGCAGCTTTACATGATCACTCATCTGTAAAAGAGGCAGTCGTGTTGGTGAAGGAAGATCGACCAGGAGATAAGCAGTTAATAGCTTATGTAGTGGGTGAAGGGGATACTGGGGAGTGGCGTGAATATCTCAAGAAGCAACTGCCACATTATATGGTGCCGGCATACTTTTTCAAAATTGAAGGTATGCCACTCACTCCAAATGGTAAGGTGAATCGGAAAGCCTTACTGGAATTAGAAGAACAGTTCATAAGTGAAGATATTACTTCATCACGAACACCAGTGGAGGAGCTTATCGTTTCCGTTTGGAGCCAAGTGTTAGGAATAAAAAATATTAGTGTTCAGGATTCCTTTTTTGAAATCGGTGGTCATTCACTACTAGCTACTCAAGTAGTGTCACGTTTACAGGGGATTTTTCAAATCGAATTACCAGTACGTGAACTATTTGAATATACAACGGTGGAGTCACTAGCAAAGCGATTAGATCAGTTACGTAAAGGAGATAAAAAACGAGAGATTCCGCCTCTAATACCAATGAAACGAGGAGAAGCTATTCCACTATCTTATGCCCAACAACGCTTATGGTTTATTGATCAATTTACACCTAATAGTGCCCTTTACAATATGCCAATGGTATGCCGCCTTACAGGGCATTGGCTACTTGAGGCACTGGAAACGGGATGGAATCAACTAATAGAACGTCATGAATCACTGCGGACGGTCTTTCACGAAGTGAACGGTCAACCCGTACAGCAAATTGAACCGTATGCTTTTCAATCAATTCCGAAAACCGATTTAACTATGCTTTCTCCAGAAGACCGAGAAGAAGAAGTTAAACGTTTGATTCAACAAGAAACAGAAGTGCCATTTGATTTAACAGAGGGTCCATTAATCAAGGCAAGTATTTTGCACGTGGGAGAGGGAGAATGGATACTCCTTTGTACTCTACATCATATCATTTCAGATGGATGGTCAATGGGAATCCTACTTGAAGAATGGATGGCATTTTATGAGAAAGCAACGGATGGAAAGGTAGAGGAACTTGAACCATTGCCGGTTCAATATGCCGACTTTGCTCAGTGGCAAAAAGGATGGCTAAAGGAGGAGGTGCTCGATCAACAACTCCAATATTGGAGGGAAGAATTGTCTGGGGAGCTTCCTGTACTCCAACTTCCTATGGACCGCCCGCGACCCGCGATGCAAACTCATCACGGGTCGATATACACTCTGGTTCTGCCAAGCACGCTACATGATAAATTGAATGAACTTAGTCGAAAAGAAGGGGCTACACTCTTCATGACGCTTTTAGCTGCATATCAAAGTTTTCTATCTCGTTATACGGGACAAGAAGATATCCTGGTCGGAAGCCCAATTGCGAATCGGAATAATAGAGAAATTGAAGGACTAATTGGTTTTTTCGTTAACACGCTGGTTTATCGAGCTAATTTGAGTGGTAGACCGACATTTCAAGATGTACTATATCAGGTTCGTCAAAAGGCATTGAAGGCGTATGAATATCAAGATATTCCATTTGAAAAAATTGTAGAAGTTGTGCAACCGGAGCGAAGTACAAGTCATTCGCCAATCTTCCAGACTATGTTCATTTTGCAAAATATGAAACAAGAGTTTCCGATGTTATCTAGTAGAAGTATTGAAATGATAGAAAGCCATAGTCCAATTGCAAAGTTTGATTTAAGTGTAATGGCAGCTGAGACGGAAGAGGGATTACTTTTTACTTTTGAGTACAATAAGGATTTATTCAATGCTACTACTATTGAACGGATGGCAGGACACTTTGAGAAATGGCTACATGAAGTTTCTCATCGTCCACAAAATCCGTTGCATGACCTGAGTATGCTATCAGAACCCGAGCGTACTTTGTTATTAGAAACATGGAATGACACTGTAATGGAAATGTCTCATCAGGGTCTTGTTTGCGACAGATTTGAGGAGCAAGTAGTAAGGCGTCCGGATGCGATTGCGGTAGTTGATCAAACAAAACAGTGGACTTATGGTGAACTGGATACACAAGCAAATCAGTTGGCAAATGTTTTACAGCGAAAGGGAGTAGCCCCAGAGTCAGTGGTAGGAGTGTATCTTCCTAGGTCAGCTGAGCTGATGGCAAGTTTACTAGGCATTTTAAAAGCTGGTGGAGCTTATGTCGTTTTAGATCCGTTGTATCCAAAATCAAGGTTAGAATACATGATTGAAGATGCAGGAATTCAATTTGTAGTGACGGCGGAAGGACAAGAAGGACATTTCGCACACGTCGAAATGGTGAGGTTAGAAGAATTAACGGTGGAAAGTGTAATCGCACCTACACGTCAAATAAATCCAGAGAACTTAGCCTATATTGTCTATACCTCTGGTTCTACAGGAAAACCGAAGGGTGTCATGGTTGAATATCGCTCATTAATGAATATGGTTTCTTGGCATCAGGAAGTTTATCATATTTCAGCAGAGGATCGTGCGACTCAGATTGCAGGGGTTGCTTTTGATTCGGCTGTCCAGGAGATTTGGCCGTATCTAACTGCTGGCGCAGCACTCTACTTGTCAACAGAGGAACTGAGAATTAATCCAGAAGCGCTAAGGGACTGGCTCATTGATTCACAAATAACAGTTAGTTTTGCACCTACGCCTATTTTGGAAAGACTCTTGAAATTATCTTGGCCAGATAAAACGGATCTTCGTTTTATCATTACTGGTGGGGATCAATTAACGCAGTATCCATCTAACGATATTCCTTTTGCGGTAATTAATCAGTATGGTCCATCGGAAAATACCGTTGTTACCACAGATTGTTACGTACCTGTAGGAGTGACAACAGGTACGCCATCGATTGGTCGACCGATTGCGAATACAGAAGTTTATGTGTTGGATTCTCATCTTCAGCTAGTACCAATTGGTGTAATTGGAGATCTCTATATTGGAGGGAAGAGCCTTGCACGTGGATATGCTAATCGTCCGGATCTTACAAAGGAAAAATTTATCCCACATCCTTTCAAGTCAGGAGAACGTCTCTATTATACAGGAGACAAAGCAAGTTATCTTTCTGATGGTAATCTCCAGTTCCATGGACGTATAGATGACCAAGTGAAAATTCGTGGTTTCCGGATTGAATTGGGAGAAATAGAAGCTGTTTTGCAGGCACATTCTTCTGTGAAAGAAGCAGTTGTATTGGTACAAGAGGATAATCAAGGTGACAAGAGATTAGTAGCTTATGTAGTTGGTGAAGGAAGTGTACATGAATGGCGAGAACATCTACAAACACATTTACCAAATTACATGGTTCCAACAAACTTTATTGAGATGGAAGTTTTACCACTTACACCGAATGGAAAACTTGATTTGAAGGCATTGCCTATACTTAGTGAACAATCCGCCGAAAATACTGTATACCCACGAACTCCGCTGGAAGAACTTATCGCTTCAGTGTGGAGTCAAGTGTTAGGAATAAAAGAAATTGGTGTTCAGGATTCTTTCTTTGAGCTTGGTGGTCACTCTCTACTTGCTACACAAGTGGTCTCACGTTTACAGGAAGTCTTTCAAATCAAATTGCCAGTACGTGAACTGTTCGAATATTCAACGGTCGAGGCATTATCGAAACGAATAGATCAGTTACGTAAGGGGAGCGAAAAACGAGAAATCCCACCATTGGTGCCGATGGAACGCGGAAATAATATTCCACTATCTTATGCCCAACAGCGCTTATGGTTTATTGATCAATTTGCACCTAATAGTGCACTTTATAATATGCCAATGGCATGCCGCCTTACAGGGAATTGGTTACATGAGGGATTGGAGTTGGGATGGAATCAGTTGATAGAGCGTCATGAATCTTTACGGACTGTATTTTATGAAGAGGATGGCCATCCTATGCAGCAGATTCAACCGTACGTTTTCCGTCCGCTTCTCCAAATGGACTTAACTAAGCTTTCATTAGAGGAGCGAGAAAGAAAGTTGGAGCAATGGATTCAAACTGAAGTCGAATCTCCATTTGATTTAGAACAGGGGCCATTGTTCCGTGGGAAACTCATAAGAATTTCAGAAGAAGAATGGGTTCTTCTGTGTAATATGCATCATATTATCTCAGATGGATGGTCGATGGAAATCTTGCTTCAAGAATGGATGGCATTTTATGAGAATGCGATTGGTGAAAAACAAGCAGAGCTGGAATCACTACCAGTTCAATATGCCGATTTTGCTCAGTGGCAAAGAGAATGGTTGAAAGATGAAGTACTATATCAACAACTTGCGTATTGGAAGGAAGAATTATCCGGTGAGTTACCAGTCTTAATGTTGCCAATGGATCGTCCGCGTCCGCCAGTGCAAACCCACCATGGATTAACTCATAATGTTTTGTTATCGCGCTCATTACTGGATAAATTAAACGAACTAAGTCGTCAAGAAGGAGCCACACTTTTCATGACCTTATTGGCATCGTATCAAAGTTTCCTTGCTCGTTATACGGGACAAACAGATATTATTGTTGGCAGCCCAATTGCAAATCGAAACTATCGAGAAATTGAAGGACTGATTGGTTTCTTTGTCAATACATTGGTTTATCGAGCTGATTTAAGTAATGCACCGGCATTTCAAGAGTTGTTGTCTCAAGTGCGGATAAAAGCATTGAAGGCGTATGAGTATCAAGATGTTCCGTTTGAGAAAATTGTAGAGGTTATCCAGCCTGAACGAAATACAAGCCATTCTCCGATTTTCCAAACCATGTTTACTTTGCAAAATACGGGACAGAAGCTACCAGAACTACATGGAAGAAATATAGAAGTAATGGAAAGTAATGCTCCTATCGCTAAGTTTGATTTAAGTTTAACTGCTGCAGAAGTGGAAGAGGGTTTATTACTTACCTTTGTTTATAGAACTGATTTATTTGACAGCTTAACTATTGAATCCATGGCTGAACATTTTGGGAACTGGTTGAATGTAATCGTGGAGAATCCTGATAAATCATTAGCTAAGTTGCCTATATTGTCAGGATTACAACAAAAACAGTTGGAGGAGTGGAATAATGATGCTGTAGCATATCCACAGGAAAGTACGATTCATCAGCTGTTTGAAGAGCAAGTAAATCGTACACCTGATGCGGTAGCGGTGGTAGATGAAAAACAGCAGTTAACGTATCGAGAGCTGAATGAAAAAGCTAATCAATTGGCCCACTATCTTCAGCAATGCGGAATTGGGAATGAATCATTGGTTGGACTTTGCTTTGAGCGTTCAGTTGAGATGATTGTTAGTATTATGGGGATTTGGAAGGCTGGAGCAGCCTATGTTCCATTAGACCCATCATATCCAGAAAGTCGTCTACGATATATTTTGGAGGACACTGGAATTCAAGTATTAGTTACGAACGAGTCATTGGAAGACTGGATACCTAAAGAAATCAAGATAGTTTGTCTAGATAGGGATCAAGCAATGATTTCAAAAGAAAGCATTCTTTCACCAAAATGTGAAGTAACAGGAGAAAACTTAGCATATGTTATCTATACTTCAGGATCAACGGGGAATCCAAAGGGTGTCTTGATACAGCATCATTCTGTACTAAACTTGTCGCATGGTTTACAAAAAGAGGTTTTCGAACATGAGATACCATCTAACATGCATGTCGGTTTAAATGCGTCAATTGCCTTTGATGCATCTATCCAGCAATTACAAATGCTGCTTTATGGTTCAAGTTTGTATATTATTCCGAATGAAGTACGAAGTGATCCGGAGCAGTTTGTAGCTTATATTAGGGAGAACAAGTTAGAAATCTTTGATATAACACCTTCATTGCTTCAATTACTTATAGATGTCGGATTGTTAGAAACGTGCGATAGCGTTCATGTTCCAAGTAAGGTACTGGTTGGTGGTGAAGCGATTATGCCGTCATTATGGGAACTGCTAGTAGAGACTGATAAAATACAGTTTTATAATGTATATGGTCCTACAGAATGTACGGTTGATGCAACATGCTATCATATCAAAAAAGATAGTAAGAGAGTAACAATTGGGCGTCCATTGCCTAACGTCCAAACTTATGTATTAGATAGAAATAGGTTGCCAGTTCCAGTTGGTGTGATGGGTGAACTTTATATCGGAGGAGCGGGTCTAGCGAGGGGATACTTAAATCGTCCAGAGTTAACATCCGAACGATTTATTTCTCATCCATTCAAAGAAGGCGAGAGATTATATAGAACAGGCGATCTCGTGAGATATCTTTCTGATGGTAATATAGAATATTTAGGAAGAATGGATAATCAAGTGAAGATTAGAGGATTTCGAATCGAACTTGGGGAGATTGAGTCGGCTTTACAGGAGTATGACTTGATAAAAGAGGCAGTTGTAATAGTTAGGGAAAATCAGTCGGGAGATAAGAGGTTAGTAGCTTATATAGTGGGCGAAGGCAGTTTAGAAGAATGGCGTGAGTATCTTAAAATAAAACTGCCAATCCATATGATACCTTCCTACTTTGTCGAAATGAAAGAATTACCGTTAACCATAAATGGAAAGGTTGATCGGAAATCATTGCCTATACCAGATTATCAAGGAACACAAGAAGGCTACGTAGCCCCAAGAAATGAACGTGAACACAAGCTTTCTATCATTTGGGAACGTGTGCTGGGTTCAAAACGTATTGGTATTTATGATAACTTTTTTGAAATTGGTGGAGATTCAATTCTTAGCATTCAGATTGTCTCTCGTGCGAAGCAAGCTGGTTTACAGTTGACACCAAAACAACTATTTGAACACCAAACGATTGCTGAGTTGGCGCAAGTAGTCAAAGAAGAACAAGGTGTACAAGCTGAACAAGGAATTATAATTGGAGAGACGATACTTACACCTATTCAGCAAAGGTTTTTTGCACAAAATCATCCTAACCCACATCATTGGAATCAATCCATGTTCTTTAGAACGAAAGAAAAATTGGACATAGGATCACTAGAAAAGGCAGCGCGTAACCTTCTACTTCATCATGATGCCCTGCGTTTAAGATATGAACGTTTACCTAATGGGGCTTGGAAACAGTGGAATGAAGGAATTGAAGAACAATTGATGCTGACTGTCATTTCATTAGACGAAGTGCTGGAAGCGGATTGGCATGAAGTTATTCAAAAAGAGATTAATATTGCACAAGAAGGTTTAAATTTACATGAAGGTCCGTTAATGAGAATGGTGTATTTTGATGAAGGTGAGAAGACTGGCCGATTATTTTGGACAATTCATCACTTAGCCGTGGATGGTGTTTCTTGGCGAATTTTATTAGAAGATTTGCAAACAGCATATACGCAAGCAGTCCAAGGGCAAAAATTTCAATTACCTATGAAGAGTACATCTTTTAAAGAATGGTCGGAGAAATTACAACATTACGCTGAAACTGGAATATCAAAAGAAGTGCTACATTACTGGGAGCAGCAGGCTGAACAAGACGTGGTTATACTGCCAGTAGATGGTACTATAAGTAATCCAGTAAGCAGAGTAACTGAGGAAATTACTGTGGTGTTAAATGAGAATGAGACCCGTATGTTATTGCAAGAGACTTTAAGCACTCACCGTGTCCAAATCAATGAAGTATTATTAGCAGCATTGGTACAAGCTACAGCAGCATGTACGGGGCAGCCGATATTAAGCGTAGATTTAGAGGGACATGGTCGAGAAGAGATTATTGAAGATGTTGATTTATCGAGAACCGTGGGATGGTTTACAAGTATTTACCCAGTGCATTTAAATATTACTAGTGCTAATACGCCAATTGCAGCATTAAAAGCAGTTAAAGAACAAGTTCGCAAAATTCCTAATAAGGGTGTTGATTATGGGGTGTTGCGTTACATGAACGCAACAATGTGTGAGCAATTGAGCTCTCAACATACACCGTCTATTAGTTTTAACTATCTTGGACAATTTGATCAAATGTTTTCTAGCGATGCAATGTTTATGCCGGAGAATGAATTTAAGCGTTTAGATCATGCTGCCGGTTCCAAGCGATCGCATGTAATTGATGTAATTGGGGTTGTAACGAATGGAAAACTTCAGTTCACTTGGGTATACAATGTTGAACAATTCGCCAAATCAACGATTCAAAGTATTGCACAGAATATGCTATATCAACTGAGCAGATTGATTCAACCTTCAGATGGAGAATCTGCGCTGACCATTTCGGATTTTGCAATGGCTAATCTTAACCAAGTAGGTTTGACAAATGTACTAAACAAAATGAATCGTGGAAAGAACAATCAGATTACTGATTTATATCCACTATCACCTTTGCAAGAAGGTATGATTTTCCACACATTGCATGACCAAGGGAATGAACATGTTGCACCGTATATAGTGCAATTAAGTTTTATGATTAAAGGGAAAATGGATATTCCTACTTTTGAGCAGGCGTGGAAATCTGTAATTCAGCGGCATGAAATTTTTCGTACAGCATTTGTTTGGGACGAAATTGAAGAACCATTACAAGTGGTGTATGAAAATATCCCATTTAAAGTGAACAAAGAAGACTGGCGTACAATGACAACTAAAGACATAGAGGAAAAAAGAAAAGTCTTTTTGGCATTAGATCGAAAGCAAGCCTTCCAATTTGATGAAGCGCCATTAATGCGGGTAACGGTCATTCAAGAAGGTGAGGAAGAATATCGGATTGTTTGGACACAACACCATATTTTACTAGATGGATGGAGTTTACCATTGGTCTTTAATGAATTACTTACAGTCTATCAGAAGAGAATGAATGAAGAAGCTGTAAAGTTACCTAAACCCTCACCATATAAGAAATATATCCAATGGCTCAGAGAACAAGATAAGGAGCAGGCGGAAAAATTCTGGAGAGAAAAGCTTAAAGGTTTTACTGCACCAACTTTGCTGGGCTTAGAAAGTAAAGAGGAAGAAAAAGGTTATACAGAAAAGGTTACCTATTTATCAAAAGAGCAGACTCAAGCGTTACAAGGATGGGCGAAACGAAATAAACTTACTTTGAGTACAGTAATTCAAGGTGCATGGGCATATCTCATGAGCCGATATAGTGGAGAAAATGACATTGTCTTTGGTGTAACAAGCTCAGGACGTCCTACGGAGATTATTGATGTTGAAAACATCGTAGGTCCTTTCATTACAACGTCACCGACGCGAATTCAATTGATGGATGATATAAAAGTAATAGATTGGTTGCAGAAGATACAAGAGGAAGAGATAGAAAGAAGACAATATGAGTATGCTTCTTTGACAGAGATTCAGGGGTGGAGTGAGGTTCCTAGAGGTACACCGCTGTTCAATTGTTTATATGTGTTTGAAAATTATCCAGTGAAAGAAGAATCTTCAGGAAATTTGGAAATTGGTGAATTGAAAGGGGTAGAACAAACCCACTACCCATTAGGATTGGCTGTAGTTCCAGGAATCCAGTTATCGTTAAAGTTAATGTATGACCGTAGTAAGTTTAATAGAGTAACCATTGAACGAATGCTGGGTCATTTACACAAAGTGTTAATGCAAATGCTCAAAAACATTGATCAAAATCTATCGGAACTAGTATATATTACGGAGGCTGAACAAAGAAGGCTATTGGAAGAATGGAATAATAATGCTTTATCCTATCCACGTGAGAATGTAATTCATCAACTATTCGAAGAGCAAGTAAATCGTACACCTGACGCAGTGGCAGTGGTAGATGATAAACAGCAACTAACGTATCGAGAGCTGAATGAAAGAGCTAATCAATTAGCCCATCATTTACAGAAATGTGGAATTGGGACAGAGTCATTAGTTGGCCTCTGCTTTGATCGATCAGTTGAGATGATTGTTGGTCTCATGGGAATTTGGAAGGCTGGAGCAGCCTATGTTCCATTGGATCCATCGAATCCGGAAAGCCGCCTGCAATATATTTTACAAGACACGGGAATTAAAGTGTTAGTTACAAATGAGGTATTACTAGGATGGATACCTAAAGACATCAAGACAGTTTGCCTAGATAGGGACCAAGCGATGCTTTCTCAAGAAAGCAAATTTTCACCAATATGTGAGGTAACAGGGGAAAACTTAGCGTATGTTATCTATACTTCTGGTTCGACAGGGAATCCAAAGGGGGCTTTAGTACAGCACCATTCTGTAATAAACCTATCCTATGGTTTACAAAAAGAAGTGTTCTCACATGAGATACCTAGTAATATGCGCGTCGGTTTGAATGCGTCAATTGCCTTTGATGTATCTATTCAGCAATTACAAATGTTGCTTTATGGTTCAAGTTTATATATTATCCCAAGTGAAGTTCGCACTAATCCGGAACAATTTGTGTCCTATATTAGGGAGAATAAATTGGAAATGTTTGATATGACACCTTCATTACTTCAATTACTTATAGATGGAGGATTGCTAGAAATAAGTGCTGATGTTCATGTACCAAGTAAGATATTAGTCGGTGGTGAAGCAATCATGCCGTCATTATGGGAACAGCTAGTAGAGACCGAAAAAATTGATTTTTATAACGTATACGGTCCTACAGAATGTACGGTTGATGCAACGTGTTATCATATTCAAACAGATAGTAAGAGAGTTACGATTGGACGTCCGTTGCCGAACGTTCAAACTTATGTATTGGATAAAAATTTGCTACCTGTTCCAGTTGGTGTAACAGGTGAGCTATATATCGGTGGTGCAGGTATAGCGAGAGGATACTTGAATCGTCCAGAATTAACAGCAGAGCGATTTATCCGTCATCCATTTAATGAAGAAGAGCGTTTATATCGTACGGGAGATTTGGTTCGTTATTTACCTGATGGTAATTTAGATTACTTGAGAAGAATTGATAATCAAGTGAAAATTAGGGGCTTTCGTATTGAACTTGAAGAGATTGAAGCGAGTATAGAGAGGCATCCATTGGTAAAAGAAGCAGTAGTTTTGGTAACAGAGGATAAATTAGGAGAGAAGAGATTGGTTGCTTATGTAGTTGGAGATGGTAGTATGCATGAGTGGCGTGAGTATCTCAAGACACAAGTACCAAATTATATGGTTCCCGCACACTTTATTAAGGTAGACGAGATTCCTCTTACAATGAATGGAAAAATTGATCGAAAGGCATTGAACAATTTAACTATTCATAGAGAAAATAACTTCTCTACACCAATCATTCCAAGGGATGAAATTGAATATCAGTTGATTAAAATCTGGCAGGATGTGTTACAGATAGAAGATGTCTATGTAAATGATGATTTCTTTAATAGAGGAGGACACTCTCTCCTTGTAATTAAATTAGTTTCAAAAATTAGGGAGAAGTTTGGAAAAGAGATTAAGGTGTCAACATTGATGAAGAATCCAACATTGGAAGGAATCGCATGCCTTATTCGTGATAAGCATGATATGACGAAATCAGTAGCAGCGCTAGTTCCACTACAAGAATCAGAAAAAAGCCCTTTCTTCTGTGTTCATCCGTTTATGGGGAATGTATTTTGTTACATTCAACTAGCAAGATTACTTAAGAACCATTGTTCATTTTATGGTTTACAGAATCCTCTTATAGAAAAGGGAGATATTAATGAATTGACCTTGCCGGAACTAACTCAACTTTACATTGAAGAAATCAAACGTGTTCAGCCAGAAGGCCCATATCGTCTTGGAGGATGGTCTTTAGGCGGTGCAATTGCTTATGAAATCGCAACGGTGCTAAAGAATCAAGGTGAGGAAGTTGAGCTGTTGATATTAATGGATACTAAAGTACCTTCAGAGCAGGACTATAAAACAACGGAGGAAATGCTCTCATATATATATGAGCATTTCATTCCTAGAGATTTTACTGAGCAGGGGGAAGGTCTCTTCCATGAACAAGATATGCTTGTAGAGCAATTAATTATAGAGGGAGTACTCCCGCCAGATGCAGATCTTATGAATTTGAAGCAAGTTATCAATGCTCATAGGAAATGCCTGAACTTAATGGCAGAGTATGATTTAATACCATACTCTGGAGAAGTTCTCTACTTTAGTGCTGAGGAAGGAAAAGAGTTGTTTACAGATTGGGGACCTTTATTAAAAGGAAGAGTAAATATGTATTCAGTCCCTGGATCACATGAAGAAATAGTGGATTCACCTGCAGTTGAAAAAATAGCTATGTATCTACTAAATGAATTTGAAGGAATAAAAGAAAAATCCATTTTATTAACGGAAAAGTAGAGAGTATAAAAGATGCAACGCAATGAACGAAAAGGGGAGACCAATACCTGCATATCAAGTGTAGGGAATAATGAATATATTAAGAGCATTGCTTTTTAAGGGGATAATGTAAAAAGTAATTGGTAGAGACATAGAAATCTTTGTAATAGAAGCGAATGCCTGATGATATTACTGAGGAAAGGTGCATATTTTCATTGATATGTAAATATGCACCTTTTCTATTGTATTTGCAATTTAATAAAGTTAATTTGAATTTATGTAACGCACATATATGAAGCCATCCTTTAAAAAAGGAAGTGATTTATCATACACATTCAAGCTGTGAAAATACCAAAGAATATTGAAAGTCATTTGTTTAAGCAACTTAGTAACTTGGTTTCAAATGAGAAGAAAGAACGAATGAAGCGTTTATTAAACTCATGCGACGTTAATAGGAACCTGATAGGGGATTTACTAATCCGATCTCTAATCTGCCAAAAGTATAAAATTAATAATGAAGAAATTAGATTTATATATAATGAGTATGGAAAACCTTTTGTTGAAAACTTTTCTGACTTTCATTTTAATGTGTCACATTCAGGAGAATGGGTGGTTTGTACTACTGCTAATTTTAATGTGGGTATTGATATAGAAAAAGTTTCAGAAATAGAGGCTTTTAAATTAGCACATGAATTTTTTTCAGAGGAAGAATTTTATGATATATCTAATATGAATTCTGATGAACAAATTAATTATTTTTATGATTTATGGACATTAAAAGAAAGTTATATCAAAACGATTGGAAAAGGACTTTATATCCCGTTAAATTCATTCTCTATAAAAAAAGAGTCACAAACTGTAATTCCATACAAGAATATACCTAAAAACTTTTACTTTAAACAATATAACATTGATCCAAATTATAAGTTATCTGTTTGTGCAACAAGAGATGAATTTCCGCAAGAGATAATAATTAAAGACATTTATACAATTTGCCAAACTATATACAAATTTGAAAGTAAGGAGAAAATCAATGCAGAAGACTAAACTTTTTTGCTTTCCACATGCTGGGGGATCTGCGTTTAACTACGCAAAATGGAAAAATTACTTTAATCCATATATTGAAGTAGTCCCGATAGAATTAGCTGGTAGAGGATATAGAATTGAAGAAAGCTTGTACCAAGGTATGGAAGAGGCCGTAAATGATGCCTACACTAGTATAGTTAAGCAAATTGACGCTTCGCCCTACATTTTATTCGGGCATAGCATGGGGAGTTTGATTGCCTATGAAGTAGCCAGGAAAATACAGGATTCTAATAACGAATTACCTAAATTTCTTGTTTTATCCGGTAGAAATCATCCAAATAGTAAAATAAAAAATATCCGACATAATCTTTCTAACGAACAATTTAAAAGAGAAGTTATTGCAATGGGAGGTACACCATCTGGGGTACTTCAATCAGAAGAATTAATGGAGATTTTTCTCCCTATTTTAAGAGCAGATTTTAAGATTGTCGAGACATACATTCATGATAATAATATAAAACCATGTGATATTGATTTTCTTATATTTAATGGGAAAAATGATGAATTTACTACATATGATCAAGTAATAAAATGGAATAAATATACAAATAAAACATGTACTTTTCATTCTTTTGAAGGTAATCATTTCTTTCTAAATGAAAATATTGAAGAAATAGCAAAGAGTATTATAGGAAAGTTAAATTCTAAAAGATTATCAACTAGTTTTTAGAGGTTTTCTTTCATCATCAGACAGTCGTTGGATAACTGGCGAGTTAATTGATGCAATTTGTGGATCTTGCTTATAATGCTAATTGTAAGTATTATGTACTTTAAAATCAAAACTTTCTCAATTTAATGTTGAGAAAGTTTTGGTTTTTATTATTCTAGTAGTAATCACTTTTTAAAGTTATAGAAATTTAAAAATAAAGTATTGTATACATGTAAGTATGATTAAAAATGAAAAGTTGTAAATGCTAAATTTAATTAAATACGCCTTACTCTCTTTAACATTGGCCTGAATGAATAGTTTATAGGAGATTACACTGGCTAAAGATGCGATAATTGTTCCAAGCCCTCCAATATTTACTCCTAGTAATAAAGCTTTCCAATTAGAAGTAAAGTTTGATAGAAGAATTGAAGTAGGAAAATTGCTAATCAATTGACTCAAAAATATGGAACTAAAGAAGACTGAAGTATCTCCTCTTAAATTAGCGCGAGCAAATGTCTCCAGCGCATCCGAATGGGAAATGTTTCCGATAAAAATAAAAAAACCGACAAAGGTTATTAGAAGAAAGTAATCGATCTTAAAAAGTAAGTTTCTATCTAACGTAAATGCAGCTATCAATGTGACTATTAGCGCAATGTAATAATCAATGACACCAAAAATAGATGCAATGATAGTGATAAGTATCAAAATCCAGACGGTAGCTTTTTTTCGATTTTTCACGGTAATAACAGGTAGTTCTATTTTCAAATCTGTTTTTTGAAGTTTTTGAGTAAATATAAATAACAAACTAATTCCAAGTATAGCTAAAAGCAGGATTGAACCTAAAAATGGGATGAGCTTAATTCCATAGTAAGAATATAGGTATAAATTTTGTGGGTTTCCCATAGGCATCAAGCTACTACCGATGTTTGCTGCAATTGTCTGCAGGATGATTGTATCCATCATGTTCATTTGTGTTTTTTTACTAATGACAAGTGTTATTGGTACAAAAGTGAGGAGAGCGACATCATTTGTTACAAACATGGAGCAAATAAAGCATAACAAAATTAGAATAATAGATATTGACCTGCTGTTATTGCATTTATTTAAAATCGCAACGGCAAGTTTGTCTAATATCTTTAGCTGTTCCAAGGCCTTAATGGCCACCATTAGATTAAATAAGCTAATTAACACTTCAAAGTTAATATATTCGATCTTTGGCGAATGTATTAAGCAGCTTACAATTGCTAGTATCAGTGAAATGGTAAGCACTAAATCCTTTTTTAAAAATTCGAATTTCATAAGGAGTCTTTTTTTATTTTGAACGAATACTATTTCTTTCACAATACACCACCTGTAATCTATGTTAGTAAATATACGTTTTTTGGGATAACTCGATATTGCTAGAAAAGAGGATGTCATAAGGTCCTAAATAAGAGTTTTGTAATGTTTCATCCCTTCAACAAAATCCTTTTTTTCTTAGTGTCTTTCATGTTGTAAATATGTGCAATATAGACGAATCCAACTAGGGGGATTAATTGAGAAAACAAATGTTTTTTGTATGATACCATAAATAAATTAAATGCTTTATTTTTTGAATATTCTTATAATATTCTTATAATATTCTATTGATTCTTGATTTCAAATACTTTATATGAACTTCTAAAAGAGAAAAAGTATGCATGTTTTTATGAAGAAAATAGAGGCTTGTCAAAGGATAGGTAGAACAAAATCTGCGACGTTTGGATACTGTATAAAATTCACAAAATCTCACTGTTTTTTTAGATGGAAAATCTCAAAAAATTTTTTGTTTTTATAAAAATCTGTACTTTTTCGTAACATTCTGTACTTTTAATTATAAATTAAAGACAAGGTTTTTTTATTTAAAGATTGAAAGCGCTTTATAGATTTTTCGTGAAATTTTTACCTAGCCTATTTTTGAGATTAGTAGTAAGAAAGGAGATATTTCCATGTTCTTAAGAAAATTAACCGAAAACCAGTTAATCACTATTGATTATTATGATTTAAATGTAAATCACCGGTAAACGAAACAAACATAATAGTACAACAACATTAGTGGATAAGAATATTAGTTTTGCAGAAGGGGATAGAGCATCGTTTGTATAAATGATAAGTTTTTAGAAAATTCAGTTTTGTGGTTGCGTATTGCGATGTTTGTTTAAACAGGCCAATTCTATTCATATAGAAAATTTTTATCCTTGTTGTATTTGAATATGAATGAGGTATTTATGCCAAGGAATATAGGTGATTTTATATAGATTATGATAGATAAATTTTTGGTATGGAGTGATAATATGGAAAGATTTTTTGTAGAGTTAGTCGGATCAACAAATGATTTTTTATGGTCTAAATTGTTAATTATTATGCTTGTTATTTGCGGAATTTATTTTACATTTAAATTGAATTTTGTACAGTTTCGAATGTTAAAAGAGATGGTCCGTGTATTAATGGAGGGGAAAAGTGGTTCTAAAGATCAAATCTCTCCTTTTCAAGCGTTTTGTATTGGTATGGCAGCCCGTGTTGGAACAGGGAATATCACAGGAATTGCGATTGCAATTGCATTAGGTGGTCCTGGAGCTGTATTTTGGATGTGGATTATTTCTATTATTAGCTCGGCCTCCAGTTTTGTCGAAAGCACATTAGCACAGATATATAAAGTAAAAGATAAAACTGGTTTCCGCGGTGGTCCATCCTATTATATGGAAAAAGGGTTGAATAAACGTTGGATGGGAGTATTATTCTCTATTTTAATCACAATTACTTTTGGTCTTGTATTCAATTCAGTACAATCAAATACAGTTACAATTGCTTTTCAAAACTCATTTGGTACAGATCGTCTAACAGTTGGGATAATCATGGCCATTGCTTTCGCTGCGATTATTTTTGGTGGTGTACAACGTATTGCAAAAATGGCTGAATACAAGGTGGTATTTTTAGCGGTATTATACATTGGAGTTGCATTATTTGTTGTAGTTACCAACATATCAAAAATGCCGGAAGTTCTTTCTCTTATTGTTCAAAACGCATTTGGTTTTAAACAAATAGCAGGCGGTTCAATTGGTGCAGCACTTATGAATGGAGTTAAACGTGGTTTATTTTCAAATGAAGCTGGTATGGGAAGTGCACCAAACGTTGCCGCAACAGCAACAACAAGTCATCCGGTGAAACAAGGACTGATTCAAGCATTTGGTGTATTAACGGATACACTGATCATTTGTACTAGCACTGCCTTTATTATTTTGCTGTCTGATGCATATAAACAACCGGGGTTAAATGGTATTGCACTTACACAAGCAGCATTAAGTGAACACATAGGTCTTTGGGCATCGGGTTGTCTTGCTATCTTTGTTTTTTTATTTGGATTTGGTGCGTTAATTGGCAACTATTATTATGGTGAAACAAATATTCGCTTCTTACATACAAGTAAAGTGTGGTTAATGATATACAGAATAAGTGTGTTGGCTATGATTGTATTTGGTTCTGTTGCAAAGATTCAAATTGTATGGGATTTAGCGGACTTATTTATGGGCTTTATGGTTATTATTAATTTAATTGCTATTACCTTACTTTCAAAAGTAGCATTTGCGGCGTTACAAGATTATATAAACCAGAAAAAAGCTGGTAAAGATCCTATTTTTTATAAAGAAAACATTAAAGGGCTTGAAAATATTGAATGTTGGGATAGTTATGAGAAAACTTCAAAAAAGAAAAGTGTGTAATAAGAAGGATATTCAGACTGCAATATGTCTGAATATTTTTCTTGGTTCTAGTGCAAATAGTATTGATTATAGTAAAGAAAAAATCATTCTATATAAAGTTAATAGTACGGGGGAATATGATTAAATGATAAAGGATTCTAGCGTTCAAGTTGAGGGTCAAGAAAAAGTTTGCTTAGATCAATGGGTAGCTCATTATCGAGCGTATGCAGCTAAGGGAAGAAGCGCCAGTTATATTCCCGCTCTGGGGGAAATGAATGTATCGCAGTTAGGTATTTGTATAGTAAAGCCAGATGGAACAATGATAAAATCAGGAGATTGGGAGATACCTTTCACATTACAAAGTATATCAAAAGTAATCGGTTTTATAGCCGCTTGTTTAAGTCGCGGTATTTCTTATGTATTAGAACGAGTTGACGTAGAGCCAACTGGAGATGCCTTTAATTCAATTATTCGTTTAGAGATACATAAACCAGGAAAACCTTTTAATCCTATGATCAATGCTGGAGCGATTACGATAGCTTCACTTTTGCCAGGGACATCGGTGCAAGAAAAATTAGAATCTCTATACGTATTAATTGAAAAAATGATAGAGAAGCGTCCCGCTATTAATGAAATAGTATTTCAATCAGAATGGGAAACGGCTCATCGTAATAGAGCATTAGCATACTATTTAAAGGAGAATGGTTTTCTAGAATCAGATGTGGAGGAGACACTAGAGGTTTACTTAAAACAATGTTCGATTGAAATAAATACAGAAGATATTGCCTTAATAGGGCTTATACTAGCACATGATGGATATCATCCTATTCGCAAAGAACAAGTGCTCCCTAAAGAAGTAGCTAGGTTAACAAAAGCTTTAATGCTAACTTGTGGAATGTACAATGCTTCTGGAAAATTTGCTGCTTTCATTGGATTACCAGCTAAGAGTGGGGTATCCGGCGGAATTATGACACTTGTTCCCTCAAAATCTAGGAAGGATTTATCGTTCCAAGATGGATGTGGTATTGGTATTTACGGACCAGCCATTGATGAATATGGGAATAGTTTACCAGGAATTATGTTGTTAGAACATATTGCAAAAGAATGGGATTTAAGTATATTTTAAAAAGGAGCACAGATATTTTGGTGTTAGAGCGAGTCCAAAAGTGTTCAGACCTTATATTGTGTCTGAACATTTTTGGGTTATAAAGTATCTTTCTAAAGTAGAAGGTTGTAATGAATACTCACAATCTATAATGCTTTCGTTTATATCTTATTTATCAGTTTTTGAAAAAAATAGAGTAAGTATTGTATTAATGCAAATAGGTTTGTATACTGACTGTTAGGCGAAAGTGAGAAGTGATTATTTTGAATCTTAGTAATTTATTAAAAAAAGACATCTATATTCTCGTTTTAATGATACTTACAGTACCCTTAGTAGGTGAAATAAAGTCATTTCCCTTAAATGAAACATTTAGAATGAGCTTTGGCGCACCAACATTTTTCTTTTTTTTGTTATTGTTTCGACGAATTCCAGCATTTTTACCGGGTTTTTTAACAGCGATAGTCGTGGTAGTATTTCGTATCTCAATGGATGTCATTATAAAGGGAAATATGGATTGGCTAGCCGCTTTTCATACTCACTATCCAAGTTTTTTCTTTTATTTTACTTATTCGTATCTCTTTCATTTAGCAAAAATCAAACGTTTTTATCATCAACCACTAATGATTGGTTTTATTGGTTGCATGATTGAAATACTGTCAGACTGTGTGGAATTAATGATTCAATATTTCGTATTAAAAACATCGATCACATCCGAGGCAATAAATGAGATCATTGTTATCGCATGTTCCCATAGTTTTATAGTTCTAAGCTTTTTCAATATGATGAAATTGTATGAAGCGCAATCAAGGGAGAGACATATAAAGAAGCAAAATGAACACATGCTCATGCTTATCTCTAATTTATATGAAGATGCTGTTCATTTAAAGAAAACATTACAAGATGCTGAGAATATAACAAAAAAATCCTATGATTTATATAAAACCTTAGACTCTTTTGAGCACAAACAGATGGATTTTCAGTTTGAAGATTTAAGGCAACAGGCATTACAAATTGCTGGTGAGGTCCATGACGTTAAAAAGGATAACCAACGTATTTTTGCGGGACTTTCAAAATTAATTTCTGATGAAAGTTTTACAGATTATATGTCTGTGCATGAACTAGTAAATATCATTATACGGGCAAATACGAAATATGCACGGTTGCTAGAGAAAGACATCCAATTTGTGTATAAAATTGATGGTGTGCATCCTCATTATCATATTTACACAATCTTATCTATTATAAATAATATCGTTACAAACGCTGTAGAAGCTATCCAAGGTATGGGAACCATCACAATTGACATTAATAAAGAACACCATTTTGTTGAATTTCAAATAGGCGATAATGGTCCTGGTATTTCTTCAAAATATAAAGATTCAATTTTTGAGCCTGGGTTTACTTCTAAATATGATGATTTAGGCAACCCATCGACAGGTATCGGATTATCGTATGTTAAAGAAATGGTCGAACAACTTGAAGGTGATGTTACGCTTGAGGACAGAACCGAAGGAAAAGGATCAATTTTTATAATTAGATTAGGGATTGATCATATAATTTCGAAAGGGTGATTGTATGTATTTTTATATAGTAGATGATGAAAAAGCGGTTCGCTCAATGTTGGCTCAAATTATCGAGGATGAAGATCTTGGGGAGGTTATAGGTGAAGCTGAGGATGGTTTATCTTTAGAGCAACAAATGCTAACCCTTAAAAATATAGACATTTTATTTATCGATTTGTTAATGCCGATTCAAGATGGAATAAAAACAATCCGTCAAATAAAACCTTCGTTTAAAGGGAAAATCATCATGGTCTCTCAAGTAGAATCAAAAGAATTAATTGCTGAAGCTTATTCGCTTGGTGTTGAATACTATATTATTAAGCCAATTAACCGGATTGAAGTATTAACAGTTGTTCGGAAAGTCATTGAACGAATTCGTTTGGAAAAATCAATAAAAAACATTCAAGAATCGCTTAATATGGTACTAAAATTGGATAGTAATTCAAGTGTGCAAGAAAAATACCGTAATGAAAAACATTTAAATACTTTCAATCATTTTCAAAATTCCATTCATTTTCTTTTGTCTGAATTAGGAATAGCCAGTGAAAGTGGAAGTAAAGATTTAATGGATATGCTAGATTATTTATATAAATATGAACAAGATAACACGTTGGAACAAGGCTTTCCCTCACTAAAAGAGATTTTTATGAATTTGGCTCAAAAAAAACTTGGGGATTCAGCTGAAGATGCCGAATTAAAAAGGTTCATAGAAGCTTCCAAACAACGGATTCGGAGAGCAATTTATCAATCATTAAACCATTTAGCATCCCTTGGACTTACTGATTTTTTAAACCCGAAGTTTGAAAATTATGCTTCTAGATTTTTTGATTTTACTACCGTAAGAAGAAAGATGACAGAATTGAATAATGAACCAACATTACCTGCTCGTATTGATACGAAAAAGTTTATTCAAGTTCTTTATTTTGAAGCAAAACGAATACACTTGGAGTTAAGATGATAAACTCTTGCTAAGTATTATTTTTAATTGATAGATTGATAATAATTTTTCTTTTTATTCTCCTTTATTTCATATTAGTTTTAAAATCAGAAAATTCCGTATCGATTCGGTAGAAGTGTATGAATTTAGAACAAAAGAATATGTATTTTTTATTTTTTTAAACATTAATATTCATTAAAAAAAACGAGTATTTTCACAATAAAATATAAATACATAGTAAGTTGAATTTAAAAAAAGATGCTATCTTCTAGCATCTTTTTTTCTTTAAGAGGGAATATCATTGATCCTTATATTATTTGAAATTCAAATGCGGGCATATAAATAAGGGAAAAGGAGATAATATTTAACAAATTATAATTGGAAATGGTATTTTAGGTCAGAAATGTTTTTATACTAATTAGGTTATTGGTACTAAATAAGCATAATGTCTCGCTTTTCTGCTCTTTAATCTTATAGTTATTTTTTATTAAGTACATATCGTTTTTTAGAAATCTCAATCCTAGCAGAGTATATAAATTGGGTGATAAAAATGTGGAACATAATTACTTCTTATCTTCCAGATTGGAAAGTCTTTGTACAAGCTTTTATCTTGTTTTTAATTCCGTATACTATCTCAAGATTTTTTCATTGGGTTCGTATGGCAGAGAAAGAGTGGGAAGAATGAGTTGGTGGAAGTCAAGAGACAAACAAGTGAAAAAAAATAATATTCAAAATAAAACGAAACAAGATCATAAACCATCTCAAAATGCAAACGTTCATTTCACAAATGATTTTGCCTCTAACTTAGAACTTATAAAGCAACAAATCGGACATAATTCTGATGTTCGCTTTCGGAAGTTTAATATTGGACGCACAGATATTCAAGCTGGGATCGTTTTTGTTGATGGTCTATCAGATAAAGAGATAATTGACAAACATATTATGAAATTACTAATGGATGATTTTTCTGATGAATATAAAAATGAATCTTCTTATGTGGAGGGGACTGTTTCAAAAGAATATATTAAAAATAAAGTTCTTACAATTAGTGAAGTAGCAGAAGTCCATTACATAAAAGAATTAATACCAAAAGTATTGATAGGTTCAACAGCTCTTTTAATTGATGGTTTAGCAGATGTGTTTATTCTTGGTACAACAAAAGCAAATAAACGAAACATTGAAGAACCAGTATCGGAGGCATTAGTCAGAGGGCCACGGGTCGGTTTTACTGAAGTATTAAGTGATAATACCTCACTTTTGCGACGACACTGTGCGGATGAGAGCTTATCATTAGTAAAGCTACCAGTAGGAGAACGTGCAAAGAAAGAGTTAGTCGTCGCATTTATTAAAGATCTTGCTAGTACAGAATTGGTGGATGAAATAAAAAACAGAATTCAGAAAATTGACATAGACAGTGTACTCGAATCTGGTTATATAGAGCAACTCATTGAAGATAATTATCTCAGTCCCTTTCCGCAGATTCAAAATACAGAACGACCTGATCGTGTTATTAGTGCTTTGATGGAAGGTCGAGTAGCTATTTTGTTAGATGGAACACCATTTGTTTTAATTGCTCCAGTTACATTTAGTATGCTGCTGCAATCACCAGAAGATTATTATGAAAGGTGGCTTCCTGGTACGCTTCTCCGCTTATTACGCTTCATGACAGCTTTTGTTTCATTATTTGCTCCAGCACTGTATATTTCTTTTATTTCATTTCATCCAGGATTAATTCCCACTAAGCTCGCTATTTCTATTATCGGATCGCGAGAAGGAGTTCCTTTTCCCGCTTTAATAGAAGCGTTAATTATGGAAGTAGCTATCGAAGTTTTGCGAGAAGCAGGTTTACGTCTGCCTAAACCGATTGGACCTGCAATGGGAATTGTGGGCGGTTTAATAATTGGTCAGGCTGCCGTAGAAGCAGGAATTGTTAGTCCAATAATGGTTATCGTTGTTGCGGTAACAGCTATTTCTTCTTTTACTATTCCGCAATATAGTGTGGGAATTACGTTACGCATTCTTCGTTTTGTAGCTATGTTTTGTGCTGCGATATTTGGCTTGTATGGTGTTATTCTCTTCTTTCTTTTACTTTGCAGTCATTTAGTGAAACTGAAAAGTTTTGGCGTTCCTTATACTAGCCCTGCTGTTCCGTATCGATTTAGTGACTGGAGAGATTTTATGGTTCGCATGCCATTAAAAATAATGAGACGTCGACCGAAAATAATGCATACCAAAAAAACTATCCGCAAAAGGTAGCTGATGACGAAAGGAAGTGGCCTTCAGTGATTACGAAACCTAAAGACCGAATAACAACTTCGCAAGCAGTTGTTATTATTGTAAATTACATACTTGGGACAGGAATTCTCACTTTGCCTAGAGCATCTGTGGAAAAAGTGAAAACACCAGATGTATGGCTAAGTGTTATATTAGGTGGGATACTCGCAATGGTTTCAGGAGTAATTATGGTCAAATTAAGTCAGCAGTTTCCAAATAAAACATTTTATCAATACAGTCAAGATATTGTAGGGAAATGGATAGGCAGGTTGCTTAGTTTTCTTATTATAGGGTATTTTCTTACAACTTCAGCATTTCAAATTCGTTCAATGGCAGAAGTAATAAGCTTTTTTTTGCTAGAAGGAACCCCCACATGGGCTATTGTTATGCCTTTTATGTGGATAGGTCTCTATTTGATTATGAGTGGTATTAACTCGATTGCACGGATGTTTGAAATAATATTTCCTATTACTTTTTTTATTTTTTTACTCATTTCCTTTATGAGTATCGGAATATTCGAGATAGATAATCTCCGTCCTGTATTAGGTTTGGGAATTAAACCAGTGTTAGATGGGATAAAAACAACGTCTCTCGCATATACAGGTCCTGAAATTATGTTGATTCTTTTGGTGTTTATGGAACAACGAAAGAAAGCAGTAAAAGCTATTTTAGTTGGAATTTCAATTCCGTTAATCTTTTATGTAATAACTGTTGTAATGGTCATTGGTGCATTATCAATTGATGGGGTTGTAACAAGAACATGGCCGACAATTGACCTTATGCGCAGTTTTGAAATTTCCGGATTGATATTTGAACGTTTTGAATCTTTACTGCTTGTAATATGGATTATGCAAATATTTGCTACATATACGATTAGTTATTATGCAGCTGCATTAGGATTAGCGCAACTCTTTAAAAAGAGTATTCATCCGTTTATTTTGGCTTTGATTCCAATCATTTACATCATTGCTATGACTTCGAAAAATATAAATGACTTGCTTAAATTGGGGGATATGCTCGGTAATGCTGCTTTATTTTTATTTGGTTTACTGCCACTGCTTCTTCTCATTATTACGCGATTAAAAGGAGGAGTAGTGTGAAACATAAATTTAATTATATGCGGTTCTATTTGGCTTTGTTAGGGACGCTTTTGCTTCTATTTTTAACAGGATGTTGGAGCAGTAAAGAAGTAGAAGAGTTGAGTTTAACTGCAGGTATAGCACTAGATAAAGGGAAGGATTCAACAATCGAGAAAGAGGATGAGGAAGGAGGTTATCCTAAAAGAAATCTTATAACAGCTACTTATCAAATTGTTAGTTCGCAAGCACAAAGTAAAGGAAACGGACAGCAAAAACGTTATATAAATGTTTCTGAGACCGGTGATTCCATTCATCAAATTGTTCGTGAGTTTTCATTGAAAAGAGAGAGCACAATGTTCAGCCCACATTTAAAAAACATTGTTATTAGTGATAGACTTGTACGTACATACAGTTTAGAACAATTACTTGAACAGTATCTCCGTGACAATGAAGTTCGGCTTAGCTGTATGCTCTTAATTAGCAAGGGTCTAGCGAAGGAGGTACTGGAATCAAACAAAAAAGGAGAAATCCCAGCATTTCGTTTGTCTGGAATTGCAGATAATAGAAATAGAACAACAAGGATTTTACCTCCTGTATCGCTCGCTAAATTGGAAGGAAAGATGCGGTCAGGGTCCAGTTTTCTTTTGCAAAATGTAATCTCGATAAATGGGGAAACAAAATTTGCAGGAGCTGCTGTAATTAAAGGGAAGACAAAAAAGTTGATGGGCTTTTTAAATGAACAGGAATTGGAAGGAGTAGTATGGATAAACGGAAAAAGGAATGGTGGTGTGGTAAAAACTTTTGATAAAGAATCAAAGAAACTGATTATATACGAAATAAAGTCAATAAAAAGCAAAATCATACCACAGGTTAACGGAAATAATATTTCCTTTGATGTAAACATTGAATCAGAAGGGCGTTTGTCTGAAAATTGGATGCAATCAGGAAAAGATTTTGAAAATGAATTTTTAAAAAAGGAAGAAAAATCTATTGAAAAAGAAGTAAAGCACTTAGTACATCATGTTACAAAAAAAATACAAAAAGAATACCAAGTCGATATTGCGGGTTTTGGCAACCAATTAAGAATTAAACACCCGAGAACATGGGAGAAAGTCAAAAAAAATTGGGATCAAACATTTAGTAAGGTATCGATTAAATATCATATAAATGTAACTATACAAGATTATGGAGCGTCAAGTTTAAAACGGTGAGATACCTTAATTGAAATTATATTTGCATCAAAACAAAAAGTTACAAAAATTTTAATTTAAAAATTTTTGTAACTTTTTGTTTTTTTATGTCCTTCTTATTATAGATTAAAGAAATGATTTTATCCGGCTATTTGCCGGGCAGTAAGACCCCCACCTCAAAATTCAGCGAAAGCAAAGAAGTTATTAGAGGTATATGTAAGCTCTATATAGGAAGGAGAATTTTGAAATTCTATTGATAAACCAAGTAATTGTAATAGCCCTTATTTAGAATAATAATTTCAAAATCAATAAAAATTAGAGTAGAAGGAGCAAGAGCAAATTATTATGAATAAACAAATAGGATTCATCGGATGTGGAAACATGGGTATTGCTATGATAGGTGGGATGATTAAAAAAAATATAGTTTCTCCGGATCAAATAATTTGTTCAGATTTAAACGTCATTAATTTAAAAAATGCTAGTAATGAATATGGCATAACTATAACTACTAACAACAATGAAGTCGCTAACAGTGCTGATATTTTAATTTTATCAATCAAACCAGATTTATACTCATCGGTAATTAACCAAATAAAAGATCAAATAAAAAATGATGTAATCGTTGTAACTATTGCTGCAGGAAAAAGTATTAAGAGCACTGAGAATGAATTTGGTAGAAAGTTAAAGGTTGTTAGAGTAATGCCTAATACACCGGCACTTGTTGGAGAAGGAATGTCTGCGTTATGTTTTAATGAAATGGTTACAGAAAAAGATATAAAAGAGGTACTTAACATATTTAATATTTTCGGCCAGACGGAGGTCGTAAATGAAAAACTAATGGATGTTGTTACATCTATTAGTGGTTCTTCTCCAGCATATGTGTATATGTTTATAGAAGCCATGGCAGATGCTGCTGTACTTGGCGGTATGCCGAGAAAACAAGCTTATAAATTTGCGGCTCAGGCTGTATTAGGTTCTGCAAAAATGGTATTGGAAACAGGAATACATCCAGGTGAATTGAAGGATATGGTTTGTTCTCCAGGTGGAACGACGATAGAAGCTGTAGTAACGCTAGAAGAAAAAGGTTTAAGAACAGCTATCATTTCAGCTATGAAACGTTGTACGCAAAAATCTATGGAAATGTCTAGTTTAACTAGTAAGTGAGAAGCGAATTTATATAATATTTCAAATCTATTTAATGTAAAAGAAATATTATGAGGCTAGTTAATAACTAAGTAAATTTATATACAACACTAAAGAGAAAAACAAACCTTATTTTAAAGGGGATACAGAAAATATGAGTAATTTACTAAAAAAGAAATCCGTTACACAATTGTTAGAGCATAATCAAAGCAAGACTTTAACGAAAACATTAGGAGCATTTGATTTAATTATGTTAGGGATAGGCTCGATAGTTGGAACAGGGGTTCTTGTGTTAACTGGATTAGTAGCAGCAAGAGATGCTGGTCCAGCAGTTATTTTTTCATTTGTACTTGCAGCAATTATATGTGGATTTATAGCATTATGTTACGCAGAAATTGCTTCCACACTCCCGGCATCTGGTAGTGTGTATACGTACTCATATGCAACAATTGGTGAGTTTGTTGCTCATCTAGTAGGTTGGTCATTGCTGTTAATATATATCGTGGCAACAGCGGCTGTCGCTGCTGGATGGACAGGCTATTTCCACAATTTAATAAAGGGGTTTGGATTAGAGATACCTAAAGCTCTAGTAAGGATTCCTTCGCATGGTGGTATTGTGAATCTACCAGCAGTAATCATTACATTGATATTAGCATGGATGTTATCCCGTGGTACGAGGGAAAGCAAACGAATCAATAATATAATGGTATTGATTAAAATTGGAATGATTTTGTTGTTTATTACGGTTGGTATATTCTATGTAAAACCAATGAACTGGATACCAATTGCACCATACGGTTTAAGTGGAGTTTTTACGGGTGGAGCAGCTATTTTATTCGCTTTTACGGGTTTTGATATATTAGCAACTTCAGCAGAAGAAGTAAAAGATCCGAAACGTAATCTTCCGATCGGTATTATTGCATCGTTAATCATATGTACAATTATTTATGTTATGGTATGCCTTGTTATGACAGGAATGGTTTCCTATAAAGAATTAAATGTTCCTGAGGCGATGGCTTATGTAATGGAAGTTGTAGGACAAGGAAAAGTCGCTGGTGCAATTGCTGCAGGTGCTGTAATTGGCCTTATGGCTGTTATTTTTTCCAATATGTATGCGGCAACACGAGTATTCTTTGCAATGAGTCGTGATGGATTGTTACCGAAATCATTTGCGAAAGTTAATAAGAAAACTGGAGCACCCACTTTTATAACTGGATTGGCAGGAATAGGGAGCTCTATAATAGCTGGGTTTATTGATTTGAAAGAATTAGTTAATTTAGTTAATATCGGTAGTTTAGTGACGTTTGCGTTAGTTTGTCTATCAGTTATTATCCTTCGTAAATCACACCCAAATTTAAAACGTGGATTTATGGTACCTTTTGTACCTGTATTACCATGCGTTGCAATTGTATGCTGTGTGTTTTTAATGCTAAATTTACCGTTAAGGACATGGGTGTACTTTAGTATTTGGATTACTATTGGGGTAGTAGTATATTTCCTTTATTCGATAAAACACAGTAATTTAAATGAGGAAACGATCTCGAAATTACATGATAAAATTGCGAGATAATAACGATCGAAAATTTTATTAATAATCATATTGAAAGTTGAGTAACATAGAAACAGTTTTTTGACATTTAGCAAGAGATAAAATAAGAGATGCTAGGGCAGCTAAGTACTTTTTTAGAAACCTTGCTTGTTTTTTACGATTTAAAACTGCTAAGGAGAGAGAATTATGAGTGAATTGCATTTTATGAGTATAGAAGAATTGGATAATAAATTGAAAAAATCTGACAGTGGTATTTATTTCATTAAAGACTATAATGACAATATTATTTATGTAGGCAAGGCTTTTAGTATAAAAAGTAGAGTATTAGCTCATTTTAATAGTTATTCCAATATTGAGGAATATGTACATTTATTTAATAAAGTAGCGTATCTCATTGAAGATAGTTTGTTAAAACGCTCATTGTTACAAGTTACTTACATGATTAAATATAAACCAGTATTAAACAAAGAAGTACAAAAAGAATTCCCAGAGTTGTATACTCAATACATTAAGCAGACAAATAAAAAATCCATGTTGTTAGAAATTGATGAAGCTAAAGAAAAAAGGGATGAGTTAAAGAATAAATTAGTAAAATTAGTGGGTGGAAAAACTATGTTTTATGACATAATTTCTCTGTTAAACAATGGGTATAACTATCATGTCCTCGCAAAAGTATTGAGCATAGAACTTCAAACTTTAATTATAATAAAAGAACACCGAAATAAATTCCCGATACCACATAATTATAAGAGGACAATAAAACATCAAGATATAATGTATGCTTTATCTGGAAAAAAGAATTTAAGTACTTCAAGGTTAAACACTTAACTTTAAAATAGTAAATTCGTTGCTTTTGTAGCTTTTATTGTTATATTGAAATGCAATGTACATTCGTGTTTCAAATTTAATTGGTGGAATAAGGGGAGGGAAAGGGTTCCTATAAAAACACTGGAATAAATTAGGTTACTTGTGCGTAAATAGCATAATTAGGCACATGTTATTTATAAATATTCAAAGATACGAAAGTAATACAAATGAAATTCTTATTTCTGCTACTACAAGTACTATTGAGCAAATGAAGTATGAAATTGCTTTTGAACTAAGAGTCACACTGGGACCTGATACATCACATCATCTGCAAATGGTTCGGATCGGTGGAGAGATTACAAAACGCTTAGTTTGAATGGCTGAAAAACAGTTAACAGGTCAATACAGATTACACTAAGAAAATAATCCGTATATATACGGATTATTTTTCCTTTAATTTACAAAAAAATAAATTTCGAAATTGAAAAAACCTCTCAGATTCCTTTGTAATAATCTTTTTTAGTTGTGTTAATGACATAGGTATTGAAAGGCGATAAATTCGATACGAACAATGTATAAGCCCTTAAAAGGGTTTTGGTGTTATTTATAATTTTAATTCCATAATACTTAAGCCGATATAATAAAATGTTTTATGTCTAAATCGATATAAAGGAATAGTTTTTAAGTGATATTTCTTTTTTATAGAATAAGCAAAACCTGATATTGTAGTAATTATTGTTTTGAGGTCAATTTACTGTGCACCTTGGTTATTGAAGTTTTTTGTTGATTAACAACTATTGTATTTGGAAATTATTAATAAGTTTATCTCGCTATTTGCCGGGCAGTAAGACCCCCACCTCAAAATTCAGCGGAAGCAAAGAAGTTAGGTGGGAGTCTTACTGCCCGTAAAAGCCCGATTGGTGTGGGCTAATAATCAGTGGGGGATGAACAAAACCCCCACTGATTAAAGTTTCACTTTATGTGATGCGGTAATAAAACTATCTAGTTTGCTATTTTTAGTATTTGTAAAGTCCATATATATTTTCCTCTTTTGTGGAAAGTAAAACTAATGTTGCGACCAGTAATATAGTGTCATTTTTTTGAATATTCCATTCGTTTTTTTATGTTTAGTTGAGTACTTGAATTTCCTCCACCTTGTACTTTTCAAAGCATAGTGCTTCAAAAATAACCGTATCGCTTTCATCTGTTTCCAATTTCAAAACTTCTTTATTATCTTTTTTTAAAATTTGGAGCAAAATAGTTTTTCAGTTTCATATTTAAATTAGCAGTATTTATTTTTTGAATTCAATTTGTATAAGTGATTGAATTGGAACTTTGACTGTTGTTTCTTGCGGTGGTACAGTATCTCCTGTTACTTTCGCTGTATTTTAAATCTTTTTCCAGCTTGGTCCTCGCATTGACTACCACTGTATTTTGTAGTACTTCACTGTTTTCTCAAGTTCAATAATTATATCTTGTAGAATTAAGAAAAGAACTTAACTTATTTCATTTACTTATCTACTCTGATGTTTAGATGCTAACTACAATTAAATAATATATGATTTTTATAAAAAAGATATAGTAATATTTTGTTGTGAATTGTACTAATTTGATATTTTATAGTATTATTTGTCGTGAATTATATCTAACAGAATATATTTTATGGATCTATAAAGGAGAATGTAATGAATACTTCTATCGATATACAACACTTGTGTGATCTTGCACATAAAGCATTTAATGCCCCTGTACATATTTTATCTGCAGACAGAAAAATTTTATATCATTCTACATCTGATAATGTTTGTAGTCCTTTTTATTCTTCAAAAGAAGAACATCTTAGTGATATTTATCAAGAAAACGATCCCTTTAACTTGCCACTTTTTCGAAGTAACAACTATCTTGAAAATTTTGTTCTAATTCATATAGAAAATCATGATGATATTAAAGGGACTATTATAATCGGTCCTACTATACATCCAAAAGATTCAGATGATATGATCATAAAATTTCAGAAAGAATTTAAATCAAATGATAACATTCAAGAAAGACTTGCCTATTATCAGTGTTTATCTGAGATTAAAAAAACTACATTAATTGATATGGGAATTTTATTACATTACATGATTTTCAATGAAAAGTTAGATGTAGATATTGTCTTGGAAAAAAATAAAGTACTAGAGGAAATTCCTAATAAAAATGTGAAACCTGATTTATATATTTTAAAACGCCGACAAAACAAACCTAAAACGCACAATATGGCATTAGTAAATGATTTCTTTTCGACTATTAAAGAAGGCAATAAAAAAAAGTTAATACAGTATATGTATGCGGTTTCGCAAGAAGATGTTGAACTTATGCTAATAGAGGATCCGCTCAGGAATCAAAAAAATCTTGGGATTATTGCGATTACCTTAGCCACTCGATATGCAATAGAAGGAAACCTGCCACCAGATATTGCTTTTGCTCATAGTATTTTATATATACAAACCCTGGAACAATTAGATAATGTAGAATCTGTAAAGCGATTGTCAGGGGATGCTTTACGTACTTTTGCAGATCGTGTGAAAGAATACAATGCAAAAAAGTATTCTTACGCGGTTACTACATGTATAAAACATATTAATAAAAATGTTTACGATGGAATATCTCTGAATGAACTTGCTAATCATTTAGAAATTACGCCTACTTATCTGTCTAAACTATTTAAAAAAGAAATGGGAATTACTTTAAGCGAATATATTCAAAGGGAACGAGTAGAAGAAGCAAAGAAATTATTAACACTCACTACTTATTCGTTATCAGATATCTGTGCTTGGCTTAACTTTAATGACCAAAGTTATTTTATAAGAGTTTTCAAAAAAATCACTAGCATGACTCCTAGGCAGTACCGTGAAAAATATACAATAATATAAGTTTGTTATCTACTGTCTCCAATGTAAAGACTTAAACATGGGTGTAAGTATCCAAAAAGATGAAAATACTGAACTACCTGATATTATCTTGTTAGCGGAACAGTTTCAATTTTTATAACAATCATGTGCTGAATTTATAGGTATAGTTTTATTTTTGATAAACACTAGTCTGACGTCAGCTCAAACAAATAGCTCTTGAAGATTTGATAAACACATATGTGAGCAAAAGCTCAATGGAAATGTTTGTACCGTACAGTTAACTTGAAAAATACACTAACCGTTATTTTGCTAAAGAAAACAAAAAGACAGAAGGCTGCAAAGTGTTTCAAGTAAGCTTTGCAGCTTTTTTGTAATTTAAAACCTACGTTTATAACGAAGATAAGTTTATAGGCTAATATCTTCATATTATATATTTATTAATAAAAATATTAGGGTTTTTTGTAAAAAAATCAACAATATAACATATATTACTAAATATATCTACATTTTATGCAATTATACATAACTAAATAAAGGTAAAAAAGTATAAAAAGACCTATTATATTATTCTATAAGTATTTTTTCTAAAATAAAATTTCTTGGTTGAGCGAAAATAGTTATTTTTAACCGTATACACATTAATTTGTAATCATTACAATTACAGAAATGAAATTTACGAATAACTATATTTATATAATTTTTTTCGGGACATATTTTTATTTAACAGTAAATTATCGAGCTTAATCGACAAAATTTTTCTATTTACGCATTAAAAATTTAATGTTTTAATGAACAACATAACTGGTATGACCAGACAGAAAGGAGAAGGTTACGCTAATAGGAATTATAGTGAAGTTGTAAGTAACATTATGTCGAAAATAATTTTCCGAATAGTAAATTTATTTACAAGAGGTTAAGAATCAAATTTGTAATAAACGTGTTCTAAGTTTCTGCATAACAAAAGTGAAGTTATTCCGCAATAAAAGTATAAGCGATGTACAGTATAATTTCACCTTTTGTTGTCTAGTAAGGAGTTTGCTGACAAAACTGAGAGTTATATTAGGGAATTTTAATTAAACAATGTTATGACAAGATTAACTGTAAGTAGTGGTATATTGATTCTCGCGGTTCTGTAAGTTAAAACGCAATTCTAGGGAAGAATTAATAATTTACTATTCATAGGGTGCTTGATTCAAATATAGTTAACAAATTTTTTATGTTTGAAAAAATAGAGTATCGAAATGAGAGATAAGTAAAATCCTTACATCCTATTAGAAGTAAAAAATAACGATATTACCCTATCTGAAAGATTTCTCCTTCCAAGCCAGTTTACAAAGAGAGAGGTCGTACAAGTTATATGAATTAAGTTATAAAAACAATGGTAAAGGAGTGTACGGAATGAAAACTAAAATAATTACAGGATTATTAGTCACATCCATTGTAACTGGAGGAAATATTCCTATCAATACTCTTGCAACACCAATCGTTCAAGCGGAAACTCAACAGGAAGGCATGGATATTTCCTCTTCATTACGAAAATTAGGTGCGCAATCTAAATTAATCCAAACGTATATTGATCAATCTTTAATGAGTCCTAATGTACAGTTAGAGGAAGTCACAGCTTTAAATACAAATCAATTCCTAATCAAACAAGATATGAAGGAATGGTCATCGGAACTCTATCCACAGTTAATTCTATTAAATTCAAAAAGTAAAGGATTTGTAACAAAATTTAATAGCTATTACCCGACATTAAAATCGTTTGTAGACAATAAAGAAGATAGAGAAGGGTTTTCGGATAGACTTGAAGTACTTCAAGAAATGGCTATGACGAATCAAGAAAATACGCAACGGCAAATCAATGAATTAACAGATCTTAAATTACAACTTGATAAAAAATTAAAAGATTTTGATACCAATGTGGCAACTGCTCAAGGCATACTAAGTACAGATGGAACAGGAAAAATAGATCAGTTAAAAAATGAAATATTAAATACCAAAAAAGCAATTCAAAATGATTTACAGCAAATTGCATTAATACCAGGGGCTTTAAATGAACAGGGATTTGCTATATTCAAAGAAGTTTATAGTCTTTCAAAAGAAATTATTGAACCAGCTGCTCAAGCAGGGGTGGCAGCGTATAACAAAGGAAAAGAAATTAACAACTCTATTCTAGAAGCTGAGAAAAAAGCAGTGCAAGAAGCAACAGAGCAAGGTAAAACTGCTCTAGAGATTGAATCAGCAAAAAAAGCAGCTCGTGAAGCAATTGAGAAAAGCAAACAAGGTGAAATAGCAGCCGCAGCCGCAGCAAAAACACAAGAGTATGACCTGATGAAGGTCATTGATACCGAAAAGATTAAGAAAACATTTGGCGTTTTTGCTGAAGTAAATAAATTAACAGCAGAACAGCGAGCATATTTAGATGATTTAGAGAAACAAAATCAAAAAATATATGATTTAACAACGAAATTATCAATAGCTGATTTACAAAAATCAATGCTTCTTCTTACACAAAATGATTTGCATACGTTTGCAAATCAAGTAGATGTAGAACTTGATCTACTAAAGCGCTATAAAGAAGATTTAAATCTAATAAAAAATAGCATTACAAAATTATCTACTAATGTTGATACAACTAACGAGCAGTCTCAAAAAGATACATTAAGACAATTAAAAAATGTAATAAGTTACCTTGAAGAACAAGTATATAAATTTTGATATTGCGTTTTTTCAGAATTCATAAAGATTATAAGCATTTAGCGAAAGAAGGAGAATAGTCATGAAAAAATTTCCATTCAAAGTACTAACTTTAGCTACATTAGCAACTGTTATAACTGCTACTACCGGTAACACTATTCATGCATTTGCACAAGAAACGACCGCTCAAGAACAAAAAGTAGGCAATTATGCATTAGGCCCCGAAGGACTGAAGAAAGCATTGGCTGAAACAGGGTCTCATATTCTAGTAATGGATTTATACGCAAAAACAATGATTAAGCAACCAAATGTAAATTTATCTAATATCGATTTAGGGTCAGAGGGCGGAGAGTTGCTCAAAAATATTCACCTTAATCAAGAGCTGTCACGAATCAATGCGAATTACTGGTTAGATACAGCGAAGCCACAGATTCAAAAAACTGCTCGTAATATTGTAAATTACGATGAACAATTTCAAAATTATTACGACACATTAGTAGAAACTGTACAAAAGAAAGATAAGGCAGGTCTAAAAGAGGGTATAAATGATTTAATTACTACAATCAATACAAATTCAAAAGAAGTTACAGATGTGATTAAGATGCTACAAGACTTCAAAGGGAAACTATATCAAAATTCTACAGATTTTAAAAATAATGTTGGTGGTCCGGATGGGAAAGGTGGATTAACTGCAATATTAGCAGGTCAACAGGCAACCATTCCACAACTTCAAGCTGAAATTGAGCAACTTCGTTCCACTCAGAAAAAACATTTTGATGATGTATTAGCATGGTCAATTGGTGGTGGATTGGGAGCAGCTATTTTAGTTATTGCAGCTATTGGAGGAGCGGTAGTTATTGTTGTAACTGGCGGTACAGCAACACCGGCTGTTGTTGGTGGACTCTCGGCTCTTGGCGCAGCTGGTATCGGTCTAGGAACTGCGGCTGGTGTCACAGCATCTAAGCATATGGACTCCTATAATGAAATTTCTAACAAAATCGGAGAATTAAGTATGAAGGCAGATCGTGCTAATCAAGCAGTTCTTTCGCTTACTAACGCGAAAGAAACATTGGCATATTTATACCAGACTGTAGATCAAGCGATATTGTCTCTAACAAATATTCAAAAGCAATGGAATACAATGGGCGCAAATTATACAGATTTATTGGATAATATCGATTCTATGCAAGACCACAAATTCTCTTTAATACCAGATGATTTAAAAGCCGCTAAAGAAAGTTGGAATGATATTCATAAAGATGCAGAATTCATTTCAAAAGATATTGCTTTTAAACAGGAGTAGAACTGAAATTTAAAACCTAAATTGGAGGAAAATGAAATGATAAAAAAAATCCCTTACAAATTACTCGCTGTATCGACGCTATTAACTATTACAACTGCTAATGTAGTTTCACCAGTAACAACTTTTGCAAGTGAAATTGAACAAACGAACAATGGAGATACGGCTCTTTCTGCAAATGAAGCGAGAATGAAAGAGACCTTGCAAAAGGCTGGATTATTTGCAAAATCTATGAATGCCTATTCTTATATGTTAATTAAGAATCCTGATGTGAATTTTGAGGGAATTACCATTAATGGATATGTAGATTTACCTGGTAGAATCGTACAAGATCAAAAGAATGCAAGGGCACATGCCGTTACTTGGGATACGAAAGTAAAAAAACAGCTTTTAGATACATTGAATGGTATTGTTGAATACGATACAACATTTGATAATTATTATGAAACAATGATAGAGGCGATTAATACAGGGGATGGAGAAACTTTAAAAGAAGGGATTACAGATTTACGAGGTGAAATTCAACAAAATCAAAAGTATGCACAACAACTAATAGAAGAATTAACTAAATTAAGAGACTCTATTGGACACGATGTTAGAGCATTTGGAAGTAATAAAGAGCTCTTGCAATCAATTTTAAAAAATCAAGGTGCAGATGTTGATGCCGATCAAAAGCGTCTAGAAGAAGTATTAGGATCAGTAAACTATTATAAACAATTAGAATCTGATGGGTTTAATGTAATGAAGGGCGCTATTTTGGGTCTACCAATAATTGGCGGTATTATAGTGGGAGTAGCAAGGGATAATTTAGGTAAGTTAGAGCCTTTATTAGCAGAATTACGTCAGACCGTTGATTATAAAGTAACCTTAAATCGTGTAGTTGGAGTTGCTTACAGTAATATTAATGAAATGCACAAGGCGCTTGATGATGCTATTAACGCTCTTACTTATATGTCCACGCAGTGGCATGATTTAGATTCTCAATATTCGGGCGTTCTAGGGCATATTGAGAATGCAGCTCAAAAAGCCGATCAAAATAAATTTAAATTCTTAAAACCTAATTTAAATGCAGCGAAAGACAGTTGGAAAACATTACGAACAGATGCTGTTACATTAAAAGAAGGAATAAAGGAATTAAAAGTGGAAACTGTTACTCCACAAAAATAGGGAAATATTAATTCTGTTGTAAAGTGAACTAAAACATAGAAAGTCTATGATTACACTGTTAAACAGAAAAGTAATAATTAATAAATCCTTATATAACAGAAAGGCGGAGTCTCATTAAAGACTTCGCCTTTCAATTATATATAAGTATGATTCAAATATAAAATAACCTTGTAGTTTAATTGCTTTTTTAAAATTTGCAACAGAATTGGTTAATTTGAAGCAGATTATATACATTTTCTTTACTACTTAATAATTTGAAGGCTGCTAAAGAAAGTTCAAACGATACTGATAAAAGATGTAGAACTCATTTTGAAAGACATCGCTTTTTAATAAGATTAGAACTTGAAACCATACCTTATATAGGAGGAATACGAAATGATGAAAAAAATCCCTAATAAACTACTCGCTGTATCAGCGTTTTTAACTATAACAACTACTTATGCAGTCATACCACTAGAAACTTTTGCAATTGAAATTGAACAAACGAACACTGAAAATATGTCTCTTTCAGCAAATGAAGAACAGATGAAAAAAGCTTTGCAAGATGCTGGTTTATTTGCAAAAGCTATGAATGAATATTCTTATTTGCTAATTAATAATCCAGATGTGAGTTTTGAAGGAATAACTATTAATGGAAATGCAGATTTACCTAGTAAAATTGTACAAGATCAAAAGAATGCAAGAGCACATGCTGTTACATGGAATACACAAGTAAAAAAACAGCTTTTTGATACATTGACAGGCATTATAGAATACGATACAAAATTTGAAAATTATTATGAAACATTAGTAGAGGCGATCAATACTGAAAATGGAGATACTTTAAAAAAGGGGATTACAGATTTACAGGGAGGAATTCAACAAAATCAAAAGTCTGCAAAAGCATTAATAGAAGAATTAATTCAATTAAAAAATGCTATTGGAGAAGATGTTAGAACATTTGGAAGTCATAAAGAGACATTGCAATCGATTTTAAAAAACCAAGGTGCTGATGTGGAGGCTGACCAAAAGCGTCTAGAGGACCTTTTAGGACAAGTAAAATATCAGAAAGACATAGAATCTAAGGGGTTAGACATGGTGAAAATCCCCTTTATTCCAACCTTGATTGCTGGTGGCATAATGATAGGTGATGCAAGAGGTAAGTTAGGTTGGCTAGAACCTGAATTAGCAAAATTGCGTCAGACTGTAGATTATAAAATAACATTGAATCGTGTAGTTGGAGTTGCATTTCATAATATTAGTGATATGCATAGTATGCTTGATAGTGCTATCACTGCTCTTACTTATATGTCTACGCAATGGGAGGATTTAGATTCTCAATATTCGGGTGTACTGGGACATATTGATAAAGCTGATCAAAAAGTTGATCAAAATAAATATAAATTCTTAACCCCTAGCTTGAATGCAGCGAAAAACAGTTGGAAAACATTAAAAACAGATGTTGTCACTTTGCAAGAAGGGATAAAAATTGCAGAGAAAAAAGAACAGGATTTTTTGAATCAGCTTCGTCCATCAAACATTTTCTACTTTTATAAAAAAATTCATAACGCATACACTTTTGAAATAAAGACTGGAACAAATGCGCCAAATGCGTCTTATAAAGTTATGAATTTAACTAAAAACACTGTTCATAATATGTGGAGTGGGGGGGCTAATACTAGCATGTGGGCTGATTGGCTTTCATTCAATCCAAATGATGAATTTGCGGTAGTAGCAGTAGTGGATGGTAAAGAATATGTTGTGTATAAAGACAAAGTACAAAATATAATGAACTGAATCTGAAAGTAACGAAGTAATTGGAGCTGGAGAATAAACTAGACACCAAGTTAATTGAAAAATCTCCTTATATCCTAGAATATTTTGCTCAAGAAAAAGAATTTGTTCAGCGAAAAAGTAAATATTGAACCCAAGGAGTTAGTTGTATTATGTGTATGGTTTTACCGAAAGGTTTCAAGTACATTACTCATACAATTATGTAGTTATCCTGAAGCATCTATAGGTGTTCTTATCGAACTTGAAGAACTACTTAGCTTTCTAAGGGGAGTAATTTTATGCAAAATTAAGTGAACGTTTTTGTACATAGATTAGTTGACATTCATATAGATTTTTTCCATTTTCATAGATAGTTTTGTTTTTTATGTTATTTTTCAAAAATTACTGCTGAAATTTCTATATTCATGACTCAGCATATAATCATTGTTCCATGAAATGACATACCACGTCCCTTAAAGTTTCAGACATATTACGATAACTTAAAGAAAAAAGATAATAGTAGTCAACGGTTACTATTATCTTTTTTTAACTATTTTTCATTAAAATATCTCATCTGCTGTGCTCCTTATTTACTTTTCTAGATTTTATCCTAGTTTAAAATTTATGCATTTGAACTGTTTATACAATTTGTAGGATTTTTAGCTTTTTTGTCGAATACACTTAATGCAAGGAGGGACATTACATGATTATTAAAGATTATTTCATCAACCTTTCTATTTTTTCTTTATTAGTTAGCGCAGCAATATTTATTCAAGTGTTTACAAGTAATTCTAGTCGATATTTCGAAAAGCTCTATGGAGGGATTATTGCAGTTACGTTAATGTTCTTTTCTTTTCCATACATGGGATTTTCCTACGATCTTCGAGTTGTTCCTCTTATTCTATCTTTTATTTACTTTGGTCGTATTGCTGGTTGGATTACGTTAATTAGCATAATTGTAATGCGTATCTTTTACATTGGAGGGTATTGGGAACCCCCTGTGATTGCTTATTTATGTATGGGAATTCTATTTTCTACTTTTAAAACTTATTTTAAAAAACTACATCCTTTTAAAAGTGCATCTTTCTATTTTTCTGTTTTTATTGGAATAAAGTGGTTAGTTGGCGTATTATTTAATACTACATTACTTTACACAGGAGGCTTATTATATATAGCGTTAGGGCTTTTAATTGGGCTATTTCTTATGGAAGCCTACCAGAGATTGTATTATTTAACACAGGACTTATCTAAAATGAATCGAGAATTAAAAAAATCGAAGCAAGAACTTACAGATACCGTACATGAGCTTCAAGGAGGAATTTTTAAATTTAAAAAAGTGGGTAAGCACTTTATACACACTTTATGTGATGGACAGTTTTATTATCAAAACGGATTTTATTCTGAACAGGTGGTAGGAAAAAGCTTACGTACTATTGATGCTTCTATTGTTCCTCCACATTTAGTTCCACAATTGATGAAGTACTATCTTAAGGCATGGGAAGGAAAAGAAATTATATTTGAATTACCTTGGCCAAATGATAAAACTATTATTCTTATTGCGCTTAGGCCGATTAAACGAAATGGACAAGTTATTGAAGTTGTTGGTTCTACAGTTGATATAACCGAAAGGAAAAAGGTAGAATCAGAATTAAGCGCTACCAAAGAATTATTAGAATCATTTATAAAGCACAATCTAGATGCTATTACTATTTCTGATCGAGAAGGGCATATTTTACAAGCCAATAAAGCTTATGAAAAGATATTTGGGTGGTCATCGCAAGAAATCATAGGTAAGAGATTACCTTGTGTACCAGATTTTTTAATGGAAGAATCGCTTAAAAATATTCAGAAAATTCTAACGGGCGAATCTGTGGTTACTAGATTAGAAACTGTTAGACAACGGAGCGATGGGGGTCTTCTTGATGTCAGTCTGACAGTTTCTCCTATACTAGATGTAAGAGGGAATGTGATAGCTTTATCAGCAATTTGTAGAGACATCTCTGAAAGAAAACAAGCAGAAAGAGAGCGGCATCGATTACACCAGCAATTAAGAGATAGTGAAATGAAGTACCGTGCACTAATCGAACAAGCAACTGATGCGGTATATGTAGTAGAGCTGAATGAAGATAATGCTCCAAGTCGATTTATTGAGGTAAACCCTGTTGGGTGTAGAAGATTTGGGTATAGTAGAGAAGAGTTGCTCTCCTTATCATTTTCAAATATAGTACCACAAGATTCTCAAATAATCGTAAGGTTATTAGAAAAAATTAAAAAAGGACAAACTTCCTTCACTTTGCAAGATGAATATGTTTTTCCAACAGGAAAAATAATAACAACTGAGTTTAGTGTTCGTGTTTTTAACTTAAATGGTAAAAAAGTTTTCCTAAGTATTTCTCGTGATATCACTGAACGGCTAAAAACAGAAGAATTATTACGAAAATCTGAAAAACTTGCTGTTGTAGGACAATTAGCGACTGTAATGGCTCATGAGATTAATAATCCATTAACTGCAATGAAAGGGTTCATGCAATTACTAAAATCAACGGAAAATGAGAATAATCAGGGTTATATTAATATAGTATCATCAGAGATTGAGCGTATAGAGAGCATTACAACTGAATTTATGGCGGTAGCCAAACCACAGGTGGTAAAAATACAACCTAATGATATTAGTGTGCTAATGGATCAAGTTTTAATGCTACTACAACCTCAAGCAATGATGAATAATATAAAAATTAGAATCGACCTTAACCCTGGTATTCCATTGATTTCATGTGAAGGAAATCAATTAAAACAAGTATTTGTTAATATATTAAAAAATGCAATTGAATCTATGCCGATGGGAGGGGAAATTCTGATTCAATTAAATATACTTGATAATAATCAATTAAGCATTCGTTTTATCGATCAAGGGTGTGGGATTCCAAAAGAACGTATACCATACCTCGGAGAACCTTTTTATAGTATTAAAGAAGAGGGGATTGGCTTAGGGTTAATGATTTGTTATAAAATCATTGAAACACATCAGGGAAAGGTATTTATTGAGAGTGAAGTGAATAAGGGGACTATAGTTGAAGTCACTCTCCCTATTTGCACACTTCAAAATTAATATATTCTTTTTACTGAAATTTTTTAAGAAACCATACAAAATGTAATGTAATGTTATTGACACTTAATGAAATAATAAAGAGAAGAACACTGGTAAAATGTACCCTATAGAATAGACACTTGAAAAATCCTGTTATAAAAACAACCTTTCTTTAGTACCAATACCAAAAGAAAGGTTGTTTTTAATATCGTAATTCCACTTAAAACATTTCTAATTTTTACTTGTAATACATTTTTTAACTAATTTTGGTTAAGTTATTTTCAAAGGCTTTATTATTAATTCAATAAGTATATTTATATATCACCATCCCTAATTTTAAAAATAGCAATTTCCTGAAAACTATATATAGTTTCTTTCTGAAAGGAAGGGTATTATCAATTGAAACCACATGAAAGAATATCTGTTTACTCTATAGAATCTTTGCAGGATTTAATGAAATTACTAAAAAACCTAAAGATTTTATAACGTTGGAAATTGCTTCTAATAATTCCGCTATAGTCATTTCATATTTTAGAACATTAATCGATGTAAATATATTTCATGAAGAGGTTTTGACTTATATAAAAAAGAAGAGCTTCGATTCGTTACAAGATACTCAGTCTGTCTTACCCTTTGAGAATTCAAAAATAACAAATCAAATGGAAGATATTCAGGATAGTATTTTAAATGGCTATATACTTATTCAGTTCGATACAGATAAATTAAATTGTTTGTTAGTAAATGTGTCAAAGAAAGAAAAAAGAGATATTACAAAAGCTGAAATTGAATACAATATTGTGGGTCCGCAAATCGCATTTGTCCAAGATTTAGATGTAAATTTAAATTTAGTACGTAGAAAGCTTCCAACACCTTATTTACAAATGGAGGAATTGAAAGTAGGATCTCTCTCTAACACAACTGTTGCGATTGTATATGTAACGCGAATTTCATGAATCCTTATTTGTAGTCGAACTGGTCCTTAGGGCAATTTAGAGTAGACTTGAAACAGCATAGATTCTCTTAAGCTGAATATCTTATTGTAGAGGCAATCTTTATTACATGGGGGAGTCTGCATGGGATACTTAATACCTGTTGAATCTGATGTAAGAATTTTTGTAGAAGATATAAATCCGAAAGGTAAGAAAATAATACTTTTTATACATGGGTGGCCATTAAACCATAAGCAATTCGAATATCAGTACAATGTACTTCCAGCAATGGGATATCGATGTATAGGAATTGATTGGAGGGGGTACGGCAATTCAGACAAACCATACAGTGGATACAATTTTGATAGATTGGCAGATGATATAGCAGTAGTAATTAAAGCGTTACAGCTTAAAGATGTCACACTAGCAGGACACTCCACAGGTGGTGCAATTTCGATTCGTTATATGGCTCGTTATCAAGGATTTGGAGTATCCAAATTAGTCCTAATTGGTGCTGCATCTCCAACTAGTGTGGAAAAAGGGATTGCGAATAAGTTCATTACAGACACACTGAACGATCGCCCTAATATGTTGCAGGGGGTAACAGATCAATTTTTCTTTCAGAAAATCACTGGACCATTTTTCGAATGGTTTCTACAGTTAGGATTGGAAGCGGCTAGTTGGTCGACAGCTGCGATTATGAGAACATTGAGAGATGAAAATGTGTATAGCGATCTTGGTAAAATAAATGTACAGACGCTAATTATTCACGGTATTCACGATAAAATTGTTCCATTTACTAAGGGAGAAGAGACGCAAAAATTATTGGAAAATGCACAACTTGTACCTTTTCAATTCAGTGGTCACGGCACATTCTGGGAAGAGCGGGAAAAGTTTAACCAGGTTTTAATCCAATTTATTGGATAATAAAATACACTATGTAATATGTACGTAGGCTAAATAGTAAGTAATAAAAGGAACGCACTTGATTAAAAACTCTATTCTGAGAGTTCCCTTTATTTTCAGCTATTCACTTCATCCAAAGTTGTATGAGAAGGGGAGCAGGATTATTTCTTCTTCAGACATTCAAAAATATGAACTTCTGATTATAGTAAAAATAAACCTTACTGATACACAATTACTAAAGATATAAACTTTATTTTTTTGTATAATATTCGATTTTGAATATTTTATTTGTTATCTATCTTGTCTCTTATTACTTGTATCTTCCAGCCACTTAGAAACAGATTCTTGCATACGAGATTCTAATGATTGAATCGTTTCATTTGAGATAGTGAGTGCTTGATCCGCATATTTTTTCGGGAACATGTTGCGCAAAGTAGGTTCATTTTCAGTACCATCTCCTGGTTCACGGTAATCTTCAATGATGTAATCATCCCCATTTTTTATGACTGTCACACGGACTGGAAGTAAATGTCCTGCTTGAGAAACTGTCTGTGTTTCGCGGTCGTATCCTTGCATGAGGGAATGAAGGTAGACATACATTTTTTCATCCTTCATTTCAGTTCCATAGATTACATGCGTCTCAAATTGTTTTTCTGTATGATTTAATTTGTCTTGGTTCCAGGCAATGACACTTTCTGAAATAAGGGATTCTAATTTGTTGTTTAGCGGAATCTCCGTTACATCCTTTGCATCATTTTGGACAGAATCACCCCCTGTTGCCATGAAAACGAGTATGACAATGCTTACGGTAATCATTATCTTTCTCAAAATCTTATTTTCATATGTTAATGCAAAACGTCTGCTCATTAATTCACTCCATTTCTCTTCATGCCAATCATCCACTGACATCAATCATTTATATGACAATAGTAAAATTGACTTCAAACTAGAAACTTATTCTATCCAAAGAAATATATTGAATTATATAATACATATTATACCATTCTTATACATAACCGGAGAGACTCTATGAGAATAGTTATCATGTATTGCGGGATCTTTATTATAATTCTTTTAAGCGGTTGTGTCCGATTCGGAAAAGACACTACAGATACCATTTATCTCATTCCAGAAGCATACAAAGGAGACCTTTTGGTTCTATATAATGTTCCAGGAGCTGAGTTGTTGCCAGAAGAAGATGGGTTTCGTGTTGTTACTTTTTCTACAGACGGGACCGCAGTGACATCAACAGTTAATATGAAATATGGAGAAGTCAATGACACATATTACACGGTTAACAAGGAAGGTAAGCGCACCAAACTTGACGAAAGCTGTATACACGTTGGTTCAAATGGAGGCACTACTGAAAACATTGGTAAAGAAAATGAGCATACATTCTCATACGCGAAATTGGAAGTCACACCTAGTGCATGCTCACAAATCTTCTCATCATACGGGAGAGAAGTTCCAGAAAATCAAGAACACCCTGCAGAGAATAAGCTGAGGGACTTACTAGCTCATGTAAAAGAGAAGTATATGAAAGTGAAGGGCTAAATTTTAAAATTCTAAAAAAGGTGAATGGATGGATGATGTTAGGCAAGTTGTAAAGCATGGTTATTATAATAAAGTGGTTCATAGGCAAATAAAGAATAGTGTTTCATAAAAAAAGTGCTCCTATATAAATGTAGGAGCACTTTTTTATGGAGAGAATTTCCACAAAGAATTTTTTTGTCTGAGGTATACAATTTTTATATGCAAATACGTTTTGAAGATATTTTCTTATTTGTTAATTAATAATTTTTTCAATCTTTATAGCTGTTATGGATTTAAAATATTATTCATAAAAATTTTACATAATTTTATTGAAAAGAAAAATACTAATACTTGTTTTAATACTTTACTTCGAGTTATTAAAACAAATTTACTAACTACGAAACAAGGAGGCATCACTGTGGACATTCGTGAAGGATTAATTCCAACAGCTTTAGGTACAGCAGTGACAGCAGCAGGTTATGCTCTTAAACAAACTCGTGGAACTAATAAAATGATTGCAAATACAGTATTTGGTTTTGGTTTAGCACACGTCGTTTTAGGTGTAATCGATCTTGTTGAACATCGTCGTTAGAACGAAAGGCAAGCATTGATATATGCTTGCCTTTTTGGGAGTACATTTATTATTCATTTTTCAAAATATGTTTGTATGACGTAATCATTATCAATGTAATTAAATAGTTACACTACAAGGAAATTAGAAAGTAAAACTGTGAGCATTGAATTTTATGAAATGAGATGGTGATGGAATGGAATTTTCTTCTGAAAGTAATACGTATCATGCTGGTGACATTGTTTATATTTTTTACCGAAATCCTCATACTCAAGACGTAGCTAACATACAAGCTGCAGCAGTTGTAAATAATCCTGAAAGACCTAATGAATTAGCGCTATTTCTTTACGAAACGTATTATCCACTAACAAATGAGATGGCTATATATGCTACCGAAGATGAGGCAAACCAAGCTTACACTTACTATTATGGTGATATTTCAGAGGGGATGTTAGAATGAATAAGCCATTTATGCCTAAGCTCGTATATTTTGAACCGAAAGCACTAGATTATCCTTTGGGGAAAGAGCTGTTTGAGAAGTTTTCAAAGATGGATGTTGAAATTCGACATACTACTTCTCATAATCAAGTAAGAGATTTGCCAGGGGATAACGATTTTCAAAAGTATCGAGTAGCAAAATCCACGCTGGTTGTTGGTGTTAGAAAAACACTGAAATTCGATACTTCCAAGCCTTCAGCAGAGTATGCAATTCCTTTTGCAACGGGATGTATGGGACATTGTCATTATTGTTATTTACAAACAACGATGGGAAGTAAGCCTTATATACGAACGTATGTAAATGTTGAAGAAATTTTAGAAGCTGCTGATAAATACATGAAAGAGCGTGCACCTGAAGTAACAAGATTTGAAGCGTCGTGTACTTCAGATATTGTAGGAATCGATTATTTAACGCATACCCTTAAACGGGCCATTGAGCATTTTGGAGAATCTGAATATGGGAAATTGAGATTTGTTACGAAATTCCACCATGTAGATCATTTACTTGATGCTAAACATAATGGAAAAACAAGGTTTCGCTTTAGTGTAAACGCTGATTATGTGATTAAAAACTTTGAACCAGGAACTTCTCCCTTAGCGAAACGAATTGAGGCAGCAGGAAAAGTAGCTAGAGCTGGATATCCTCTTGGTTTCATTGTAGCTCCTATTTACCTGCATGAAGGCTGGAAGGAAGGATACTATCATATGTTTGAACGCCTAAATGCTGAATTACCTCTTGATGCACGGGATGATATTACATTTGAATTTATTCAACACCGTTTTACAAAGCCAGCTAAAAGGGTTATTGAAAAAAACTACCCAATGACAAAATTAGAATTAGATGAAGAGAAAAGAAGGTATAAATGGGGGAAATATGGAATCGGAAAATACATTTATCAGAAAGAAGAAGAAGAGGATATAAAAAACTATCTGTATTCCTATATGAAACAGTTCTTTCCTAATGCAAAACTAGAATATTTTACATAAAAGAAAAAAACAAAATTTATTACATCATCAATCTAAAAATTACTCACTCAGAAAGTGATATTGGTCAACAATTCGCTAATAACTCATTTGAAAAATTTATATACGAAAGTCTTTTATGTAAAAATATGTTTCATTATGAGCTGAATCCCAACAGTTAAATAGAAAAATAAAGCGGTTGTATGAATATAAGTCCGGTATTGTACCGGGCTCATTCTTTTTAACGGTGCATCAATTATTTTGTGAATATAATTATCTCAATCTCGCTTAAAATGTTCCATATTCTCAAATTCTTTGAAGTGATAGTTTTTTAGTTATTCACATTTGTAATGTAGTCTTAGAAATTTTAGAAAATCACATTCACATATTCAATGTTTTTATTATAATATAAATCGATTTCTATTTTATAATCACAAACTATATTTCTTTAATTTGAATGGTGGCAGTACCTTTTAATAGAATTTCCTCCTTGGTTTAACAAATATATTTTTGTAAATAATATATTTGTTAAACCATTAATTAAGGGGGACTAGTATGCCGCAGGATCGAAAAGAAGAAGTTCAAAACGATACATATGAAGAAAAAGAGATTATGCCAGATAATCCACAATATCTACCGCGTCATGTGCAAATGGAGCTGCCTCCCGAATTTTCTATAAATCCTCTGTTTGCCCGCAAAGGAGAATCAGTCGTTCCGCGATTTAACATGCCTGATGAAGGCATGTTACCAGAAACAGCGTATCAAATCGTCCATGATGAAATTACTCTAGATGGCAATGCACGCTTGAATCTTGCAACGTTCGTTAGCACCTGGATGGAGCCTACCGCAGAGCGGCTATATGCTAAATCATTTGATAAGAACATGATTGATAAGGATGAATATCCACAGACAGCTGAAATTGAGGAGCGGTGTGTTCGCATTTTAGCCAATCTCTGGCATTCCCCTAGCCCCCTTACAACTATGGGCGTTTCAACAACTGGATCGTCGGAAGCATGTATGCTCGGGGGGCTTGCGTTAAAGAGACGCTGGCAAAATGCACGCAAAAGAGAGGGGAAGTCGGTGGATCGGCCTAATATTGTGTTTAGTTCTGCTGTTCAAGTCGTTTGGAAAAAATTCGCGAACTATTGGGAGGTTGAACCACGCTATGTAAAGGTTAGCCCTGAGCATTCCCGATTGGATCCTCAGGGGGTCATTGCAGCCGTGGATGAAAATACGATTGGTGTGGTACCGATTCTCGGTGAGACTTATACCGGACGTTACGAACCGGTTGCTGCCATTGCAAAAGCGTTGGACGATTTACAGGAGAGGACGGGACTTGACATTCCTATGCATGTGGATGCGGCTTCGGGCGGATTTATAGCCCCGTTTCTTCAACCAGATTTAGTCTGGGATTTTCAATTGCCGAGGGTAAAGTCCATCAATGTATCCGGACATAAATATGGATTAGTCTATCCTGGATTGGGTTGGATAATTTGGAGGGAAGCGGATGATCTCCCTGAGGATCTAATCTTCCGCGTCTCCTATTTAGGCGGCAACATGCCAACTTTTGCCCTGAATTTTTCACGTCCTGGTGCACAAGTACTCCTGCAATATTACAATTACCTGCGTTTGGGGAAAAGGGGGTACTATGATGTCCAAAGGGCTTCTCAGAAAGTCGCTCTTTTTCTTAGCAAGGCGATTCAAAAGATGGAACCTTTCGAACTTTTGTCCGATGGTTCGGATATACCGGTTTTCGCTTGGCGACTGAAAAATGGTCACACATCAAACTGGAATCTTTATGATTTATCTCGACAATTGCGTGTGTTCGGTTGGCAAGTACCTGCCTATCCATTGCCTCCAGATCTAGAAGCGGTGACGATTATGCGCGTTGTGGTTCGAAATGGATTTTCCGTGGATCTCGCGCATTTATTTTTGAGAAACCTCAAACAGGCTGTTGCCTTTTTGGATTCCCTGGATGGGCCTATGCCTCATGATACGAAATATGATAATGGGTTTCATCACTAATTGGGGGTAGCTCCCGTCGTCGTTAAGTTGAGCTCAACACCCATAACTTTTCGAGCTATTCACTGGGAAGCGGTACAGAAAAGCTGATGGTTTCAACCAAGGGATACATGATGATAGGTGATGAACAAATTGATGCCAGAGGGCTTTACAATATCAAATCATACGCCCGGTTTGCAGAAATCTATTGGCTTTTTTTCTAATTTCGAAAGATGGCTTGAATTACATAGAGTTAATGAAGAACTATCTGTCATAAACCGAATGAAACATTTGAATTCTATTCAGATTGCCTCCTGTGAACACCTTTTTGATTAAATTTTTTTGAAAATGGATTTTTACATTTGCTATTAAAAAAGGCTTAAAGCACTTTTTTATCAATTTTTATTTCAAAGCTAAATGGACCTCTACGGTTATCATTCAAAGGAGTGAACAGTCGATTCACTCCTTACTTTTATTATTCCCTACTGAAATTTTTCAAGAACTTTCTGGTCAATGAGGACATGTAACGTTCCTTGATTCAAATTGCAACGATTCTGGTCTGGAGGGAAGGACTGTCGCTTTCCAGACTACTGTGGTTCGCCAGCTCAAACGCGGATTTCGGGATGATTCCTATGCTGAGGCTGCCTTTCGAACAAGTCTCGTGGATCAGCTGGTCGAATCAGCTGATTACATATGAAATTCATAAGTTACACCGAAAAATAAAGGTTTTTACTGAAAATAATACAAAGAGGAAATATGTTACTGAAAAGTAAGGAGACAAATCATTACTTTTCTAAAGAGTAATTAGGTCCGTACAATGACGCATTAAAGTGATTCATAAGGGATGCTGGATGCTAAGAGAGTGAAAATGAATTAAAAAAGAAAGGTGCGTAGGCGCCTTTCTTTTTTGAAGGGAATTTTTGTTATGAGTTAGTACAAAATTGGGTTCAGGGGGTACTATAAAATTTTAGCTTGATGGCAATGGGGGAGCAACCACGTCTATCAACGTCACTACACCTATATTTAATACTGGGTTACGTACCTTTAATCAAGTGAAAAACAAGACTCATTTTGTAAAAATTGAAACCAACGTTTTCTAAACTGAACTTGAGCCATATCTGCATGAACATGGGCCTCCATTTTTAAAGCTTCTGGTATAGGCCTAGGATGTTGACTTTCTACAATAATTTGATCCTCTTTTAGTACTCTTAAACTAAATTTAGCTAAAATTTGGTCTAGTAAAGGGAAGTACTTTAAAAATGTCCTTCCGGTATATCCCATAATTAATGTCTCTTCTTCATCAATTGGTGTAAATGTAATGTACTGAATAAATGACTCTTTCTCCTGTTTGCCACTGTGAAGCATCCATTGATGTGGGAATTTGTATTCAAGGTAAGCATCGCCATTTGAGAATATAAACTGATCCAGTGTTCCCTCCAGCTTATAATTGGTTGAATCAGCTTTTGTTTTTCTACCAATCGTTTTTTTATGTACATAAGCAAGGTGAGCAATATCCAGCACAGATTCGATTGATCGAGTAAGGTGTGCATTCCAAGTGGCGTGGAAGGAAGAGAGTTTAAAAGGAGTGTTCTCCATTACATGAAAAGTTTTCCATTCAGGTGGAGTTTCCTCACTATTAGGGTATATCCAAATCAATCCAATCTTTTCTTTTACAGGGTATGAGAAGGTATGAGCAAATTTCGGGATAGGTTTATTGGGTTGGGATGGAATTCTTACACAAGTACCACAACTATCGAACTCCCAACCATGGTAGGGACAGACTAGTTTACCATTTACTACTTGTCCCAGTGATAAGTCAGCGCCACGATGAGGGCAGTAAGGTGATAGAGCCTGAACTTCGCCTTTTTGATCCCGATATAATACAAAATCTTTGCCAGCAACTCTTTTTTTTACTGGAATCTTTTTTATATCTTTTGAATAACTCACAGCATACCAATTACGTGGGAATACTCTATTTATATTTAGAGTCATTTATTTTCTCCTTCTTTTTTATTTACCTAGTAGATATTAATGGTATCTACTGCATACTGTCTATTCTATGCTATAAAATATTTTAAATGTTCGTTTAAAATTAAGAAATCTACAGTTTGATCAAATAATTATGAAAGCCTGTATACTCTCTCTAAATGTAACAAAAATGACTATAGTACAATAGATTTTAAAAAGAAGAAAGTAAACAAACCCAGATTCACTGATAAATAGGATCAAAAAGAGAGGGGATTATTTTTATGGAACGATACAGCATTTCAGATACGGTGACACATGTATAACCATTGTTTTTAAGGTGGATCAGGATGTTTTCTAATGCTTCAACTGTCTGAGATGTCTCAGAAAATTCGCTACCATTCCAATCATGAAGTAGAATGATATTTCCAGGCTGTACTCCTTTTATGATATGCTTTGAAATTTTGCTAGCTGCTGGACTCCTCCAATCTTGGGGATCCTGATACCACGATCACAAGATTACAAGTTTTCCGTTTTGTATGGCTGTATTAATAATTAAATCATTATGTAGCTCTCCAACAGGACGATACAGAGTTGGCTTATAACCAGTAATTTTCTTGATAACTTCATCCGTTTGATTTAATTCTGATGTTAATTTAGCTGCAGTAATGTTTTTATTATAAATGTGATTATAAGTATGATTAGCAATTTCGTGTCCTTCTTTTACCTCCCTTATTATAATAGCGGGGAATCTTTTACCTTTATTACCTGCTACGAAAAAGGTTGCTTTTGCCTTGTATTTGGCTAATATATCAAGTATTTGAGGTGTGAAAACAGGATGAGGACCGTCATCAAATGTTAGTGCAACTATTTTTTCTCTTGTATTTACTTCCAAAATTACCTTCCCTGTTTTTTCATTTGCCATACTACTATCTGTAAAAGCATATATGGATATTGGCTTGGAACAAAGAGAAATTATAAAAAAATGAGGAATATCGAATTTTTTTCAAAACTAATACACTCCTATGAGATACAAATAAGTTTAGTTTATGGAGTTATTACTAAATTATTTAATAAAAAATTTTTAAATGGTAGCTTGCAAATAAAGAATATAAAGACTTGAAAGAACTAACTTTTGATCAGAAAAAAATGAATGTTCAATATGAAGGGGATGTATGGCTATCTCCGCATCGTGGTGGATCCAACGTAATCCTATTAATTGTAGAGGATACATTATTCAAAGAAATAAATGGGAAAGAAAAAACTAGACAGATTCTATCTTTTAATAAATCTTTTGGAAATCTTAATTTAGTCAATCAAGGGAAAGCACCAGAATTAAGCAAGGAAATAGATAAAGTGAATACGGCGTTAGGTACTGAGGACAAGAGAGCCGTGAATTTTATAAATATTACAGAAAATTAAAAATAGTCTATATGGGTAGAATCGCATCACCATTAGATCAAGAAAAATAAATCTAATTATTAACGGCTCGAAGTGATGAAAATAACACTTATACCCTAAGTGATTTTTGATATTTATTGATATAGAATCCTTATTATTAGGATTCTATTTTTTGTTTCAAAATATCTATAAAGAAAAAGGTGAAATCGGCGAAAACGAACTAAAAGGTATTTTAAATGAATTTTTCAAAACACCACTAATAATGATAACGTTTGCTAAATATAGATGTTCCTTAAGCTTGTAAGAAGCTTACAAACTTCCCTCTTCTAATGCAACTTAAGTGTAAATTTATTTTTTTGTAAATATGGAACAATGTCATTACTTAAAATGTCTATTAAGCGTTGAAACATTTTTTATTTAATAAATTAAGAAAGGAAAAATGATTTTTAATTAAGGGAGAAGATTGAATTGAAAAAATTATGGATGCTGCTTTTCTTTTGTTTTGCAGTTATGTTGGTAGGATGTAATAAAAACGAATCGCCAAAACAATCATTTGAAGAATATATAAATTTATGGAATGATAGAAAATTTGCAAATATGTATGATCATTTATCAGAACATGCTCAAAAAACAATTTCTAAAAAGGAATTCACAGAGAAATACCAAAAAATTTATGAAGGTATTGGCGTTAAGAATTTAAAAGTTAAAACGAAAGGAGAGAATACTAAAGATAAAGAACTTTTTCTTTTTGAAGTTAAGATGGATACGGATGGAGGACCAGCTTTATTTATCCATGAAGCAAAACTCGTGAAAGAAAAGGAATCTTGGAAAATAGATTGGACACCAGATTTCATTTTTCCAGGTATGAAAAAAGATTACAAAGTACGTATGCAAATAGAACAAGGAAAACGTGGAGAAATATACGATCGAAATGGGAAGGGTCTAGCAACGAATGGTAAAGCGACTGAGGTTGGAATTATTCCAGAGAAACTAGGCGCAACGGCGGCACAAACAAAAGAAACAGTAGCGCAGTTATTTGATATGTCTATAGAAGAGGTTGATCAGAAGCTTACAGCGAAATGGATAAAACCAAATTCTTTTGTACCAATTGGGATTTTAAAAGAGGGAACTAGACAGAATGATTATATTGAATTAGAAGGAGTTGCTTCTCGCCCAGTGAATATTCGTTCGTATCCATTAAGAGAAGCAGCCGGACACTTAACGGGATATATAGGAAAGGTGAATGAAGAGGAATTAAAATCGCTTCAAAAAAGAGGTTATCAAGCTGATGATTTAATAGGTAAGACAGGTTTAGAGAAAGTACTGGAGAATAAATTGCGTGGTGAAAAGGGTGGACGCGTATTTATAGAAGATGGAAACGGGAAAGAAATTAAAAACGTAGCCAAAAAAGAAGCGAAAGCAGGGGAAAATGTTACATTAACAATTGATGCTGCAATTCAAGAAAAAATCTATAATGAGATGAAAAATGAAGCCGGCTCTAGTGCAGCGATCAATCCTAAAACAGGTGAAACAATCGCGCTTGTAAGTAGCCCTGCGTATAATCCAAATACAATAGTTAGAGGAGCATCAAAGGCCCAACGAGAAGCATGGAATAACGATTCGAAACTACCAATGATGAATCGCTTCACAAAAGCATTTGTACCAGGTTCCGTATTTAAAACGATTACAGGTGCAATTGGTTTGGAAACAAACATAATAAATCCTAAGGAAGAATTTAATATTCAAGGATTAAAGTGGACAAAAGATTCAGCTTGGGGGAATTATTATGTAACACGTGTGAAGGATGCAAGTCCAATTGATTTTGATAAGGCAATGAAGTACTCTGATAATATTTATTTTGCTCAACAAGCTTTGAAAATGGGAAAAGATCAGTATGTGAATGAATTTAAGAAATACGGATTTCATGAAAAATTACCAATTGAATACGAATTTCCTATTTCAATCATTGCAAGAGATGGGATAAAAAATGATATTCAACTAGCAGACACGGGATACGGACAAGGGCAAGTATTAATGACACCACTTCATTTAGCATTAACATATGCATCGATTGTGAATGAAGGGAATATTCCGTCGCCTCATCTTTTAAAAGAAGCAAAAGTTACGGGGAATTGGAAAGAAAATGTGATTTCTAAAAAGAATCAAGACATATTAAAGAGTGCATTAATCAAAGTGATTAATGACCCTGATGGCGCGGGGAGAATTGCTAAGGTTGATGGTGTAACTCTTGCTGGTAAAACAGGTACAGCAGAATTGAAAGAATCGAAAGAGGCAGACGGAAAAGAAATCGGATGGTTTGCAGCTTTTGATGCAAATGAGCCAGACATGATTGTAACCATGATGATTGAAGATGTAAAAGGAAGAGGAGGGAGCAATGTTCCAGGCGAAAAAGTAAAACATGTTTTTCAGAAATAATAGCTTATCATAAGGTGAAATCTTCTAGTAAATTCACTATATGTTTGCTTAACTCAAAGGTATAAATTGCGTGAAATATAGAACAAATATATTTTAAAAAAGCATTCTTGCTAGTCGAGAATGCTTTTTTACTGTGGCTACAGAAAGTTGATAACACATCTTCATTTTCATTTTTGAAAGGTTGACATTGTAAATAGTAAATAGAAGAATAAAACAAAATGAAATGGACAAGTTTTAAAATTAAACAAAACAGTTATTTAGTAAAACATAAATAGAGCACACAAATAAGCATTCTCAAGAGGATTTTTCTATCAAAAAAAGATAAACAATGGAACAAATGAAATTTGTATCTTGTCTATATATTGAAACCATAATAAAAGTGAGGGCAGTTTTATGTTTATTCAAATAAGTTTGAGGTGTGGAAATGGAACAGACGTTTATTGAAAAGTGTAATCATGATGAGCTGGACTATGTTATAAAAGATTATTGGCAAGATGTATGGAATTATTCATTTATTATTACGAAAGATCCACACTTATCAGATGATATCACGCAAGATGTATTTATAAAGGTATTTAAAAATTGGAATTCATTTCGAAAGGAGTCATCTATTAAAACGTGGATATTAAAAATCACAAGAAATACGGCAATAAACTATTTGAAATCATCTTATTTTAAAAGAATATCTTTAGTAGGTTTTTTTAGTGACGATAAGCAAACTGTGTCGGCAGAACAAGAATTTTTTAAGCAAGAAGAAATGAATGATGTGTGGAAAGTTGTATTAAAACTACCTAAAAAGCACCGTGAAATAATAATATTGGATGCAAAATATGAATTATCTTATGAAGAAATGGCTGAAACATTAGGAGTATCCATTGGAACTGTAAAATCTAGATTAAGTAGAGCAAGAAGTAAGGTTTCAAAATTAATAGGGGAGGGTAGTAGTGATGAACAATAAACAAAATCCTGACTGGTATAGAAAATTAAAAAAAGGCCCAATGGAACACCGTAAAAACGAAGAAGAATATATTTATAAAATAAAGCAATCTATATATGAAAGTAATGAGGGAGGCTCTCTAAAACAAACAAGACGATTTCGTAAAAAAGCATTGCCAATTGTTGTGGTTTTAGCGTGTACATTTTTATTTTTTATTGTTCAACAACCTTGGCTTGATGATAATAAATCACCGGTACAAAGTAGTACACAAATTAAGCCTAAAACAAAAGATGAGTCTGCTCAAGATCCAACATTAAAACAATTCATGAATGAGTTATATCAAAGTACAAATGTAAAAAATAAAAATGAATTGTATAAAGCGTTAAACGATGAAGTTCAATTTAAAGGGAAGAGCTATAAGAAGGATGAATTGAAGTTTGATGAAGATATTTTTCATGAGTTGCAAGTCGCTCTTACAATGGGGGGAGAATTTGCAAATGATACAAAACATGTATATAAAGTACCAAGTGGATTGACAGAAAGTAACCAACCAAAGCAACCTCATTTTATATATGCAACTGTTACTGGAAATAAAACGAAAATTTTAGCTGAACCAAAGCGAGAATCACAAGTTTTATATGAAGTATCTAATGAAATGGTAAAAGCTTGGATTCCAGAAAAAGTGCAGAAGGATGAATATATAAAAATATCGACAATTAACGGTAATACTGGATATGTACAAAAAGAGTATGTTTTAACTGACATTAAATACTCATTTATGTTTGAAAAGAATAATGAAGGTGAATGGAAAATAATAAATATAGATTCTATTTGGTAAAAAAGGAAGGTTCATTAAAGTGAACCTTCCTTTTGGTTTTTATTCTCTTTTTGAAGAGTATTCCAGGACTCTAAAATTTCTGATGTAACGAGAGCAGCAATGTTTTTTTCTGAATTACTACCAGGAATAACGACAGAAACGGCAATCTGTGGATCTTCGGTAGGAGCATATGCAATGAATAGAGAATGATTGATCATTCTTGCTTGCTCATTCGGAAAACCTGTAATACCTGTTTTACCAGCGACGTCGAAGGGCAACTTTTTAATCTCCTCTATATTTTGACTCATTCCACCTTGTACGACACTCCAAAAGTTCATTGGGTAACGATTTGAACTTTCTAAAATTGGTTTAAACTTTTTTGTTTCTTTACCATCTTTACCAATAATAGCACTTACGATTTGAGGTTTATATTTATCACCTTTACTTGCTAAAGTTGCTGCATATTGAGCAAGTTGAAGAGGAGTATGCACTTCATTTCCTCCCCAAGAGGCATTTAATAAAGCGGAAATTCCATTTTCAAACTTATTAGAGGGATGGAATTCATATTGTCCGTCTTCTTCAAAGGGTAAATCAATCCCGGTTTTAGAACGTAGGCCGAATTGCATTAAATAATCTGTCCATATATGTGCCACTTTTTCTATATTTCCATTATTTTGGTTGAATAAGGGCAAAGCTACTTTTGCTGTCATAAATGTGTTAGATGAATTAATGATAGCCTGCCTCGGTGTAATCTCACCTGTTGGTGTTCCAGGTGCATTCGTAATATTATTTTGAGTATCATACTGAAAAGTACCCTTATCTAAGTAAGTATCTTCAGGTTGAAAAAGTTTTTCGTTTAATCCAATTAAAATAGTAAGTGGCTTTATAGTAGAAGCCATATTTACATAAGATTCACCATACTTTAATTTTTGAATTGCTTTATTTTGCGAAAGTGATTTTATGTTATCTATTTTAGTTGATACATGTGTATGTAATATATTTGGATCAAAAACTGCTGAGTTGGCCATAGTTAAAATTGCGCCAGTTTTTGCATCGCTCACTACAGCATAACCAGCTTTAGCATCAGGTGTTTTCTTAATTTGAGACTTTAATGCTTCCTCTGTTTTTTGCTGCAACTCATAGTCTAAAGAAAGCCGGACATCTTTTCCTTTTTGTACTTTTTGAATGTTCCATAAGAACTTTTTATTATTCAATTTAAAAATAAGAGTTTTACCCGGTTTTCCTTTTAAATCATTTTCATATTGCAACTCAACCCCGCTTTTTCCAACAGCCATATACTTTGAATTAAGGTCATGTTCTACATACCCAATTACCTGTGAACCAATTTCATGTTTAGGATAATAACGTATTACTTCATCTTTAATTATTACATTTTTGGGTTTGTTTTTGTTTATGAATGCAAGTTCGTTCTCAGTTATGTCAGAGTATAACGGTATATCATTCATAGTTTGCTTTTTACAAGATTGTTGTAATTGAGATTTTATATTCTCTGTAGAAATATGATGTTGAAACTCGTTTGAAAATTGATTAAAAAAAGCTAATGTGTTTGCTGTATCTTGTTTCGATAGCTTGTCCTCATTAGAAGTGCAATATAAAGACTTAACTTTCTTATTTGTAGCTAGTATTACACCATTTTGATCAAGTATTTCTCCTCTTTCAGCTGAAGAAGTTTCGGTAGTAATTGAAACGAAATGGCTTTTTAATAAAATGATTAAAATAACACCTACAATAGAAATAATCGCTATAAATCTCCATCTTTTTATTTTTGTATGTAACATAAAACCCTCCCTTTTTAGCCTATTTCATATTATAGTTAATTATTTTTTTTGTAAATGTGGAACAACTTTATTATTTAGATTGTCTATTAAGTATTACAGCATGAAGAAAGGAATAAATAGTATGAAATTTTACTTTTAAGATGAGTCGTTATACAGTGTAGCATTTCTAATGCAAACGACAAAAAATAGAGAGAAAACAAGACAGGAGAGTTTTGAACTACGTAGCAAAACGAAAAGAAATGGATGCTTACAATGGTTTAGTGAAAAAGTCGAAACGATATTTATCCCGCTATTTGTCGGGCAGTAAGACCCCCACCTCAAAATTCAGCGGAAGCAAAGAAGTTAGATGGGGGGATCAATTGCCCGTAAAAGCCCGATTGGTGAGGGTTGATTAAAGTTTCACTTTATAATCGGCCATCGTTACGTAATATATAAGCAAATATATGGAGGATTTATGGAAAAGCAAAAAGGAAATAAGAAGACATATATATCTATTCGATTAAATATCATGTTCCTTTGTATATTTTTACTATTCTCAGCTATTATTATGCAGCTAGGGAAAGTACAAATTGTTGAGGGAGAGGCTTATAAGAACCAAGTGGAAAGTAGTCAAAATGCAATAACGAGTATTCCAGTTCCACGTGGACAAATTTTAGATCGAGAAGGGAAAACAGTCGTTAATAATAAATCTCTTCGCACAATTACGTATACAAGGGTAAAGGGGATTACGAGTGAAGCTATTTTAAAAACAGCAAAAGACTTGGCGGAAGTACTTGAAATGCCCGAACAAGATATAAATAAATTAACCGATATCGATAAAAAGGATTTTTGGATGCAGTTGAATACGAAACGTACGGAAACAATGATTACGAAAAAAGATATAGAAAAGTTTAAAGAAAAGGGAATAGAGGGAAAAGAGTTAGATAAAAAAATAGAAGATTTAAGACGAAGTCGCGTTACAGAAATAGAATTGGGTGAGTTAACAGAACAAGATTTAAAGGTGTTAGCTATTAAAAGTAAAATGAGTTCAGGTTATCAACTAACACCACAAATTATTAAAAAAGATGTAACAGATGAAGAGTATGCGCGGATAAGTGAAAATCTTGCGGATTTTCCAGGAGTAGATGCAACGGTTGATTGGGAGCGCAATTATGTAAATGGTGATTTATTTCGTTCCGTGTTAGGTAATATTACGAGTAGTGAAGAAGGTTTGCCAAAAGAAAATTTAGATTCTTATTTAGTACGCGGATATAACCGTAATGATCGTGTAGGGAAAAGTTACATTGAACAACGATATGAGGATGTGTTACATGGCACAAAAGAAGAAGTGAAAAATATTACAGATAAATCAGGAAATATTATAAACACAGAAATAATTTCTAAAGGAAAAAGTGGTAATAGTTTAACATTAACGATTGATATGGAATTACAACAGAAAGTGGAAGAAAGTTTAGAGAAAAATTTGAGAGCTTTTAAGAGTTCAGAGCCACTATTGGACCGAGCTTTTGTTGTTATGACGAATCCGAATAACGGACAGATTTTATCTATGGCAGGCAAAAAGATTGTAGAAAAAGAAGGGAAAATGGAAATCGAGGATTTGGCATTAGGTAATATGACAACTTCGTATGAACTAGGATCAGCTGTAAAAGGTGCAACTTTATTAACTGGATATGAGACAGGGGCAATACAACCAGGAGATCAATTTTATGATGCACCGATGAAATTTAAAGGTACACAAGCTAAGAAATCGTGGAATGTATCCGGATTTGGTAATATTAATGATTTACGAGCTCTACAAGTATCTTCGAATGTATACATGTTCCAAACAGCTTTAAAAATTGCGGGCGTTCATTACGTACCAAATGGTTCATTGGATATAAAACAAGAAGCATTTAATACGATGCGCTATTATTTTAAGCAATTTGGCTTAGGAGTTCCTACGGGTATTGATTTACCGAATGAAATAATTGGACAAACTAGAAAAGTAGATAGCCAGCCTGGGTTTTTACTAGATTTTTCTATCGGGCAGTATGATACGTATACACCATTGCAATTAGCACAATATATTTCAACGATTGCGAATGGCGGTTATAGAATGCAACCTCAAATTGTACAAGAAATACGAGAGCAATCAATAAAAGAAGAGGTTGGCAAAGTTATTCGTTCTATAGAGCCTGTCGTATTAAATCGAATTGATATGAAGACAGAGCATATTGATCGAATAAAAGAAGGGTTTAGATGGGTATTCCAAGAAGGTGATGGAACTGGCGTGAAGCATTTCAAAAATGCTTCATACAAGCCAGCAGGAAAGACAGGGACAGCTCAAACTGTATATGGCGGAGAAGACCCAATTGGCAGAAATGCAAAAGGAGAACGTATGGAATGTTACAACTTAACATTAGTTGGATATGCTCCATACGATAATCCAGAAGTAGCGTTCTCAGTAGTAGTTCCGTGGCTTCATAATGATAAAAGTGGAATTAATTCTATAATTGGAAAGGAAGTTTTAGATGCATACTTTGATTTAAAACAGAAACGTATACATGGTGAAGCTGCTAGTACAGATGGTTCTAAGTAAAATTAGTAATATTCGAGTGCTTTTCTCAGGGAAGAGAACCTGTTTATATAAAGGTATTTATAAGTGGAAAATGAGATGTGAAATAAGAGATAGCGGCGATCATAGCTACTATTTCTTATTTTGTTAATAACTCTCATACTAATTATAAATTTTTTAGTTTATGGAACAAATTTGTTTCAGTGATTGTCTATTATGTGTACGTATAAAGAGGTATTAAGAATTTGAAAGGAATGATGATTTTGAAAAACAAGAGTATACTAAAGATAGGAATATGCGTTGGTATATTAGGTTTAAGTATTACAAGTCTACATGTTTTTAAAGGAGAGACATTGCAAGTTGAAGCGAAAGAAAAGACTGGAAAAGTGAAACATAAAAATCAGGCGACGCATAAAGAGTTCTCTCAACTTGAGAAGAAATTTGATGCACAATTAGGTGTATATGCGATTGATACTGGTACAAATGAAACAATTTCTTATCGACCTAACGAAAGATTTGCCTTTGCATCAACTTACAAGGCTTTAGCGGCAGGAGTATTGCTACAGCAAAACTCAATTGATACATTAAATGAAGTTATCAAATTTAGGAAAGAAGACTTAGTGGATTATTCACCTATTACAGAGAAACATATAGATACTGGAATGACGCTAGGAGAAATTGCAGAGGCTGCAGTTCGTTATAGTGATAATACTGCAGGAAACATTTTATTTCATAAAATAGGCGGACCGAAAGGGTATGAAAAAGCGCTTAGACAGATGGGGGATCGGGTTACTATGTCTGATCGCTTTGAAACAGAATTAAACGAAGCTATTCCAGGAGACATTCGTGATACTAGTACAGCGAAAGTAATTGCTACGAATCTTAAAGATTTTACGGTCGGAAATGCGCTTCCAGATGATAAACGTAAAGTACTTACAGATTGGATGAAAGGGAATGCAACTGGAGACAAGCTTATTCGTGCGGGCGTACCAACTGACTGGATAGTTGGAGATAAATCGGGTGCTGGCAGTTACGGTACAAGAAATGATATTGCTATCGTTTGGCCGCCAAATAGATCACCAATTATCATCGCAATTTTATCTAGTAAAGATGAGATAGAGGCTACCTATGATAATCAACTCATTGCAGAGGCGGCTGAAGTTGTCGTTAATACTTTTAAGTGATAATCTCTCAATTCTTTATGTAATGTAATTGAAAATATGAACTTGGAAAGCGATTCTTTTTAATGTGAAAAGAATCGCTTTTTGTATTCCTAATACATTTATAATCCAGCTAACAAAAGAATTAAAGATTTTATATGTAGTATTACGAATAGCTATACTGGTTAAGATTCCTATGAAGGCGCTTTATCAGTAAGAGAAATATGTAATTATACATATTTCTTTTTTATAATGTTTTTATATACAAAATCCCTTACATATGCATTATCGATTATATTCAAAATGTCACAGGCCTTGATATGTCTGTAAAAACGTATCAAAATTTTACTTTAAGACACACGGTATATAAATTTTTGATTGGGCAAATTCCTCTTTTTTAGGAAGAGTAAAAACACCTACTATAAAAATTTTCACAACAGAGCCAGATAACGTGATAAAGTATTTATTGCTGTGCATGTAAATATCAAAAAAAGCCTTACAAAATGATGTTTGTATTGGTGTAGCTTATACAATTTTAGGAAATTAATAGCATTTTATGACGTTATTATTAACCTAGTTTTCAAGAAATAGAGGTGAGTGTAGGATGACTAAACCTTTTAAAAAAAATAGTCGTTATATGGTAGGGTTGGACAGTCTAAGGGGTCTAGCTATACTAGGTGTTATTTTGTATCATATTAATTTTAATTGGATGCCTGGAGGGTTTTTAGGAGTTACAGTATTTTTTGTACTTTCAGGTTATTTAATTACAGATATTCTAGCCATGGAGTGGAAGAGAAATAAGAGAATTGATTTGAAAAAATTCTGGCTTAGTAGGGCAAGAAGATTGCTTCCAGGAATGCTTGTTATGCTCGTTATAACATTGGCATGGATTACGATTTTTCATAGCTCTTTACTTGAAAAAATGCGTGGAGATTCATTAGCGGCATTATTTTATGTTAGTAACTGGTGGTATATATATCATAAATTATCCTACTTTGATAATTTTAACCAGATTTCGCCATTAAATCATTTTTGGTCGTTAGCAGTCGAGGAACAATTCTATGTTGTCTGGCCGTTTATTATTAGTTTAGGACTTTACTACATAAACAAACAATCCCGTATGATTTTATTGATTTGTCTAGGAGCATTTGCTTCAGCTTTAGCAATGGCAATTTTGTATGAACCTGGAGTTGATCCGAGCAGAATATATTATGGTACAGATACGAGGGCCTTTTCATTACTTATTGGAGCGGTACTTGCCTTAGTTTGGCCAAGCAATAGGCTTGCTAATAAAATTATCCCGAAGGCGCGTTTCATTCTTGATGTAGTGGGTGGCATTGCTCTTATTATTATTTTGCTTATGTTTTGGAAGACCAATCAATATGATCCATTTCTATACAAGGGAGGAATGGTTCTCTTATCAATTGCAACAGCATTGTTAGTGGCAAATCTAGCTCATCCAGCTAGTCGCATTGCTCAATTTTTACGATTTAGACCTTTACGTTGGGTAGGGATAAGATCGTATGGCATATACCTCTGGCATTATCCAATTCTGACATTAACGACTCCAAAAGTAAATGCAGGGGATTTTTCAATAATAAGAGCAATCCTTCAATTTCTTCTAATAATATTGATTGCGCAAATTTCATGGAAGTTTATCGAAAAACCAATCCGACAAGGTGCGCTCCGGAACATTCAGTTTAAGAACTTAAGACTTCAAAATGTCACTTTAGGTGTTAAGTTAGCTTTAGTTTGTTCATTATTCTTTACGTCAATGGCAGTTTTAGGCTTATCAAATGCTAGTAAGGCTAAGGGGAATTATCAACAAGATAAGGTGGAAGCAGTACAAACACAACCGGCGCCACATCCAGTTGCTGTTTGGGAAAAACCAAATCAAGAAACGCCTCTAAATCAAGGGGAATCAAAAGAAGTAAATTCTGCACACCCTAAAAATCCGCTCACAGTTACTGCGATAGGCGATTCCGTTATGATTGATATTACTCCATATTTAAAAAATACTTTTCCTGATATTAGGATTGATGCGCAAATTGGCCGTCAGCTGTCAAAAGCGATTCCAGTAGTTGAACAATTAAAAAATGAAGGGAATTTAGGAAACTATGTCATTATCGGATTAGGTACAAATGGAGCCTTTACTACTGAGCAACTTGTTTCATTAATAAAATTAATTGGAAACGAACATAAAATAATATTTATTAATACGAGAGTGCCACGTCCGTGGGAATCAATTGTGAACGAGAGACTGAAAGTAACAGTAACTAAATATCCTAATGTAACTCTAGTTGATTGGTATGCAGCAAGTGCTGGAAAGAAAGACTACTTTGCACCTGATGGTGTTCATTTAACCAATGTAGGTGCAGAAGCATACGCAGTCCTTGTGGCTAAAGCGGTTAATCAATAATTAATTATATTTGATCAAATTCTTTTGCAAAGTTAGCTGAAATAAAAAAGATCTATGTTTGAAGAAATAAACTTTTGGCATTTAGCAATAATTCCTGTAATTCATAATACAATGACAAGCGAAGTTTGGTTGAAGACTTCGCTTTTTTGTACAGGACATGAATGGTCTCTATACCTTTTACTATACCATAACAAAAATGTTGAATTCCTGTGGTTTTAACAAAATGGTTGTCACTTTATATGTTAATAATCCTGTTCTGTAGGGTTCGCCGTTTTTTATTATATGTTATGTTGTAGTTTTTATATAAAGCATATTAAAAAGTGAGCGTTTCTTTCTGATAAATTTTGGGGTTAATTTACTAAGGACTATGACAAATTTAAGAACAAGAAGAAAAGTATTTGATACTAGAATTCTGGAAGCGCTAGGATAGAAATTAAATGTTTTTGTAAAAAAAGAATTGACTTATATACTAGTTGTAACTAGAATAGTTACACGAATGTGTAATCAAATAAGTTACATATGGTGTCTGCTTTTTGAAAAAAATGTGCACAGTTATCTTTTGTTAAAAATCAAATTTAATCTTTTTTGAAAGGGTTAGTTTTGAAAAATATATTAAGGTAACTAAAAAAAGAACAAGATATAAAAAGATGTACTTATATAAACCCGAAATTTAGCTGAGCTGGATAATAAAAATAAAGGTAGGAGATTTAAATGGAGACGAAACAAGATAACCTTATTTATGTATGGGACGCTTATTGTGGATGGTGCTATGGCTTTTCAGAAAGTATTAAAGGGTTTTACAAAAACCACACTGAAATACCGTTAACCGTTTTATGTGGAGGTTTATTTTTAGATAATTTACCAATGAAAAATTTCTCATATATAGAAGAGGGAAATAAAAGAATTAATCAACTCACAGGTGCAGAATTTGGTCCTTCATATCAAAAATTGGTGGAAGAAGGTACTTTTAAAATGAATTCGAAAGATGCTGCAATTGGTTTTTCGGCATTACGCTCATTAGCTCCAGGCCGTTTGTTAGAATTCACTTCGGCTATGCAAAAAGCGTTTTATTATGAGGGACAAAGTCTAAGTGATCCTGAGACATATCGTAAGATTGCAATCGAGCATGGTTTGGACCCTGAACAAGTATTAGAACGCTTAAACGCTCAAGAAACAGTAATAGATGTCCAAAATGATTTCAATAAAGTTCGACAGCTTGGTGTTAATAGTTATCCTTCATTACTTTTACAAAAGGATAATCAAATTATTCCTATTGGTGGCGGGGTAATGACGCCAGATAAAATCGAAGCACGTTTTAAAAGTTTATATTAAAAAATCTTAAGCTACAGTATATTGCATGTAACGTTTTAAGAAAAACTACTATAAGTAAATGGACTAAACCTTTTTTATAATAGTTGGTTTCAATTTGTATTTAAATAGTCCAATTTTATTATAGGCCATAGTAATAAACATATTATCTTACACCAACTGACATTTATCTCCCGAATAAATGTTTGTGCTGTCACACTTTCAGGTGAATTGAATAGGGAGTTTCTATTTGAACAAGAAAAAATGTGTGATTTATTTCATAACTTTAACAAAAGGAGAGAAACATTCTATGTTTAAAACAATCGATACAAATCAAAAAGATGTAAAATTGACGGTGTTTAGTTGAGACGAAAAAAGTTTCATGGTCACTGCAACCTTAGTTGAGAAAGCAGGACATGCATTTTTAATAAACTCAAAATTTACTCAGTCTGATTCGAAAGAAATAATTGATTATCTGAAAAAAAATAGCTTATCTCTAGATAAAATCTTTATTATTCATGGGGATCCAGACTACTATTTTGGATTAGAGAGCATTAAAGCTGCTTATCCAGAAGCTATAGCGTATGCTACAGAGTCTACTGTTGAACATATTGTTCATTCTGTCTTAGGAAAATTAAAAGTTTGGAAAGATGCACTTGGAGAAAATGCACCAAGTAATGTGATATTACCTCAAGTGTTTAAGGAAAAATCTATTGGTTTTCAGGGACTAACATTTGAACTAGTAGGCTTAGATCATTACAGAACTAGCCTGTTTAATAAAGAGCTAAAATTATTAATTGGTGGTATTGATGTATTTAACGAAATACATGTATTCTTAGCAGATACTAGTTCAAAAGCAGCAATGGAGGCATGGATTGAGAACTTGAAAGTGTTACAAGCATTACAAGCTGACGTAATTGTACCTAGCCATGGATCAATTGAAAAATCATTAAATAATCAAGCAATTACTGAAACTATGGATTATTTAAGAACTGCAATTCAAGCTTCTGAGGAAAGTAAGAATTCAAAAGATTTTGTAGCAAAACTTGATGCAGCATATCCAGGCTATGCAAATAAAGGTGTATTAGAATTAAGTGCAAAAGTTGTAACAAAAGAAATGCCTTGGGGTTAATGCTATGAATGAATATCAAAAACTATTACACGAAACGTATGTGTTAACTGGCGAAGGAAAATTAGATACTTTTAAAACGTATTTAAGTGAAAATATATCTTGGACAGAAGCTGCTGGGTTTCCATATGTGGGCACTTATGTAGGTCCTGATGAAGTAGTTAAAAATGTACATGAACGTCTTGGGACTGAATGGGATAACTATAGCGATAAAGATGAAATTTATGCTTTTAATAACAATACTGTTATCGTGTATGGAAAATATAGTGGAACGTATAAAGTAACAGGGAAATCATTTGTAGCAGATTTTTGTCATCTTTATGAGTTTGATGAGAACGATAAGGTTAAGAAGTTTATTCAAATTGTGGACAGTGCAACTGTTAATGAGGTATTAAGTTAGGATTACTAGTTTCTAACATGCCTCGTATAAGGAGTATTGTTAGAATAAATGTGTTTTCCTAACAATATCTCTTACATCACATTATGGGAAAGATTTTTCCTGTATCAAAGGTTTTAACGAAGATGAATTATAAAATTAGAAGAGGTAGGTATATATGAAAGTAGAGAAAAATTTAATAGTAATAATTATTTCTGTGTTTATTTTAGGAATTGTGTCGACTTTGATATTTCAAGCTTCAACTGGTAATACCAAAGGTCATTCAACAAAGAGCGAGAATGTTGCAACAGTATCTAAAGATAATGTGACAGAAAAAGAAAAGAATAAAAAGATGGTAGTCGATTTCTATAATGAAGTTTTTAACAAACATAATATCGATATTATCCCTAAATATGTAAGTGAAGATTATAAGCAACATAATCCTTTTGTTGCTGATGGACGAAAAGCCTTCATGGATTTCTTTAAGGAAGACTTTGTAAAAAATCCAAACTCTTCTGCAGAGATTAAACGTGTAGTAGCTGAAGGAGATACAGTTGCTCTTCATGTACATTCACGTACTAATTCTCAAGATAAGGGAGTTGCTATAGTGGATATTTTTCGTATAAAGGATGGAAAGATTGTTGAACATTGGGATGTAATTCAAGAGATTCCAAATGAAGCCGCTAATAATAATACGATGTTTTAGGTAGAAGATATCTCTAATATTTGTTTAATTGTTAGAGATATATATAATCTTGAAATTTAGACAAGTTATGTTTTAAGATGAGTAAAAATAAAGGGATGTCCTAGATATGTTACTAGGACATCCCTTTTTGTTTTAATAAGATTTAATCTAATATGATGTATAGGGTACTTATTGTATGTATTTTTTATCATTAAATCACTTCATGATTAATGACAATCGCTTATGTCTTGAAAAACTATTCATTTATTTGAAATATAGTTTCATCAGGTCTAGAGAATCCATACAATTTCCTTGCGAACTTTAAAATACCTTTTTCGCTCTCTGTTAAAGTTTTAATATCGTTTTCATAATAACGTCCTATGAGTTCTAATTCAGACAATCTTTTCTTTTCTTTATTTAGTGTAATTTGTTTTTCTTGAATCATTTGTTCTTGCTTATAAATGGAGATTTGAATGGAAATAACCATAGGTAGCATAAAAGCAAGTGCTAATAAAAGGCGACGTCTTAGCTTTTTATTCGTTTGTGGGTTCTTGCTAGGATTAATTTGTATTTTTGAGATTGATTGTTGTGGTAGTGAATTTGGGATACTCCCCATTTTAATGCCTCCATTACCTATGTATAGAATTTAAACTGCTTAAAAGTATTATATATGCTAAATAGATAATTTTGAACTTATTTTTGTAAAGAGAAGTTTTATGAAATTTTAAAAAAATCTCTATTTAGTTGCAAATAAAAAGCGCCATAAAAGGTGCTCAATAACTACCACTGAGTTGATCATGATTATTTTACGTATGTTCCTGATAAATGTGCATTTTTGTATAAAAACTTTATTTTATCAATTTGTAGGTTGATACAGTTCCCCAAACGAAAAGAACCAAGTAAAAAAGTCTTTGTAGTAGGCCTGCAGGTAAGGGGAAAAGAAAAACAAGTGAGATAAGGATTGTTATTACTATTAAGCTTAGTAAACAGAAATATGTCCATTTTCCATCTTTTTTAAGATTCTTAGCAAAAATAAATAATCCAGGAAATACAGTAAGCATACCTATCCAAACTAGAATAGAATGTCCAATTAGGTTTATATCTGCAGGGATTAATCCTGAAACTATAGTAGAGACTCCTATTATAAGTATAAAAAATGTTGCTATTTTATTAATTTTTGTTTTTTCTAGATGTTGTGAAATAAATAGTACTCCAATACAAAATGTTATTCCATTAAGAATAAAGAGTAAATTCATCCAAAAGTGATTAGGGGAGCATATTTCATAAGGCGCTATTTCGTAGGTGAATTCTCCACAGGTTGTTACACCTAGGTCACTCATTGCATGATGCAAATAGTTATAAGGTGCTGTAGAAGTGAAAATAAAGAAAGGTTCAATTAAAAAGTATAGGCAAGTTGCAATCCAGCTAAATAAGCCAATCCTATTTGATATATACATTAGATTCCTCCCTTGAAAAAGTATAGTTCCATTATAGATGGTTACAATATTGAAAGTGAAAATTGTAAATTGAGAGTCGATAATTCTGTTCAATAATATAGGATTTTCTGGACAAATATGCTTAGCGGAAAGACGTATAAAAAATGGATGGAGCAAAACTTAACAAAATAGTTATTTGAAAATAACTAACGGCAAAAACGTCAGGCAAACAATTAAGTTGCCTGACGTTTTTGCATGGTAAAGGATAGATTCCTCTACAAAGGAGAGAAATAAAGAAAAATGTTTTTAAATGAAATTCATAAAAGATTGATAGGCACTAACGAGGGAAAATACCGTAGCTATCGCATGTGCAGTCCATTTAGGCTATTTAATTTTAATATGGTGTTGTGTAAGATTCTGTATACGATATAAATGATCAATACAAATGCAATTAATTGAAGTGCTAACAAAAATAGTGGTTGTTCTAAAGCACTAAAGTCAAGTTGTTCCATTAATTTATCACACTCTTCATTTAATATATTAATATAATTAAAATAAAGGGTGTGAAGGTTTTTACTATAAAGTTTCAAATCTGTATATATTTGATGGTAGATAAGTGAATGTTAACCAAAACCCTACTGTATAAAAAGGAGAAGCGCTTAATCCGGACGCTCCTCTTAATGCCAATATACAATAACTATTCCATTATAATGTATAAGCGTAAAATATTTAACAATTAGCTATGTGGTAAAAATTTCATTTTGTATTAGTTTAAAAATAAAAAAGAGCACTTAATAAAGTGCTCTCGTGACGAGATACATTTTGTAAAGACTATTTTATAAAGAAAGGAACACTGAATATTATATGTGCGTGCATTTAATTGAGTTCGTTTTTTACAAAAAAGAGCAGTTAGTTAAAGCTAACTGCTCCAATCATGGAATATGGTTCGAATTGGGTTGTCTATATTATTGACGGAATATTAAGTTTTATTCAGGGGTACCTAAAGGTTTTCTTTTTAACTTAATCCATATACCACAAACAAAATAATGGCTAAAAATACAGATAATGAAAATGTCAGAAAGACTGTTATTATACTCCTGAGCATCGCTTTCCAGTTGCTTACTTTAGTTGTGTTCTGCCATTATGGTGAGATTTGTAATTCTATTAAAAATAGTAACAGCTCGTCCAAACTTATCTAATCTATCTTACATAGTATGTAGTAATAAATTTAAAGGAGGAATCTAGTATGTCTTATTACTACGATGATTATTGTAAGGATTCCAAAAAGAAATATCATGACTGTCATAAAAGCAGTAAGAGTTATGACAAATGTGATAAAAAGCATAAGGAAAAGCCTTGGTTTAATGTAAAAGTGAATTGTTGTTCTGATGATAACGGATATAATCTTGTAAGAGCATCTGCTTTTAGAGCTGTGAGTACAGTTAATCAAAATTTGCCAGCAAATACATTTGTTAAAGTTTTATTCCAAAATGAACAATTTGATTTAGCAAATGAATATAACCCAGCAACATCAATTTTTATACCAAAGACAAGAGGTGTTTACTCTGTTATTGGAACAATTGCGTTCATTCCCAATAATCTAAACGTGAACTATAGAGCGCGGGTAGAAATTCGTGTTAATGGGAATCCGGCAATTGCAATAGATAATGATTTTTTTGGCCCAATAAACTTTGCTAATGTTGTAGCTGTTTCATCGATAATTCAATTGAATGCAGGGGATATAGTTGAGGTTTTTGCACAAAGTAGCGTAGCTGGAGTTATTTCAAATGTAGAAAATAGTACGCATTTTGAAGCCGCAAGATTCCCGTCTCCACAAGTATAAGTAGTATGAAATCTTGTCAGTAATTTTATCTAAATAAAGTCCCTAATTTATATTTGCCCTGCATAAATGCAGGGCTTTTTTTTTGTAAAAAAGTCATTCGAAGAGGAAAATAAACGAATTTCTTCCTAGTTGTATAGAAAGTGGTGGGTGATATGAAGTGAAGCAAAAACACGTGTTAGCTCAAGAAGATTACATGAAAGGTATGAAGTACAAGGAACTGGCTGAGAAAAAAAGCATGGTTGGAATCGAAAAGGGCTGCACCTAGATGCCTAAAGGTGAAAGAACAAATTGTTTGGCAGTAACATTGCAAACTTATCAATCTATTCTAGGGTTTGTTACAGGGTACGATGAAACTAAGAAGTTCTTAAAATTGAAAAAATCCCCTTAATAATGTTAAAGAGACCTTGCTCACGCAAATAATCTGTAAATCAATTCATTTTTGATATACAGATCATTTGTATGATAATATTTATAAAGAATGAAATTACATAAATGCTTTTAGAAGTTCTTGAATTAATGGGATTGCTCCACCAATAAATTTTAAAACTGCCATTGCGATTTCCATAGTATTCTCTCCTCTGTTTTTGTATTAAGATGTGTGAATCTTTATAACTTTATTATAGTAAGCGTTTTCATTTATAACAATACATTTTTGTATGCAATATTGCATATTTATACGTTTAGACAAAAAATAGGCTCTATTAGTCATTCTTTAATGGTATCATATCGAGGAGTGAGTCTTTAAGGGTTTTCACTAATAGGAGGAAATATGGAAAGAGTACAAGTAATTTACAGAAATCTGAAAATTAAAATTTGGGCTAAACAGGTATTAGCTGTAGGAGGAATATTAGGTTTCTGCTACTTGGTGTTATATGTTTTTAGTTTCTTAGTTGTTATGTAAATATTATATAACCAAACTAGTATAGTCTTGCCTTGCCTAGATAGGTAAGGCTCTTTTGTTTTTATCTGTGATGAGCAAACTACATACAAAACCTCTCAAGTTTGTCAGATACTATGTATGGTGCCTTATTTCTCTATGTTTTAGAACGGCTAACCCCTATCATTGAAAGTAAATAAACTTCTATTTAAAAGTTTCCATTTATATTGAAAACACAATTGTATTGATAAAAAATGTGTTTTTACTAGATACATCTTAAAAAGACAAGCATAAGTTATATTACGTTTTGATAAAATCTTTTTATCTTTGAAAAGAATTTAAATCTTACTAATAGATTTGATCCCTTTCTGTATACCGTAATTCTTATATTACCATATAAATATAATATATTGAAAATGATTTAAAAGCAAGAATATTAGTAGGGTCCGCCACATGCCCATCAACTTAAGGTTTTAAAGTAGCCCCTAAATGAAGAATTTTTAATGTTGATGTATTAAAATGTATAATTGTATATTTTAATACAAAAAGAGAGAGGGAAGATAATAAAACGTTCCTTATATGGGGACGGCTGTCCAATTAACATGTGCTGGAGTTTGATCTCAATGGCATGAGATGTCTTCTCTAAATAGTATGAACAAGAGATTTTAAGATAAAAGTGCAAATAATTAAGTTACCTGCCTGTTCCTAGCAGATACGGAGGGAAGAGCCCGTTTTGAAAGAGTGCAGTCAATGGGGGGAAGGCACTCTATGAGTAAGGAGTGTATCGAAAGTGATACTCAATAATTAATAATGAGATAATCATGATTAGTGTATGTACATTTTTAATGTATATGAAGTCTTTATTTTATAACAAGAGAAAGAGAACACCTTGTATAAGTGCCCTTTAAAAAATGTCACAAGATAATTACTACATACTTAATTAACTGTAATATTTATGGCAAGAGTGGTTTTCACTATTCTAAAAAACCGAATAAAAACGTTATTTTAAAAGGTATTCTTTGAATTTCTATTTATACTAATATAAATAAAAAATGAATAATCTTGATATAACATACAAAAGATTGTTCAAGAAAGCGCAATATCTATAATAACATTTGGAGGTAGCATTATGATTGAAAATTTAAAAAGACACCCTCATTATGGTCACACTTTAGCTGACCATCCTATGGAGCATCATCGTCATCCATTATCACATCACGGTCCTATTGTTCATGTTAAAGGAATCATAAAACAAGTGGAAGAAGATGATACAAACCCTCAAGGGGGTACTCATCAACATATTATAGTTGATCAAGTAGAACTTATTGATGCTCATGGATTACCAGAATCATTAACTATCGATACGATAGTATTTTGTGCAATTCGTTATGGGGATACTTTAGGAATACCAAATCGTATCCCAGATTTAGAAGAGGGAGAAGAAATTGAATTACAAGGTGAGTATTTAGATAAAACTACTGCGACTCCAAGCGAAGGTAACCCAGGGTATGCGGTAATACACTTTACTCATCGTCCTGTAGGATTTATTAAGTATCATGGGAAAGAGTACAGATAGAGATTTGAATAACAGAAAAAAACAAAACTAATTTCCAATTTGTTGAATGGAATGTATCACATGTAAGTGATACATTCCATGAATTACTTTATTACTAAGAAGTATTTTATATTTTAACGTTTCGCATATCTTTACTCGAACTTTATGGGTGGAAGAGTTAAGGAGGAATCATAGATGAAGAAGGAGTTGAAATTAGCATTTTCTGGAGGTGGGTTTAGAGCGACTTTTTATGCATTAGGGGGATATAAACGTTTAGTTGAATGTAAGCTAGATCATTGTGTAAATAGCATTAGTTCTGTTTCAGGTGGCAGCATTACTGCCGCCGCTATTATGCTTGCATTACATAAAGGTGGATCATTCCGTAATGTAAATGATTTTGAAGAACGTGTAGTGAATCCGTTGGTAAAATTAGGACAAATAGACCTTCGTACAAAGTTACTTACAAATTCGTTTACAAAACAAGCATTGTCTTTCAAGTCTATTCGTGAAAAATGCAGCAAAGCCTTTCCGACAATGTTAGATAAATATTTATGTCAAGGGGTAAGAATGAAGGAATTAGAAAATTCCCCTATCAAATGGTACTGTAATACAACTTGTTTAGATACGATGAGAATGTTTTATTTTTCCAACCAAGAAATATATGGAACACTTATTGGAAAATCAAATGATTTTGATGATATTACAGTTTCTTATGCTGTTGCGACCTCAGCTGCTTTTCCAATTTTATTCGCACCTATATCACTATCATTAGAGGGAAGAAATTTTAGTGATCCAGAAAATAGGATGCAGGGGAATCCTTTGTTGAAATTTGACACACTTTGGTTTTCTGATGGAGGGGTATTTGATAATATCGGGACTGAGCCGATATTAATATCAGATGGTGATAACAAAAACAGTAGTTCTCCTTCAAATACAAAACATAGAAAAGAGCCTATGAAATTTATTCCCGATCCAGACGCAAGTATTGATGAAATTTACCTTGTTTTAGACGCTTCTGCATCTGAGAAATTTTGGAAAGAAGATGAAGTACCTTCGCATTTTGAATTAACGAAACGGATTTTAGATACATCTAATAGTCAAATTGTAGTTTTAAGGAGAAGACTATTAAAAACCTTAGATCCCCAAATATACCCAGGATTGCAACTTATTCTTAGTAAACCTATTCAATCTTTATTCGAAAAAAATAATAATCCTTTTTATAATGATAAAACTTCTTTACCCGATTATAAATTACCAAATCGTTCTAAGGATGTTGAAAGTCTGTTAGCTGGTCTTCGCACTGATTTAGACAGCTTTCATGATAGTGAGATTAATACTTTAATGCGTGCGGGCCAAATAAGAATGGATATCGCGTTAAGATCGTTATTACCTGAGTACATGGAGAATATAAATACCGTGCCTATTCCTGTATTTCCTTCGGAAGATATGGATGGTCTAGAAAAAATATTACGCCGGGGTGGAAAACATAGATTTACGGGAGGATTTTTTGAGAATTTACATGATGTAGATAAATTTTAAAATAATGAAAATCTTTTGTGTAATTTTTATTATTTTAAAAATACTAATGATATTCATACGCTTGTAGTTTGAAATTATCAAATGGGGAATTTTAAAAAAATAAATTAAAATAGCCAAAATGAGAATTAGTTAAATCAAACAATAGATAAAACTGAATATTATGTTGATAAAAGAAAATCATAGTTGTCATGCATGAGTTATAAAGTTAATCAAAAGAAATTAATAACTTTTAGAAGAGGGATTTTAAATATTATATAGTCCGACTAGAAAACTAGAGGGCATCAATTCATTAAAGTAGCAATGAAAGCTGTTTTAGGAATAGGTGTTCTTTTTATTATGAAAAAAGAGATGAGAAATTGAAGGTATTAAGAGATCAGTTACGTGAGTAAAAAAGCAATCCAAGAAAAGAAAGAAGAAAAAACAAAAAGAGAAATTAAGTACTCGTGAAATTGGGGGAATGGGGATGCATAGTCCTTATTATGAACGTAGACGCGAAGCGTTAAGACAAAAGTGATTTTAAAATAAAAAGCAGTGGTTTTACATGATTAAACAATTATCTTTCTTACCAAAAACCGATAGATTAGCAATGCAAGGGTAGTTAGAGGGTGTTCTTATATAAATAGTTAGGAATGATTCGTAAGGAAATGAAAGTCACTACTCCTTATGAAAGGAGAGAACGTGGCCCTATACATACTGTTGGAAAGGCTTTGGAGGATATAGCGATTGCAAATTTGCAATAAAGCGGGCATGAAGAGTGGTTGGAGTCAATGTCATTCCGTATTGATTAGTTTTTAAGCCGATTAGGTCATGGCTGTACTGGTAGGATGTAGAGGGAGATTATTAATGAAGGAGAATCTGTATGTGATTATATGGTCTATAGCGAAATTGGAATGGCTGAACGTATTTATCATCGTTGGAAGTTGAGAGCAATTTCTAATTTCGCTTTTGCCCTTAAATTAGAAATTAAGAAGTAATTGATTTAAAGCCAAAAAAAGACCACCCTTTTAGGCGGTTTTCTTTTTCAGATATTTGTATCACAATTATTTTTTTGTATGTGGTTAAAACTAGTTTTTAAGAAGCATATGCTTTAGCAACTGCAGAAATTCTTTATCACTTTTATCATCTTTTATATAATCCTGTTCATAGTTAAAAATCATTCGTACTAACATAAATGCTGTTAGCGGTAAAGGTACCTTATGCAAAGCTCCTTGCTGATAACCTTTTTCGAGCAAATTACTTATCATTTTAATTGCTTCTTCTTCAGATTTTTTAAAACAAGCTGTAATTTCAGGTGAATGGTACTCTTTATATTCTTGAAAGAGTGTAGAAACAAAGGGATCTTGATGATATTCTAGGCTGATATAATGAAGGATTTTTTGTATTCGAAGTAAAACATCTTTTTCCTCTTTATATAAATCAAATAATTGTGAGCGTTTAAGCTGAATATGACGCATATAGCAGTCACATAATATTTCAGTTTTATCTGTATAGTAATAATAAATAGTTCCTTTACCAACTTTAGCTTTTTTTGCAATTTCATCAACCGTTGTGTTACGGACACCACGCGTAGAGAACAGTATTGTGGCAGATTGAATGATTTTCTTTTTTTTATTTTCTTTTTCTAATTTGATCATTGTCTACACCCTATCCTTGAAATATTTAGCGAAGTTTTCTTTCATTACATTCTCTATCAGTCTATTTATCATTTTTTAACGCCTAATAGAAAGTCCCCTAGTTGCTCCTTATAGAATAACACACATCATTCATATTTCTAGTATATAACTATAATAGAATACAACTTTATAGCTTAGGATAAAGGTGAAAGTTTAAGTTAATAATTTTTTAATCGGACGATGAGAACTCAAGTGAAATGGGAAAGTGATTTCTTTATCGATTGAATTATTTGATTTTTCATTCGATTCATTTTATTATATAAACATGACTAAAAGATGTTTTTAGTCGGATTTTTTTACGAAAAACCGACTGATATCTGATTTTAGTCGATTTCTATACTATTTGAGAGAAGGTAGACACTATGTGTGGAATTGCAGGGTGGATAGACTGGTCTAAAGACTTGTCTAATGAACAAGAAACGTTAAAAAAAATGACAGATGCTATCATTCACCGAGGACCTGACGCAGAGGGGCATTGGTTTTCAAAACGAGCGGCATTAGGTCATCGACGTCTCATCGTCATTGATCCTGAAGGTGGCCTTCAACCTATGCTGTATAAAGATGGAAATGATACGATTGGCCTTACGTTCAATGGAGAAATTTATAACTATCAAGAATTACGTAAAGAACTTGAGGAGAAAGGTCATGAATTTCAGACACAGTCTGATACAGAGGTATTACTACATGCTTATTTAGAATGGCAAGAAGATTGTGTTCAACACTTAAATGGGATTTTTGCTTTTGGTATTTGGGATGAAAGATTTGGGAAATTGATACTTGGTCGTGATCATCTAGGGGTGAAGCCTTTATTCTTCGCTCAAAGAGGGAGTGCAATTCTCTTTGGTTCAGAGTTAAAAGTTTTACTTTCGCACCCGCTTGTAGATGCAGAAGTAGATAAAGAAGGACTTTCTGAAATATTCTGTCTTGGACCAACACGTACTCCTGGTCATGCTATTTTCAAGGATATACATGAAGTGCGTGCTGGCCATTATATGACGTTTACCTCTAATGGCTCGACTACGACACAGTATTGGAAACTTGAAAGTAAAAAACATGTAGATGATATTGATACAACAGTCGAGACAATCCGCTCCATTTTACAAGATACGGTTAAACGTCAGTTAATTGCTGATAAACCAGTGGTATCTATGCTTTCCGGAGGTTTAGATTCCAGTGGTTTAACAGGTTTAGCAGGAAATGAATTTGGGAATAAAGGGGAACGCCTTCATACATATTCCCTGAATTTCATCAATGATGAAAAAGACTTTGAGCAAGACTTCCTTCGTTTTGATCGTGATGAACCTTGGGTGAAACGTGTGGCTGAATATGTAGGAACAAAGCATCACTCTATAGAGTTAGGATCAGATAGTTTAATAGAGTATTTATTAACTCCAATGCGAGCGCGTGATCTACCAGGGGTTGGAGAACTAGAAACGTCTCTTTATTTGCTATTTAAGGAAATGAAAAAAGACGCAACAGTTGCACTTTCAGGCGAATCTGCAGATGAAGTATTCTCAGGATATCCATGGTTCCATCAAGCAAAGTTTTTAGATGCAGAGATATTCCCTTGGAGTGTTAATTTATGGTATAGTACAGAAATTTTATCAGAGGATTTTAAAGCGAAGATTAGCCCTGAAAAATACCAAACACAAAAATTTGAAGATGCGGTTGCTGAGGTTCCCTTTTTAGAAGGTGAAAGTGATCTGCAAAGGAAGCAACGTCAAATGTCTTACATGTTTATTACACGTTTCTTGCCATTTATGCTAGAACGAAAAGATCGCACAAGTATGATGAATGGCTTTGAAGTACGAGTTCCATTTTGCGATTACCGGCTTGTAGAATACTTATGGAATGTCCCATTCGAAATGAAAAGTATAGACAATATTGAAAAAGGTATTTTACGTCGAGCTTTTGAAAATGTACTTCCAGAGGATGTACGTTATCGCAAAAAAAGTGCATATCCAAGCACAAAGGATGCCTCTTATCTACAAGGTATTAGTGAAAGGATGTTACATGTGTTGAACGATCCTGAATCACCTATTTTGCCATTAATTAATGTAGAAAGAGTCCGTGCTATTGCAGAAGGAAAAGACGAAGTAATTTCAGGTAATGATGCACGAGGTATAATAGATTATTTACTTCAAGTTAATGGTTGGCTTCAGGAATATAATATTAAATTAGTATGGTAGATGTAATTTTCAAATAAAGAGAATAGCTGAAACATCAATGACCTAAGTGAACCGCACCTTCAATGTATTAGATAGTTATCTAACAATTGGAGATGCGGTTTTATTATTTTGATTTGCAATAACCCTAATCATTTAGTCAATTAGGATCAAATAAGAAACATAGAAATAGAGGAAATAATATGAATTGGTGGTTCCATTCTGAGAGTAGGAAGTCTATTTGAACTCGCTACCGATAATCAAATGATATGTTAATTAGATTTGATTACTGTATGCATCGTCTTTTCTTCAATAAATATAAAGTGTTAAACTTCATATTTATTATATAAGGAGATTATCTCATGGGTTATTTGCAAATATTAGATGGGGAGTATTTGACACCTGCATAACCTAAGGATTTAGATGAAATTAATATAGATAAGTATTTACGATTGCCTTCCTATTTTTCTTAGAATTCTTTTAGTGAATCAAAATTTGAATTGCGTATACATCTTTTGTACTAGTAGACTTAAGTCTAAAAGTATGTACAATTACACCATTTGACTAATGGGTAAACTTTACAAACTAATATATACTAGTATTGTGTCTTGCCTTTTTAGGTGCAGTACACAGCCGGTGATTGGCTAGTGGATGTTCTTCCATTTTGCCAGTGCCGGTTTTTTGTTGGATAATAGAGAAAATGAAGTTTTTATAAAGAAAGAAGGGGTTGTTTTGAAAGATGTAAATTCTATCTTTATGAGAGAAAAGATTGCTAGTACTTATCTTTATTTTATTTCTTTTCTTGGTTTGGTTACTATAACTATATCTTTACTTGAAATTAAAATCCCTTCTCATCCAACAATACTCATATTGTTGTTACTATTTATGGGGATCGCAGAGTATTTTCCTGTAAGATTTTGGAGAGGAACTAGTTCGCTTACCTTTCCGATCATTTACGCTATGAATTGGCAGTTTGGAATCCATATAACTATTATTGCTATTGTACTCGTAACGCTAATTATTCACCTGCATCGTCGTTCACCGATACAAAGAATGTTATTTAATAGTACTCAGCATGCACTAAGTTTGATTTTGGCCGAATGGTTTTCAAACAAATGTATGTCCTTATTCATTACTACGATAGATATATCAGTTCTGTATGAAAATTTAATATCTTTGTTATTATTTTGCGTGTTTTTTTGTTTTTTCAACAATCGTTTTTACGATTTGTTAATGATACTCCTTCCGCAGCCATATTCAATCCATCAGTGGTATAAAAAAACTGTAACGGTATTTCTTTGCGAAACTTTTGGTTTCTCTTATTCGGCACTGATGCACGTATTAATTAGTACATATAGTGTGGAGGTAAACGAGATTACAGTACTGTTTTTCTTTTTTCCACTTGTAGCAACTTCTGTTATTAGTTCTTTTTCTGTACGGATAAGGATGGAGAAGGAACGATTATATGAGTTATTTCTTATTACGACCGAAATTAGTCGAGGATTAACCGGAGGAAACTTGAAACATATTAAACAAGCACTTAAAGGTTTTTTTGGCATACAAGCATATGTAATTTGGACAAAAGATGATGAAAACTGGAATATTCTGTTAAAAGATGGGAAAGTCTGCGCTGATATACCTGATGATTCAGAAAAGTTAAGGGGGTTTGAGGAACTTTCTAAAAATCTTGTATTGAATGATTGGAAAATTGGTACGGCTCCTGGAGATGAAATATTTGATAGTGTTATACGCTCACTTGTATATTTTCCTCTTATAGTAAATGATGAATTAGTCGGAATGTTTGTTGCAGGGAAAAGTAGAAATGCAGGTTTCTTTCCGGAGGATGTACAGTCGTTAGCTACATTTTCTAACCAATTAGCTAACGTTGTTAAAACAAGGATATTGATTTCTGAACAGGAAAAAAGAATGATCTTAGAAGAAAGAAATAGAATCGCCCGTGAAATTCACGATGGTATTGCGCAAACATTAGCCGGGCTGATATTCCAACTAGAATCCGCGCAGAAAAAATACCGTGATAAATCAAAAGATATGCAGCAAGTAGTAGAGAAAAGCATAAAAGATTTAAGAGGAAGCCTAGGAGAAGTTCGCTATTCAATTTATGCTTTAAAACCATATCCGACAGAACAATTAGGTCTTAAGCAGGCAATAGCAAGTAAAATAAAATCTTTAAAACAAGAATATGAACTAGACATTACCTATCATGAAAGAGGTCATGCACGTGCGCTTAGTTTTTCAAAAGAAAGAGTTATATTTGATACATTACAAGAGAGTTTGCAAAACATTGTAAAACATGCACAAGCAAAAAAGGCTGATGTTTTACTCAGTTATCAAAGTGAGCACGTGCTTTTAAGGGTTAAGGATAATGGAGTTGGCTTTTCACTATTTGAGTCTATGGTTAAAACAAAGAATGAGCCACATTATGGTATATTACATATGAATGAACAAGCTGACCAATTAGGAGCTACTTTACAGATTGATAGTTCTGTAGGGAAAGGGACAGAAATTACACTGTTAATTCCAGATTCACAAACAAGGGGTGCGTAAAATGATTAAAATATTAGTAGTAGATGATCATGCTTTTTTACGAGATGCAATTCGGAGCATACTAGAGGACGAATCTGATATGAAAGTCGTTGGAGAAGCTAGCTCTGGGGATGCAGTATTGGGAAAAGTAGAAAAATGTCGACCAGATTGTATTTTGATGGATATTAATCTTCCAGGGAAAAATGGGATTGAAGTTACAGAGTTAGTGAAGAAAAATTATCCGAATTGCCGAGTACTTGTGTTTACAATGTATGAACATGATGAGTATTTAATGGATGCACTTCAGGCCGGTGCTGATGGTTATTTATTGAAGGATTCCTCATCAGAGCAGGTAGTAGCAGCAATTCGAATGTTATACCGAGGTGATTCAGTTATTCATCCGCGTATGACTAAAAAATTAATTACATATCATCAGCAAAAAATGAAAGTAGAATCAAATGAAAATGAACTGACGGAACGTGAAAAGGAAATTCTCTTTGAACTAGTAAAAGGACTTAGTAATAAAGAAATTGCTGAAGTTTTATATATTAGTGATAAAACAGTTAAAATACACATCAATAAAATTTTTAAAAAACTAAATGTAAAAAGTCGATCGCAAGCAGTGATTTATGCAGTACGAAATCAATTGGTTCCGCTAGATTAAATAAGAAATCTATCAAAGAACTATCGTGTCGTTTTATTCTGTATCACAAAGAATAAAGGACAAGGTAGTTCTTTTGTACTATGTAGGCATAGAATTCTTACAGAAAAGATACTCCTTTTGTTTAATTTTCAGAATAATCAAAATGTGAAATAATAAAAATGGAATTACATTTTAATATTGTTAATAATTCATTTTGTGAAAATCTTTTGTTGGGAATAAATGATAGGGGCTCTTATAGAAAGAGTAAAGTGAGTGATTAGCTATATGAGGTATGGGGATGGTAGTAGTGTTGGAAATCTTTCATGATACAAAAGATTAAGATTAATAGAGTTTCCAATGCTAAATAGGAATGTAAGAATCAATTTGTTTCAAAAATAATATGTATAATGGGGAGATGCAATATGAAACGAGGGAAATTTGGAAAGATTCTTATTGGAACGTTAACAGTTGGAATGTTATTGTCTCAAGGAATTCCATATAACGTATTAGCGGAAGAGGTAAATACATCTACTTTAACTGGAATTGATGATGCAAATGCTATCTTAAAAAGCCTTACAAAGGAACAACGTAATGCCTTAAAAACGTTAGATACAAAACCAGGTTTTGTTATTTCGCCAGGTATCAATACAGCAAGTCCTGATAATGTGAATGTGATTATAGAATTTAAGCAAGCACCTAGCAAAATTGAAGTACTAAAACAAGCGGCTAAAGGGAAAAAGGTAGCTCTTTCAAATGCGGAACAAAAGGTAGAAGCATCACATAAAGGATTTAAAGCAGAGCTTGAACAGCTTCAAAAGAATAAAGAGAAAGGGACAACTGTAAATTCTGCAAAGATAACAAGAGAATATAAAAATGCTTTTAATGGTGTAGCGATTTCTTTACCAGCAAATATGATCGAAGACTTAGTTCGTACCGGTATTGTTAAGCGCGTATGGGAAGATCATGAGGTTAAAATTGATTTGCCGAAAGACACAGCTAAGACTGCTGTTGAACCGAAAATGGCAGATAGTGTACCGCAAATTGGTGTGGACAAGCTGCATGATGAAAAAATAACAGGTAAAGGAATTAAGGTAGGTGTACTGGACACAGGAATTGATTACAACCACCCGGATTTGAAAGATGCATATAAAGGGTATCGTGCAAAACAAGGTGAAGATCCGAGTAAAATAGATCCGAACTCAATAAAAGGATGGGACTTTGTTAATAATGATGCTGATCCAATGGAGACAACGTATAAGGATTGGCAAAATTCTGGAGGATATCCTGAGATTTATGAGGGAAGTGCATATTATACATCCCATGGTACGCATGTAGCTGGGACAATTGCTGCAGACAAACAGAATAGTGTGGATTATGCAGTGAAGGGCATTGCTCCAGATGTAGATTTATATTCATATCGCGTATTAGGTCCATATGGAAGTGGACAAACAAGCGGTATTCTTGCTGCGATTGATAAAGCAGTGAAAGACGATATGGATGTTATTAATTTATCACTAGGAGCATCTATTAATGATCCGTTATATCCTACCTCTGTCGCAGTGAACAATGCGATGTTAGCTGGTGTTGTTACAGTAGTAGCAGCCGGTAATAGTGGTCCGGGAGAAGGTACCATTGGATCACCTAGTGCAGCGGCACTTCCAATTACAGTTGGAGCCAGTGACGCTGCAATGAATATCCCAACGTTTTCCGCCGATGCAGGTGATGTACATGTAGATAAGATGATGCTACTTGGAAAAAGCTTTACTGATAAGATTGAAGATTTGAAAGGACAATCCTTATCGGTTGTATATACAGGGCTTGGGAAATCAGGTGATTTTACAGGGAAAGATGTGAAAGGGAAGTTAGCTCTTATCCAACGCGGTGAGATTACATTTGATGAAAAAATTAAAAATGCTAAGGAAGCAGGTGCAAAGGCAGTAATTGTATATAACAATGTAGATGGGGAAATTACAAGTTATCTTGGGGAAAGTACTTCATCTATTCCTTCGTTCCGCTTAACAAAAGTAGATGGTGAGAAATTACAAGCAAAAGCTGTACAAGGAGATGTGTCGTTAGCGTTTGGGGAACTTAGTAATATAAAAACAGAGGGAGATCACTTAGCTGATTTTAGCTCCCGTGGTCCTGCAACTAAAACAGATGATATTAAGCCAGATATTGTAGCACCAGGTGTGTCTATTTTCTCAACTGTCCCTGAATATATTAATGATCCAAAGGATGGAGAAAATTATCCGGTAGCGTATGGACGTATGTCAGGTACATCTATGGCAACTCCTCATACTGCAGGAGTTGCAGCACTCATTTTACAAGAACATCCAAACTATAGTCCATTTGAAGTAAAAGAAGCACTTATGAATACCGCGGTTGACCTAAAAGAAGAGCGTTCTGTATTTGAAGTGGGCTCAGGACGAATTGATGCATATCGTGCAGTTCATGCGGATACATCTATCGAGGTTGTCGATAAAACATCCAACGTTGTAGATGATGAAGAAGTAGAAATTGAAGAAAAAACAGGTTCTATTGCATTTGGGTATAAAAACCAACTCGAAAATGGACCTATTAAAGATAGTCGAAAAGTCTTAATAAAGAACAGCAGTAAAACAGAGGGGAAAGAGTTTAAATTAGAAGTGGAGTTTTCACCTACAAGTGTAGGTGTGCAAGATGCAGCGAAGAATGGTGTGAAGCTAAACGTAAAAGATTCTATTAAAGTAGCTCCTGGTACATCAGAAGAAATTAGCCCTGAAATTATCATTCCAGATAACGCTGAATTTGGTAGATATGAGGGATATATTCATATTTCAAATAAAAGCAATGAAAAAGAAGTATATCAAGTACCATTTGCAGTTAAATTCACAGAAAAAGGGATTGCGTCTGTAGATTTACTGAGAGATGCAATGGCAACAGATGCATCGAAATTCCATCCATTTATGGAGAGACCAAGTTCGCCTTTGACATTTAAAGTAAATAGTCCTCTTGAAACTATTGATGCAGTTGTGAAGGACCGTAAGACAGGGAAGGCATTAGGAGTCGTTGGTACACTTGATGCAAGTAGTCTAACACCGAATGTTGAATATATGATGTTTTCTGGTATGGGAGGGTATGTACTTCCATTTACAGGGGATCCAGCTCATCCAATTGGGGATAAACCTGTTATGTTGCCTGATGGAGATTACGAATTAAACTTCGTTGGATATGATAAGGAAGGAAAATCGTATACAAAAGGCGATAGCATTATCATTGATAATGTTATACCGGAAATGAAATTTAAGGATGTACAACCTGGTATACACGAAGTAAATGATTCTATGTTTAAAGAAGAAGACGGCCAACATGCATTATGGGTGCATGGTAATATTTATGATTCTACAGTAGATGCATTAAAAGCAAAAGGCTTGCAGTATGATCAAAAAGCGAATCAAATTGTATATTATCAAAACTCAGCCTTCCCATCAGGTTGGTTGAATACAATTCAAGCAAATGGTGATTTTAAATTTGGAGTACTTCCAGAGGAAATAAATGAGCCGTTAAATTTAAGATTATTTGGATATGACCTTGCCACTGCGGGGAATATGGCAACTGGATATAAAGATTATGTCTTTGTAAAAGAAGGGACAGAATACGCTGTTCCAAGTTATGACAAAGATAAAATAAAATTAGGTGAAAAAATTACGTTAACTTTGAATCTCAATAATGTAAAACAGCTTATGTCAGGTACATTTGAAATTCCTTATTACAAGCAGCTCTTTAAATTTACAGATGTGAAACCAAATCCAGCACTTACGGAATATGTAAAACAACATGGACTGAACCTTAAATTAGAAGATCCGAAGGTAAGTGAAGAAGGAGCTTGGGAAAACAAGGTAAAAGTTGGCGCGTCATTGGAAGGAAAAGAATTTAAAGGATTAGATGGAGATACACCATTTTTAGATGTTACATTCGAGATGACGAGTGATGAATACTTTAATGATTTAACTGCATTTGGAGTAGATAAGTTCTCTTATACAAAAGTTGGTGCAACAGAAAGCAATGAGATTCCTGTGTTTAAAGATAAATCTTTTGCGATTGTTTCGAAACATTCAACGGTTACAGGATATATTGGTCCGGAAGCTTTCTTGAATGAAGAGGGCTATTTAGGTAAGAAAGACTATACAAAACTAGGAGCAAAAGTGTACGCAGTTGGCAAGGATGGAAAGAAATATACAGGAACGATTGATGATAACGGGCATTTTGAGATTCATAGTGTTCCAGTAAGCGATAAAGAATATGATATTTTCGTAGAAATGCCAGGTCATTTAAATAGTAAATTAACAACAAAAATAGGGAAAATGCAGGATGGAGAATTAGTAGGACAAAACTTTAGAGCTGACATAGATGATAACCCTGCAGGTGATGTAAATGGCGATAAAATGGTTGATATTCAAGATGCTAGAATAGCAGCTTTATCGTATGGAAAAGGAACAGTATCTGTAAAAGATGGAGATATAAATCAAGATGGTGTTGTAGATGAAACAGATATTCGTTTTATCGAGAAAAACTTCTTGAAAAAGGGTCCAGATGCTAAAGAAAATCAGAAACCGAAAGAAAATGTAGGGCCAGTGACATTAGATAAAATCTTACGTTCTATTGGCTTAGAACCAAAAAAATAAGTGGACAAACTTCTAGAGTAAATAATGCAATCAGACAATGAATAGTAAATGAAATGAGATTGGCTAACAAATAACCGGTAATGATATACGGTAACATTACCGGTTATTTTAAAAGTAATAGTCGTTGGGGTACGTGAAGTGACTAGTTTAAAGAGTATTTACTTTCGTTATGGAACAAGGTAGTTGCTTAATGATTATTGTTTGTGGGATGAAAATAAGGATTGTAGTTTGAACTTTAAAAATAGGGGGACTTGTGAAATGAGCATAAAGAAAAAACTTGGTATGGGTGTTATAACTGCAGCGCTGGGCTTATCTTTAATTGGTGGGGGAACATATGCGTATTTTAGTGATAAGGAAGTATCACAAAACACGTTTGCAGCGGGTACTTTAGATTTGAGTGTAAATCCTGAAGTGGTTATCAATGTCGACAATCTGAAACCGGGTGATGAAATGGAGCGTGGTTTTCAATTAGTTAACAAAGGAACCTTAGCAATAGGAGATGTGAAACTCCTGACAGATTACAGTGTAATCGATGCGAAGGGGGATAATGGAAATGCTGATTTTGGTGATCATATCCGTGTGGACTTCTTGTGGAATTTGGATAAAAATGAGGTTCCAATTTGGTCTACTACATTATCTGAATTAAAGGTAGCTACGGAAAATGGAAGTATTCCTGACCTTGTAAAGAAAGGTATTGTAGATCGAGAAGGAAATGGACTTGCTCCTGGTGATGATGATACCTTTTATGTAATGTTCACATTTGTAGATAGTGGTGAAGACCAAAATGTATTTCAGGGAGATGCATTGAAATTAAATTGGACGTTTAATTCCATGCAAGCAAGCGGTGAAGAAAAGTAAGTGTAATGATTTGTATACTGTATGTTTAAGACGTATAGTATTCGATTAAAAGAACGGTACTAAAATTGAAGAGTTTATCGTGAATGGTAAAGCTCCTCATAAATATATAGATTAGAAAACTGATGACGATTTCGCTTTTATAATACATCGTAAAATATATTTTACGATGTATTTTGTTGTAAGTTGAATAGTATAGGAATATTAAATAATTGTTCAGCTTTTGAGATGCCTTGAGGGAATTTAGCGCTTTACGCTAGCTTTGCAGCTTTCCTGGCCCTTTATCCCCAAAAACTAAAGTATTTACTAAAGTCTTTATAAGGAGATAAAAAGCTTTTTAATTCTTGACTAATATCTTCTAGATTCCCATATATATTATCTGCGGCTAAATTTATTTCCTCATTAAAATTATATAGCTGTTCATCTACATAACTGAATCCATCACAGCAATTATTATGTATCAAATTAGATATAAATGGTTTTATTTTCAATACATTTTCTGCATTTAGAATAAATTTATCCCATAACAGTCCCAGTATTATTTTTACGGGTAATTTTTTATCATACGTTCCTTTTACATTTTTTAATTTAGGTACGATGTCAACCAACTTATCATTACTAGATAGAGAAACTTCTATAATTTCAATAGAAGGGCTATCTAATGCTTCAATTGTCTGATCAGCCCAATCAATTATTTCAGTTTTTGAAAATAAACCAATTTGTAACCCAATACTCAGAACCTCAGCTATTATTTTTATATTACCCATATATATAACTCCTTAGATTTCTTTGGTAATTATACATCACAGTAACCTAAAATTCAAAAGGTTGTTGCTAGTATGTAGTAACTACAGGGGTTTATAAACTTAGGCTCCCTTCACATTGTTACCAAGCCATAAGATAAAAGCCCTCCTAAAACGAAAAAAGATGAACAAAATAATAAAAAAGATTCATTTCTATTTCTTTTTAGTTTCTATTCTTTAGTAAAAGAACTTAGTAGATGAAAAGGGTAGATTGTACAATTAATTGGGGGATAAGTATAAGTAACTTTGAACAATATTAAGTTCACCATTTTTATGATGCCGCTTTTTCTATAATGGTAAGTTCAAATTATGTTTCTATTAAATAAAAAATACATCCTTATAAGGATGTATTTTTTATTTAATGATAATGTTATAAATTATTCTACATGAACCGATATGCTTTTAGATAATACTTGCATTGAGAAAGGAACTCTAGCTTCAAAAGCTATAGTGTTTGTTGAATTTGGTGTATTTGAGAAGATGTACGAATCTTTGATACGTAATCTAAATGTTTTTTCAGATCCGAATGGACCAGTATAAGAACTGACTTCGTCTAAAGAACTTCCTGCATATCTAATACCATTAATAGTTAAAGCTTCTGAATATGAATCCGGTGTACCTATTTCACTAACTTTAACATAAAGGTAATCGCCCTTAAGAACAGGAATAGATAAGTAAGAACTTAATTCAAGAGCTCGGGAAATGGCTGCTAAAAAGGGATATAAACCAGGATCTAAAGAATATAACGAACTATTTTCTAAAATTGATCCTCGTGGTATGACACCAAATGTGGTTGAAGATATTATCAAAACTGGTTCTCGTTCTCCGGGTGATAAACCAGGAACTTGGAAACATAGTAGAGCAGATGGTTATGTTATACTTAATGACAACGGGGATGTAATAACAGCTGTTCCCGCAAAGAAGGACAAATAAATAATATTTTACGTTGCAAAAGGTTGGTTACAAATAGTGGATATTAAATATGATGAATACGAACTTTTAGAGCTATTCGAGAGTGAACCAGAAGACTTTTTAATTTAAGTCTTTCTTATAATGAAGGATGTGTATTTGATGTTAATATGGAATCCGTAGAACGTGTCTATACACGTAATGATATACTTTATATTCAGTGCTCTGAAGAAAAAAAAGCGATAGAAGTGAGATTCAAACCGCACTTTGCCATTAATATTAGAGAATTCTAATAAAAAACCGTGGGAAATAATTATTTTCTACGGTTTTTATTGTATCAATTTGAATATTTTCCTAGAGTTTCCTTTCATAACCTGAATCGTTTCTATACCCCGTTCACGATTTATGAAGAGGTCATTATACATTGAAAAGATACTTCAATTTTAATAGGTAAAACAAGAAATTCGTATTAATAAAATTCATTTTCGTAGCTTAGTTTCATGCTTTTTGTAAACCTATTTAAATACTTATATTATTGTTTAACTATGCTAGCGACCATATGGTCCAGAAGATTATGCGTGGGGTACACTGGCCGTGACGTTAGGGTCATTACTAATGGTAAAGGTGATGTAGTAACCTGTTGTCCCTTATTAAGGATAAAAGGAGCCATTGCGATGGGAATTATTTATGATGAATTGGAATTGTTAGAGATTTTCTGCAATGAACATGAGGTTATAGATGCTGATGCAAGTATATTTAGTTACAAATCGATAGATACGTTAGGATATACCTTGGAATTATTTATATCTGTTCATGAAAATTATGTAAGCTTTGAATTGACGCATGAGAACTTAAAATCGGTTATTTACGATATTGTAGTGGTTAATGTAAATAAAATAAAAACTTGGGAAAATACTTTGAAAGTTTACGATGAAAGTGAAAAACAACTATTACAAGTTGCTTTTAAACCCAATTTTTCATTACAGACTAAGTTTTAAAATAATAAAAAGGGTCATTTTTTTGATCCTTTTTATTTTTAAGACCTAGAACACCTTGCATACCTTGAACATGATATAAAAAAGTGAGGCATAACCAAACGTCTGCATATTAAGTTATATTTACCGTAATAATGAAGGTTTATTACCAAGTGCTCCAAATAGGACTTGGGATGAAGCGAATATAAATTATATATCAGGGTATGGAGGAAATGATAGAATTATTTATTCTAGTGATGGATTAGTGTATAAGACTTCGGATCATTATAAAACGTTTACCGAAGTAGAATAGGAAATAGAGGGATTAAATTTATGGAAATAGTAAAATTGGATGGAAGAAAATTCACTAGTAAAGAAGTATTGCATCAAACATTAAAAAAACAATTAGATTTCCCTAGTTTTTATGGGGAAAATGCGGATGCTTTGTGGGATTGTTTAACTGGGTTTATAGGTCTTCCTATAACAATAGAATGGGAATTTTTCAAGAGTACTCAAAAGATGTTAGGACCTTATGCAGATTTAATTTTAAAAATATTTCAAGATGCACAAAATGAAATGCCTGGTAAGTTCTATATTGTTGTAAAATAATTTAAAGAGCCTTAAGTAAACATAAAAACCGTAGAAATATTTGATTTCTGCGGTTTATATTATATCAATTTAATTCGTTTTTATATTGGTCCTTCATACTTCAATCCGTTTCTATACCTCTGCAATATTATGAATCTCTTTTTAAACGATATGCTTGTTATAATCAAGCATTAGATGTGGGGCAGGGGAAATGGTTGAATTTTAAGTTTAAAGATAAAAATAAATAAGGGGAATATGTTATGAAAGTAACTTGTTTATATAATACCGGTAATGACCTATCTAAGGTAACAGAGGAAACATTTAATTTAACCATTGAAAAAGAGTATATTGTTTATGGAATCTGCAAATTACAAAGTGGTGAATTAACATATTTAATCTTAGGAGAACGTGAAAATATGCCATCATGGTATCCAGCAGAACTATTTAAAATATCCGATGCGCTACAACCTTTAGAATGGTATTGTGCAGAACATAGACATGTTAAAGATACAACTATAGATTATATATGGGGATATAAAGAGTTAGCCTTGGATAATACACATGCTCTTGGTTTAATAGAAAGAGAGAATAAGGATATGGAACTATTTCTAAAGCGTAAAGCTGAAATTGATGAATTTGAGGAATTGTAATAGTAAATGAATTGATTAACCTATAAAAAACGTAGAAATTAAATATTTCTACGTTTTTTGTACATAACATTAAAAAAACAGCTTATTTTTTGAAAAAGTTGAAAGATGTCATTTATATTGGCGTGAATATCTATTACAATGTACTTTATATAAAAAAAGTAGCTGCAAGTGCAACTACTTTTTTCACAAAAACATTATTATTCAAATAACACCTCTAGCGTAAACTTGCGCTTAATGGTACTTGAGAATAAACTGTGAAATTGTTACCATAAGTACCGTGCCTTGAAAATGAGGAAGAAATTGAACTGTTCCAACTTTTGTAGGTAGACCCAGATGTATCTGCTCTTAGAAGTACATTTGAAAAGCTAGCTTGGCTAAAGGAGTTACGTCCAGTATCTTCGACTCCTTGAACCATTTTTACTGGTTCATATTGAGAAAATGAGCCATATACAGGCTGATTTGCATATCTAGGATTTCCATTTACATACATAGTAACCGTACCATTTCCGTTATTAACAATTTTAAGGTTCACTCGATCACCATCTTTAATTGACGCATCAAACTGTGTGTTCCAATACTTACTGTTTTGACCTGATTCATTATATCCTGAATTTAGAAATACTTTATATCCACTTGGTGTTTTGGAAATACCACCCTCAACTTTAGATGCTCCAATACCTAAATACCAATTCACATATCCATCTTTAACAACAACTGATTTTGGTAGATTTATATCAGCTGCAATCCCAGTATAGGTACTATTTGTAACACTTTTTACAGCACCTTCTGTAGCTGCAAAACTAGTAGTTGAAAACATTGATAGAGAAATTAGAAGTGAACCAACTAGATACATCATTTTTTTCTTACTTTTCCTTAATACTTGATTCATGTTAGATCCCCCATATTTTAAATTATTAAATTGTATGGAAAGTTGGCCAACTAACTACAACTTACAAATTAAAGATATATCAGGTTTTATTTAATGTATATATTTTCCTGTTATAAGTCATTGAAATGTCAAATAAATTTGATTTTTTATATTTATCAATATAGATGGAGTTGACAGAATAAAGTAGTATGCCTATTTAAATGTAAGAAGATTTTGTTAAAAAATATAAAAACCTATAAGTGTGTTGGGGATAGTATGTACTACGATTTATTTAGGAGAGAGAAATATGGAATGAATATAGTCTTTTTCAATGGGTAGATCTGAAATATTTAGAAATAGATTAAAAACAAAGGAAATAAATGAATCGTTTTTCTTAAGGAATTCATTGAAATAGTTCGTAGATGAAAGGAAATATATGATTTATAAGACATGGATTTCCTATATAAAAGAAGAAAGGGGATCCAGCTATGGGAATTACAAATACAAGATCGAAGTTAGATAATGCAGCTATTGAAGAGGCTATAGAGGCATTAAAAGATGAAAATGAATGTTTATGTATGGAAATCGATTACTTAAAAAAGTTAAAGGCCTTCCTTCAAAAAGAGATGGAATTACAGAACAAGACAAAGTAAAAGTAATTTATCTTACAAAATTCGAAGGTATGGAACAGATTAAGATAGTATTAGATAATTATAGAGGTCATTACAATCGCAAAAAAAATCAAAGTACACTTAAAAGGAATGAGTCCAGTACAATACCGGACTCACATTGAAACAGCCGCTAAATTTTTGTTTAATTCTTCAGGTTCACATCATAGGCGATCGATTGTTGGCTTGCTACGCGTAGTGATTGTTATTTTTTAACCCATCTCATATTACGTTAGTTTAAGTATTGAGAGTAAAAGAATAGGAATTGAAAAATTAATGTTTTACTAAATAATCTATTAAAGAAACTTAAAGGAATAACAAGTTCTCCTATTGTAAGGATTTTAAGTGTATCCTTATTTAGTCCTTTTATTAATTCTTTTAATGTTTGGAAGTTTATTTTATTAACGAAAGACCAACTTGGCACAGCTTTTGTATCTGAACCTATTTTGAAAATGATATGAATACTATGTGCATGAAAACCGCTTATTATTAAAATAAGCATAAATCCTAAAATAATGAACCAAGTCATTTTTCAACATCTCCTTTCAGTATCTAATATTAAGATATTAAAACTGTTGAGAAAGTGTGCTGTTGTCCATGAAAAATATTGAGAATTTGTTGAGGGAACGTTGAAAATGTTGCAATGCTATTGAATTTAGCGGAGTTAATAACGCTTGTCATATTATATCTGTGAAAAAAGGAAATAGGAAAGAGAACAGTTGCGTAGACTGTTCTCTTAAGGAGCGGAAGCGCTGAACATTTTCAATGACAATGATTCAACCATTCCGCTAATAGTATGTGCAAATATTTATAATCCATACAAGAAAGGCCGTTAGAAAAAATAACCGCCTGGCCTCAGGGAGAATTCAAGAAAATTAGAGATTCATTATGGATACAGATTGGCTGTTACCAATCTATTCGTAGTATTGGAAATAATTCCATAAAGGATTTAATTATAGCATTCTTAAGTTTTTAAATAGAGAATTTAAAGAACAAGAAGTCAAGTATATAAGATTCAATTATCTTGGAGGTTTTGACAATATAATTGATGAGAATCAATTAAATCTAAATAACATTGAATTTGCGTTAAATAGGGACAAGAATAATTCATTGACAGCACTAATGGATATAGAGGCTATGGTGGTAAATGGTGCACTAAAGATAAATATTATCTACAGTAAAAATAGATTTAAAGATGAAACGATCCAAAAGTTTATTGAAAGTTATGTGAATACTTTGAAGCTAATTTTACATAAGTGCATAGAAAAGGATTTCAAGGAGTTCACTCCATCGGATTTTGATGCTGTAGAAATTTCACAAGAAGATTTAGATGCGTTGTTTAATTAGAATTTACGCAAGGGGTATATTATTATGAAAAAATTAAGATACTTGTTAGTTATACTTAGTGTTTTTCTCAGTATAGTTGTATTACCACTTAAGGGATATGCATTAGACAAAGAGGTTGAGCAGATAAGTTTATTAACAAATGATACAAAACTAAAGATAGAAAAGTTTATAGAAGAAAATATGGATAAAGGTAAGGTTCCAGGACTAGCAGTTACCTTAGTTAAAGGTGATAAGACTGTTTATCAAAGAGGATTTGGATATTCAGATATAGATGCTAAAAAGTCAGTTACTTCTAAATCCCTGTTTGAAATAGGATCTAATAGTAAAGCATTTACTGCTTTGGGAATTTTTAATTTAGAAAAAAATGGACAAATTAAACTTGAAGATGAAGTAACTAAATATATACCATGGTTAAAAGTTAAATATAAAGGTAAGGAAGCTTCAATAACTATAGAACAATTATTACATCAAACAAGTGGTATACCTTTTAAAACGATAGATAAGATACCAGTTTCTAATGAAGATAATGCACTTGAAGAAACAGTTAAAACCTTAATTAATATAGAATTAGATAGTGAACCAGGTAAGGATTTCCAGTATGCAACTATAAATTATGATGTTTTAGGGTTGGTTATTGAAAAAGTGACAGGGAAATCTTATGAAGGCTATATTGAAGAAAATGTCTTAAAGCCATTGGGTTTACATAATACTTATCTTTATAAAAATGAGATTGTTAATGAATATATCGCTAAAGGGTATAAACTCGAATTCTTAAAAAATGATGTATATGATGCGCCTGTGTATAGAGGGAATAAGCCGGCTGGGTATATTATCTCCAGTGCTCAAGATATGGCTAAGTGGCTTAAGATTCAGCTGGGCACTTTAAATGATTTGAAATTTGATAAAGACATAGTTGGAAAATCTCAAGAGGCCAATCGTACAGTTAGACCATTAAGTGATGGATCATTCTATGCTAGTGGTTGGTTCATTTATCCAAAGGGTGAAAATCAAATTTCACATGCCGGGAATAATCCTAACTATTCTTCATTTATAGTATTTAATCCTAAGGATAAAGTCGGGGTTGCAGTACTAAGTAATACGAACTCACAATATGTAGAACTTATAGGTCAAGGTATTAATAAGATTTTAGAAGAGGGCACTTACAATAAAAATATAATAGATTTAAATAAAGGCGCAGATACAATAGCTAGTGTAATTATATGTATTTCAATTTTAATAGTTTTAAGCATATTATTTTTTACATTAAAAGCATTAAAAGCAATATTAAATAAACAAAGGTATTTAAATACAAATGGAAAAAAGAGTTTGTTAAAGCTTGTTTTTTCTTTTCTGTTCATGCTGGGAATAAGTTACTGTATATATTTAATTCCATATGTCCTGTATAGAGGAGTATCATGGGAATTTGTTTTTGTATGGCTTCCTAATAGTATTGAAGTTGCACTTTATTTTGTTTTTACCAGTGTATGGTTAGTGTATATATACTTAGTATTTATAAGCTTTTTCAAAAAAGACAACGATAAGGGAATATTTTTGTTATCTATAAAGCGTTATTAGTGGTTTTGGTAATGCGCTTATAATTTTCACTATTAATCTGGCTGTAACAAGTAATAATGCGTTAAAGATTAAGCTGTTAATGTATTTCGTTTTAGGAATTATTCTTTATGTCTATGGGCAAAAGGTTATGAGGGGGAAATTAATAGAGTTAACCAATGAAATAGTATATTCAAAAAGAATGAAAATTCCAAAAAATACCAGGATCTTCTTATAGCAAGTTTGAAGAAATTGAAAAGGGAAGAATTCAGTCCATTATATGAAAGATTATAAAGAAATTGGTATTATTTTTTGTGTGATAAAGATCGAAAAACTCAGAAAAAATCGATGAGTTATTAACTAGAAAATAGGGGGGAGTTTAATGAGAAAAATAGTATTATACAGTGATCAAGTACAAGAAGATAGAAAATTGGATTATGAACTATTAAGGTTGTTAAATAAAGAAAATCCTTCATTAGCATATCTTCGAGCATCTTCAGATGTAACAGGAAAATATTTTAATTATGTAGTTAAATATTATAGATATTTAGGAATTAATAATGTGAAATATTTTGATTTAGACAAAGAATACGATGAAAGAAAGGTTAATGACATATTTAATTATGATGGAATACATCTTTCTGGTGGAAATACATTCCGCTTTTTATATTCCTTAAGAAAAAGAAATTTATTGCATTCATTAAAATCATATTTGAAAAATGGTGGAGTTTTGATTGGTGTTAGTGCTGGTAGTATAATAACAACTAAAAGTATTGATACAGCCCAATTTTTAGACGAGGATATTATAGGACTAGAGGATAGAAAGTCCCTAGGTATTGTAGATTTTGATTTTATGCCTCATTGGAGCGAGGAACAAAGTGAGAAATATTTAGATTTATTAAAAGATTATTCTGAGTTGAAAAGTAGGGAGATTTATGCTTGTAAAGATGGTGATGGGATAGTTATTGATGGAGAAGAGATTAAATTGATTGGTGATATTTTGAAAATCTAATTTAGTTTCAATTTATATTAACAAAGAAGAAACTCTTTTCGGTTTCTTCTAAGGAATCATGTATAAAACCATCTCCTTTATGCTTATAAATTGAGGAACAATTATGTTGAAACTATAGAAGAAGAGTCCTGTTAATACAGGACTCTTCTTTATTTTTATGAATGTAATTATTAGAGATATTAGTGAACTACTTGCCACTTAGCAAAGCTTGAATTGGGAGCTTCTCAGCTCCACGATGAAAGAAACCTTTCGACTCCCTGAGCGTTACATCTAGATGTTCAACGCTGGGACGCTCTCTGTATACGGTTGATATTTTAAGCAGTTACCGAATAGCTTGGTTTTCGTACTCTATTTTCTTCCTGAAACCTCCTATATCAAGCTATCAAAGAACTTCAGATAGCTAGTATATCAAAAGTTTTTTGCTATACCAAACCGAAATTCATCTCCCCCTACGGTTTGGCTATCGCCCTTCACACGCTTGAGGAAGGAGAATTCTTCCGGTAAATTCATTAAAAAATTCCTCCTGTGTACCAAGAAGCAAAATATTTTTATGATAAAATATAGAAAAAGATGATTAAGAAGGGATAATTAAAGTGAAACCAACAATTTATGATGTTGCGGAAAAAGCAGGTGTATCAATAGCGACTGTATCCAAGGTAATTAATCAAACTGGGCGTATTAGTGAAAAAACAATAAACAAAGTAAATCAGGTAATGGATGAACTAGATTACCAGCCAAGTAGTGTAGCAGCGGCGTTAACAGGCAAAAAAACATATACAATTGGGGTACTTGTCCCAGATATCTCAAACCCATTTTTTGCTGAAGTAGCAAGAGCGTTTGAAAATAGTGCACGAGAATCAGGGTATACACTCATTTTATGTAGTACAGACCATCAAACAAAACGTGAACACGAGTACATTGATCTATTATTTAAAAAGCAAGTAGATGGCATTATTATTGCAACGGAGTTAAATGATTATAAACTTGTAAAAAAAATCGTGAATCGAGATTTGCCACTTGTATTATTCACTGTAGATCATCCTTCCATCACGACTCATGTTGTGACAACTGATGATATGAGGGGAGGCTATCTAGCTGGAAGTTATCTAACACAGAAAGGCCATACATCTTTAACGATTATGATGGAGAAGGATAGAAAAAGTAGCTTAGGGAGATTGAATGGTTTCAAACAAGCCCTTACGGATTCAGGGATTTCGTTAGATGATGAGGCTATCATTAGTTGCTATTCGACAGTGGAAGATAGCAAACGTGCAAGTAAAGAGTTACTTCATTTGCCTAACAGACCTACAGCCGTTTTTGCTTGTACAGATTTGATTGCTATATGCCTTATGAATGAAGCAAGAAAACAAGGACTTTCAATTCCGGAAGATTTATCAATAATCGGATTTGATAATACAATCTATGCTGAGATTGCAGATCCAGGGTTAACAACAATTGAGCAGCCAATTAAACAAATGGCAGCCTGTACGTTTGAACAACTGCTAAAAACGATGGAAATGAAGGAGCATGCTAAGCAAAAAATTACAATTATTCCTCAGTTAGTAGAGCGATCCTCAGTAAAGGATATTACATGATAACTTTTTTACAAGTCTATTTGAATGTAACAAAAGAAGGTCATCGTAACTAAGTATAGTTAGGATGACCTTCTTTTATATATAGGATTTAGACAGAGAATTGCTCACCGCTTTTCGTATTTAAATCCTGATCCATCTCATTTTCCTTTGGAATAGTAAGGAAATGAGTTAAAAATGCACCAAAGAAGTACAAACCAGCAAAAATCCACATCACGCCGCCAACACCTAATGGCCCGATGAAGGCAGTTACTACTAATGGTCCAACAAATGCTGATAATCCTGAACCTAAATTTAAAACAGACATTGCAGCTCCTTTATTTTCAGGAGATAAAGATGGGACTAATGCTGTAAGAGGTACATAACCGGCGAGTGTTGCTCCGTAGCAACAGGCAACAAATAATATTGCCCAATAATTATGTCCTACCATTTGTGGTACATAATAGAGTGCAAGAGTTACAATTCCGCAACCGACTCCTCCGAACCATTTAATTGTATTTACCCAACCAAACTTGTCTCCAACAATACCAAAAATAATATTAAACACCATATTTACAAAGAATAGAGTACCCCAAATTTGAAGCCATTCAGTCATCGTAAAATTATATTTCATCATATAGGTAGGTAGGAAAACAACAAATCCAAACTGAGCGGCCGAGTTTATAATTTTTACAATACCACCTATACCAACTTTAGGATTTTCAAATGCGATGGTAATGCCTTTTAGTAATTCACTTGATTTGTTAGCGCTTACGGTTTGTGCTTTAAACCTGTCCTTATTTACAACAATTGAGAATAATCCACCGACGACAACAAAAATTAAAGCACTCCATAATGTAGCGATTTCTCCGATTTTAGGAACCATATAGCTAGAATAAAAGGCTCCTATAACACTAAGCCCCAGCTGGAATACGAACCAGAACCAGCCAACTGCTCTTGAAAGCATTTGTTGAGGAGTACTGTAAGATACCCAAACTAGAAAAGAATAAGCAAATAAAGGATAACCGAACCCTCGTAGGGCATAGCAAATTAATATTACGGGATAATTCATATGTTGAATTCCTATACCTATGAACCCGATTGAACCTAAAATGAATGATACTAAACCAAACGTCATGACTTTTCTTGGTCCCCACATTTGTACAAATACCCCCGAAAACCAAGAAGAAGCAGATACAGTAATTCCGTAAATAGTAAACAGGAAAGCAGCGTGTTCTAGCGTTAATCCTTTTTCAACGAGATAAGGGGATAACCATCCCTGTTCTAAACCGTCCCCAATCATAAAAACAATAATCCCTATGTATCCCCAAGTTAAATTAGAAGGGATTCCAATCCTGTCCATAAATGTTTTGTTTGAACTAATAGCGTTCATTCTCCCACCACCGATAAGTTATTTTTTGGTTAAGCGCTTAATTCTTTTTGATAAAAAAAGTATACGCTTACATTATGAGGTCGTCAATTAAATTTTTTGACAATTTACAACTTTCTTTTATAGGGGCATTCTATTTACTTATCGGACAATAAAATAATGGTGAATATGAAAACAAAGAAATACCTTATAGATAGGAGTTTAGACTTTGAAGGGCTTTGTTTTCTTTGTTATATCAGTATTTTAAAAGAATATATTTGTAGCTTTTTAGAGTGTGTATTTCTAATTATTAATTTTTATTTTTATGTAATACGTATATTGAGGGAATGTAAAATTCAGATGTAAAGAAAAGTATTCAAAAAAATAAAAATGTTTTCAATTTAGAATCAAGTGTGTATAATGAAGAAAAATAGGGAAAGCGCTTAACTGATTTGATACGCTAAACCCTATAGACTTTCATTTCGTTTCTTAAATTTTAATATAGAGGGAGAAATCATATGAACGTTTTAAAGATTGGGATTATTGGTGCTGGACGAATTGGGAAACTGCATGTTGATAATTTGCAGCTTATGCCACAAGTAAAAATTAAAGCGGTTTCAGATGTAGCGATTAGTCATCTAGAAAAGTGGGCCGAGGATAAAGGGATTTCCACTCTGACTACAAACTATCAGGATTTATTAGCAGATCCAGAAATTGATGCTGTATTTATTTGTTCACCAACAAATACACATGCGCAAATTATTAAAGAAGCGGCTCTTGCGAAAAAACATATTTTCTGTGAAAAGCCTGTTAGTTTCTCAGTAGAAGAAACATTAGATGCATTAGAAGTAGTAAAAGAACAAGGAGTATCACTTCAAGTAGGTTTTAACCGCCGTTTCGATCCTAACTTCAGAAAAGTCTATGATCTTATTCAACAAGGAGAAGTGGGACACCCACATATTTTAAAAATTACGTCTAGAGATCCACAACCGCCAAGTATAGAATATGTTCGTTCTTCAGGTGGATTGTTTATGGATATGATGATTCATGATTTTGATATGGCTAGGTATGTGATGAATAGTGAAGTTGTTGAAGTATTTGCATATGGAACAACATTAATTGATCCGTCCATTCAGGAAGTAAATGATGTTGATACAGCAATTGTCACATTAAAATTTGCGAATGGAGCTTTAGGGGTAATTGATAATAGCCGCCAAGCTGTATATGGATATGACCAGCGCGTTGAAGTATTTGGTGAAAAAGGCGCGGTTGCTGCGGATAATTGCTGCCCGACAACAGTTCAAGTGTCAAAAACAGAAGGTATTGTAAAAGATAAGCCGCTGTATTTCTTCTTAGAGCGCTACACGCAAGCTTACATTGAGGAAGTAACACAATTTACAAAGTCAGTTATAGAAGGACAAGCTGTTATTTGCAGTGGTAATGATGGATTACAAGCAGAGCGAATTGCGCAGGCTGCGAAGGAATCCTTACTAACAGGAAAACCTGTACAAATTGAACATAAACAGCCTGCATTAAATCAATAAAGAGAGCGCTTACTTCTAGATGGATAAAGAGTAATTTGTCGGAAAACGATAAAGCATGGGAGGTAGTAATAATGAATCCACTTATTTTTAAAGAAGATCGTCCATTGGACCTAATTGCAGTTGGACGTTTATGCGTTGATTTAAATGCCAATGAAACACAACGTCCAATGGAAGAAACAAGAACGTTTACTAAATATGTAGGAGGTTCTCCTGCGAATATTGCGATTGGTGCTGCACGTCTTGGCTTACAAACAGGATTTATTGGTAAAGTATCTGATGACCAAATGGGCCGCTTTATTACGGGGTACCTAAAGGACAACAATATTAATACAGATCAGATATGTATCGATCGTACTGGTGCAGTGACAGGTTTAGCATTTACAGAAATTAAAAGCCCTGAGGATTGCAGTATTTTAATGTACCGCGACAATGTCGCAGACTTAAACCTAGATCCAACAGAGGTATCTGAGGACTATATTAAACAATCAAAAGCACTCTTAATTTCAGGAACAGCTTTAGCAAAAAGCCCTTCTCGCGAGGCGGTATTTTTAGCGCTAGAATATGCGCGTAAACATGATGTAGTTGTATTTTTTGATGTAGATTACCGCCCTTATACATGGCAGTCAGAAGCTGAAACGGCTGTGTATTACAATCTAGCGGCTGAAAAATCTGATGTCATTATTGGAACGCGCGAAGAATTCGATATGATGGAAAAACTATTAAACTACGAACAATCTAATGACCAAGTTACGGCTGAAAGATGGTTTTCTCATCATGCGAAAATCGTTGTAATTAAACACGGCGGGGATGGTTCAATCGCTTATACGAGAGACGGTCAATCTCACCGCGGCGGTATCTTTAAAACAAAGGTGTTAAAGACGTTTGGCGCTGGCGACTCGTATGCTTCTGCGTTTATTTATGGCCTAATGCAAGGGCTTGAGATTCCTCAAGCGATGCGATTAGGTGGCGCTTCTGCTTCGATCGTTATTTCTAAACATAGCTGTTCTGATGCAATGCCAACAAGGGCAGAGATTTCTGCATTCATGGAAACGGCTGAGGAATTGGTATAGAAACGTCATGAATCAATAATCAAGTAAGGGCGTATCCTATTGGACGCCTCTACATTACATAAAAGGGAGAGAATGAATATGACAGTACAAACAGCACAAATTGTAAAAAACTACATTGGCGGCGAATGGGTAGAATCTATTTCAACTAAGATGGAAGATGTATATAATCCAGCAACAGGGGAAGTAATCGCCCAGGTACCACTTTCAACAAAAGGAGATGTTGAACAAGCTGTATTAGCAGCAAATGAAGCGTTCAAATCTTGGTCTAAAACTGCTGTGCCAAAACGCGCTCGTATTCTATTTAAATATCAACAATTACTAGTAGATAACTGGGAAGAGTTAGCGAAACTTATTACGATTGAAAACGGAAAAAGCTATAACGAGGCTTACGGTGAAGTTCTTCGCGGTATTGAGTGCGTGGAGTTTGCAGCAGGTGCTCCTACATTAATGATGGGAAAACAGCTACCTGATATTGCAACAGGTATTGAGTCTGGTATGTATCGTTACCCAATTGGTGTTATAGGCGGAATTACACCTTTTAACTTCCCAATGATGGTTCCATGCTGGATGTTCCCACTTGCGATTGCTTGTGGTAATACATTTGTGTTAAAACCATCAGAGCGTACACCACTTCTAGCAGCAAAATTAGTGGAACTAGCTGAAGAAGCTGGCTTGCCAAAAGGCGTTTTAAATATCGTAAATGGCGCTCATGATGTAGTAAACGGTCTTCTTGAACACAAATTAGTGAAGGCAATTTCATTCGTAGGTTCCCAGCCAGTTGCAGAATATGTATACAAAAAAGGAACAGAAAACTTAAAACGTGTGCAAGCATTAGCGGGTGCGAAAAACCATTCCATTGTATTAAGTGATGCGAATCTTGAACTAGCAACAAAGCAAATTATTAGTGCTGCATTCGGTTCAGCCGGTGAGCGTTGTATGGCTGCTTCTGTTGTAACAGTAGAAGAAGAAATTGCAGATCAATTAGTTGGAAAATTAGTAGAAGAAGCGAACAAAATTGTCATCGGAAATGGTCTTGATAAAGATGTATTTTTAGGACCAGTTATTCGTGATAACCATAAAGAGCGCACAATTGGTTACATCGATTCAGGTGTAGAGCAGGGCGCTACATTAGTTCGTGATGGACGAGAAGATACAGCTGTAAAAGGAGCTGGATACTTCGTTGGTCCAACAATTTTTGACCATGTTACAAAAGAAATGAAAATCTGGCAAGATGAGATTTTTGCTCCTGTTTTATCGATTGTTCGTGTGAAATCATTAGATGAAGCGATTGAAATTGCAAATGAGTCTCGTTTTGCAAATGGAGCTTGCATTTATACAGATAGCGGGGCAAGTGTACGTCAATTCCGTGAAACAATTGAATCAGGTATGTTAGGTGTGAATGTTGGGGTTCCGGCGCCAATGGCATTCTTCCCATTCTCTGGCTGGAAAGACTCTTTCTACGGTGATCTTCATGCGAATGGTACTGACGGCGTTGAGTTTTATACAAGAAAGAAAATGCTTACATCACGTTGGGAAAAGTAATCATTAAGAGAGAAGTAGAATCTCTCTAGTTGCTTATAAGCAAAAGTAAGGGAAGTAGTAAAAGATAAGAAGGAAGTATTAGGAGTCTATCAAATTCCTAATACTCCTTTTTCATATGCAGAATGACTGATAGAGATAGAAAGGAGCAAATCATATGCAAACTGTTAGAATGACGACGGCGCAAGCATTGGTGAAATTTTTAAATCAGCAATACGTAGAGTTTGATGGAAAACAACAAAAGTTTATTAAGGGAATCTTTACGATTTTTGGTCATGGAAATGTAGTAGGCCTAGGTCAAGCTTTAGAAGAAGATGCAGGGGAATTAGAGGTATATCAAGGGAGAAATGAACAAGGAATGGCAAATGCTGCGATGGCTTTTGCGAAACAAAAACATAGAAAACAAATTATGGCATGTACTTCTTCTGTTGGTCCTGGATCAGCAAACATGATTACCTCTGCAGCAACAGCTTCTGCAAATAATATTCCCGTTTTATTACTTCCAGGAGATGTATTTGCAACGAGACAACCTGATCCTGTTCTTCAGCAAATTGAACAAACACATGATTTATCTATTTCTACGAATGATGCTTTTCGTGCAGTAAGTAAGTACTGGGACCGGATAAATCGTCCTGAACAATTGATGACTGCTATGATTCAAGCCATGCGTGTTTTAACGAATCCGGCAGATACAGGAGCTGTAACAATTTGCTTACCACAAGATGTCCAAGGGGAAGCATGGAATTTTCCAAGTTACTTCTTCGAAAAGCGTGTTCACCGTATTGAACGTCGCCTACCTACAAAAGCAAGTTTAGCGGATGCGGTTGAAATGATTAAGAGAAAGAAAAAGCCAATTATGATTTGCGGTGGTGGTGTAAGATACGCCGAAGCGGCAGAGGAGCTGAAACAGTTTGCTGAGGCATTCCACATTCCATTTGGAGAAACACAAGCTGGAAAAAGTGCGATAGAAAGTAATCATCCATATAATCTTGGCGGCATTGGGGTAACCGGAAATTTAGCAGCTAATACAATTGCAAAGGAAGCGGATCTTGTTATTGGGATTGGGACGAGATTTACTGATTTTACAACGGCATCTAAACAATTATTTCAAAATGAGGAAGTTGAGTTTCTAAACATCAACATTTCAGAATTTCATGCGAACAAGCTTGATGCGTTGAAGGTTATAGCAGATGCGAAAGAAGCACTTCTTGCTCTAATAGCTGAACTACAAGTAATTGATTATCAATCTAGTTACACTGCAGAAATCACTGATGCAAAAGAGGCTTGGGAAACAGAATTAGCACGTCTACATAATATTCGCTTTACAGGTCAAGGTTTCACACCAGAAGTTGAAGGTCATTTCGATGAGAATTTAAATGAGTATGTAGAGGCACTTGGTACACAATTAACACAGACTGCAGTCATTGGAAAAATGAATACATTACTTGATGAAGATGCAATCATCGTTGGTGCGGCAGGAAGTCTTCCAGGTGATTTACAAAGAATGTGGGCACCTAGAAAACCTAATACATATCACATGGAGTATGGATACTCTTGTATGGGCTATGAGGTTGCCGGCGCGCTTGGTGCAAAGCTAGCTGAACCATCGAAGGAAGTATATGCAATGGTAGGGGATGGAAGTTACCAAATGCTGCATTCTGAGCTTGTCACAAGTCTTCAAGAAAACAAAAAAATTAATGTTTTATTGTTTGATAACTCTGGATTTGGCTGCATTAATAACTTACAAATGGGTAATGGAATGGGGAGCTTTGGAACAGAGTTTCGCTACCGAAACCAGGAAACTCGTAAATTAAATGGGGCTATTATGAAAATTGATTTTGCAGCTAGCGCGGCTGGATATGGCGTAAAAACGTATCAAGTTACATCAATAGAACAATTACAGGAAGCGCTTAAGAATGCGAGAAAACAAACAGTTTCTACATTAATTGATATTAAAGTATTACCAAAAACAATGACAAATGGATACGATTCATGGTGGCATGTAGGTGTTGCAGAGGTATCTAATAGTCAAAGTGTACAAGCTGCGTACGAGGATAAAATAAGTAACTTGCAAAAGGCAAGATCGTATTAGATTAGGACACAAAGAGGGCTTTTTATCTACATGCATATTTTTTAGAAAGCCCCCTTTTTAACGGACAGATAAGAGAAGTTGGCGAAATTCTATCACATTTTGCAAAGAGGAGAGATAAGGGAATGTTCAAAGAAAACACGATTAAGCTTGGAATTGCACCAATCGCTTGGACAAATGATGATATGCCGGAGCTAGGGGCAGAAAATACGTTTGAACAATGTATCAGTGAGATGGCACTTGCTGGATTTAATGGAAGTGAAGTAGGTAATAAATATCCGAGAAATACAGTTGTATTGAAAAAATCTTTGGAATTACGAAACCTGGAGATTGCTAGTGCATGGTTTAGTACGTTTTTAACAACGAAGCCGATTGAAGAGACGGTAGAAGAATTTATTAAGCATAGGGATTTCTTACATGACATGGGTGCAGAAGTCATCGTTGTTTCAGAGCAAGGGCATAGTATTCAAGGTTTAATGGATGTACCACTATTTAAAAATAAGCCTGTTTTTACAGAAGAAGAGTGGGAAAAGCTAGCGGATGGGTTACATCACCTCGGTAAATTAGCTCAGGAAAAGGGGCAACATATTGTATACCATCATCATATGGGTACGGGTGTTCAAACAACGGCAGAAATTGAAAAGTTAATGGACATGACTGATCCAGCGCTTGTATCTCTGCTTTTTGATACAGGTCATCTTGTTTTTTCAGGAGAAGAGCCGCTTTATATTTTAAAAAAATATTTACCTCGTATTAAACATGTACATTTAAAAGATATTCGCCAGGAAGTAGTAGATGTTGTAAAGGAAAACGAATTGAGCTTCTTACAGGCAGTGAAGAATGGGGCATTTACAGTTCCCGGGGATGGCGTAATTGGATTTGATGAAGTGTTTACTATCCTTGCAAACTCTGATTATAAGGGTTGGTTTGTGGTAGAAGCAGAGCAAGATCCAGCTTTAGCGAATCCTTTTGAATACGCATTAAAAGCCCGAAAATTTATACAAGAAAAAGCAGGTCTGTAATTTAAGCATTTTAAGATTATCCCTAAGTAAATGGTATGGTAATCAACATGTCTTCTTACAAAATGGATAAAAAGACGTGAAGGTTGGTTTTACATGTAATAAATAATATTGAAATAGGGGAGTATGTAATGCCATTAGTTCAAATGAAAGATATTTTAATTAAAGCAAATCAAGAGAATTATGGGGTTGGAGCTTTTAGTGTCGCTAATATGGAAATGGTAATGGGAGCTATTAAAGCAGCTGAAGAGTTAAGTTCACCGCTTATTCTACAAATTGCGGAAGTTCGCTTGAATCATTCGCCAATTCATATGATTGGTCCTTTGATGGTAGCTGCAGCAAAAAAAGCAACTGTTCCAGTAGCAGTTCACTTTGATCACGGTATGACATTTGAAACAATTAAAGAGGCGTTAGAAATTGGTTTTAGTTCGGTTATGTTTGATGGATCTCACTATCCATTAGAAGAGAATATCAAAAAGACAAAAGAAATTGTAGCACTTGCGAAACAATACGAAGCGACAGTAGAGGCTGAGATTGGCAGAGTTGGTGGTAGTGAGGATGGATCAGAAGATATTGAGATGTTGCTAACAAGTACTAAAGAAGCAAAACAATTTGCAGAAGAAACAGACGTAGATGCGTTAGCTGTTGCGATTGGAAATGCGCATGGTATGTACAATGGAGATCCCAATTTACGATTAGACCGCCTACAAGAGATTAATGAGGTAGTCCATATCCCACTCGTTTTACATGGCGGCTCTGGCATTAGCCCAGAGGATTTCAAGCAATGTATTCAACATGGTGTTCGTAAAATTAATGTAGCGACAGCCACATTTCAGAATGTAATTACTGCGGTTAACAATACCGTCCTAAATACTCCGTATTCAGATTATTTTACGTATCACCAGGATGTTATTGAGGCCGCATATGAAAACGTTAAAAGTCATATGCAAATATTCGGAAGTGAAAACAGAGCATAATCAGAAAAAATTTCTTCATTACTAGTTAGAAGAAATTCGGAATGTAGTTAGCTGACAAAAGTGGAGAATGCTAGTGAAGCCATTAATTAAAAGGAGGAGAAAGCCATGTTAGGAAAATTAGGTGAATTACATGAAGGATATAATGTATTAACAGAAATGAACGGTCAATGCAGTGATATGTTAATGGATATAGGCATATATAAGATGTCTAATGGAAAACAAGAATTGCTATTTGATAATAAGAATGAAACAGCAGTTCTTTTACTGGAAGGGGCAATACGTTTAGAGTGGGAAGGAATGGAACAAGTTATTCAAAGACAGTCTGTGTTTGAAGAAAACCCTTGGTGTTTACATGTATCTAAAAATGTGAAGCTTACAATTACTGCTCTTTCAGATAGTGAAGTGCTTGTTCAAAAAACGGATAATGATCAAGAATTTGCTTCTAAGTTATATACCCCAAATGAGTGTCAAAGTGTTGTGACTGGAGAAGGAGTATGGGAAGGAACAGCACAGCGTGTTATTCGTACGATTTTTGACTATAACAATGCAGCATATTCTAATATGGTAGTAGGAGAAGTTATTTCTTATCCAGGGCGATGGTCCAGTTATCCACCTCATCACCATGATCAACCGGAGGTATATTATTATCGCTTTAACAAGCCACAGGGATTTGGATGTGCAATGGTTGGTGAGGATGCTTATCGCGTTGTACATAATAGCTTTATTACAATTCCAGGTGAACTAGACCATCCGCAAGCAACTGCGCCTGGATATGCCATGTATTTTTGTTGGATGATTCGACATCTTGAGAATAATCCATGGAATGATCGTATCATGGAGGAAGACCACAAGTGGTTATTAGAACCAAACACGAAAATTTGGCCAGAAAAGGAATAGACGAAAATAAAAACGAGCAATCCTATTCATAGTGATAAGGTGCTCGTTTTTTTATTTGTGTGTGGAAAGGAAAATTCTTCTTACTGTTATCGCCGGATTATTGTCCTGCGAACATTTAAAGAAGGAGAATTCTTTCAGAAATTATGTAAAATAAATCTTTTATTTTGGTCTGTGTTTCTGACTTGTTAGTTATTTACTTTTTGTTTGTTGTTCTATCTACATCTGAAATGGGTAAGTCTGTGCCATATAGGTCTTGGTTAATAACTTTATTGCTAATGTTTGGATTATGTTCCACTTGAGATGATGTTTCTAGCATTTGTTCTTGTTCCTTACTAGGGGTATTCAGAGCATCCGATGGGACACGATTCATCTGTTTGTTTACTAGCTTTTCTTTATCCATATAATACAGCTCCTTTTTGAGATGAGATTAAAAACAATGGAATTATGAATAGACACTTCGATATTTTGAGCCTTTGAATGGAATTATATACAAACTTATATTGCAAAGATTGCTTTTATTCGTTTCTTGTTTTGGTTTACATTTTGTTTCGTTACAAGTTTTGTTGTTAAATTGGCACAACAACAGATATGATAACCAATAGGTAGTGAAGGATAATATTTTTTCATAGAGAATAATGCTAGAGTAGGAATTAATCTATTTTGCTTTTAGATGAAAGGGGAATTCTCATGAATACACTTGTTAATGATAAGTTTTATGATACGCGAAATCATTTATTTGAGGAAATTACTTTGTTAAGTGATACTCAATTTAATAAGAAACCAGATAAGGATAAATGGAGTATAGCACAAGTATGTCATCACTTAGTGTTATTAGATGAAAGGGTTATAAAGGTCATTTCATCTGGACTAAAAAAGATGGATAGTACACAAAATGAGCGTAAAGAAATTCAATCTATATTATTAGATAGATCTATAAAATTTATAGCCCCAGAAATGATTCAACCAAACATAGAGCCATTTGAAGTGCAGCAAATGGTCGAATTGTTAAACGACGCTAGAAAAGAATTAATGCGTTTCCTAAGTACAATAGAAGATGAATCTATATTAGCGAAAAAATCAGTGATGCATCCAGCTCTTGGAGAATTACTTCTTGATCAGTGGATAGAACTGATTTATTTGCATGAACAGCGCCATATAGAACAAATTAAGGAGATAAAATTATTTTGTGAAGTTGGAAAGTAAAAATCATTGTCTATTTTTAGAGAAATGTATGCTATTAAATTATATAAAAAAGAATTCAAATAATTTTTATACCAAAAAGTAGTGTAAATTCACTACTTTTTTATTGCTCTAATTATTAAAATAAAAGAAGTGAAAGTGGGGGGAGTTTAATTTCTCAGGAAGATGAATTTCATACTATCGGACAATTATGGAATACAAAAATGCAACAACTATTAAGCGACGATATTGAAATCCATCTTGTAGAGATACCGAAATTAGTAAAACAATGGCGTGAAGAAAAAGTAAACCCTTGAGAAAATTCATTTGTTTGTTGGATGTTATTACTACCAGCGCATGGAGATGAACATTTAACTCAAACATTGTATTGGAGGGGATTGATATGAATCAAGATCCAATTTTACAAAAGACAATAAATAAATGGGAAAATATGAGCCATGATTCTTCTTTCCGAACAGCATATGAAGCTCGCGAGAAATTGCTTTTAGATGAACAAGCTAAGCTAGCACATGCAGAACAAGAGGGCATGGAAAAAGGTAAGATGCAAATGATCCGAGGAATGCATGAAATTGGTGTACCGCTTGAAACTATTGCAAAAGCAAGTAAGTTGAGTGTAGAGGAAATAGAACGTATCTTAAAATTAAAGTGAACATATATGAACCTATAGTACTCATGAATAAGAGAAAGTAGACACTCATTGTTATAGTACGTTTAATAGAAAAGCATTGCTGAACAATTCGGCAGTGCTTTTCTATATCATTTTTTGTTTTTCATGCAGAATCCCCCGTAAAATTACTTTTTGTAGTTGAAGTTTTCCGAATAATAAGTTACATTTTTAAAGTTCAAGCAACTATATGACAGTACAAAAGGGGAGAAATATTGTTATTATGCAAAAAATGAAATGGAAGAACTATTTATGTTATTTTGTTATTCTTATACTTCTTGGAACAGCGGTAACAGTCAAACCATCTATCTCAAAAGCTGAGGAACCTGATGTTAATATTACACTGTTAGGTACTGCAGATATTCATGGTAGATTTATGCCCTGGGATTATGCGCTTGATGGTGCAAATACGAGTGGAAGTTTAACGCAACTCTATACGGTTATAAAGAAGGTACGTCAGGAAAATCCAAATACCATATTAGTAGATGCTGGGGATACAATTCAAGGAAATTCAGTAGAGTTATTCAATGATCAACCACAATCGCCAATGATGGTAGCGATGAATGCAATGGGATATGATGCTTGGGCATTTGGAAATCATGAATTTAACTTTGGATTAGATACATTGAAAAAAGTTAGTGAGCAATATAAGGGCAAGACACTAGCAGGAAATATTTATAAGGAAAATGGAGAGCGTTTTCTTCCTGCATATACAATTGTTGAAAAAGGTGGAATTAAAGTCGGGATTATTGGTATGAATACACCAATGATTAGTGATTTTGAAAAAGGGACAGATCATTTGGATGGTTTAGTGGTGAAAAATCCAGTAGAAGAGACAAAGAAGGCCATTAAAGAGTTAGAAGGTAAAGTAGATGTAATGGTAGGCGTTATGCATATGGGACTAGAAAATGAGAATGGAATCCCTGGTACTGGGGTTCAAGATATTGCGAATGCTTGTCCGGAACTAAGTGCTATTTTTGCAGCCCATATGCATAAGCTTGTTAAAAAAGAAGTTGTAAATGGTGTCATTATTACAGAACCAGATAAATATGGAACACATATCTCACGTATTGACCTTACTTTTACAAAGCAAGATGGAAAGCTGGTTCTAAAAGATAAAACTGCTACCGCTATACCTGTAAAAAATAATGATGGAACAACAGTAGTATCTGATCCTACACTTGAAGACACACTGACACCTTTTCACGAGTATGCGAGGGGTGATGCAAATGTTGTAGTCGCTCAATTAAAGGGCAGAAACCTTGTTCCTGAAAATGAAATAAAGGGTATTCCAAGTGTGCAGATTCAAGAGACACCTTTATCGGATTTCTTTCATGAAGTCATGCTCTACTACAGCAAAGCAGATGTAGTCGCCCATCAAATTGATAACGATAATGCCCGTTTGGATGTAGGGCCTATTAAGAAAAAAGATATTGCATATAATTATCAATATGCTTTGGGTGAAATTACGGTATATAAGGTAACTGGGAAAGACTTAAAAGACTATATGGAATGGGCAGCGGGGTACTTTAACTCATCTCGTCCTGGAGATGTAACAGTTAGTTTTGATAAAACCCGTCGTGCATCTAAATACAGTACGAACGATTTCTTTGGAGGCGTAAAATACGAAATTGACTTAACAAAACCATATGGAAGTAGAATAACAAATTTACGTTCTATTCGTACAAATAAACCAATCAAAACGAATGATGTTATGACGCTGGGAATGAATGCATATAGAATGGAGGCTCTTCAGGCAAAAGGTGGAGCTTTAGAGGGGCGTAAGTTTGAACAAATTTGGTCATCTAAACAAGAGAATGCATTCGGGGAAACTGGTGGAACCATTCGTAACCTTGCTATTACATATTTAAAAGAGGTAAAGAATGGTGTATACACACCTAAAGTTATGCATAATTGGAAAATTACTGGTGTGAATACACAGTCTTCAGAGCATAAGGCTGTAGTGGATCTGGTGAATAAAGGGATATTAGAAATTCCCAAAACTGAAGATGGAAAATATACAAATATAGCATCTATAAATACTAAAGATTCAATTACAAAAGAAGAGATTGTATCACTCTCACAAAAAGCAAATATTAATCCAAATCAGTTTAAGCATATAAAAACGAAAGGTGAATTTTACAAAAAACTTAGTAAAAGTGTGGAAAAAATATAAGAAAAATGACTCTGGTGCAAAAAAATTTAAATATAGAATTGTGATTTTTCTAAGTAGTAGATTTAAATTTTTAACTAGAAGTGTAAATATATACAAACGAGCATCCCTATACATGGCGATAGGGTGCTCGTTTTCTATTTATGTATAGAAAAACTTCTCTATTTTTAGTCTGTCATCCTACACACAATTATAGTAACGTGAGTAGTCCGAAACAAATCTGTTTCGGACTGGGAGTTTAATATTTTATCTACTATATTCAACTTTTTTTGTATTTGTAGTATGAATTTTCTGATTTTTTAAGCGAGAAAACTGGATTACGTTAATTAATAGATACTCCACCAGAGACACTCAGTTTTGTTGGTGCAGGCGTATCTCCACCATTAAATGAAGAGTGTTGTGATACATTTAAACTAATCATGCTACATGCTAATGTACTTACTATTATCGTACTGAATAACAATTTTTTTATTTTTTTCATTACTTTAACGCTCCTTTTCTTAAATGTTTCTTATCAGCATGATTGCTAATATAGAAATACTCACTCGCTTTAACATGATTATTTGCTTCGTAAAATTGCAGTGCTAAAATCTCTGCATATTCTTTAACACAATCCCACATTTCCTCTTTTTCAAAATAAGAAATGGCATCAGTAACTACTTTTTCGAGTTTAATTCTAGGCAGTTCTGTGATTAGTTCATTTAAAACTGCGAAGCGGTGTATATATTCTTCATTTCCTGACTCATTTGAATATTTCATTCCTTGCTCGATATATGCTCTTGCTGTTTCAACGCCTTCTAACTTATAATATGCTCTTGCTAAGACAAATAATGCTTTAAAATGGTTCGGTATGGTATTTATAATTTCAGAACTCTGTCTAATCGCTAATGGATATAAATCTTGAATATTATATAACCAGCCTAAATTGGATCGTACTCGTAATAATAATTGTTCTTCATCATACTTCTTAAAAACATCAATGACCATATTGAGACATTCTTCCGCTCTTTCAAATTCTCTTAGATCTATACAAGCCAGTCCATATACATTGTCGCACAAAGCGATATTAATTTTATAGCCTACATGATTTAAATATATTTCTCTGGCTTTTACTGCATGTTGAATCGCTTCAAATGGTTGATAAGATTGATAACAGTATGTTGAAAATCTATACTCAAACTCAGCTTTTTCTATTTCGTCAGGTATATCTTTTAAAAGTCCTTCCGCCTTTTCATAGTGTGCTTTTGCCTCAGTATAATTTGCTATAATCGTAGAGTGGATTGCCTTAAAGAAATAATAATAGTAAGCTAAAAATGAAAATTCCTCTTTAATATGAGGTAGTTTTTCTATTTGATTAAAAGAATCTTTTGTAATACTCATTCCATCTACCAAAACTTTATATCTAAAATTTAGTAGGGAATAATAGAATAATACATATTGGTCTGTTTCTATTCCTTTTAAACTTTCTTTTACTTTTAGATATGTTTGTTTTGCTTCTACTACATGATATAAACGAATTTCTTCATACCATTCATGTAATAATTCCATCAATTGTTTATTACTTTTTTCTTGAACAGTCATAATATCCCCCATTTCTCTGTAAAGGCTTATTCTGATAATAACAGGAATTCGATAAATTAAATTTAATCACGATTTTTTTCATAAATATACAGAATATTCTGAATTTATAAGTTGTCCATACTTTTAAATTTGAAAAGTATAGGTAAGGTAGTACAAGTTTCGTTAATGTATTTTTTGATTTTTTTACAGTTTTCTATTAAATACTTCTTATGAGAGGGAGCGTAGGTTAATGATTTTCCTGTTTATATTCTTTTGACTGGAAAGTCTATACATACACTTAATTTCGTAAATTTTTTTTATAGAGATATAAAAACTTTTTTGTTGCTAATTATTCATCTTATGTAATAATTAGTCACTACATTATTAATATGGTTACCTTACAAAAATGTAAGATTTTTTTGATTGACACTCGTACATATAAGTAACTATACTGGTTACACGAGCTTGGTAAACATATCAAATAGTCCCTTATTATAAGTGTATGTCTATAGATTTTTTTCGAAATAATAGTTTAAATTAACTAATTATTATTTACCTGTATTATAGTGAATTTGCCAACCTACTCTATTGTTTAAACTAAGTCATATTACTTATAAGATTCACTATAAATGATAAATTTACTAAGCTGTAATATTATTTTAGGAGTGTTACATTTTGAAATACAAATTAATTGCTACAGGAATTCTTGCTGGAAGTCTACTATCCTACTCATCTAGTGCATTTGCAAATACTCACAAATTCCCAGATGTTCCTGCATGGGCTGACAAATCCGTTAATTATTTAGTTGATAAACAGGTATTGAATGGTTATCCAGATGGAACTTTTGGTTCTAGCGATACATTAGATAGAGCTTCTGCAGCAACCATTATGACAAAAGTTCTAGGTATACAAGTTGATACAAGTGCAAAACCTTCTTTTACAGATTCTCAAAATCATTGGGCAAGCCCTTATATTGCGGCTGCTGAAAAAGCAGGAATTATAAAAGGTGAAGGGAATGGATTATTTAATCCTTCTGGAAAAGTTACTCGTGCTGCAATGGCAACAATGTTAGTAAATGCATATAAGCTACAAGATAGAACAAATAGTAATGGGCAAAGTAAATTTGATGATTTAAAAGGACATTGGGGTGAAAAATTCGCCAATATTTTAATTGATTTAAAGATTTCTGTTGGTACTGATAATGGTTGGCAACCAAATAAATTCATAACACGTGCAGAAGCTGCACAACTTACTGCCAAAACAGATACCCTTCAATCCAGTCCGAAAAACCCTTTAGAAAGTAAAACAATCATTATTGATCCTGGACATGGTGGTGCAGATCCTGGAAAGCCCACAAAAGGATTGTCAGAAAGTAAAATCGTATTAGATACTTCTTTACGCCTACAACAATTGCTTGAAAAGCATACACCATTTACAGTTTTACTAACACGTGAATCTGATACTAGGCCTGGACATGACCAAAAAAGCTCTTTACAGGAACGTGTTAAATTTGCTAAGCAAAATGAGGGTGATATCTTTATAAGCATTCATGCAAATGCTTTTAATGGTAATGCAAAGGGGACAGAAACATACTACTATAATTCTTCTGAATCCGAAAAAACAAATCCTCATGTAGAAGAAAGCCGTGTTTTAGCGGAAAAAATTCAAACACGTTTAGTAGAGGCTCTTCAAACGCGTGATAGAGGCGTTAAACATGGAGATCTTCATGTTATAAGAGAAAACGATATGCCAGCTGTGTTAACGGAATTGGCTTTTATAGATAATGGTATCGATTACAGTAAACTATCTACAGCAAACGGCAGACAGATTGCAGCAGAAGCTATTTATGAAGGGGTTTTAGATTATTACGAATGGAAAGGAAATAATGTATCTGAATATAGATTATGATAAGCAAAAGAAGATTTAGCAATTCTAGTAATAAGTAATTTATAAATTGCTAAAGTATAGTTTTGTTATTTGTAATGATTTTTAGTTTTATAGTGTATACTGGCGCCGACTTATTAAGAATTATAAATAAGTCGGTGTTTTAGTTAGAGTCCTTCATGAGTCTATAAAAAGTTATGGACAAAAAAAGATGAATAGTTCGACTAACAATAAGTTATTTTGAAAGAAATCTTTTGAAATGGACATAATAGAAATAATAATTAGAAACAAATTTAATAAAAAATGATGAAAGACTTAAGAAGGTGAATATATTGCGTAAACATTCACATGTGCATTTTTATGTATTGATATTGGCTCTAATAGCTTATTTAAGCTTTTGCTTTATATTTTTATTTGTTTTTCCGAATCAGTATTTTGTATCAGATTTTAATATACGATTCTCATCTTTAGTTGTTGAAACTATTGTACTTATTTCATTACTCTATTCTATAGTATCCAGAAAAGTTAAGTTAGGAGTGTTTTGGGCTAGTATTACTATTGCAATAGGGTGTTTCTTGATAGGGAATTTTATATCTGCTTTTCAAGTACTTAATATAGAATTACCAATACAAAATTTTAATATCTCTGATGTATTTTTGTTGTTTTTCTTATTCTTCTTTCTCTTTGCGTTCTTTTATAAAATCATGATGGAATGTAACAAATGGGAAAAGGCGTATTTGATTTGTGATTTATGTATTGTTGTTACTGCTATTTTCACCTTAGAGTGGTACCTATTTAATAAACCTTCTGCAAATATTTTATTCTTATCAATTGGAGATGTTTTTCTTTCATTTATTTTCCCGATTATAGATCTATTGCTTCTTTTACTAGGCATTAGCCTTATCTTTCGACCAGCAATTTTTAATGCGAAAAGTAAATTATTTATTTTCATCTTAGTATTAACTGGATTGTCTATTACGGACTATTTATATTTCTATTTACAAGATGATTTATCAAATCGTTCACTCATATTATTAAGGTGTTTATATAGAGTTTTTCTATTATTTATTGCCATTGCCGCTACTATCCCAAGGAGTGCATCTTCTAGAAGAAATTATTTTATTATTAATCCGACATTTGGAAAGAAACTTCTTGTCATATTTCCTTATCTTGCAGTTGCAATCTTAATTGGTTTTACTTTAAAAGAGCAAACTTCTTCAGCTACACTGATTACGGGCAATTGTATTGCCTTTGTATTTGTACTGATTCGTCATACAATTGTACGAATGCAAAACAAAGATTTAACCGAAACATTAAAAGTGTTTAATAATCAATTAGAGCAAAAAGTATCTCAAAGAACAGCGGATTTAATAAAAAAATCTAATGATTTGGTGAAAAATCAAGAGAGGTTTAAGTCCTTATATGAGTACCACCCAGATCCTATTTTAACGATTGATTCAAATGGTACCATTTTAAATATAAACCAGTCTGGAAGTATATTATTAGGGAAAGACAGTGCTGCATTAATAGGAAAAGAGTGCTTCTCTATTTTTTTTGATGAAGATAAATCTGAATTGGAATCGGCTATAAAGAAAGGGAAACGATGTAGTTCATCTTCGTTACAGTTACGTGTGAAAAATAACAATGAGAAGGATATACTTTTTTGGTATGTCACTATAGTTCCTATTATGATAGAAGGACAACCCTTTGGGAGCTATGTAATGGTAAAAGACATAACGAGGATGAAACAACAACAGGAAGAGATAAATTATCTTGCATTCCATGATACGGTGACGGAGATTGGAAATCGTATATTCTTCCAACAAGAATTAGATAGATCCATTAAGCGTGCACAAAAAACAAAGGATAAGTTTGGCCTCTTGTATATAGATTTAAATCGTTTTAAGACTATTAATGATACACTGGGTCATTCGATTGGTGACAGGGTTTTAAAAGAAGTTGCTAAACGTTTTAGGACATGTCTGTCACCGCCTATTCCTCTAGCAAGAATAGGTGGAGATGAGTTTGCAATCATTGTCCATAACCACACGGAACAGCAGCTATTGGATTTGTGTAAAAATCTATTTCGTATAACTGATGAACCATTTGTAGTAAATTATCATAGTTTTTACTTATCTCTTAGTATAGGAATAGCAGTGTATCCGTTTGGAGGAATAAATACTACTACACTTTTACAACACGCTGATATCGCTATGTATAGTGCAAAGGAAAAAGGTAATAATGCTGTTTGTATGTATGACGAGACATTATCTCAAAAAGTAACTCGTCGATTACGATTAGAACAGGATTTACCAAATGCAATTGAAAATAATGAATTGTTTTTATTGTATCAACCACAAATTGATAGTAAGGAAGGAAAGGTTATTGGTGCAGAGGCTTTAATACGTTGGCAACATCCAGAGCTTGGGCTGATTTCTCCTTTTGAGTTTATACCTATAGCAGAAGAAACGTCGCAGATTATTTCAATTGGGAAGTGGACGTTACAGAAAGCGTGTCAACAACTGAAAGAATGGCATTCTATGGGCTTTTCAAATCTAAAGATGGGGATAAATTTATCAGCTATAGAGTTTGAACAGAAAGATTTTGTTCAAACGATTATTTCTACTATAGAAGAAATAGGAGTACCAGCTAACTTGATTGATTTGGAATTAACAGAGCGAATTGCCATGGTAGATGAGAAAGAAACTTTATCGAAGTTAAAAGCCTTAAAATCATATGGTGTACATTTATCAATTGATGATTTTGGTACAGGATATTCTTCATTAGCGTATCTACCTTTGTATCCAATTGATACTTTGAAAATTCCAAGAGAATTTGTGAATAGAATTGGAACTTCAAATGATGGAGATGAAATTATTCAAACAATTATTTCGTTAGCCCATACTTTAAATATGAAAGTAATAGCAGAAGGGGTAGAAACGAAGGAGCAATTAACAGTGTTACAACAAAATGCATGTTATCTAATTCAAGGTTATTACTACAGTAAGCCTGTAAATGAAGATGAATTTATTAATTTTTTAAATACGACACAAAATATATAAGTCCCAAAAAATATATGAATTAAAGTGAGAAGACGTTCTACTCATATGGAGTAGAACGTTTTTCTTATGTTTACTTTCAGAAGGTATGCAGTTAAGTTTCTGTTTTTGAGAGTAAATTTAGTATCCATATTCTCATTATTAGATTTGTTTTGAACTACACGCTTATTTAAGTGAATAAAAGTTAGAATAGTTAAGGAAAAGGATAATTTTGTTCTCAATTAACATAATTTTCAAAAATAAAATCTGCGGATGTTAAGATTTGTTATATAATATAGTTGTCAAAGTACTACCCCTGTAGTTTCTATGATGAATTGGTAAGATAGTTTGTTTGTCCCATATATTCATGTGATATAAAAAAACTTGTAGAGATTCCTGCAAGTTCTTTTTTTAAGGATTAAATGTGAATCTGAAATAAAGTAACGAGTTTTTGAGGGGAGAAAAGTAAATGTTTATAAAAGCAGAAAGATTACTAATACGAAAATTTGAATTCAAGGATTGGGAAGCTGTTCATGAGTATACATCAGATAGCGATGTTATGAAATACATACCTGAAGGGGTTTTTACTGAAGAAGATACAAGAAATTTTGTAAATAAAAATATGGGGGAAAATGCTAAGAGCTTTCCTGTGATACTAATAGGTGAAAATATCCTGATTGGTCATATTGTTTTTCATAAATATTTTGGTGAACATACTTATGAGATTGGGTGGGTATTCAATCCTAAATATTTCAATAAAGGATATGCTTCTGAAGCAGCACAAGCTACATTGAAATATGGGTTTAAGGAAATGAAATTACATAGAATTATAGCTACATGTCAGCCAGAAAATACCCCATCATATCGAGTGATGGAGAAAATTGGAATGAAGAGAGAAGGCTATTTCAAGAAGTGTATACCCCATGGAAATGAATGGTGGGATGAATATTATTACGCCATTTTAGAAGAAGAGTAGTGTCTCAGAACGTATTATTAAAATCAAAATCATAATTAAAATTGTGCTATCATTTTTTGAGAATTGCTTGGTCTATAAAATAATTAAAATGTGGGTGGTGCTCTATGCCTATCAAGCTAACATTATACAAGTTTAATTTCATGTAAGATTTTTTCTTTTTTCTAAAGATCCAGTGTAAGTTCTTTAAAAATTTGCATACTAAATAAATCCTATCGGGCTTCAATTTTTTTGATTACGCTACCTGATTGTGGGACATAGAAAAATTATATACGATGCCTAAGATATCAATGACTGTTTTCTTCTTATACCTATCGGATTTTCGTCCGTTTTTCTGTAAGAGATTAAACAGATGAAACAATATCTTTGTTAATTCTTGGGTTTCTTTTGTAAAGATTGATAAAGAAGTGAAAAATATTCTTTTATGATATAAATCGCTTTATATTCGCTTAATTTTCGTTTCTTTTTGCTGAAGAGTAATTGGTGCATTTTGAAACATGGTGGAGGAATAAAAAAAGGTGCTAATTAATTGTCCATATAAATGACATTTAAGTCGTCCTTAATTGATGTACACCCCAAATGTTAGACACGAACAACAATTGGAGTGTACTTTTTTATGGTTAAATTTACACGAGAGGAAAAAGTAAAGATAGTAAGAAGGTTAGATAAACATGATGGAGTGAAGAGATTTGTAAAATCTATAAAGGTTCATCCAAGAGTGAATTAAAAGATATAAAGCAGTGCGGTATTTCAAAACAGTTTATTCCGCAAAATACATATGGATTGATGCTGTTATCCATTCCAATCTTTGTAATAATCTGATGTAGACGTTAGCGCAAAAAAGTCCGCAATCTATTATTAGTAATTCATGAAGATGAGAATAATAAAAAAATATTTCTTAATTTTAATATTTAAAACTTATGTATACGTGTTACAATGAAATCCTCCAATTTATTTTATTCTTCTATTTAGAATTTATGGTTTAATATCTGATAAAACAAAAGTGACTGTAGTAAATAGATAAATGAATGAAGTGAAACGGTCAGAGTGGTTTAAAGGCTGTTAAGCATAGTTATTCAAAAAATAAATTCACTTAGTTAAGTTGAAGAAAATTTAGTATGGTAAGGGTTTCATTCAATGTGAATCGTTCTAAATTAAACTTTTGATTCAATTAAAGCTAAAAATTATCTTTTAAATGAAGTCTATGTTTCCTCCAGTTAATTTAGAAGAATTCGTAGTCCTAACATTACTTACTGTGAACTACTCGCCACTTAGCAAAGCTTGAAGTGGGAGCTTCTCAGTTCCACGACGAAAGTAACCTTTCGTCTCCCTGAGCGTTACTTCGGGGTGTTCCACCCCTAGATGTCCAACGCATGGATGCTCTTTTGGTACGGTTGATATTTTACGCAGGAACCGAATGGCTTGGTTTTCGCACTCTATTTTCTTCCTGCAACCTTCTATATCAAGTTATCAAAGAACTTCATATAGCTAGTTTATCAAAAGTTTTTGGCTATGCCAAACCGAAATTCATCTCCCACCTATCGTTGGGCTACGCTCTTCACACGCTTGAGGAAGGAGAATTCTTTCGGGGAATACGATAATAAAATACATATTTGAAAGGGGGATAGATACAACTTCACTTGTAAAAAAACGAATCACTATATGAGAAGATACGGGTAAAGAGATGTAACGGTAATTTCATTTCGAATAATACCATAAATGAATGTAGAAAAAATAAAGGAGCAAACAATTAAATAAACTATATCAGTTGTAAGAATGAAAGGGAGAAGTAGATAGTGTTTAAAATAAAAGAAAGATTGGAACAAATGAAGCTTAAAACGAAGTTGTCTATGGCATTTATTGCAATATTAATTATACCAAGTCTTATCGTAGGAGTATCGTCTTATGATAAAGCAAAAACAGATCTTAATGAAACAATTCTACAAACTGCGAAAGATAATGTGAGTATTTTAAATAAGATAGTTGATGATGAATTAGAAAATAAACATGTAGATGTAACTCATTTTGCAAAGATACTTACACAAGGTGATTATAACGCTGACCAATTGCAAAATGTGCAAGGTAAATTTGATCAATATATACAGTTACATCCAGAAATAGAAACGATTTATACTACATCCAGTAATAATCAATTTATTCATGCGCCCGTTGGAAAAATACCTGAAGGATTTAACCCGTTAGAAAGCAGTTGGTATAAAGATGCAGTAAAAGCTAATGGAGAGATTATTGTTTCGTCTCCCTATAAATCAAAAGCTACAGGAAATATGGTAATAGCAATTGCAAAGCAAAATGCTGATAAAAGTGGTGTCATTGGTGTTGACTTGAATATTAATGATATCGTAAAAACATCTAAAATGATAAAAATAGGAAAACAAGGCTTTGTATCTATAGTAAGTCAAGACAAGACTATAGTTGTTCATCCTACACTTAAGCCAGGGGAGAAATTAGAGAAATCATTAGCAGATGAACTATACAAGAAAGAAGATGGAGTAATTACTTATAGCCTTAATGGTGAGGATCGAAACATAAGCTTTAAAACAAACAAAAAAACAGGTTGGAAAATAGCTGGTGTAATGCCGATTAAAGAAATTGAAGAAGCTACCAATCCTATTTTTTATAAAACGCTCACTATAATAGGGGCTTCATTATTGTTAGGTGGAATTGTAATTTTCTTCATTCTTAAATCTATTATAAATCCATTAAGACAATTAGTTATTTCAGCTCAAAGAATTAGTCATGGAGATTTAACTGAGAAAATAAATATTCGTTCAAAGGATGAACTTGGTCAATTAGGTGGTAGTTTCAATACAATGGCAGAGTCGTTACGTAATATTATTTCTCAAATTAACACATCTGCAGGACATGTGGCTGCTTCGTCTGAGGAACTAACTGCTAGCGTAGAGCAAGCAAGTGTTGCGACAGAACAAATTACAAAAGAAATGGAAGAAATATCGAATAGTGCAGAAGTTCAAAATAATGAAGTGGCGTCTGGAGCGAAATTAATTGGTGAGGTAACGCGTAACATTCAATGCGTAGCTGATAATGCTTCTGAAGTATCGGCCTCATCCTTATACACAAAACAAAAAGCCAATGAGGGTGAACAATTAGTAGAACAAACTGTAACGCAAATGCAGTCTATACATCATTCTGTTTCTCAATCCGATAATGTAATTAAATTATTAGATAAGAAATCGCAGCAAATTGGAAGTATATTAGAAGCAATTCAAACTATTGCAGAACAAACAAATTTATTAGCATTGAATGCAGCAATTGAAGCGGCTAGAGCAGGAGAACAGGGGCGTGGATTTGCAATTGTTGCTGACGAAGTTAGGAAGTTAGCGGAGCAATCATCCGAATCTTCAATGGAAATTGGAAGCTTAATTAATGAAATACAAGCAGATGTACATGAGACTGTAAAAGCTATGAATGAAGTAGGAGTTGAAGTGCAGTCGGGAATTCAGGTTGCAAATGATACAAAACAAAGTTTTTATGAAATTTCAAAATCTGCAAATGATATCGTGTCAAAAGTACACGGTATGGTGGAATTATCAAATAAAATGACAAGTGATGTAATAGAAGTTGATACATCAATTAATCAAATATCTATGGCTGTGAAAGAGAATTCTTCAAGTATGCAAACGATAGCCGGCTCATCTGAGGAGCAACATGCTTCTATGGAAGAGATAAATTCTTCAGCAGTACAATTAGCACAGATGGCCGAAGAACTTCAAGAATTAATTGGTGGATTTAAGATATAAGTTCAGATTCTAAGATAGAATCCTAGATAGTGTGTTTAAGGATAGAAGTTAAACATCTTATAACGATAAAAGGAGCAAATTAATTTGCTCCTTTTTCACTTGAATTCTACATGAAATTTAGTATCAATGATTCCAAAAGCAAATACTGAGGATCTAATCAGAAGAAAAAGAACCCTATTGGGTTCTTTTTCAAGGCATATTAACAGTAAGGAGAATCATGAAATGTTACTTCAAATCTTTATTAGGGGAAAGATTTTGAAAAAGCTCAACATATATCTATTTTTTACATAAATATAATATATAGTAAATTAATAATCTTTATACTTACTATTACTAACATTCAATTAAGATAGTTAACGCTATGTGTATAGTGTTAACTAATGTTTAGTGTAGTATACATTCAGAAATCTAGTATTAGATTACAATTTTCAAAAAAGCTAGTAAAAGTAAATAAAATAAACAAAGATCCTGTAAAAAAATACAGGGTCGATTTCTCTAGTAATAAAATACGAGGCTATTTTTTATTTAGTTTGCTCATTTGTAGAAGAGATTTTACAACAAAAGAATTACAAGCACTTGATATTGGTTACGGTTATACAGCTGATGGGGGTAAGACATTCCCGTTTCGTGGAAAAGGGATTAATCTTATGCCAACACTTGATGAAGTACTTACCCATTTTCCAGACCGTTCTTTTCTTATTCATATTAAAAGTGATGATGAAAATGAAGGAATCCAATTGGCTACTCACCTCAAGAAATTACCAGCGAAGCGCCTTAATCAACTAACTGTATATGGTGGCGATAAACCAATTGCTGCGATAAAAGAGCGCATCCCTAGTTTACGAACATTGTCAAAAGCGACCATGAAAAAAATCTTATTACTTATATGGCATTAGGATGGACTGGCTACATACCTTCAAGCCTGAAGCATGGAGAATTACATATACCAGACAAAGTAGCTCCTTGGCTTTTGGGGATAGCCAAATCGTTTTCTTAATCGAATGGATAAAGCAGATACTCGAGTTATCATTGTAGGAGGAAATGGGTCTGGGTTTTCAAGTGGATTTGACTCATCTGAAGATATAAAACGTCTTCCTGAAGATTATACAGGTGGAATTTGGACAAATTGCATTGATAAAATAGCACATGTATATAAGAAATAAGGGATAATATAACAGTCGAAGTTTTTTCATCTGTTTAACCATTTATATTTTAATAGAAGACTTATTAATAATTTTAAAGGTTTATATACCGATAAACACCCCTAATTTCCTATGAATAATGGAAATCAGGGGTGTTTTTTGGATGAATGGAACTTATTTTATAAGATGGTTATCATTCAATAGCTGACATTACGGCGAAGTTTTCTGTTAATTCTGGAACGATTAAAAGCTTGGAAAAAGAAGAGAAAGATAGATTTGAGCTTAGAGAGAATTTGTAATTAAAGTAAGATAGGAAGAAGACTAGCATTGAGAAATATAAAAGATGGAAGTAACATAGGAGATTTACGCATAAAGTAATATTGACAGCTAAATTAACAAAATTTTCATTTTAATCAAATAAATACATGGTGTTTTTAAATTATAATAATGTTATTACGATGAAAATAAGGCTACTAAATAGTTATTTTAAAAATCAATTTTAGATAGGAAGAGGATAATGAAGACCAGAGATAGTTATAAAATTATTGTAATTGGTGCTGGGACTGCTGGAATATCTTCTACTGCACATTTGTTACGAAATGTACCCCTATTGAAAGAAAGTATTGCAATTATTGATCCGTCAAAAAAACATTTCTTTCAACCACTATGGAGTTTAGTGGGGGGAGGAATTGTTTCAAAGGAAATTACGATGCGTGATCAAGAATTGCTTATTCCAAAAGGGGCAACATGGATCCCTAAAAGTGTTATTAAGTTGTTTCCGGATGAAAATAAGCTACTTTTAGATGATGGACTGCTGCTTGAGTATGAAATTCTTATTGTAGCAGCCGGTATACAAATAAATTGGGACGGTATTAAAGGTTTAAAAGAGTCTATTGGGACTAATGGGGTTTGTAGCAATTACTCTTATAAATATGTTGATTCTACTTGGAAAGAAATTAAAAAATTTAAAGGAGGAAATGCGGTTTTTACCCACCCCAATACTCCTATTAAATGCGGTGGTGCCCCACAAAAGATTATGTATTTAGCAGAAGAGTATTTTTCTAATAACGGTGTAAGAAACAAAAGTAAAGTAATGTTTTATACCGCGAACGCAAACATATTTCAGGTTCCACGATATGCTAATACATTAGAGCAAGTACTAGAAAGAAAGCAAATTATAACAAATTATAATAAAAACTTAGTAGAAATTATTGCCGAAAAGAGAGAAGCAATTTTTGAAGATACACAAACACTGAAAAGAGAAACTGTACCATACAGTATGATCCATGTTGTTCCACCAATGGGGCCACCTAATTTTATGAAAGAGAGTGAAATAAGTGATTCTCAGGGGTGGGTAGATATAAACCCTTATACTTTACAACATGTGCAGTATAAGAATATTTTCGGACTTGGAGATTGTACCAATTTACCCACCTCTAAAACTGGAGCGGCAATTCGAAAACAAATACCTATCTTAAAACAAAATATTATGGACGTACTTAACGGAAGAGACTTGCAGGCTAAATATGATGGGTATACATCTTGTCCGATTATTACTGGTTATAAAAGTCTGATACTCGCTGAATTTAACTATAAACATGAGCCTCAAGAAACGTTTCCATTTAATCAAGCGAAAGAACGGTATAGTATGTTTTTACTAAAAAGATATATGTTGCCCTATATGTATTGGAATTTTATGTTGAAAGGGATCCTATAAGAGAAAAGAGAGAGTGGTTATAAAAATTAAAATTGAAAAGCAATTTGAAATAACTAATTGGAGGGAATAGCTATGCTTTTAAAATATTTTTATGATGAAAAATTAGCACATGCTTCCTATTTAGTAGGTTGTCAGAAGGAAGGTGTAGCAATTGTAATAGACCCGGGTCGCTATATAGAACAATATATAGAGTTTGCTAAGAAAGAGGGGATGGAAGTAATAGCTGCGGCTGAAACTCACATTCATGCAGATTTTCTTTCTGGGTCTAGAGAACTTTCTACTCTTTATCATGCCAATTTATATGTATCTGATGAAGGGGATTGTGATTGGAAATATCAATATCTTAACGAAGGTCGATACAAATTAGTTAGAGAGGGCTCAGAGTTTAAAGTAGGTCATATAAAATTTAATGTAATGCACACGCCAGGGCATACGCCTGAAAGTATTTCTTTTTTAGTAACTGATACAAGTCAAAATAATTATACGAATGATAAGCCAATAGGAATATTCACAGGTGATTTTATTTTTGTAGGAGATATAGGAAGGCCGGACTTATTAGAAACCGCTGTAGGTATGAAAGATACTGCAAAAATAGGAGCGAAACAATTATTTAATTCTATACAAAAAATAAAAATACTCCCTGATTATTTGCAGATATGGCCATCACATCGTGCAGGAAGCGCATGTGGAAAAGCATTAGGAGCAATTCCAACTTCTACATTAGGTTATGAAAAGATGTTCAATTGGGCATTTCAGTGTAATGAAGAAAGTGATTTTGTATCGACTTTATTGACGGGACAGCCAGAGCCTCCAAAATATTTTTCATTAATGAAGGATTTAAATAAGTACGGTCCACCAATTCGTAAGAAGAGAGAAGTTTTTGCTATTAAAACAGTAAAAGAACTTCAAGAAGTTATGAGGAGTGTTCAGCAAATAGTTGATATAAGGGATGTAGAGAGTTTTGCTTCTGGTCACATCGAGAAATCAATTAACATACCGTATAACAATTCCTTTACAACCTGGTGTGGATGGTTACTAGATTATAAAACAGAAACTATAATCATTCTAGATGAGGAAAAAGTTAGAGTTGAGGAGGTTATTAGAGACTTTGAATCTATTGGGCTAGATAATATTATTGCTTTTGCACCCTTACAAGTTATACAAAGACTTGATAGGTTTGAAAGTTACAAAGAAAAAACATCAATTGAATTATATCCACATATAAAAGATGGAAGCGTTAAGGTAATCGACGTGCGTAGTAAAAAAGAGTGGAAGGAAGGACATCTTTATGATGCAATACATATCCCTTTAGGAAATCTATTTAAGCAGCTAGATTGTATACCAAAGGATTGCTCAATCGTTTTACAATGTCGAACCGGATTGCGTTCCGCTATAGCAGCTAGTATTTTACAAAGAGCTGGTATAAAGGAAGTGGTTAATCTAAAGGGAGGATTTCTTGCATGGAAAAAAGAAGAGCTTCCTTATACAACTTGTAATCTCAATGTGTAGGGAAATAATTTTTTTAATTTATCCGATAAGGAAAATTACGGATTACATAGGAGTATATCTACAAATAGGAGAAATAGATAATTTATTCTATAGACCTAAATTTATTCAGAAGCAACTAGATATAGTTTTATCAGGACACGCTCAGGGTGGACAATTTAGTTACTATTTATCAGCAAATTAGTGGCTCCAAATCAAGGTGTTTTACCTAAATATACAGTCGGTTTATATAAAAAAACAAAATACGTCTATGGTAGTGAGTATAGGATTAGGTAATAGTATCATTCCGCAAAGAATTTTTAATAGGCCAGAACTTGTAGTCGTACAGTTAAATTGAACTGTACGACTTTTCTATACAGAAAAAATAGGACATATGCATTTTATACAAGTTAACATTACAATTTTGTTAAAAATTTTCTACGTTACATAAAGTAACAAAATTTGACCCGAAGAGTTTGTTATAGTGTAAATAATCAAAAAACTTAAAAATTAGTCGAGTGAAAAATGTGATAAGTAACTCATGTGAAAAAACTTAAAGGGGTGTACACATGCATAAAGAATATGAAATTGAAGAATATACGGCGATTGAGGAACAAATACATTATTATTGCAAATGTTTATTAGTAAGTCATCCTGATCAAATTATAAAGTATTTAGAAAAAAGGTTAGAAAAATATGCGGAAACATTACAATATGCACATTTATATCCTGACACAGTTATTTTACCGTTACAGCAATTAGTTATCGAATATTCTTTAGATGTTGCTAGAATTAGGAAATATATGAATTTAAAAACGTAAAGCAAATTATATAATTTAAATGAAACAGAGTCGACTTTAAGAAAGGATATTCTAATGTCGACTCTGTTTCATTGTTTAATATTGTTGACGGAAAACCATACTAATCAATGAAGTTTGACATATAATTACGCAAGAGTAAAATAAAAGTGAGTACTCACTCATTTTGAAAAAGGGGGAAGAATACGTGCAGCAACCTGCCATTATTTTACGGACTGTATCAAAAAGTTTTGGAAAAAAAGAAGTTTTACACAATCTTTCATTACAAGTTGAAAAAGCAGAGATATTTGGTTTAGTTGGGCCTTCTGGTTCAGGGAAAACGACACTTATTAAATTGATTGCTGGTATTAATGAGCCGACTAAAGGTGAGGTGTTTGTTTACAACACGAACATGCCTAATTTAAATGAAATGAAAAGAATTGGTTATATGGCTCAGGCTGATGCATTATATGAAGAATTATCAGCATATGAAAATGCAGATTTTATGGCAACAATGTATGGATTAAAGGGAAAGCATAAAAAAGAAAGAATTGAAGAGGCTTTTGATCTTGTTCAATTATCACAACATATGAAAAAGCAAGTACAGCATTTTTCGGGTGGTATGAAGAAGCGTTTAGCATTAGCAATAGCACTCATTCATGAACCTGAAATATTAATTTTAGATGAGCCAACAGTGGGGATAGATCCACTTCTTAGAAAAACGATTTGGGAAACATTTTATGATTTGAAAAAGAAAGGTACAACGATAATTGTAACGACACACATTATGGATGAAGCTGAGTTTTGTGAGCGTCTAGGGTTAATTAGAGAAGGAAAGCTAGTTGCGACTGGAGCGCCTGAAGAATTGAAAAATCTGGTATCATCAGGACGGATTGAAGATGTCTTTTTGTTGGAAGAGGTGGCCCTATCATGAGAGTTACTGGTGTAATTATTCGTATTATTCGCCAATTTTTTCGAGATAAGCGTTCGTTAGCCATGATGTTTGGAGCACCTATGTTATTACTTTGGTTATTATCGCTAGTGTTTACACAAAAAGACTATGTACCGCATATCGCAGTTGTTGATATGCCGGCTCAGGTAGTAAAAGTGATGAAAAATCAGGAAGTGTCAATTTATGAATATAGTAAAGAAAAGGCAATGTCTGAGCTAGAAAATCAAATGGTAGATGCAGTAATTCGTTTAGAAAATGGAAAAATGAATATTGTATTAGAAGGTAGTGATTCGTCAAAAAATCGTGCTGTACTTCAAATATTACAAAAAAGTACAGAGAAGAACGATGTTTCGATAATGAAACCTGAAGTGAATTATTTACATGGCTCTAAAGACTTTACAATGTTTGATGGGCTTGGTCCTGTATTAATCGGTTTCTTTACATTTTTCTTTGTATTCATTTTATCAGGGGTGTCTTTCGTAAGAGAACGTTTAAGTGGTACGTTAGAAAGGTTATTATCCACTCCAGTAAGAAGATGGGAAATAGTCGCAGGGTATATTATTGGTTTTGGAATCTTTGCCTTTATACAATCTATTAGTATCGTAAGTTTTTCCGTTTACATTTTAGATTTGTATGTAGCTGGTTCCATATGGCTAACCCTACTTATTACATGTATGCTTTCTTTAACGGCATTAACTTTAGGGACGTTTTTATCAGCGTACGCAAATAATGAATTTCAAATGATCCAGTTTATACCGCTTGTCATTGTGCCACAAATTTTCTTTTCTGGTTTGTTTCCAATTGAATCTATGAATAAGTGGCTTCAAATGTTAGGAAAGTTATTTCCGCTCACATATGGCGCTGACGCAATGAGACAAGTGATGATTCGAAATCAAGGATTTACAGAGATTGCATTAGATCTTACTGTATTATTACTTTTTTCACTATTATTTGCAGTAGGAAATGTATTTGCTTTAAAGAAACATCGCAAAATATAATAATGACAAAAAGGAGCTTTATAAATGCAGAAAGATTGGCTAGAAGAATTAATTGTTGCAACTAATACGGATAAACGAAATGAACGTCAAATGCGTATATTAGAGGCGGCTGTTGATATGTTTGGAGAAAAAGGCTACGCTTCAACTTCAACAAGTGAAATTGCAAAGCGGGCTGGTGTAGCGGAAGGAACAATCTTCCGCTACTATAAAACGAAAAAAGATTTATTGTTAGCAGTCGTTATGCCGACATTAACGAAGTTTGCTGCACCATTTTTCGTACAAGCATTCGCAAAGGAAATATTTAAATTAGAGCATGAATCATATGAAGGGCTTCTAAGAGTTGTTATTCATAATAGATTTGAATTTGCAAAAAAGCATTTTCCAATGATAAAAATATTAATTCAAGAAGTACCATTTCAGCCGGAACTGAAAAATGAAATACAACAGTTAGTTGAAACAGAATTATTTTCACATTTTAAAAAGTTGATTGCAAAGTTTCAAGAAGAAGGGGAAATTATTGAAATGCCCCCAACTGCTGTTTTACGACTTACTTTATCAGCTGTATTAGGTTTATTATTAACACGATTTTTATTATTGCCTGAAGAAAAATGGGATGATGAAGCAGAAATTGAAAATACGATTCAATTTATATTGTACGGATTAACACCAAGAATTTAATCGTTGAAGTGTGAATCACATGCTTTCCAATTTAAGTGGAATGATAAATCGCCTTTAAAAAGGCGATTTATATCCATTATATATTTTTGATAAATAAGTACTTGTTTACGAAAAACATTCTAGATTAACGTACTTCTTTGTCTCTTCTTCTAAGACCTAATAATCCTGCTAGTCCTAATAAACCGAGCCAAGCCCAATTATTATTTCTATCACGATTATCATTTAAATCATTTGTCGTATTTACATTTCGAGTTCTCACATCATTATTAACTCTGTCTAAGTTATTGTCATTAACTCGAGTTGAAATATCAGTGTTATTAACTCTATTCATATGATTTCCATCGTATTCAGCTTGGGCAGATGTACCTAAAAACATAATAGATAGTGCTAAAACACTTAAAATAGATGATAATTTTTTCTTCATAAATTTCCCTCCTTTCTTACGTATTACATTCTCCAACTCTTTTGTGCATTATTCATTTGTGATAGTATCAAACCATGATTTTAAATCGAACATCTTTACGTCGTAGAGCTAAATAACTGTTAAAATGGCATTGGATATGTGCATTAAAATATAAATAAAACAAACTTTGATTACGATACTAAACTTAGTACAATTTATATAGTACGGACTAGTACAAAGGAGGTAATGAAATGCGACAATTCGCAAAACCAACAATTGTTGTAAGTAAATGTTTAGAATTTGATGCTTGTCGTTATAATGGAGAGATGATTCCGGATGTAACAATACGAAACTTACAGCCATTTGTTACATTTATACCTGTTTGTCCAGAAGTCGAGATTGGATTGGGGACTCCTCGTGAAACGATACGAATTGTAGAAGAAAATGGTGTGAATAGACTTGTGCAACCGTCGACACGAGAAGATGTAACTGAAAAAATGGAGCAGTTTTCAAATGACTTTTTACAAACGATATCAGATGTGGATGGTTTTATTTTAAAGAATCGTTCGCCAAGTTGTGGTACGCGTGATGTGAAAATTTATTCTGGTTTTGAAAAAGCACCAGCAAAAGGAAAGGGACCTGGTTTATTTGGCGGAGCAGTAATAAAAAATTTTTCGCATCTTCCAATTGAAGAAGAAGGTAGATTGTCGAATTTTATTATTAGAGAACATTTCTTTACAAGGTTATTTACAATCGCATATTACAAGATGATGAAACGGAATAAAAATATGAAAGACCTCGTATCATTTCAATCGGATAATAAATATTTATTTATGGCATATAATCAGGTAAAACAAAAGGAATTAGGACGTATTATTGCAAATCACAAAAATGAAAAGATTGAAGTTGTATTTGAAAACTATGAGAAGACTTTATATGAATTATTTATGCGCACACCCCGCTATACATCGAATGTAAATGTATGTGAGCATATTTTTGGATACTTTAAAACAAAGCTGAAAAAACAAGAAAAAGATCATTTTTTAGATCTGATACAAAAATATAAAGAAAAGAAAATTCCGCTTAGTAGCTTACTTGCAATTTTAAAATCATGGGCTCTTCGATTTGATGAAAAGTATTTATTAAGACAAACATATTTCGAACCATATCCTGAAGCTTTGGTAGAGATTTCAGATTCAGGTAAAGGTAGAGATTATTAAACAAAAAATTACATAATTCGACAATAAAACTCCTATGTTGTTGTAGAACAATGTAGGAATTTTTTTGTGCATTAGTACAGAATCTGTTTTAAAATTAAATTATGACAGAATTATAACAATTATCTAACTAATATTCTTGTCTTTTCATTCGTAATGTTTGTAGTAGAAACTCGCACGCTGTCGAAACTCAATATTCGATAAGGGGTGTGTAGCGGAATGGAATTTACTCTAACTCGCGAAAAACAAATGATTAAAGAAATGGTACGTGACTTTGCTGAAAAGGAAATCGCACCGAAAGCTGTATATTATGACAAAACTGCAGAATTTCCATATGAAACATTTCAAAAAATGGGCGAACTAGGATTATTAGGTATCCCATTCCCAGAAGAGTATGGAGGTTCAGGTGGCGATACTGTATCGTACGCGTTAGCAGTTGAAGAAATTGGTCGTGCTTGTGGTGGAACAGGATTAAGTTACGCTGCAACAATTTCATTAGGTGCTTCTCCAATTTATTATTTCGGTACAGAAGAACAAAAACAGAAATATTTAGTTCCAATGGCATCAGGCAAAACGTTAGGTGCTTTCGGACTAACTGAGCCGAATGCTGGATCTGATGCAGGTGGTACACAAACGAAAGCTATATTAGATGGAGACGAGTATGTTATTAGTGGTGAGAAGTGTTGGATTACAAATGCAGAGTATGCAAACACAATTATTGTAACCGCTGTCAACGGTGTTGAAGAGAATGGTAGAAAACGTATTTCTGCATTTATCGTACCGACTACTAGTGAAGGGTTAACGATTTCAAGCCCTTACGATAAGATGGGCGTACGTGCTTCTAATACATGTGAAATCGTACTTGATAGTGTACGAGTACCGAAAGAAAACATACTTGGTGATGTAAATAAAGGATTTAAACAATTCTTATATACACTTGATGGAGGACGTATTTCAATCGCAGCATTAGCTGTTGGTATTGCGCAATCTGCATTTGAACGTGCACTGCAATATGCGAAAGAACGTCAACAATTTGGAAAGTCAATTTCTAATTTCCAAGCGATTCAATTTAAATTAGCTGATATGGCGACTGAAGTAGAGCTAGCGCGTAATTTAGTACATAAAGCAGCTTGGTTAAAAGATAACGATAAACCTTTCGGTAAAGAAGCGGCTATGGCAAAACTTTTCGCATCTGAGGCTGCTAGTCGCATTGCAAATCAAGCGGTACAAATTCACGGTGGATACGGCTATATGCGTGAATATGAAGTAGAACGACATATTCGTGATGCAAAACTATTAGAAATTGGTGAAGGAACTTCTGAAATTCAACGTCTCGTAATTGCTAGACATTTAGGATGTAGATAAAAAGGAGGAATCACTATGTTTCAAAAAATATTAATTGCTAATCGCGGGGAAATCGCAGTTCGTATTATGAAAACTTGTCAAAAACTTGGCATTCGCACTGTTGCTATTTATTCTGAGGCAGATGAAAATGCCTTGCATGTAAAAATGGCAAATGAAGCTTACTTAGTAGGTGGGCCGCGTGTCCAAGAAAGCTATTTAAACCTTGAAAAAATTATTGAAATCGCTAAGAAGACAAATGCTGAAGCAATCCATCCAGGATATGGATTATTATCTGAGAATCCATCTTTTCCGGTTCGTTGTAAAGAAGAAGGAATCGTATTTATCGGTCCATCAGAAGAAATCATTACGAAGATGGGAAGTAAAATCGAATCACGTATTGCGATGCAAGCTGCAGATGTCCCAGTAGTTCCAGGTATTACTACAAATATTGAAACTGCTGAAGAAGCAATTGAAATTGCTAAACAAATTGGTTACCCATTAATGTTGAAGGCATCCGCAGGCGGCGGAGGCATTGGAATGCAGTTGATGGAAACTGAGCAAACGCTCACCAAAGCATTTGAAAGCAACAAAACAAGAGCACAAAACTTCTTCGGTAACGGAGAAATGTATTTAGAGCGCTATATTGCAGATGCACATCATATTGAAATTCAACTTTTAGCAGATACACATGGTAACACAGTGTATTTATGGGAGCGTGAATGTTCAGTACAGCGCCGAAATCAGAAAGTAATTGAAGAAGCACCTTCACCATTTTTAGATGAAGGTACACGAAAAGCGATGGGTGAAGTTGCTGTACAAGCTGCTAAAGCACTTGGTTATACAAATGCAGGTACAGTTGAGTTTCTTGTAGATGATCAGAAAAACTTCTATTTTTTAGAGATGAATACGAGATTACAAGTAGAGCATCCAGTTACAGAAGAAATTACTGGTTTAGATCTTGTAGAACAACAACTTCTAATTGCATATGGTGAAAAATTATCGTTTACACAAGATGATGTAAAACGTAGTGGTCATGCCATCGAGGCACGTATTTATGCAGAAGATCCGAAAACTTTCTTCCCATCACCTGGGAAAATTACAGATTTAACGCTTCCAACAAATGTACGTATCGATCACTTTTTGGAGAATCAAGTAACGATTACACCTTTCTATGATCCAATGATTGCGAAAGTCATTGCTCATGGTGAAACGCGTGAAGAAGCAATTTCCAAATTACATGATGCATTAGAAGAATTAAAAGTAGAAGGTATTAAGACGAACACGCCAATGCTACTTCAAGTATTAGAGGACGAAGTGTTTAAAGAGGGCATTTATACAACAGGTTTTGTAACGAAACAACTTGTTAAAAAATAAGATTTAACAATACTAAGGGGGAAAAATGATGACGAAAGTATATGCATCGATGGCAGGAAACGTTTGGAAGATTGTTGTAGGAGTAGGGGATACAGTAGAGGAAGAACAGGATGTCGTCATTTTGGAATCTATGAAAATGGAAATTCCAATCGTTTCAGAAGAAGCTGGCACAGTTATGAAAATTAATGTGCAAGAAGGCGATTTTGTAAATGAAGGAGATGTATTACTAGAAATTGAATAGGGAGATATAGGGGGGAAGCGAATTGAAACTACCTAATTTTGCTGTCATTAAAGAAGTCGGGCCACGTGATGGCTTACAAAATGAAAAAAAGATTGTTGGCACAAAAGATAAAGTAAAATGGATTCAACTACTTACAGAGGCTGGATTATCGTACGTTGAAGTTTCCTCATTCGTTCACCCTAAATGGGTCCCTGCATTAGCAGATGCAAATGATGTGTTTTCTGAGCTGAAAAGGGATCCAAATGTTACATATGCAGCGCTTGTTCCAAATCAAAATGGTTTGGAACGAGCTTTTTTGCAAAATGTAGATGAGGTGAATGTTTTTTTATCAGCAAGTGAATCTCATAATAAAAGTAATATTAATAAATCAATTCAAGAAGCATTAGTTGTAATTGAAGATATAACAAAACAGGCATTATTCGAAGGGAAAAAGGTAAGGGGCTATGTTTCTACTGTATTTGGATGTCCTTATGAAGGGGATATAAGTCTCGTAGCAGTTGACGAATTATGTGATCAATTATTTTCATACGGCATTTATGAAGTATCTCTTGGCGACACAATCGGAGTAGCGAATCCTTTACAAGTAGAGCGAGTATTAGAGCATTTATTAAAGAAATATAATGCTTCACAGTTTGCAATGCACTTCCATAATACGTACGGAATGGCTCTTGCGAATGTAGTAAAGTCTTTAGAATATGGTATTACAACATTTGATAGTTCTTGTGGTGGTCTTGGCGGTTGTCCATATGCACCAGGAGCATCAGGAAATGTTGCAACTGATGACTTAGTTCATATGCTCCATAAGTTAGGTGTCCAAACGAATATTGATGAAGAGAAGTTATTGAGAGCGAGTCAATTTATTCAAAGTAAATTAAATATCCAATTACCGAGTCATGTGTATAGAGCGCTTCAACATAAAACGATAAGTAGGTGAGAAGATGCTACAATTACAAAACATTTCAGTTGATTATGTAACACCTCATGTTGTAAAGATTGCGTTATATCGTGAAAGACAAGCCAACTCATTATCTTTAGCGTTATTAGAAGAGTTACAAAACATATTAACTCAAATAAATGAAGAGTCAAATACTCGTGTAGTTATTCTAACAGGTGCTGGTGAAAAAGCGTTTTGTGCTGGTGCTGATTTAAAAGAACGCGCTGGTATGAATGAAGAACAAGTTCGCCATGCTGTTAGTATGATTCGCACTACTATGGAAATGGTTGAACAATTACCACAGCCAGTAATTGCTGCTATAAATGGAATCGCGCTTGGTGGTGGTACGGAATTAAGTTTAGCTTGTGATTTTAGAATTGCGGCTGAATCTGCAAGTCTTGGTCTTACTGAAACTACACTTGCAATTATACCAGGAGCGGGTGGTACGCAGCGATTGCCAAGATTAATTGGTGTTGGTAGAGCGAAAGAATTAATTTATACAGGAAGACGTATTTCAGCACAAGAAGCGAAAGAATATGGTCTAGTAGAATTTGTTGTACCAGCTCATTTACTTGAAGAGAAAGCAATTGAAATAGCAGAGAAAATTGCTAGTAATGGTCCTATTGCTGTTCGATTAGCGAAAGAAGCAATTTCAAACGGTATTCAAGTTGATTTACATACCGGATTACAAATGGAAAAACAAGCGTATGAAGGTGTAATCCATACGAAAGATAGATTAGAAGGATTACAGGCATTCAAGGAAAAACGCACACCAATGTATAAGGGGGAGTAAATATGTTAGATCAAAAACAACAATCGGATACATTTGAAGAACGAGTTGAAACGATTAAACAAGGCGGCGCACCAAAATATCATGAACAAAACAAAGCGAAAGGTAAACTATTCGTTCGAGATCGCTTAGCTCTTTTATTTGATAATGGTGAATATGTAGAAGATGCATTATTTGCAAATTGTGAACAAACAGGGTTACCCGCTGATGGTGTTATAACAGCAACGGGTAAAATACATGGTCGTACAGCATGCGTAATGGCAAATGATTCAACAGTAAAGGCTGGATCATGGGGCGCACGTACAGTCGAAAAGATTTTACGTATTCAAGAAACGGCAGAAAAATTACGTGTTCCATTATTTTATTTAGTTGACTCTGCTGGAGCACGTATTACTGATCAAGTTGAAATGTTCCCAGGACGCCGCGGTGCAGGAAGAATCTTCTATAATCAAGTGAAATTATCAGGTAAAGTTCCGCAAGTATGCTTGTTATTTGGACCTTCTGCAGCTGGTGGTGCTTACATTCCAGCCTTTTGTGACGTTGTAATGATGGTTGAGGGAAATGCATCTATGTATTTAGGATCTCCTCGTATGGCTGAGATGGTTATCGGTGAGAAGGTAACGTTAGAAGAGATGGGCGGAGCTCGTATGCATTGCTCTGTATCAGGATGCGGAGATGTTTTATGTAAGACAGAAGAAGATGCGATTACACAAGCAAGACAATACATTTCATATTTTCCAAATAACTACTTAGAAAAGACTCCATTAGTTACACCTCAAGAACCGAAACAATTCGATAAAACGTTAGAAGAAATCATTCCAGAAAATCAAAATGCTCCTTTCAATATGAAAGATCTTATTAATAGAGTTATTGATGAAGGTTCTTTCTATGAAGTGAAAAAATTATTTGCTCAAGAACTAATTACAGGTTTAGCACGTATTGATGGTAAGCCAGTTGGTATTATTGCAAATCAACCGCGAATGAAAGGCGGCGTATTATTCCACGATTCAGCTGATAAAGCAGCGAAATTTATTAATTTATGCGATGCATATCATATTCCGTTACTATTCCTTGCAGATGTACCTGGATTTATGATTGGTACAAAAGTAGAACGTGCTGGTATTATTCGTCACGGTGCAAAAATGATTTCCGCAATGAGTGAAGCAACTGTACCGAAAGTTTCTATCGTTGTTCGTAAAGCATATGGTGCTGGTTTATATGCGATGGCAGGTCCAGCTTTTGAACCAGATTGCTGCCTAGCATTACCAACAGCTTCTATTGCGGTAATGGGTCCAGAAGCCGCGGTCAATGCTGTATATGCAAATAAGATTGCAGCTTTACCTGAAGAAGAGCGTGATAGCTTTATTGCTGAAAAACGCGAAGAGTATAAGAAAGATATTGATATTTACCATTTAGCATCAGAGATGGTCATTGATGGTATTGTTCATCCGAACAATTTAAGAGAAGAGTTAAAAGGACGATTCGAAATGTATATGAGTAAATATCAAGTGTTTACGGATCGTAAACATCCTGTTTATCCAGTTTAAAAGCCCTATTTAGGGCTTTCTTGCTCAAAAAGCCAAGGAGGGGAAAACATTGAAACAAGCAGTTTGGTTTCCAACAGAAGAGTATAAAGAAAAAACACGTTTATATGGTTGGATGAAATCATTGGGGTATGAAGATTATGAAACGTTTTATAATAAGTCAATTGAAGAAACAGCTTGGTTTTGGGGAGAAGCTGAGAAAGCAGTTGGCTATCAATGGATGAAACCTTATACAGAAGTGCTAGATTTAGAAAATGGTACGCCGTTTGCACAGTGGTATAATGGCGGAACATGTAACGTTGTAGAATCAGTGTTATCACGCTGGCTTGCAGATGATGAAACGAGAACACAACCAGCACTTCAGTATGAAGGAGAAAATGGAACTTCAAAATCATTTACATATGAAGAACTCGATAGCTGGGTAAGTCGCGTTGCAAACGGTTTGAAACATGCGGGTATTGAAAAAGGTGACCGTGTCACAATTTATATGCCGATGATTCCAGAAACAGTTGTTGCGATGCTAGCGGTTATGAAGATCGGAGCAATTATTTCACCAATATTCTCAGGATTTGCATCTGATGCAGTCATGACACGTGTACAAGCGGCAGGGTCTAAAATGATTATTACTGCAGATGGTTTTTCACGCCGAGGTAAAATTGTTTCATTAAAAGATGAAGTAGATAAAGCTTGTGAGCATTGTCCAACTGTTGAAAAAGTTGTTATCGTGCGTCATGCAGGAAATGATTTTACACCGCATAATTATGATTTCTCATGGAGTACGTTAGAAAAAGAAAAGCCATTTGTACATGCTGAAGAAATGCATAGTGATGATCCATTAATGCTCATTTATACATCAGGTACTACTGGAAAACCGAAAGGGACAGTACACACTCATGCTGGATTTCCTTTAAAAGCAGCTTTTGATGCGGGGTTTGGAATGAATATCAAACAAGGTGACCGCGTATTATGGGTAACTGATATGGGATGGATGATGGGACCATTTTTACTATTTGGTTCTCTCATTAATGGAGCAACGATGGTTATGTATGAAGGTGTTCCGGACTTCCCAGAAGCAGATCGTTTATGGGAGACAGTTGATAAATATGAAATTACACATCTCGGTATATCACCAACATTAATTCGTGCGTTAATGGCAAAAGGTGATAAGTATGTAAATAAACATTCACTTAAGAGTTTAGAAGTATTTGCTTCAACAGGTGAGCCTTGGAATCCAGATCCTTGGATGTGGCTATTTGAAACAGTTGGAAAAAGTAATGTACCAATTTGTAACTATTCAGGCGGGACTGAAATTTCTGGTGGGATTTTCGGGAACGTCCTTATTAAACCAATTGCACCGATTAGCTTTAACGCTTCTTTACCAGGAATGGCTGCGGTTGTGCTCGATGATCAAGGCAATCCGATTCGTGATGCAGTTGGAGAATTATGTTTAGAGAAACCTTGGGTTGGTATGACGAAAAGTTTCTGGGAAGACGATGAGCGTTATGTGAACACATATTGGTCACGTTTTGAAAATAAATGGGTTCATGGTGACTGGGTGGTTTATGATGGTGAGCAATATATTATTACAGGACGCTCAGATGATACGCTAAACATTGCCGGAAAACGCATTGGACCTGCTGAATATGAATCTATTCTAGTAAAGTATAATGATGTCATAGAAGCTGCCGCGATTGGAGTACCAGATGATGTAAAAGGTGAAGTTTGTCATTGTTTTGTAGTATTAAGAGACAATGTAACATTTACTGAAGAATTAAAGAAAGAATTAATGAGTTTAGTAAACTCTCATATTGGAAAAGCATTATGTCCAAAAGATATTCACGTTGTAGGAGATTTACCGAAAACGCGTAATTCTAAAGTAATGCGACGCGTCATTAAAGCCGCTTATTTAGGAAAAGAATTAGGCGATTTATCATCACTTGTGAATCCTGAAGTAGTTCCGTTTATTCAGGGGTTGCAGTCTAGTAAATTATAAAGTTAGAAAGGAGCTCTATATAAATAGTGCTCCTTTTTTATTTTTATGAAAAGAGAAGAAGTGCAGTTGATGAAGAAGAAAAATTCTACTATTGGTGTTAAGTATGTTTTATAGTTTTAATCTAAATACGATATTATGGGATGTTTATTCGGAGAAATACTAATTTACAACAACAAGGTGATGACAAAGCGTGACTGCTTATATGTCTGTTTAAACCTTTACGCGTTAATATATAAAAAGCTGACTATACTCAGTCAGCTTTTTATATATTACATTCTAGTATTTATCTTGCTATTTGCCGGACAGTAATGCCCCCACCTCAAAATTCAGCGAAAGCAAGGAAGTAGGTGTGGGATCAATTTTCCGGAAAAGCCCGATTGGTTCCAAAAGACATATTCTTACCTTTAAGTTGACATCGAAAATATTACCAATTTTTCTTTTTTCAATGGCAACAAATAAAGAAACATTTACAACGACACTTATTTCGTTTAGAACTCCAATCATCATCACGATGACACTTTTCTTTAGATTTCCACCAATCATCATTACAATGTTTTTCCTGAGAACTCCAATCATCATCACAATGACACTTTTCTTTAGATTTCCACCAATCATCATTACAATGCTTTTTCTGAGAACTCCAATCATCATCACAATGATGCTTTTCTTTAGATTTCCACCAATCATTACAACAATGCTTTTTTTGAGAACTCCAGCAATCATTTTTCCAGGACATTCATTTCTACCTCCTTTCAATAGTGTTCATATAATTCTATGTTTTAATAAAAAAATGGCTTGTTTATTAACCTACTATTTTACCTTTATATGATAGAGTGCTTTCTACTTGATATAGAATTCATACAAACTATGCTAATTTCCAAGAGATAGTAGAGAGAACTATTATTTATGATATTGTTCAATAAACACTTGTTGAAGAAAACGTTTTGATTATAAATAATATCTTATTTTTAAGTACGCTTTTCTGAATGTATATTTCATAATAGCGAAGGAAAAACATACTATATTAGCGCAAACAAAGTCTATGTATATGTGAAGCGATGGAGAAATCTGGTGCACCTTTAGGGAGTGACTTATTTAAAAGAAAAAAGATTTGTTTTAGAAAGTGATGCTTAAACATTAAATGAAGTAGGACTAAATTCACGGCCTCTAATTAAACAAGCTTTTAATTAGGAGAGGTATGTTTTTATAGTTAATAATGAAAGAAAAGTTTAGTACAATCGTTTGTTTTTTTCTTTCTATGTGTTTGCCTCGTACTCTTTTAAGCTAGTGGACATACTTTACTAATAGAAAGGATTAGGGGGTGAGGTATTGGGTTCTCGATTTAATAATTGTAAAAAGAAGTGTACATGTAAACAGGATGATTGTTGGGAAGTATTCGAAGAGTGTAAAAAAGAACAGCATGAGAAATGTAATAATTCTTGTGTACAAGGAATTAGAGATGAACTTAAGAAATTAATTAATCGAACAGTTCAAATTAATACAGAGGGACGTACTTATGTAGGTACTGTTTCGTCTGTAAGTTGTGATGTAGTTAAGCTTGCAGCTATTCCTGGATCGGTTGGAGTAATTATTTCCATTTGCAAAATTGAAGCAATTTTCCCACCTGTTACAACGGTTACTGCTGAGTTTGATTTTAACGGTGTCGATGTAGCAAATAAAGCATAATTATGCTGTTTATTTGTAAAGCCATTCATATGAATGGCTTTATTTTAATTTTGTATAAAAGGAGAATCTATTCTTTACGTAGAATTAAGGTTGAGGCTAGAAATAATGCTTTAAGAAAGGAGAATAGGAATGATTGGACTAGAGCCTTTTAAAAGAAAGGATTTTAAACAGTTAATAAACTGGATTCATTCTGAGGATTTTTTAATACAATGGTCAGGAAATGCATTTACATATCCTTTAAATAATCAGCAATTAGAACAATATATAGAAAGTACAAATACACTTCCATTCAAAGTAATAGATGAAGAGAGCAAAGAAGTAATTGGTCATATTTCACTTGGGCGAATAGACAACATAAATAAGTCTGCAAGGATTGGAAAAGTGCTAGTTGGTGATACGAAAATGAGAGGACGTTCTATAGGGAAACATATGATGAAAGCAGTTCTTCATATTGCATTTGAAGAATTAAAACTACATAGAGTCACTCTAGGTGTCTATGATTTTAATACGGCGGCCATTTCATGTTATGAAAAAATAGGATTTGTAAAAGAAGGTTTATTAAGAGAATCAAAAAAAGTAGGGGAAACGTATTGGAATTTATGGGAAATGAGTATGTTAGAATATGAATGGAGTGAAGAAACTAATAGTTTTTTATAATTATGTTATGTTAATTAAAAGGGGTATGGTGGGAAGTTATGAATAAAAATACTAAAGTAATTTCAATTGCAGCTGTTTCAGGCGGAGGTAAAACTACTGTTACAGAAAGATTAACAAATGAGTTGAAAAATTCAAAAGCTCTTTATTTTGATAGTTATAAATTTGATAACTGTCCTGCAGATATTTGTAAATGGATTGATGATGGAGCGAATTATGATGAATGGGTACTCACGCCATTAATTAAGGATATTCGGCATCTTATACGAGATAGTAATGTAGATTATATTATTGTAGATTATCCTTTTGCATACTTAAATAGTGAAATGCGACAATTCATTGATGTAACTATATTTATCGATACGCCTTTAGATATTGCGATGGCTAGAAGAATTTTGCGAGATTTTAAAGAGGATACAATGAGTGAAATACATAATGATTTAAAGCATTATATAACATATGCTAGAAAAGCTTATTTAGAGGCGCTTCATACTGTAAAGCCAAATTCAGATATTGTTTTGGATGGATCTTTATCTGTGGAGGAAATAATTAATCAAATTGACGAGGAACTGAATCAGAGAGAAGTAATCGTCAATGGTTAAATGTATAGAGGAATATATACAAGTTGATGATTTTAAAATGTATTCAAAAGTATTCCAAGGAAAGAAGTTGCAACCTGTTATTATAATGGAGGCAGGTTATGGCGATTATTCAAAGGCATGGGATCATATTGCTGAAGGGCTGACTGAATATGGGACGGTACTTACATATGATCGAGCTGGATTGGGGAAAAGTGGGAATAGTTCCAACCGACGTATTAGTTCTGAAATGATAAAAGAATTAAGAAGTTGCTTAGAGAAATTGCAACTGAAACCGCCCTATATTTTCATAGGACATTCTTTTGGCGGTATAAATGCACGTTTATTTACGACTTTTTATCCCGAGAATATGATGGGAGTAGTTTTAGTTGATTCGACACCAGAAAATTATAAAGAAGCTTTTTTGCCGATCATGTCTCCTGAATTTCAAGAAGCTTACTATAAACAATTTGTACATGAAAGTTCTTATGAAGAGTTTATGTTTAGTCTAGGTGAAGCAGATAAACATTGTCAGTCAATGAGAAATATTCCACTTATCGTGTTAGCTGCTGGTAAAAAAGCCTTTTATTCGCAAGAAGCACAAATGAAATGGTTACAATTGCAAGAAGAATTATTACGATTATCGAGCAATAATAAGTTTGTAATTGCAGAACAAAGCGGTCACTATATTCAAAAAGATGAGCCACATTATATTATAGATGCTATTAAGTGGATAATTGAGGTAGGGGAGAGATAAATGTGTACACTTTATTGCAATATAATTGGCAAGTAAGAGATGATTGGTTTAAGTGGTGTGAGCAACTTTCAGAGGAAGTATTACTTCGCAAGCGTGTTGGTGGTGTTGGAAGTATTTTAGAAACATTATTTCATATTGTTGATGTTGAGTATAGCTGAATTAATGCGCTTAAAGGAAAAGAAGATAGTGAACCGCAGTTTAAAGATTATCAATCAATCCAGAAAGTGAAAGTGTTATCTGATTTGTATAAACGAGAATTAGAAGGTTTTTTACAAGTATGGTCAGCTAACTTAGAATGTAAAATATTAAAAGCTTCGTGGACAGATAAAACATATACATATGGTGAAGTTTTGAGACATGTAATTGTGCATGAAATTCACCATATTGGCCAGCTATCTATATGGGCGAGAGAGTTAAACTTTCAGCCTGTTTCAGCGAATTTAATTGGAAGAGGACTATAGATTTAGAAAACGGCTTGCACTGTAAATGCAAGCCGTTTTTTATATAAGAAGATTTCCTAATTTAAATCCTCGGATTTTTTCTGACGTATATGTAAAAACATTAAAATTGTAATAATGAAGAAAATCAACAATGTTTGTATAATTAAATTTTTAAACTGAAGCAAAACTGTCCAAGATGTAACAGCATCTTGGAACGCTTGGAGTGCAGAGTAAGAAGAAGGATCAAAGCCGTACTGAAGTAACTTTTTTGTTTCAATAAACGTACTGTTTTCATTTTCGGCGTCTAATATTACTGAAATAAGTCTAGTATCTCCTCGTTTTGCGGTACTGACAAAACTATAATTACCATTAGTTGAAAAACTAGTTTGTAAGCCATCAACACCTTGGAGTTTAATGTTTTTATTAAGGGAATATATCATTTTATTAGTGTTGAAAACTTTCGTATCTTTGAAGGAGAACTGGTAAGAGGTTAGTTTTGTAACGTTCAGTACATCTGGAAAGTCTGTTACTAATTCTGTTGCTAGTTTAGCAACTTCAATTGCTGTTGTAGTTGAAAGTTTATTTGTATCGTTATTCATTCCAGAAGCGTTTAGAAACGGAGATGGTTGTGATAACTTTAGACGTTTTGCTTTTTCATTCATTAACTGTGTAAAATTATCTTCGTTTCCAGCAATATGTTCTGCAAGGGCAAGTGCGGAACGATTATTCCCTGTCAATAACAATGCATGTAGTAAATCACGAACCGTCGTTTTATCTTTCGAAGTTACTTGTATAGGACTCGTTTCTGCTTGGAAAACTTCGTTACTTATTTTTACGACTTCATCTAACTGTATATTTCCTTCATTCAGTTGTTCTAGTGCGATATATTCTGTCATTAATTTAGATAAAGTAGCCGATTGTATAGGAGTTTCTTCATTTTTTGTATAAACAACTTCACCTGAATGAGCATCTATTAAAATAGCTGATTTAGCTTGAATAATTGGGCCATTTACATAAAGGTAAAAATATAAAACGATAAGTGCGGTAATAACAAAAGATAATAATAAAATTGTGAATTTTTTTAAGAATTGCATAAGCGATCCTCCTATTATGACGTCGATAATAATATTGTAAAAAGGAATGCTTAATTAGGAAGAAAGAAAAGGTAAAGAATTTCTAAAGAATTATAAAGGATTATTAAAATTTGGATGTTGCTGGAAAATGAAAGGTCCAATTTCTTATATTGTAAGAAATTGGACCTAAAATTAAGCTGTATTAACATTTGTATGGTTGTAGTTTTACAGTGAATGTTGTTTTTTTGTCATCACTATACACTTCAATTGTTCCTTTATGCAATTCGACAATACTTTTTGCAATTGCCAATCCGAGTCCAGATCCACCAGTGTTTGTAGAGCGCGATTTCTCAACGCGATAAAAACGTTCAAAAATATGAGGTAAATCGGTACTAGGAATAGGTTGGCCGTAATTGGTTATATCGATTGCGATCATATTATTACTTTCATAAGCAGTAATATCAATATAATCACCATCGTTACCGTAAGCGATAGCATTAATAATTAGATTTTCAAATACGCGCACTAATTTGTCTCCATCAGCTAATACCATTAACTTATTTGATGGGAAAAAGGGGCGACAATTAATATTAGCCTCTTGAAGCTGTATTCGAAATTGAACAGTTAATTGTCCAAGAAGTTCTACAATATCAATAGGGACAGAATATAAACTTAATTCTTTATTTTGAACACGCGTATATTCAAACAAATCATTCATTAATGCATTAAGACGAGTTACTTTATCGTAAATGACTTGTATATAATGCCGTAATTCTACTTCATCTCTATAATTATCATGGTGGATTAAATTCACGTATCCAACTATAGAGGTAAGAGGAGTACGTAAATCATGCGATACATTTGTAATCAATTCGCTTTTTGCTTGTTCTGCCTGTCTTTCTTCATCAATCGAGACTTTCAATTGTTCAACAATTTGATTAACCCCGCTTGCTAACTCTTCTAGATAATTATGGTTTACGATAGAAACTTTATGATTGAAGTTTCCATTTGCAATATAGCGGATCTCTTCTATCATTTTTTTAATACAAGTTTCATAGTAAAGCTTTCGTTCATGACGATAAAAAATGTATAGGTAGGATGAGAAAATAGAAAATAAAAATAAATAAGAGACAATCATCATCCATAGAGATTCTTTTATTCCTTTATATTTTTCATAACCAAAAATTCTAATGAATTCTTTACCAAGTTCGCTTAACGTAAGCGAACTCTCAATTACACTCGTAACGAGGCGATATATAATTAATTCAGTAATAGGAGTGAGTGTGATAGCTAATAAGAGCCAAAAAATGAGTTTCCATTTCGGGATATCTTTTAATATATCAAATGCTTCATTTCTCAATTTTGTAGCCTACTCCCCAAACAGTATGAATAAACTTTTCTCCATTCATTCCTGTTTCAAGCTTATCTCGTAAATTACTAATGTGGACCATTACAGTTTTATTTGAACCATAACCATCTTCATTCCAAACACGTTCAAATATTTCTTCAGAACTAAATACTCTTCCTGTATTACTCGCGAGTAAATATAAAATATCAAATTCAATAGATGTAAGCTTAATATATTCGCCATTTACTTTAACGGTATGATTATGTTTGTGTATTTCAGCAGAACGAATGCGAATCATACCATCTTCATTCTTTTGGGAAGTGGCCTTTTGGAAAGCTGATCGTCGTAGCAAAGCTTTCACTCTAGCTACTAATTCTAATGGATTAAATGGTTTAATCATATAATCATCAGCGCCTGTCATAAGTCCTAATATTTTATCCATATCTTCTGCTTTTGCACTCAGCATAAGAATAGGTACAGTATTATTTTCACGAACTTCTTGACAAACTTCTAATCCATTTCGTTTTGGCATCATAATATCCAAAATCATAAGGTCAACTTCATATGTAGAAATCATTTGTAATGCTTCATCGCCATCATATGCTTTATAAATGTTATAGCCTTCATTTCGCAAATAAACAGCAAGTAATTCAACAATTTCTTTATCGTCATCAATAATTAATATATTTTTATTCATTATGTAGTTCCTTTCCTTACAAATCATTAACATTACTATAATATCAAACATTTATGTGTTTTGTAGCAATGATTCTACATAAAATTTCATGTAACGTATAAAAAGGGATTAAAACATTCATAACGAATACAAATAAAAAGGATATTTAAATACAGCGTTATATTGAAGGTTAGGAAGAAGGGGACATACGATGCTATATAAGGATATATACTCATTTACTCCAACTGGAGAAATTGAAAATGATATAAAAGCTTTTCTATTAAAATACAAGAAAGAAGTTACATATAAACATTCAATTCGAGTCGCAAATGAGTCTCGTAAAATTGCAGTTATGTATCATGTAAATGAAGAAAAGGCAGCAATTGCAGGATATTTACATGATATTAGTGCAATCTTTCCGAATGGAGATCGGATTGTAGTTGCTGAGCAATTCGGAATAGAGATATTACAAGAAGAGCGAGAGTTTCCAATGATTATTCATCAAAAATTGTCGAGAGTAATCGCAGAACAGATATTTAAAGTAACAGATGAAGAGATTTTAAATGCAATTTGTTGCCATACCACGTTGCGTAAACATGCAACGAAGATGGATTTAGTGTTATTTGTTGCTGATAAAATAGAATGGGATCAAAATGGGACACCACCATACTTAGTAGAAGTAAAAAAGGGGATAGAAAAATCTTTAGAACATGCTGCTTTTGCATATATTTCATTTTTGTGGGAAAGAAAAGAAACGTTGAAAGTTATACATCCTTGGCTAAAAGATGCATATTGGCAGTTAAAAGAAATTATAGAGTAGAAAGGGTATACGAATGCAATTAAAAGAATATGTGAATCAAACATTCCCTGGGGTTACATTAGTGCCGTACATTTAATAAACACTTATTTGAAGATATATTTTCAAAAGAAGATAAAGTGTTTTTAATAACAAATGGTTATCGATTGAAAAAGGAAAATGTGGAAAATCTACAGAAAATAAATATATAGACGATTTATTTAGAAAAGAGACTTAAAGCATCATATAAGGCAAGAAACAATGCCATTTTTATTTAAAGATGAAGAAGTTGACTTGTATTGTACATATCATTTTTCATTAAAATGGTTCACTGGTGATATAAAGCATAAGCGGCCTATTTAAACACCGAATCATAAAGATCTTCCAAATCTTTTTCCTCGTTTTGGACGAAAAAAAGAAACTTCTTATCCAGATGTATTTCTCATAAATATAACAAAAGATATTATTATGTTTATGTATGATGATAGAGGAAGTGAAGTAATTACGAAGAATAAAGAAATAATACGAAGTTTATCCCGCTTTAATGGGCAGTAAGGCCCTCACCTCAAAATTCAGCGAAAACAAAGAAGTTAGGTGGGAACCGGGCTGCCCATAAAAGTCCGATTGGTTCAACTAATAATCAGTGGGGGATGAAGAAAACCCCCACTGATTAAAGTTTCACTTTATATGAGCAATATAAAGAGTGGATTCCAGATTATGAACGAGAGAGTATAGATAAAGTATTTACATGATAACAATAGGGGAAGTGAAGCGTGTAATGAAACGTATTGCAATCGTAGCAGCTTGGGAACCTGAACTTACGTATTTGCATCAATATTATCCAAGTAAACGCATTGAAAAAAGAGCAGCTTGGGAATTTCATTTTCATACTATAAATGATCTGGAAATTATTTCAGTTATAACGGGAGTTGGGAAAGTAAGCTGTGCAAGTTGTGTACAATTATTAATTAGTGAGTTTCAGCCAGATGAGTTGTTTATGACAGGAATATGTGGAAGTCTATCAAATAAGGTGAAAAATGGACATATTGTAGTAGCTCTTAATGCAATACAACACGATGTTACTGCTGCTGGTTCGGGGGAAGATGTTTTTAATTTATATAATGGTAGGACAGCACCTATTGAAACAACAAAGTCGCTTGTAAGAAGAATAAAAAAGATACGATCATATGATCCGATTCATTATGGTACATTTTTATCTGGAGATCAACGTATTCGTAGTTCAGAAATGAGATATTTACTCCATACTGTATATGGAGCATTAGCGGTTGATCAAGAAGTGGCAGCTTTTGCTTATGTGTGCCAAATCAATAACAAACCTTTTCTATGTTTAAAAGCTGCTTCAGATCAAGCGAATGATAAAACGAAAGAGGAACAAAAAATCTTTAAAGTGTTAGCATGTGAACGAGCATGTGAGCATTTAATTGCTTTTTTACGTGTATATGAGATTAATGTAGTAAATCATAGATAGTAAGAGGGGATAATATTGGAAAGTACAAATAAAATAGCTATTTTGGGCGCGAACGGAAAAGCTGGGAAATTTCTTGTAAACGAAGCGTTAGAAAAGGGATATCAAGTAAAAATATTAACAAGAAATTCTAATAATATCAAAATAACAAATGAAAATTTAGAGATTATTAATGGAGATGCACGTGATTTTGCTTCAATACGTAAATTACTTAAAGGATGTCGAGCTGTAATTAATGCAGTAGGTCAACCCAAAAATGAATTTTATATTTTTAGCACAGTAACGAAGCATATTTTAGAAGCAATGAAGGAGTTTGAAATAAAAAGATATATTGTAATTTCCGGAGGTTCTTTAAATGTTACAGGAGATCAAAAGGGAATTGTAAATAAAATAGGGGCTACCTTATTTAAAGTTTTTTTATCCAAAATGATGCAAGATAAATATAAGGAATTACAAATTATCCAAAGTAGTGAAGTAGATTGGACAATTGTTAGATTACCATTTGTTATAGAGGGAAATGGTATTGGACATATAAACGAGAGTTTAGTAGATATGCCAGGAATCAAAATTCAAAATAGTGATATTGCACCGTTTGTTATAAAACAAATTAATAGTGACAGATATGTGGGGAAGTGCCCGTTTATTTCAAATTAAATGGTAGGATTAAAAATTAAAGAATGATGGGTAGAGTAGAGCTAGTACATTTTATGTATTTGAATGTTAAGTTTAACACGAGTAAGTGGGGGTAATTTTATATGATTCAATACAAAAGGTGCAGTGAAGTAAGTATAGATTTAGTATATGAAGCTTTTAGAGATGGCTTTTCAGATTACATTATTAAAATGGAAGTTTCAAAAGAAGATTTTATAAAAAGATTTTTTGGAGCTGAAGGGAATTCGTTAGAACACTCGTTTCTTGCTGTAGACGGTGACAAATCAGTTGGTGTAATACTTGGTGGAATAAAGGATTATGAAAACATAAAAACAATGCGCTGCGGAACATTAGCGGTTCATCCGAATTATCGCGGTATTGGTGTGAGTCAAAAGTTATTTGAACTGCATAAAGAAGAGGCGATTCAAAATGAGTGTAAGCAACTTTTCCTTGAAGTCATTGTAGGCAATGACCGAGCGATTCGTTTTTATAATAAATTAGGCTATGAAAAAGTATATGATCTATCTTATTATAATTTAAAAGATATGACTAAAATAATAAATAAAGATTGTAAGGGAATTGAAGTAAAACAATTAAATTTTCCAACTTTTAAAGTTGAAATTCAAAAATGGTTACATTTCCATATAAATTGGCAAAATGATATGGATTATATTGAAAAAACAAATCATACATTTTATGGCGCATATGTCGATAATGATTTAAAAGGCTCAATATGTATGAATGAACAAGGTAAAATTAGTTTTCTTTTCGTAGACAAAGACTATAGAAATCGTGGTATTGGATCAAGATTATTACAAATGGCAAGAGAAAACTTAAATGTGTCAAGTTTATCAATTGGGTTTCCAAACAATAATTTACTAGAAGGATTTTTAAAGAAAACCGGATTTGAAAAGAATGCTTTAGCACAATATGAAATGTATGTATTACTGTAAAAAGCGAAAGAAGTTATTCTTTCGCTTTTTATTTTTGTACTATATTGATATTTTACTTTGTATAATATTCTTTTTTTATGTAGAATAGATAGGATGGGAGGGGATGAAATGAATAATGTATTAAAGTTTAAGATTTTTGAGTTGCATTGTTTCGTTCAAAAGACTTATTCTGATATGAAAATATCATGTGATATTGCTATTTACCAAGAAAACACTTCTAAATATTTAATTTCATTAGGGTTTTTAAATAAATCATATATAACTTATATAGAAGCAAAAAGATTTTATCGTGAAAATGAAGAACTTGTAAGTGTAGAATTTGATAATTTCTTTGATACATATGATAAATTAGAGCAGGAATTAAAAAAAGTTATTTCAACTGAAGATAAAAATCCTTCATTGCTACATAGTAGATTTGATCAGTTTCAGCAGAAAGTTGAAAATATAAATGACCTAATAAAAGTATTGCAAAATGCTCGTTAATGAATGATTTTTCTGTTTTATATAGAAATTATGCATTAAAAATATATTAGGTATATTACATATTGAAGAGATGACTTTTGTTGATTACAGAGGTCATCTTTTTATGTTAGGAATAGATTATATAAATTTTAGCGGTTTCATATTTCAGGAAATGATACGAGGGGAAAAACATGAAAAATAAAAAAGAAATAGCTATAGTTGCATTAACAACAGGTTTAGCTTTAACAAGCGTAACACCATCTGGAGTAGGTTATGCAGAGGAAACGATTCAAATGCAAGTTGATGTTCAAGAGGATTTGTTCCGCACAGGAGAACTTACACAACCATCACAAAAGACGCCAGAAAATGTAGTGAAAGACGCACTTAAGGAAAAGACGGAGCATGCTTTGTCTCCAAAACAAGTTAGTGGAGACAAAGGGGTAGATTATAAGGTTCTTCAAAAACGTGTTTCATATGATGGGACTACACTTGTGCGTATGCAACAAATATATGAAGGAAAAGAAGTATATGGACACCAATTGACTGCTCATGTAGATAAAAAAGGTATTATTAAAAGTGTTTCAGGGAACAGCGCACAAAATTTAGCAAAAGCAAATTTAAAGAATCCTATCAATTTATCAAAAGAAGAAGCAAAACAATATATTTATACGAAGTATGGAAATGATATTAAATTTATTTCTGAGCCAGAAGTTAAAGAAATTATTTTTGTTGATGAAAATAATGGACAGGCTAGTAATGCATATCAAGTTACATTTGCTGCTGTAACACCAAATTATGTATCTGGAACTTATTTAGTGAACGCTCAAAATGGTGATATGTTGAAAAATATGGTACAAGAATCAGCTTTAACAGTAAGTGAAGAGCATGTTGAGTCTTTAAAAGAAACTAGAAAAAGCAATTTCATATCATTAACTGGAACGGGAAAAGATGATGTCGGTATAACTCGCACATTTGGTATTTCAGAACAGAGTGACGGAAAATATGCGCTTGCTGATTACACAAGAGGACAAGGAATTGAGACGTATGATGTAAATTATAGAGATATTACTTTTGAAGGAAGGTATTATCCGGGTATATTAGCAACTGGCACTTCAACAACATTTAATGATTCAAAGGCGGTAAGTGCCCATTTCTTAGCAACAAAGGTATATGATTTTTATAAAGATAAATATAAGCGTAATAGTTTTGATAATAAGGGGAAAAAAGTAGTATCAGTTGTGCATGCATGGGATTCTGGAGAAACAGATGATCCTAAAAACTGGGGGAATGCAATTAGTGCTAATATTAACAACGTTAGTATGCTTATATATGGTGATCCAATGGTTAGAGCGTTTGACATAGCAGGCCATGAATTTACACATGCGGTTACATCTAGCGAATCTAATCTTGAATTCTTTGGGGAATCGGGGGCAATTAATGAAGCATTATCTGATATTATGGGAACGGCTATTGAGAAATATGTAAATAATGGAGAATTTAATTGGACAATAGGAGAACAAAGTGGATCCGTTCTTCGTAATATGAAAAATCCATCTTCAGTCAAATTTTTTGATGGAGTACCATACCCAGATGATTATACCAAATACAGTGATTTAAACGGAGAAGATAATGAGGGCGTTCATTTTAACTCAAGTATTATTAATAAAGTCGCGTATTTAATTGCACAAGGCGGCACTCATAACGGTGTAACTGTAAATGGTATTGGTGAAGATAAAATGTTTGATATTTTCTATTATGCAAATACTGATGAATTGAACATGACTTCTAATTTCTCTGAATTAAGATTAGCATGCCTTAAAGTTGCAACGAACAAATATGGTGCGAATTCAATTGAGGTTGAAGCGGTTCAAAAAGCATTTGATGCAGCGAAAATTAAAGGAACAGTGAAAGAAAATGAAAAAACTGAGGCAAATCAAGTCCCAGATTTAACAGTACCACCAACAATTATACTACGTGTCGGTGATAAATTTGATCCAATGAGCAATATAAAAGCTATTGATAAAGAAGATGGTGATTTAACAAATCGAGTAGAACATAAAGGTGATGTAAATACTTCTAAACCAGGAAAATACATTGTGGATTACTCTGTCGTTGATTCTCAAGGTGGGAAAGCAACGGCAACACAGACTGTAATTGTAGAGGGAAATGGAGAAACATCAGATTTAAACCCTACATTAACAGTTCCTGATGCAGCGACAATTACTGTAGGAGATTCATTCGATCCAATGGTAAAAGTAAAAGCTATTGATAAAGAAGACGGCGATCTTACTTCTAAAGTAAAAGTTGAGGGTGAAGTAGATACCTCTAAAGCCGGTACTTACGTAGTAACGTACACAGTGACAGATTCTCAAGGCCATGAAGTAACTGCGAAACAAACTGTAACGGTCAAAGTTAGAGAAGAAGTTGAAAATGAATTACCAATACTAAAAGTACCTGCTACAACTACAATCACTAAGGGAGAAAAATTTGACCCAATGGTAGGAGTATCAGCTACTGATAAAGAGGATGGTGACCTTACCTCTAAAGTAGCGTATGAAGGAACTATAGATACCTCTAAACCTGGTACACTCGAAATAATATATAGTGTCAGAGATTCTGCAGGTAATGAGGTAAAAACAATACAAAAAATATTTGTGAAAGATAAAGACACTAGCAAAGCTAATGGTCTTGTTAATAACACTAATAACAGTAATATGCAGAACAACAGTAACTCCGATAAAAAAGAATCTACAGATAGAGAGCTTCCCCATACGGGTGCAAGTACAACTAACAGTGCAGCAATGGGCATATGGCTGGTTATTGCTGGTACAGTACTCACCTTCGTTCGCAAATTTAGAAAGATACAAAAATAATAGTAGGGATTATTTGTTGGATGAAAAGAGTTCATTATCCAAAAGAAATAAAGTAGAAAATAATTAAAACGCAATAAGGAAGTCTGCCTTAGGCGTAAATTATGTGATGGGTACCGATGAATGAATGTCACTAACCGAAAAAAGTTTAGGTTTATTCTCGCACAATAATTATTTGATGGATTTTTTACTTAATAAGATTTTAGTAGTTAAGTGGTGTATTTGGCTGCTTTTCTGTTTGCGAAATTACATGACCTATAAAAACACGTTACTATTCTCAATCAAATAAAAGAATAGTAACGTGTTTTTTGATTTATAAATAGCCTAAACTCAAAAGGTCATGAATGTGGGAGTAATTCAAATCTTTCATTGATAAGTTACTGAAAACACTTTGTTTTAATGGAAGATTCACTCTAAATGACAACATGAGATTGTCGGTATTTACCAGGTGTTTCGTTGGTAAATTTTTTAAAAATTTTAGTGAAATAGCTTTGATCACTAAAATTAAGCGAAGCACATATGTCTGATAAGGGATAGGTTGTGAAAGTTAATAATTTCTTCGCTTCTTCAATTCGTTCACGTTGAATGTACTCAATTAATGATATACCGACTTCTTTTTTGAATAATATAGATAAATAATCTGAATTCACATTTGCAAATTTAGCAATTTGTTTAACAGATATTTGATTGTAAATATTTTTGAAAATGTAGTTTTTACAAATAGAAATAGTCTTTGAATGTTGCTGTACTTTTTGTACTTTTACACGGTCTGCAAAAGCACAGAAAACATTTCTTAATAAATCCCAAATAGATTCTGTGTCTTTTAAATCTTCTGTCTTTTGAATGTATAGATCGTAAATCTTGTAAGCAATCCCGGAAGGAAGCCCTCCTTTTATAGCATATCTAGTAGCAAGTGTGATGGATGAAATACAAATGTTTTTATGACGTCTTAATTGATGAAATGAAGATAAAGATGAAAGAGTCTCTTGTTGGAACTCGTAATAATATTTGAGTACGGTTTCTTTATCCCCGTTTTCTATAGCTCCAAGTAGTTGTTGCTCTATATACAAGTTATGACAAATAGATTCGTCTTTTTGCATTGAAAAATATATATCTTCGCTTAAGATTCTGCTATGACTTATATGAAATGAGTCACTGTTATTTGAAAAGGTACTTACATCTGAATTTTTTTTATAGAGAATGTTATAGAATAATATTGCTATATTTACAAAGAAATTTTGATCTTTGATTGACAATGAAAAATAATGGTTAATTGTTTTTTTATAATTAGCAATAAAATTAAGGTCACTATTTGTTTTACTTGTAGAAAAATTTACATGTGTTAAGGGCCCAATAATAACAGTACCGTTCACCATGTAATCACTTTTTATGTGAATTAAAATAAAGTGCCCTAAATGATGGTGAGTTCTGAAGATTGGGAAATTATATGAATCATTTTTCTGTAAAAGCACATGTAACTGCTCTATGTTTGGTGGATACCACGAATGTGAATCATTTTTTGATGTAAACTCTATAAGAATATTTTTGTTACAATCTAAAAAACAAACTGGAATTTCAAAAGATTGGAAAAACATATTACAAATATACTCTATCTCGACTAGACTGAGCTTTTTAGTCATATTCTTCCTCCTTACAGTTGTGCGTAATAGTTGAATGATTACATATTCCTTTTTTTCAAAAGTAGAAACGGAAAAACTTTATCTATAAAAATTATAAACTTCTAAGAATAATACCATAATTTAACATGAATAGCACATATTATTTGAATATACAGGTAATAGTTTTAAAGAGTAACGTAAAATATGACTCGTCACACTTATTTGCTTGTTATTGCTTATATGTATCAAAAAATGATTTAGATTGAATTTTAAATAGGGATAGGAAGGGAGAGATTAATGGATTGACGCAAAGTATTTAATGAAATTTAGCCATGAAAGTTAATATGTAACGATTTTTGAAGTAGGGATATAAGTGTAATTTATGGGTGAGAACTACATTTATCATACGGAGAGACAACGTAATAATAGAAAAGAAGAAGAGTAAATAAGTGATTGTAAACAATGGATTGTTGGTCGGCTATGTTTTATGTTATTTGTTTAGATCTGATACTTGGCACACTATTGCTTTCAAGAAGGTAATAGTAATTAAGAGATTTTTAAAATGATAGAAGTAGTAAAGGGGGATAAGAGAAATGAAAAAAATATTTAGTGTGCTTTTAATGTTTTTCTTAACATTTTCTACATGGTCTAGTGTATTAGTAAAGGCAGCGTCACCATCCAAAGGTACTTTAACCATTCATAAATATGAACAAGAAAAAGATGGAGCACCAGGACTAGAAGGTGACGGCTTTGCAAATCAAGAGGTGCCAACAAATGCGAAACCGTTAAAAGGTGTAACGTTTGAAGTGAAAAGGGTTGCATCGTTTGAAAAAATTTCAAACGATGGGAAAATCGTAAAAGAAGATGTGAAACCTGTAATGGGAGCAACTCCAACTCAAGTAGTAACAGATGATAATGGACAAGCTGTATTAAAAGAACTTCCGCTAGGGCGTTATGAAGTGAAGGAAGTGGCAGGACCTTCACATGTTAACCTAAATCCAAATACGTATACAGTGGATATTCCATTAACGAATAAAGAGGGTAAGGTGCTAAACTATGATGTTCATATGTATCCGAAAAATGAGATTAAACGTGGTGCAGTTGATTTAATAAAAACTGGTGCAAATGAAAAAGCGTTAGCAGGTGCAGTATTCTCTTTATTTAAAAAAGATGGTACGGAAGTGAAAAAAGAGTTAGTAACAGATGGTAATGGGCATATTCGCGTGCAAGGATTAGAGTATGGGGAATACTATTTCCAAGAGACAAAAGCACCGAAAGGGTATGTAATAGATCCGACTAAACGCGAGTTTTTTATAAAGAACTCCGGAACTATTAACGAAGATGGAACAATTTCTTCTGGTACAGTTGTTAAAATAGAAGTGAAAAACTATGAAGAACCCACTATTGATAAAAAGATTAACGGAAATTTGGAAGCGCTGCCAATTAATCCGTTAACTAATTACAATTATGATATTAAAACAATAATCCCAGAAGACATTAAAGAATACAGAAAATATGTAGTAACAGATACTTTGGACAATCGTTTAGTGATTCAAGGAAAACCAATCGTTAAAATTGATGGAGCGGAAGTAAATGCAAGCATTGTTGAGGTAGCTGTAGAAGGGCAAAAAATTACAGCTACAGTAAAAGATTTCACACAATTAGATGGTAAAAAAGAATTCCATTTGCAAATTAAATCACAAGTAAAAGAAGGCGTACCATCTGGTTCGGAAATTTTAAATATAGCAAAAATTGATTTTATAAATAAAAATGATGTAATTGGAGAAAAGGAATCTAAACCTGTAGTTGTTGTTCCGACAACTGGAATAATTGAGTTAACAAAAATTGATGGTGCTAATAAAAAGAAATTAAAAGGTGCAGAGTTTGTACTTAAAGATAAAAATGGGAAAATAGTTGTTGTAGCAGGAAAAGAAGTCACTGGTGTATCAGATGAAAATGGTGTTATTAAATGGACTAACATTCCGTATGGAGACTATCAAATTTTTGAAACGAAAGCACCAACATATACAAAAGAAGATGGTACAACAGCTTCTTATCAATTATTAAAAGACCCGATTGATGTAAAAATTAGCGAAAATAATCAAACGGTTAAATTAACGATAGAAAATAATAAAAGTGGATGGATGCTTCCAGTAACGGGTGGTATAGGAACGACTTTTTTTACTGTAATAGGTCTTGTGTTAATGGTTACAGCAGCATTTGTTTTCTTTAGAAAAAAGTTTGCTAATAATTAAGGTTTTAGGAACATGTAACCATGTGATTTGAAAAGGGGAGAAGCAAAATGCTTCCCTCTTTTCGATATTTTAGTATATGCAGAGGTGGAAATATGAAACGAAATCTTGTTTTAGGTGGTATTTTTTTATTTGGATTAGGTATTTTTTTATATCCTACTATTAGTAATTGGTTGGCGACTCGTGCACATTATTCTGAGGTTAGCTCTTACGATAAGAAGATCAAAGCACTACAAAAGAAAGAACTCGAACGAAGAGAAAAAGAAGCAGCCGAATATAATAAACAAGTTCAAACTTCCGTGAAAACATTTGCAGATCCATTTTCTGAAGAAAAAAGTAATCATCAAGCGTATGCCGATGCCTTAAATTTAGGTGATGTAATGGGGTATATTGAAATATCGAAAATTAATATAAAACTACCAATCTATCAAGGGACCTCTGAGGAAGTATTAAGTCGCGGGGTAGGTCATTTAGATTATTCTTCGCTCCCGGTAGGTGGAGAAAATACGCACACTATTTTAACAGGGCATCGTGGTTTACCATCAGCAAAATTATTTACAGATTTAGATAAGTTGAGTGAAGGAGACCGTTTTTATATTCACTCTTTAGACAAAGTTCTTGCCTATAAAGTAGATCAAATTAAAATAGTTTTACCACACGAAACGGACGATCTACAAATTGTAGAAAATAAAGATTATACAACATTAATTACGTGCACGCCTTATGGAGTAAACACCAATAGATTGCTAGTTCGGGGTGAGCGTGTAGAGTTCGACCAGGAAGAAAAACAAGGAATGAGTACAGAGGTATCTATGTTTAATAAGTGGACGGTAATAGTTCCAATCCTATTGTTATGTATGCTTCTGGTCGTAATTTATAAGAAAAAAATAATTAGATAGAATGTATTTATCCCGCATTAATGAATAGTGTATCCAAAAATTTAGGGAAAAGCAAAAAAGGTATATAGGGAAGAATCACTAATAAAAGTGCACTTTATTCGACTGTAGAAAAAATACGGTAAAGGTGGGAACAAAGGAATTGAGGCTACTATTAAAACTGGTAAGTATTCATTTTATGGTTTTGTTAATGTTATGTGTAAGTTTTGTCGTCTATGTACCAAAAGAAGCATATGGATCCACGATAAATTTAGAAGGTCTAGGTGATATATCGCGTTATAATGCTGTTGTCTTTGGTAACCATAAAGCAGTAGGTGGCGATATTGAAGGAGCAATCGCAGTTCAAGGTGATATGGATGCATCAGGTTATACGATTGTAGGTGCTGCAGCAGGAACATCTAATATAGTAGGTGAAAAATGGAGTGATGAGGGATATCCATCCTTGTTATTGTCTGGAAAATTCAAAAAATCAAGAGAGGAATCTTTTATCATTCAAAACGGAATAGTCGTAATGACAAAAGAGAGTGATCCAGATCGTATTATACAATCTTCTTATGATCGTATCGTTTATAAAGAAAAACTAGAAATTGACGCGAAATTTAATGAATTTCGCAACATAGTCAAGCAAGTCGGTAAAAATGCAGGTCAATATAAAACGAATATCCCCATTCCAAATATGAGTTATGGTATTGGAAAAGATATAAACAATCCTAATATTTATGTTTCATCAGAATTGACCGGGAAAATCAATTTAGATATAAGAGATGTATTTTTACCCAATGCTAAGGGTAAAGATTTTATTGTTATGTATTCGGATGCAATAGAAGTTACATTTAAAAATGGATCCATTCTATATGACACGAACAATATTGGAAGGGCTACGGATATAGTTCCTACATCTCAACCCTATTCTCCTAATTCACCGTTTACTGAGCTATACGGGAAAGTGATTTGGGTTTTTCCTAATGCGAAAAAAATCACAACAGAGGGATATGGTGTTGTTGGGAGTGTGTTTGCTCCAAATGCTGTATTAGAAACAAAAGGCGGCTCAATTAATGGACAAGCATTTGTCAGTACGATACTACAAACTGGTGGATTTGAATTTCACAATTTCAAATTTAACTGGCAACAATGGAACAAGCCTAGTACAGGAAAAGTAAAAATAAAAAAAGTTGATAGTAATAATGATAATGAAAAATTGCTCGGAGCAAAGTTTCATATTACAGATTTAAATAAAAAAGTAGTTGGGGAGTTAGTAACAGATGAAAAAGGAGAAGCGATATCAAAAGATTTGCCAATAGGTAACTATACCTTAGTGGAAGTAGAAGCACCAAAAGGTTACGAATTATTAAAAGATAAAATAGCTGTAAAAATAGAAAAAGATGTAGTAGTAGAAATTAAAATAGCAAATAAGAAATTACCAGATCCGATGGGGAAAATGAAGTTAGTGAAAGTAGATACGAGCGATAAAAATAAACAGCTAGCAGGAGCAAAATTTCATATTGAAGATTCAAATAAAAAAGTAGTTGGGGAGTTAGTAACAGATGAAAAAGGAGAAGCGATATCAAAAGATTTGCCAATAGGTAACTATACCTTAGTGGAAGTAGAAGCACCAAGAGGTTACGAATTATTAAAAGATAAAATAGCTGTAAAAATAGAAAGAGATGTAGTAGTAGAAATTAAAATAGCAAATAAGAAATTACCAGATCCGACTGGGCAAATTGAAATTGAGAAAGTCGATGATAAGGACATTAATTTAAAACTAAAAGGTGCTGTATTTCAAGTCTTAGATAAAGAAGGTAAAGAAGTTAGTAGATTAACAACGGATGAAAAAGGAAAGGTGATTTCCGACCAATTAGCACTTGGAAAGTATACGATTCAAGAAATAAAAGCACCAAACGGATATATGTTACTTAGAGATCCAATAGAAATAGAAATTATAGAAGAGGTAAGGACACAAAAACTAACAGTGAAAAATGTGAAAAATAATTGGGTAATCCCTAACACTGGTGGCAGTGGAACAACAAGTTTTTACGTGATTGGTTTTATGTTAATGTTTGTTGTTTTATGTTTATGTAAGAAAAATCGTATATAAATTGTATAAAAATAGTTGTATTTCATGAACTGATTCTATAAAGTTAGAAAATCGTTTTGTTAGACGAATTTCAGGCATGAGTTCGGTATTGTACTGTACTCATGCTATTAAATTGGTTGAAGAAGGAAAGATAATACTAAACATAGAACATATTAATAAATTAATATGTTTATGAGGTGAAAGTGTTGGCAATAAAACAAGACGAAATTAAAGTAGTAGTCGGAGCTGGAGAGTTTAATAATAATCCAGGCTGGATTCAAACGCAAGAAGATGAACTTAACCTACTAGATAAAGCTACGTGGGAAGAAAGATTTGAATACAACTCTATTTCAGCTATTTTAGCAGAGCATATATGGGAACATCTTACTTTTGAAGAAGGTGTAAAAGCAGCTGAAATTTGTTATGAATTTTTAAAGCCAGCAGGGCACATTCGGTGCGGTGTTCCTGATGCATTTTTCCGAGATGAAGCGTACCAAAATATAGTTCAAATAGGCGGACCTGGCCCGAAAGATCATCCTGCAGCAAGTCATAAAATTGTTCATAATTATAAAACATTAACGAAAATGTTTGAAACTGCTGGATTTGAGGTGGTTTTACTTGAATATTGTGATGAAAATGGTCAGTTTTATTACAATGAATGGGATGCAAACGACGGTGTGATTTTCCGCTCGAAAAGATATGATTCTAGAAATAAAGGCGATAAACTTGGTTTTCCGTCTTTAATTGTTGATGCGATTAAGAGGTAAATCATTCAACAAAAGCAGGAGTTAATTTTATAATTTCATGAGTCGCAAATGCGGCTCTTTTTATTTGTGCGTAAGTCTATATTTAATAGAGAAACGTACATACATGATAATTAATTCTCACGATTATATAACTCGATTTAGAAAATATTTAAGTTTTTCTCATCACCATTAACTTTAAATTAATACTTCATTGACATAAAGATTTATTTTATATTTATATTCGTGTAAAATGAAATAAGAACATACATTCTATAAAAGGGGCAATCAATATGATAGCTGAAATTGGAAAACTAACTAATGGATATATTGTAAAATTTGAACGCGAATTTCCATATACAATAGAGGAAGTTTGGTCTGCTTTAACAGAAACCAGTAAGCTGAAAAAATGGATGTCTAATTTACAGGTTGAAAGCCTTAAAACAGGTGGAGTCATAAAGTTTGATATGATGGATGGTTCATTCATAAATATTGATATTTTAGAATGTCAATTAAACTCAGTACTTGAATTTACTTGGGGTAAAGATCGTGTCCGATTTGAAATACATAAAGAGGAAAATGGTTCTCTTTTACTTTTTAAAGAATACATTCATGAATTAACTGATCATACACCGAAAGATATAGCAGGTTGGCATATTTGTTTAGATCTTTTTTCTGCCGTTCTAGAAGGAGAAGAAAAAGAATTTTCTAAAGATGAATGGCAACAATGGTTTGAAATATATAAAGATAAGGTTATTGAAGTAAGAGGATAATTACCTTAAAGGTTATATTCATTGTGTAATTATTATATTATAAAAGTGATTATTAAGATTAAAAACAGTTGATAAGTGGTATTGTTGTTTGTTAATCTTTTCGTTTTATTGTCTGTTTTTTTGCATTTAACAGAAATATATACTTGAATGAAGTATATATTTCTGTTAAATTTATCCTATGGATAGAACAAGCTTAATTAAAGGTCATTTAGAAATGTGTGTATTATCTATTTTGTCAAAAAAGAAAAGTTATGGTTATGAGATTATGAAAGAACTTGAAGTAAACAATTTAAAATTGAAAGGAGTAGGAAGTATTTACCCCATTTTAACTAAGTTGAAAAATCAAGAGTGGGTTAATACTTATCAAGAAATAACAGACAGTGGTAAAGTTAGAATTTATTATGAGATTAATGAAAATGGGAAAATACGTCTTGAAAAGAAAATTAATGAGTGGTTAGAATTGCAAGCAGACATTCAAACACTATTAAAAACCGGTTTGAAAGGAGAACTTCTGAAATGAGGAATGGATTGATAAGTAAAGAAAAGCAATTTTTAACAGACGTACTAAAGGAATTAAAGCAATACGATATTAGTTTAGAAGAGAGGGAAAATATTAAGAGACAAATATTAGAACACATTCAAGAATGTCGTGAACATGGTGAAGATAGTATAGATGATTTAGGTACACCTCAATTATTTGTTCAAGATTTTATAGAAATAAATGAAATTGATTTGCAAGTTAAAATGAAACAACTTCAAAATGAAAAAGGAAAATCTAACACACTTATCTTACGTGACATATTCATCGCAATTATTACTTACCTCGTCTCGCAAACTATATTTTCAATATTTTTAACTGAATCATTTAATCCAACTAATAGTAAAAATGCATTTCAGTATAATCTTTTATATCGCATATCTGAGAATCAATGGTGGAACGCATTATTAATAATGACTAGTTTGACGCTCTCTGTATTGGTATTTATTAGCTTAGTAAGTTATAAAAAAAGAAAGCATCTAAAGTATAATGAAGAATACGATCTATAAAATGTCTCTAATTTGTCTTCTTTGTAATGTATTAATATTATGTATCACACCTTCAAAAGTTTACGCTCAGCAAAAAGTTAAAGTTACATTAGATAAGTATATTGAAAAATTTATAAAGGAGCAGAGCATTCCGGGAGCTTCTGTTGCAATTGTACATAATAAAGATATATTCTTCACTAAAACGTGGGGGATTACTGGAGAATCTGAAAAAAAGGTAACTAGTAAAACTCCATTTGCAATCGGCTCAATAAGTAAATCTTTAACAGCTTTAGCTATCGTGAAATTAATAGAAGATAAAAAAATAAAATTAGAAGATCCCGTTCAACGATACCTCCCCTGGTTTAAACTAAAAGATTCTCAAATATCCTCAACTATAACAATCCAACATCTACTAACTCATACAAGTGGAATAAGCACATATGAGGGCTTATTATTATCAGATAAGCAATCCAAAAGTTCTACAGCATTAAAAGAAGATGTAATGAAGCTTTCAAATGTAAAAGTAACTGCTCCACCAGGTGAAAAATATCAATATAGTAATGCAAATTATATTGTTTTAGGCGCACTTATTGAAGAAGTCGCAAATGAAACATATTCATCATATATGCAAAAGTATATTTTTCAGCCATTAAATATGAATGGCGCGGCAGCAAGTAAAGAAACTGCATATGAAAAAGGTTATTTAACAGGTTATCAGTCTTGGTTTGGCATTCCAAGAAAAAGTGTAGTGTCCTATGATAATACCGGGGCACCGTATGGCTATATTACTGCAAATTTAGAAGATATGATTCAATATATTATGTTTTTGAATCGTCCAGAGGATCCTCAATTATTAAAGAAAGAAAACATGGATCTTTATCTATCACCACTCTATAAGATAAATTCAGAAAAAAGTTATGGTTTTGGATTAAGAACAACAAATATAAATGAAAGTGAAACGATGATTTGGCATTCAGGATCAACGCCTGATGCTCGTGCAGAAATATTTATTTTAAATAAAAGTGGCTGGAGTGGTGTGATTTTAACAAATAAAAATCATGTATTAGAAGAAACCGCACTATCAGTATTGAAAAAGGGGATTATTAGTATTTTGAATGGAGAAGAATCGGTTGATATACCTAAAAACATACCATTAACACAAATTATTTTGTTGATAGTTACTCTCATACTTTTCATAATATCAATTATGTTAATTAAAAAGTATAAACATATAAAAACTGGAAAAAAGGTAATTTGGTTATTCATAGGGAGTCTATCCCTACTAATATCTATTGTTTTCATCCCACTACTTACTTATAGTACAAGTTCACCATGGCGTACGATTAAAATATTTGCGCCAGACGTAGCTTTATTTACAAGTATTATTGTAACTTTATTAGCTGTGAACGGACTAATATCAATTCTTATAGCCTTAAGAAGGAAGTAAGTATAAAGGGAAAGAATGAAAGAAATATAATTTAAGTGTTATAAACAGTTGACTCTCACACAATGTCATTGTTTAAGATGAAGTTGAGCTTCGAAGTAGATGTAACTTATAGGAGGAAATCATGTTTAAAATAGGAGACTTTTCAAAACTATCTTCAATTAGTATTCGGATGTTGAGACACTACGATAAAGTGGAATTATTACAACCAATAAAAGTTGATGAGCAGAGTGGTTACCGATACTATTCAGCAGCCCAATTAAAGAAAGTAAATCAAATTCAAACGTTAAAAGATATGGGATTTAATATCGCTACCATTAAAGAAATAATAGAATGCGATAATATAGATGGTATTAAGGAGCAATTTTTAAATCGTAGTGCTCAAATTAAAGAAGACATGACTAACCTCCAAAAACAATTACGTCTCCTCGAAGATTCAATGAAATCGATGAGAGAGGATGTAGTTGAGATGAACTATCATGTTTCAATAAAGGAAATTCCAGAAAGAAATGTAGCTAGTGTTAGAAAGATTATTCCATCTTATAATCGCGAAGAGGATTTATGGGGTGTATTAATGCAAGAAATACAAATGAAAAATATTAGTATTGCCCATCCGAGTTATAGTATTGCAGTTTTCCATGATCGTGAATACAAAGAAAATGATGTAGATGTAGAAATACAGCTAAGTATTTTAGGGAATCAAAAAAATACAAAAGACGTTACATTTAAAAATGTAAAATCAACCAATGTAGCTTCCATAACGGTTAATGGAAGTTATGAACAAATGACAGCTGTAAATGAAGCTGCGGCAAAATGGATTGAGACAGAAGGTTACGAATTAGCAGGCCCAATGTTTAATATTTATCATGTGAGCCCAGCGATGGAATCGGATCCTAATAAGTGGGTTACAGAAGTTTGTTATCCAGTAAAATGATGATAAAGAAAAAGGCATTATGATATGCCTTTTTTCTTTATCAACTTATCCGTAATTACAATTAACCAATCATATATAATTATCTTTCCTTCTATTATAGTTTTCGTATCGGACTATATAGTGCAATAAAAACTTCAAGTAGCTTCGTGAAAGCAGCTAAAGCAAATACATACACTGGATTATAAGCTGAAAGAATGCCTCCTACTAATGCCCCGAGTGGCATAGCTAATCGTGTAAGTACACGTGAAAATCCTAAAACTCTTCCTTGCATATTTGATGGAACTGTTTCCTGACGGACTGAGGCTACAATGGTATTCCATGCAATATTGCAAGTCATTGCAATACCGAAAGCAATTCCGGGAGCGAGCCAATATGTGCTCCAAAGCGCAAAAGTTAAGCCAATTGCTCCAACAAATAGGAGTAAAGGAATTAGTATACCGCGCTGCAACCTCTTTTCTAAAGGAACTGCAAACAAGCTTCCTAAAAGACCACCTATTCCAATTAATGAATAATTAACCCCACTTTGTTCTGGGGTAAGTTGTAATGTGGATAATAAATAATACATGAATATACCTAAAACTGCACTTGCTCCAAAGTTTCCTATCATAGCTTGAAAAGATAAAGCTAAATTTAAGCGGTCATTTTTGAGCCATTTAAATCCATTAACCAAATCAGATAGTATATTTTGAAGTGTATTTTTATCTTCACATTTTTTATTTGTGGTTTTCATAGACGGTAATAACATCACAGCAACTAATGTTGCAATAAATGAAAGAACATTAATCCAAAGCAAATGAAAGCCGCCAATAAAAGAAATGAAGACCCCAGCTATCATTGGACCAAATAAACTAGCCAATTGATTGACCATTTGATAGAAAGAATTGGCCTTCGTTAAGGATGCTCCAGCAATTTGCGGAATGACTGTAACAGTTGTTACATCAAAAAGCATGGACATAACTGCTAAGATAAAAGTAATTATGTATAAATACCAAATTTCTAATAGATGTAATGAATGTAGTATTGGAACAAGACTTACTAAAATAATATTGGTAATATCCGCTACCAAAAGTAACTTTTTTCGATCATAACGATCAATTATTACACCAACTAAAGGACCAAATAAAACGATTGGCAATACGTTAATAGCAAATAAAGAACTCATAATGACAGCTGAACCGGTTAATTGATAGGCAATCCAAGGTAACGCAAAAGTATACAATGAGTCCCCAATTCGTGAAATAAGTAAACCAAAAATAAAAATCTTATATTCTTTAGAAAAAGTTGTCTTTACGGTAAGGCTACGTTCTTGTATAGGTTTCACACTGTTTATACCACCTTTATGATAGAGGAATTTGAAAATCATCCGTCCAATACTTGTTATATTTATAATTCTGTAATTTTTTGGTGAATCCTACTTTTTGCATGTATTTTAAGGAGGAAATAAAAATAAAGGCTTTGGATTGAAGATTATTTAAAAACATAATAAAATTATAGTAAACTGGATTGTGAGATGGTTAATTTTGGAGGGGGAATATTGATACATATAGATAAGAATGTACGAACATCTGGTGCATATGTAATGTATAAGAATTTATTTGATTTTCAAGTTGGACCAACGAGTAAAAGGGATACATTAGGTGTAGTAAGACTTGGAGGACATATAGAAGCGGATGAAACAGCAGTAGAAACTGCTAAAAGAGAGGTGGAAGAAGAAGCTTCTATCGATATTACTATATTAAATTCACCAACTACATATTATAAAGAGAGTTGGAATGCACAATCTAAGAAAGTAAAAGTAGAAAATGAAGTCAATCCAATATTAATTATTGATAGTCCAGATGAGAGTTTATCTATCATGTATGTTGCCTATTCAAAGATGCTACCTAAACCATCTTCTGAAACGAATGGACTACTGTTACTTTCATTGAATGATATTGAATTAATTTGTACGGGGAAAATAACATAAATGATTATATAAATCAAGGCGGAGTTTCTATATTGAAAGAAAAAATGGATAATGAGTTAATTTTACAACCTTTTCCACAACTTATGTTTTTATCAGAACTTTTAAAAGAGGATCCTGTATTACTTCAGCAGTTTGTAAATTAGCAACGAAAGATACCTTAATAAGGGGTTTTTGTTGCTAATAATTTAGTGGTATGTGTATTGTCCATCAGGAAACAATACATTGTCTGTAGTAATCTATTTTACATAAAATATAGTTTATCTGAACATGGAAAAACAGTTAGTATTATGTTCCATAGTAAGTGTAGTTGGGGGAGAGGAAATTTAGAATATACAGTTAGAAATAAAGCATAAAATTATTATGTAAATTAAGTGTGGTATAGAATAGGGTTTTCTTGTAATCTTTATTTTATTATATTTTAATAAATAAATTTAACGATTACTATTATTATTAAGTATAATAGTAAGTAAAAATATTTTGGTAGTTATTGAATGTAATTAAAGGCGGTTATTTGGAAGGAGTGATGTTTTATGAACAAACAGAAGAAAACAAAATATGCAAAAAAGCTCTACATAAAGAAAAAAGTAAAAGATATCACCTGTTCTAGCGTTTTATAAGGCTTGGCTTGCATATTTAGAATAAATAATTGATGACTCATTTTCATTAAGAATCTATAGAATATGTAAGCATCAATAAAGGGGGAAGTATAAGGTGAACGAATTAGAGTACAAAAGCTTTTATGATAAAGTAGGAAGATTAAATGGATGGGATTTTAGTAAAATAAAATGTGAAACTGTAGGAGATACGTGGGACTTTTATGGAGAAGTGAAAGAAAGATGTAAACTATCAGACACTCTACTTGATGTTGGTACAGGTGGAGGAGAAAATGTACTTAACATAGCATCTTCAGCCAAATTATTAATTGGAATAGATAATTCTAATGGCATGATTGAAAAGGCACATTCCAACTTGAAAATATCAGGTGTACAAAACGTTGAGTTTTTTCAAATGGATTCTGAAGCATTAACTTTTCCGCATGAGTATTTTAATATTGCTTCTAGTTGTCATGCTCCGTTTATAGCATCTGAATTAGCAAAAGTAATGAAACAAGGTGCTTTTTTCTTAACGCAACAAGTTTGCGAACATGATAAATTAAATCTTAAGGAAGCATTTGGACGAGGACAATGCTTAGGTGAAAGAGATGGCACATTAAAAGAAAAGTATATGAGTGAACTTATTAGTGCAGGATTTGAACTCGTGCAAGTACGTGAATATGATGTGACTGATTATTACAGTACGCCTGAAGATCTTATTTTCTTATTAAAACATACGCCTATTATTCCTAATTTTGGAGAAGAGGCAGAAGATTTTACTATTTTACAAAGTTTCATTGATGTTAATAGTTCTGAAAAAGGGATTCGTACGAATTCAAAAAGGTTTATGATTATTGCTGTAAAATCATAATATGTTTTATTGTAAAAGCTGCTCTTCGTTTAAGAAAAGGCAGCTTTTTTTGTATGGAAACAATGCAGGATAAACTTAAATATTCATACTAAAGTTGTAGTTTTCATTTGAAAAATCCATCCTTCCGTTTGATTCTATCTATTTATAAATGTAATACAATACGAATAGATAATAAGAACGAGGGGGAATGTAGTGTGATTACACATATATCAGATATAAAACTACAAACAGTTTCTATAGAAGGGGTAAAACAAGTTTATAGGGAAGTATTATCTTTTCCAATAAAAAAAGAAACAGCATCCTACATTCAATTTGAAGTAACACCGTATACAACAATTAGTTTTCAAGAAGTGTATGAGCCAATTGCACCTGCGCACTTCGCCTTTGAAATCCCATATTCAAAATTTCATGAAACTGCAAGATGGCTAAAAGAGTCTGGATTACTTATTGCGAAATGGAAAGATGGTCATACAATTGATGAAGAGGATGGCCGATTCAATTTATACTTTAAAGACGGAGATGGAAACCTTCTTGAAATTATCGCACATAGTTATGTTAAAGAGGAGGTATTAGTACCACAGTCACCTTTAAACATTTTATACGTAAGGGAAATTGGTCTTCCTGTTAAAAGTGTTCCTGTTTTTAGGGAATGGCTGAAATCAAATCTAAATATGAAAACGATGGAAGATGGGGACATTTTTAACTTTGTAGTTGGAGGCACTGCATATATTGTTGCAACATGGTGGCAGCGACCTTGGATTCCGATTGCGATGAAAGCTTTACCACCGAAAGTACATGTTTCTTTCGGAACACCGGATCCCGCATTTTTACAGCAGGTCCAAATCAACTTTAAGAAAAATAGTATACCATTTGAATGTAAGAATAATGAAATATCATTTATTGAACGGGGATATACATTTTCGATTGTGCATACACCAGAGTTTCCTTCCGATATTCCTAGTAAATTAAACTTACCGCTTTCTATTTAAGGATAGAAAGTGGTAAGTTTTTTATATTTTCATGGAGAAGGGTTTCAGCTTAATTACACTGAATTTATAGAGTAGTATAAGATGTTAGCTTAATTTACTGTAAGGAGAGAAATAAATTGAATTTAGGAAATCCGATAGCAAAAGGGAATACTGCGGAAATTTACCTCTATGAGACTAAAGTTGTAAAATTATTTAAAGAATATCTTCCAGATACAGAGTCTATGAATGAAGCAAAAAAACAAAAATATGCTTATTCATGTGGGCTACCAGTTCCAAACGTATTTGAAGTGACAAAGATACAAAATAGACAGGCAATTATTATGGAATACGTAAAAGGAGACAGTATAGGTGAGCTCCTGCTTAATAATCTAAAAGAGGCAGACTATTACATAAATATTTGTGTGAATGAACAAAAAAAGATTCATTCTATTTGTGTAAAGTCAGATGAAATAGAATCAATGAGAGAAAAGTTAGAGCGTCAAATTAAATCTGTACATAAATTAGATGAAAAACAAAAAGAAAATATATTGAATAAGTTACATTCAATCAAATTTGAGCCTAGATTATGTCATGGGGATTTCCATCCGTTTAACTTAATTATGAGTAATAATAATGTGAAAATTATAGACTGGGTAGATGCTAGTTCAGGTGACATTCGCGCAGATTTGTTTCGGACATACTTGTTGTACTCACAATCTTCGGTAGAATTAGCTGAAAAGTATTTGCATATTTATTGCAGAAATACTGGATTATCGAGAGATGAGATTTTTCAATGGGCACCTATTATTATTGCGGCTAGAATATCTGAAAATGTAACTGCTACAAACATTGAATATTTAAATGATTTGGTAGCGCAGTATTGTAATTAAAGAAAAGCTCTTCCTAAATTTATTTTTTATTATATCCGTTCTAACAATGCAAATGGATGAGTAAGGTTATTGAGATTTGTAATCGGTTATTACATTTGTAAAGAAGGAGTCCATTTTATGAAAACTGGTGAACCAATTTCAATGCATACTGAATTTGAGCAAGTTGCTCCAGCACTACAGCTTTCGAAACTATATAAGCGTTTCGGAGAATTTATTGCAGTTAATCATATTAATTTAATTGTGCCAAGAGGATCTTTTTACGGAGTTGTTGGGCCTAATGGAGCAGGAAAAACTACATCTTTATCGATGGCTGTTGGTTTGTTACGGCCGGATGGAGGGAACGCTAAAGTTTTTGGGATTGATGTTTGGAGTAATCCAAAACAAGCTAAAACGCTGATTGGAGTATTACCAGATGGATTAGCTTTACCGGAAAGACTTACTGGTCGCGAATTATTAACATATATGGGATTGTTAAGAGGGATGAATGCCAAGGAAGTTGCTAAGCGGACAGAAGAACTACTTACAATATTAGAGTTAAATAATACTGAGGGAACTCTCGTTATTAATTATTCTACTGGTATGCGTAAGAAAATCGGCCTTGCACTTGCACTTCTTCATGCGCCAAAGTTACTCGTTCTTGATGAACCGTTTGAGGCGGTAGATCCCATTTCTGCAGTTACTATTAAAAAGATTTTACAGAAATTTGTTAGTTCGGGTGGTACTGTAGTATTTTCAAGTCATGTCATGGCGTTAGTTGAACAACTTTGTGATCACGTTGCGATTATTTCGAAAGGGGGAGTGGTTTCGTCTGGAAAGATGGAGGATATTTGTGGTGAAGAAAAACTAGAGGATATTTTCATTCGATTAGTAGGAAAACCCGCCGTTAAAGGAGGGGAATTGTCTTGGTTAGTGTTCTAATGCAAATGAAGTTATCAATACTTAAACATTCAATGAATGGTGGCAGGAAAGTTCTATTTATTATGACAGGATTAATAGGTTTATTGCTAGCAATTGGAACCATTATTCTTTTTTCCTTTTATCCTACGGAACAAGCCATATCAAAAAACATTCTATATGTAACGTTCACAATTTGGACAGTAGGATGGATGTTAGGTCCGATACTTAGTGGGGGAGATGGAATATTGCGTACAGAATATTTTGTATTGCTTCCACTTAATCCTTATAAATTAGCTAGAACGCTTCTCGTTGTATCTTTTATAGGATTAGGACCAATCGTTAGTTTTATTGCTTTTATAGGATTATTAATTTACGCAGCCAGAATTAGCTTATATGCAACTATAGTTGCAGTTCCAGCAATTATTTTACAGTTAATTTTTGTGGTGTTGTTATCGAAAGTTATAATTAGTCTTATGGGGGAAGCGATGAGATCAAGAGCAGGTATGGAAATAGGAGCGATGTTTATTGGTCTCATCATTGCATTTTTAAATGTGGGTTGGTATGCACTTCCAGTAATCAATAGAATAATATTTCATGATACCGCGATATTTTACATGCTTCCATCTAGTTGGACAATACTTGCTGTAGAATATGCAATTCAATCTAATTGGTTATTAGTTTTTGTATTCTTAAGTGCGATAACAATATTTTGTTGGTTTCTTTTATTTATATGGACTACATTATTGACTAGAAGTACAGTAAGAAATTCTAAAGAAGTTCAAGGGAAGATTACTAATAAGCATTATAAAAAAGTTTTTAAAATCTTTTATGAAACTAAAATAGGAGCAATCATAACAAAGGAGCTAAAAAGTTGGGGGAATGATCCACAACGAGGTCGATTCTTACGGATGGGCATATGGATAGGCGTATTTTATGGAATTATAGTTACAACTGCTGATATACCATACTTAATACCCTGGGCAGGGGTAATTATGATTGTATTTACAAGTATGTTCACTTGTAATTTATATGGCTTCGATGGAAGTGCATTATGGTTAACATTGCTGACACCTGGGGCAGAAAGGATTGACGTGCGTGGTCGTCAATTAGCTTGGTTGATAGCTATTGGTCCTGTAGCAATTTTAACTACAATAATTTTCACTTTTACTAGCGGACTTACTTTCGTTTACCCATGGGTCTTTGCAGTAGTCCCAGCTTTACTTGGTGGGGCAGTCGGCCTTATTGTCTTATTTTCTGTAGTTAATTTAATTCCAATTACTGATCCACATCGTCGTGGAAGAGGAACGATAATATCTGGTGACGATATGAATGCGAGTAAAATGTTTATAACCACGTGGCTCATGCTGCTGATGGTGCTAGTAACTACGATACCCGCTTTACTAGTTGTATGGTTAGGAACATCATTACATATACAATTCATACAATGGTTAGGTGTACCGACTGGAATTTGTACGGGGGTGTTTTTAGCATGGCTATTTGGGCGCATCGCTTACACAAAACTTGAAAGGAATGGCCCTGAGTTGCTATTTGAAATGAAAAGTGGGCTGAAAATTAACAGTGATAATCACAAAAAGAAATTTTACAATAAAGCAAGTGAATTACCGAAGAACAAACTTGCTGTTGTTGTTCTTCTTGTGTTTATGGGAATCTTTTTCTTAGTTCATCAAAGTATAGTGCCGATTGTCTTTGAAATGTTTGATGTGGAAGAAAGAGTCCGTCTTTTCTTTCTTCCGCGCTACCTTCCTCATATTGCTCGTATTCCTGTAAGTATCATTTTCGCTGTACTAGGTATTACGTTTTTGTATAAAGCAATATTAATTAAGAAACAGCACGTAAAAGAATCACAACTAATAAAAGATGATATGTAAAACATTCCTAATCAATCGAGTTTTTAGCGGATGTTGTTCAACTATAGTTACGTAGTTAAACAACATTCGCTTTACATATTTATTAAGGAATAATTATTTTCAAGTTTTAACCTATAAAGATTCATTATCCGTATTTGTTCCTCAGTTAATTCCTCTTTATTCCAATACATATGCATTAAACTATATTCAAAAATCTCCTTTAATTTTATAAACAATGGAAACTTGTCTATCATCTCTTTTGGGAGTTCATTTTCTTCTTGATATCCTTCAAATAGTGCTTTTGTAATAGAATGCTCGTAGTCAACGATATTCCCATTTCCAACAAATGAGTATTCTATCGCACTATAAATAGGAACGGCTAAATCGAATATATAAAAATGTTTTTCGCAGTCTTGAAAATCTATCATTGTTAAGTTTGAATTATTTTCGACTAAAATGTTTTCTAACCATAAATCTCCGTGAATTAAGCCGTAATTTGAAGGAGATTTTTGGAGCTCTTTTATGGAAGTTAAAACGTCAGATGCAATTTCTCTTATTGTATTTTCCACTTTAGGGATATATTTAAGAAAATTATATTCTTCATTTTCATACCAATCGTTTATATGTTTTACTGGTTTAATCTTTTCAAAGCTTTTAGATATACAATGTAATTTTCCAATTTGTTTACCAAGCTTTTTAAATATATTAGAATCCCATTCGTACTTTGGTAAATGTATACCAGGCGCAGCTTTATATAATACGGCAAAAATCTCTTTATCTAATGTTAACTTTTCTACAAAATTCCCTTGCAATGAAGGGATGATTGGTGGAACAGCTAAACCGTTTTGGTATAAAAAATTCGTATATGTAACTTCTTCTAATTGTTCTTCATACGTTTTATAGTTTGTAATTCTAATGAAGTATGTACCTTGTTCAGTGAGACATTTATACATTTCATTTGTTATTGGTGTAATGTTAATAAAATTCAATGGATATAGTTCATTTATGAATTGAAGTATTTCTTTTTCTAGTTTGTTCATTGTAACGTCCTTTCTAAACTTTTATTTTTTAATTAGAGAATTAAAAGGATCTTATTTTACAAAATTCTAGTTTCATTTTTGAAATCCTTTAAAATGAAATATGATGTAAATTGACCTTTAATGATTAGTTAGGTCTTGCCAGCATACGAATGAACACTAAATTGAAAAATGAATAGAATGTATGTCAAAATAAGATAGGTAAAAAATATAAAACTAATACTCATATATAGATTTTACAGAATGTCTCATGTTATAAAACACAAGAAATATCAAAAGAATGAAACACACTTCTCTTATACTTTTAAATAAGGAGTGAAGGAAATGAATGAACATATACAGCAGATGATTGATTGGATTGAGAGCAATTTAAAAAAGAGATTTTCATTAGATGAATTATCTCGTTACATGGGATATTCTCCTTATTATTGCTCTTTTAAATTTCATCAAGTAACGGGTTTCAATATTAGACGTTATATTCTTCTTAGAAGGTTGTATTTATCTACGGAAGATTTAAAGAATGGTAGGAAAATAATTGAGATCGCATTGGATTACGATTACTCTTCCCAAGAGGCTTATAGTAGAGCTTTCAAAAATGTTTTTGGAATGAATCCAAGAGAATACCAACTTAGCAAAATGCCTATTCAATCATTTGTTAAACTCAATTTAAATAATGAAGGGGCGTTTCATATGAATATTTCTAGAAAAATAGAGGTTGAACAGTTGCAAAATAGGAAGAGTGAGCTATTTGATAAAGAGGTACTTAACATATTAAATGGTCAACTTATGTATGAAGAATTTAAAAACGAAAAGCTAATGGGTGATTCTGACTATGCGCCATTTAATGAGGCGATGTGTGTGAACCCAGTTACTAAACAAGTTTTTAATGAAGATTTTATTAAAATAAGAGCAGAAGGACACAACAGTTCAGTAGAAAGTTATACAAAAAAGGTTATAGATCCGTTAGAAAAACTTTTTATGAAAAAGTATAAATGTATTGTTTTATGGTTTGGTGAAGATATGTTTTGCCAAATGAACCTACTTACCATACTTTCTCACCTTGAACAGTCTGCTTATGAAGGGAAAGTATACTTAAATAACTTTAGAGAGGATGAATTTAAAGTAAATCAAATTGAACTTGAAATGGGGAATTATTCTTCTATATACAATGAAGTATTAGTAAACCATAAAAAGCCCTCCCATAAGGTACCGCCTGTCATGTATCAGGCTATAGATTTATTTTTAGAAATGCTAAAAGAAGATAATGCTGTATTGAAATTTATCTCTAAAAATAAAGATTTATCAACTCGTGAATTATTAATAAAGTTGTTTCATCTTTTTCCAACAATCGGATATGGAGATACTCAGTACATAGAGCTGATTAATAAAATAAAGAAGAAAGCTACACCTAAAATATAGGTGCAGCTTTCTTCTTATATTTGTTCAAGTACTTCTAACTCTTTTTCCACAAATCGCATCAGTTCTTTAATTGTTTCACCAGAAAAATCAAAACGAATTCCAGCTGCATCATACACTTCTTTTATAGATTGCGAGCTTCCTAGTGATAATGCCTTTTTATAATTTTCTAGTGCTTGCTTAGGATCCTCTTTATATTGTTTATACATTTGTAATGCACCAAGTTGGGCGATTGCATATTCAATATAATAAAATGGTACTTCAAAAATATGGAGTACAGGTAACCAACTCGTTGCTATCCAGTTTTCGTAGCCATCAATATGTATGACGTTAGACTGATAATGTTTTTGAAGTTGTAAGTATTTTTCATTTCTTTCTTCAGAAGTATGAGTTGGATTTTCATACAGCCAGTGTTGAAATTGATCCACAATAAGCATAACAGGTAAATATGAAATAACATCTTTAAAGAAGTTAATTTTTGCTTGTTTTAAATCTTTTTTGTCTGTATAGAAGGTATCCCAATAATTAAGCGAGAATAATTCCATTGTCATACTGGCTAGTTCAGCTGTTTCAGCGGGAATTTCTATATACTGTCGTAATTTTAATGATTTTATAAGTTCGTTATGAATACTATGCCCCATTTCATGTATAAAAGTGATAATATCATCCTGTGTATAATTTAAGTTCATAAAAATAAATGATAATTGTGAAGCTGGTAAGTACTCACAAAAGCCTCCAGCTGCTTTTCCTTTGCGGCTTGTTAAATCAAGACAATCGTGTTTATTCAATCGGTTTAATAGTGTTGAAAATTCAACATCTAGTTTATTAAAGATATGAGTGCTCTTTTCAATTAAATCATTTTCATCTGCAATTGGTTTAAGTACTTTTTGATCTGGAGTTACAGCTGATACATCCCACGGGCGAAGCGTATCCACTTGTAGTTTCTCTTTTTTCTCTAGTAATATTTTATCTTTAAGAGGTACAACATACTTACGTATGGATTCAGCTAGTTCATAGCAATCTTTTGCTGAATAATCAAAACGTTCGTATTTCTTGAACATATAATCACGATAATTCTCTAGTTGAATATTTTTTGCTTTTTGGTGGCGAATTTCAATTAATTGATTTAATATGTTTTGGAGTTCTTTTTCAACAGATAAAAATTGTTCAGAAATAATGGTTTTTGCCTTTTTACGGATGACACGATTCGAATCTTGTAAATAGGATTGTAATTCTGTTATCGTTTTTTCTTCTCCGTCCCAAATTCCACTTAATCCTCCAGTGATTTCAAAATACTCTGTGACTAATTTGTCTTCCTTTATTTCTAATTCGATATTTTCCTCACAAAATAACTTTTGAGCATTTTTTATTTTTGTATCTAATAAACCATATACGTTAGAATCTAATTCCATTCGAAAAGGTGACTCTAAATATTTATTATCCAATAAATTTTGGTACCGCTTTAAAAGTGGCTTTACAAATTGTTGATCATGTTCAAAAGTATCCTTTGTTTTTTCATCATCCGTATTACATTGAAAGGCGATATAATGTGATCTTAATTGTTCTTCGATTTCCCAAATTACTTTTGACTGCTCTCTTAACCAGTTTTCTAGGTCTAGTTTTGAAGAAATCATTTTATTTAATAAAGACGAAAGAGTTTCTTCTAATTGTAGTACATTACTAATATCAATCATATTTACACGTTGCATTATATATCCCTCACTTTTTATTTATTCATGAAAATATTCTACTTATTAATTGTAATTTCCTTTTTAAGAGGAGGAAATGTGAAATAATGTTAAATCTTAAAATTATAGAAGGTATTTATATGTGAAAGTAAAAGTTTATCGTAAATGAAAATTTACGGAGGGAAGTACAATGAAAAGAGGAAAGAAGTTGATTGTATTTTTATTTTCAATTGCTTTATTGTGTGCTTGTGAGCCTGAAATGGAAGAATCCAAAAGTGAAGATTCTATAGTGATAGATATTGCTACAGCTGCGGTAAAGGAGGAATCTTTTTTTAGTGCTGCTATATGGGATGGAAAAGCAAGAATAGTAGATTTAGAGATTGCTGATAGTGAAAATGCTAACGAAATAAAAAAAGAAATTAATAAAAGATTGCAAATTCAAGGCATTATGTCCTATAAAGTAAATATATCTCAAAGAAACAAGGAGATTGTAGATACAGAACAAAGATGGCAGTTAGTTTTTGGACAGATATTTGATGACGTATTCAGAAAGAATGGATATGAAGGGGTTGGTATTCAGCAAATAAATTATAAAAAGAATCAACCTGTTACCATAGATATAAAAACTAAGATTAGCGATGATGAAGTAGGGGCGAGAGAACTTGGACAGAAAATAGAAAAAGAAGTTGAAGGTGTACTTAAAACAGAGGTAGTAAAGAAATGGATTGAAAATGATTCATATGCTATTTGGATTTACGATATAGATGATCGGAAAATTAACTAATTGAGGAATGAATGTTATGTAAATTAAAAATCTATATAATTACTGAAGGAGGTGTAATATGTATAAGTATTTACATATTTTAAATGATATAGAAAAAATGATTCAACATGGAGAGATAAAAGAAGGACAGAAATTACCATCAATACGGTCACTTGTTGCGCAATATGAATGTAATAAGGCGACAGTTATACGTGCGCTTCATGAATTAGAAAAGCGTCATATTATATATTCTGTCCCTCAAAGTGGATACTACGTTGTTAAGAAATCTGGGAGTACTATAGAAAATAAAGAAATCATTGATTTCGCTTCTTCAGCACCTGATCCAGATGTTTTCCCGTATTTAGATTTTCAGCATTGTATTAATAAGGCAATTGATACTTATAAAAATGATTTGTTCGTATACGGAACACCGAAAGGATTACCATCTTTAATTCCAGTCATTCAAAAACAGTTGGCAAATTATCAAGTGTTCACGAAAGAAGACAATATTTTTATAACCTCAGGTGTGCAGCAAGCACTTGCAATATTAACTTCAATACCATTTCCAAATGAAAATGAAACAATATTAGTTGAACAGCCAACGTATCATTTATATATAGAATATCTAGAAATAAATAAAGTTCCTGTAATCGGTATTAAACGTACGAATGAAGGTATTGATTTAAATGAATTGGAGCGTATTTTTCGAACTGGTAAAATAAAATTCTTTTATACAATACCAAGGTACCATCATCCACTTGGAACTTCTTATTCTAAAGATGAGAAAGAAAAAATCGTACTATTGGCTAAGAAATACAATGTATTTATAGTAGAAGATGATTATTTAGCAGATTTAGAAACAGCTTCACAAGCCGATCCGTTATATAGCTTGGATCATGGTAATCATGTTATATATTTAAAAAGTTATTCGAAGATTATTTTTCCTGGTTTACGAGTTGGTGTAGCAGTTATCCCACCGTCTATTGCAAATGATTTCTATACATACAAAAAGATATTAGATATTGATAGTCCAATGATATCTCAAGCTGCTTTAGAAATTTATATAAAGAGCGGTATGTTTGACCGTCATAAAAGTAAAATTAATTTTTCCTACTACAATAGATCAACAAAACTAGCAGAAACATTAGAAAAAATACAAAATGAAAATCCATCTTTATTTACATATAATAGACAGAACACATTTGGAATACACACTTGTTTAGAAATACAGAAAAACATAGTTGCAGAAACACTTATACAAAAATTAGGGAACATTCAAATAAGTATCGATACTATTGATAAGAATTATATGAGGAATTTTCCTAAAGAAAAACTGTTAAAGTTAAATGTTTCGAATGTAAAAGAAGATAAGATTGAAGAAGGTATTCGTAAAGTAATTGAGGAAATCAAGCAATCAAGACAGTTGAATTTTCAGTTTAGAAAAGAATAATTTGAATAAGGAGGTTTGTTGTGAGACGCTTATATATTTTTTAAGAGCACTCTTAGCAAAGGGTGCTCTTTTTCATCATAAATATTTACTTAGCATCTTTTTAAAGTGATTTTTATCATAATTTACATATTGTGTAGCTGTATTTCGTATGGGATCTCCCGCGTAAAATCTTTCGTATAATTCGTGTCTTGATCCTAATGGGCTTCCAATAATATCCCAGGCTAACTTAAATAATTTTGTGCGTTGTTCGGCATCTATATTTGTTCCTTTAAAGTGCTTTTTTAATAAATCAGCTATTGGACTCTGGAAATCAATCGAGCTTGAAGGAAGTTGAATGAAGCCACCTGCTCCAATTAATTGTAAAATTTCTATTGCACGGGGATAGTATTTAGAACCAAGATTCCTTGCAGTCTCGATATATTTAAAGTTTGGTAAATAAGTTTTTGTTTCATTTGTAGTACCTTCAACTTCTGCAGCAATTAAAAGTGCGCGAATTGTTTCGATTTGCATAATTAATTCTCCGAGTTTTTCTTGAACATGCAAATAAGTGTGAGCTCCAATTGCCTCAGCAATTTCAAAAGCAATCGCAGTTATAAATTCTAGCTTTATTAGTAATCGTACTATAGCTTGATGATAAGCTAAACTACTAGAGGCTGTATCTGATTTTATAGCCCATATTGCTTCTGGATTATTATAAAGTAAAACACGTTCCCAAGGGACAAATACATTATCAAAGATTAATAGTGCATCCATTTCATCGTACTGTGAGCTAATGGGGGAATCAACTGTGCTTGAAGTTGTATTCGCATACGGTTCTCTACAAACCATATGTAATCCTGGAGAATTGGCTGCCACGATAAGAAAGTGAGCTAAATCTTTTTGAGCGTCAGTCAGTTTTGTTAATGGGTAGATTAATAAATCATTTGAATACGGGGAAGCAGTTCCTATCATTTTCGCACCACTTAAATAAATTCCATCAGAAGTTTCCTTTGTAACTCTTAGCAACCCTAAGTCATTTGCATTCAACATTGATTCTGTTGAGCGATTTATTTGTGGATCACGTTGGACTACACTTAAAAACAAGTGATTATCCCTAGCTTTTTCGTAATAAGCTGCTATTTTATCTGGAAACTGTGCATCGCACTTTTTATAAAAATCTCTTGATACGTACCAGCCAGTAAGTCTCGATCTTGCGTAATCAGATAGTCTACTCATTACACCGTCTGTAGCATAACTCCATGTTTCAAATGCAGTTCTTCTCATTAATAATTCATTATAGGAATTCGGAACTAAAAATGATTTATGAACAAAGTCTTTCGTTTTTGGGCTCACATATCCAATAGAATCTCTCTGTTTGGGATCATCAAATAACGAAAATAAATTAGAAATGGTACATAGTGTCCCCGCAAAATTGTTGTCTGTAGTTACATCTACTTTTTTTCCATAGAGCCAAACATTTCGACCATCTTGTAAGCTCTTTATATAGTGATCCTTTAAATTTTGCATATTTCCTCCTTTTAAAGACTACTCATATATTTGTACATCTTTTAATGGTGGTGAATATACATGGAATGTTATTGCTGTTGAATCTGTAGCATTATACATTTTATGCACAGTATCTTTTTTTACGGTGAAAATATTTCCCTCTGTAAACTCTTCAATCCGTTCTCTATTTTTTTCGTACGTAATATTTTGTAGCGTACCATTGACTATTAATATACATCCTATAGATATTCCGTGATCATGAATAAGAGTCTTTGCTTTGCTAGGGAAATTTAATACTAAAATCTCCACAAATTCAGACTTATAGATAACATTTCTTCCGTATTCAAGGTTAAGTGGTGAAGTAATAAAAGGAGATATTTTATGAAGTGTAATATTTAATGATTGAATAGCGGATATTAGATTTGCCGTATCGTAGTCACATAAGTTATGGAACGCTTTTTTTATGTTATGAATCAATTGCATGTAAAACTTCCTCCTAAGCATGTACATTAAAAGAAAAAGTAATCTAATATTATATAGAGCGTAGTTAATTACATAATATTGTATTGAAACATTAAAAAAAAGTGACTTCTTTTACTTAGGAAGATTATTTAATTTGAAAATTAAGGTAATTACTTCCATTAACATGATATGCTTGAACTATATACTTTTTTATTGGAAAGGTGATGAAATAAATGGCAGTTCTTTTAGTGGAAAATCTATATCAAATGTCTATTGTTTTATTACTTCTATGTTCATTTTGTTTTTATAGATATTTAAAGAAAATCAAAAGGGAAAGAAAGCTTACAGGTTTTGAAATTACGATGTATATCATGACGCAACTTGCGTATTTCATTTGGGCGGCAACAACTTTTCTTAAAATGTTATCAGAATAGTAATCGTAATGTATGGTTAATTGTTTTATTAAATGCTGGGCAAAAATGTACAATAAACAAAGGCAAAGGACAAGGATAGGCTTATCAATTAGGTAAATAAATATAGTCGTTATCTAAATCGATTACAATATCACTTATAACGTCTTTACAAAAAGAGTGGGGAATACGTTCATAATTATGTCGAACACAAAACAGATCGATAAATGACCAGATACAACGAGTTGTGTAAACAAAGAAGAGGTTTTGCTTTTCGAATATGTACAAATAGCATATTATCTTTCTCAATGTACATATTAAGTAAAATGTTTCATATCATGTACATAAAAGGCGGGGTAATATGGATGAAAAAAAGAAAAATGAAGAATTGATTAAATTTAAGAAACAATGGTTTAATGAAGATAATCAACCAGTAGCTGGAATAGAGTTAGCTTTACCACCTGATATAGGCAGCATGTTAGACTCCAAATCAGTTGATGATGAAAGTGAAGAAAGTAATAATGAATAAGTTTAATCTATATGCATCCATTCGGGTGCTTTTTCTTTTTTTGACAATGGAAGATGGACCATCAAATCCTTATTGAAAAAGGTTGATTAAAATAAGTTCTTTTTCAGTATATGTAAGTTTGATTTTTACAAAAAAGTTTAATTAAAATACATTTAGAATGCTATATGAAATGGGAATGCTAGTAACATTCTCCATTAAAGGATTGGGCTATTATGAATATGATTTTTGAAAGTATTATTTTAATTTTCACTGGAATAATTGCATTAAAAATGACAGGCAGTACATCTGTTAGCCAAATGACAAGAGCTGAAATCATTATAGTAGTATCCATTGGACGTATTATTGTGGAGCCTGTATTAAGTAGGAAAGTAGGCCCATCTATATTTGCAGCTGTAATATTTGCAAGCATACTTCTTATCATTCATTTTTTAGAATTGAAATCAAAGAAGATGGAACAATTCCTAAATGGCAGCAGCATTATAATAGTAGAAAATGGAGAGATTGTAAAAGAGAATTTGATGAAGGCGAAAATGTCGGAACAACAACTTTATATGCAATTAAGAGAAAAAGGAATTCATGATTTAAAGAGTTTACAACAAGTTACAGCTGAGCCGAATGGACGTATTGGTTATCAATTAATAGAGAAAGCTCAACCAATAACTTTAGAAATGTTAGAAAAAGTAATAGATCAGTACAATATAAAAAGATAATTTATCTTAAGAAAAACCAATACTACAACGGAAGTATTGGTTTTTCTATTTTTTTACACACTAATATAGGGGGAATAATAAGCCAATCTTAAAATTAGATATAGGCTTATTATTATGCTATATTCAATGAACATATAGTGAATGTGGTAAAAAAATTAATTTGGCATAGGTAGCCGCAGCACTAAAATTTATAAGTTTTTAATGTGATACTAAAAATAGAATTAGAACAAGGAGATAGAAACATAATGGAATTTTGGGAATCAAGTTTTATTGAGAAACAAACGATGTGGGGTTTTGAACCTACAGAATCTGCAATTTTGGCAAAGGATTTTTTCCTAGAAAAAAACGTTAAAGATATATTAGTTCCAGGTATTGGATATGGCAGAAATGCAAAGGTGTTTATCGATAATGATATAAATGTAACAGGGATTGAAATTTCAAAAACAGCTATTGATTTAGCGAAACAAAACGGATTAGAAGATATTAGTATATATCACGGCTCGGTAAACGAAATGCCTTTTGATAATAAATCTTATGATGGGATATTTAGTCATGCTCTTCTTCATTTGTTAAGTGAGAAGGAAAGAGTGACATTTATTAAAGAATGTTATAATCAGTTAAAACCTGGTGGATATATGGTTTTTACAACTGTTTCTAAAAAAGCTCCAATGTACGGAAAAGGAAAACAGTTGGATCAAGATTATTATGAGATAATGAAAGGCGTAAAAATGTTCTTTTATGATTCTAAATCTATAAAAAAAGATTTTAATCAATATGGATTAGTACAAGTTTCGGAAATTGATGAACCAAATAAGAACATGGCAAATAAACCTTCAATCAACTTTTTAACGATAAAATGTAAGAAAGAACTATAACTAAAAGTTATTAAGAATGATTAAATATGTTTATATATTAATTATGCACAAATAAAGAGGACAAGCATATAATAGAAATACCTTTTAACTTTAAGTAACCTTAACTTTCGTTAATAGGGTATCTCAAAATCCCCAAAAGAGCACTTGCGGAAACAAGTGCTCTTTTATTTTTGTTTAATAAATATTAAAAGGTAAAAATCTCATTCAATAAAAATAAATTAGAAGGAATGAGTCACATCTTAATTATACGATTATTTCTGAACAACAAACGTAATAGCATTTGTTTTTAATTGAATATGCCTTTCATCGCGAACAATATCATAGACTAATTCTTTTATTTCAACTTTAATTTCTTTCCATTCCTTATAAATACTTTTTAATAAATGTATTATATCTTCAGTAGGAAGGTTAATTTCAATTAAAGCATCTAATTCTTCATTTGTATGTAAGTCAATTTCTTGTATGTTCGAATTAATAATTAAACAATTAATACCGCCGCTTTTTGTACCTTCTTTCATAGAATGGAGCACGTTTTTTAAATCTTCTTCTGATTGAACATGCTCTAAACTGGATACTGCAACGATATAATCATAAGTATTACGTTGGATGTAGTAGTTTTCAATTGCTGCTTGTTCTGTTTTAATATTATTAATTACACCATATTCTTTACTATAAGTTTGTAATTTTGTTAAAGCAGAATTAAGTAAATCCACACATGTAACAGTACCACTAGAGTTTTGAAGCTTTTGGGCAATTGGAATACTATTTCTTCCAACGCCAGAGCCGAGATCAAGTACTTGCAAGTTTTTTTGTCCTTCAAAGTAATCCATTAAATCCATAACTGTTTTAACCGGTTTGTACAGCCAAGAACCAGTTTCAAATAGTTTGTATTGTTCATAGCAAAGGTCGTGATATTTCTTTTCTTCTTCTCTTATGTAATCGATACGGTTCATATTGTTTCTGCTCCAATATTTTTATTGCAAAATGAATAAGTGAGGCAGCCTTTAACATTCGTTTGAATTCGGAAAATACCACCAGCATGTGGATATTTCTTTAATTCGTCATCCGTCATTCTTGTTCGGGCTGTTGTAACATATAGGTCGGTTAAATTAGGACCTCCAAATGTACAAGATGTTACATTTAGCGCTGGAATAGGGATACTTAATATTTGTTCTCCAGTTGAAGGGTTCCATCTAGTAATCTTTGAACCTCCCCAATGAGCAATCCATAAACAACCTTCTTCATCAATTGTCATACCATCAGGTAAACCTTCATTCTCAGAAAAAAGGATTACATCGCTTGGATTGCAAATTTCTCCAGTACTTATATCATAATGAAAACGAACTATTTTTTTAGTAGGTGTATCAATAAAGTAAAGGCATGTATGATCAGGTGACCAAGCAATTCCATTTGGTGTATTTACATGTGAAAATTTTTTCTCTACCTTTAAATTATTATTTAAACAATACAAGGAACCTGCAGCATTAATACCGTATGTATCTGTAGTACCTGCCCAAAAACGTCCTGCTGGATCGCATTTTCCATCATTAAAACGATTATCAGATAAATGTGGTTCAGGGTCAAAAATATGTGTCAGTTTTTCTGTTTTGATATTAATAGAATAAAAGCCATTTTCCATAGCTAGGAGTAGTATGTCATCTAAATATGGAACAACACAGCCAATTTGTTGATTGAGAGCAATTACTCGGTTTGTATTAGCGGTAGGACTAAATATGCATAATTGTTTCTCCACAATATCAACCCAGTATAAAAGTTGCTTTTTTTCATCCCAACATGGTCCTTCGGCTAAAATTGCTTTCGCATCTACAACTAATTCTATATTACTTACCAAGATGTTCACCTCGCTTTATAAGATATTTATATAATTCGATAAGAATAGAGGTAAACCTTTTAATCAGAAAATATTAAGATTTGTACTATGGAAAAACTAATTTTCTCGAGTGATTAAAAAATGTATAATTATGGAGAGGGAAATGCATATGATGTTTTATGAAATTGTTTGCTTTTCTTGTAAAAATATATTTTGTGTTTATGAAGGTAGTGAAAAATATAAGCGATTTAAAGAGAAACCAAAAGGGGTATATTGTTGTGATGAGTGTAGCCACAAAATTCAATTAGAAGCGATAAAGAATTTTTTTAGATAATTATACTGTTTTATTCCGGAAAAGTTTGACAATAAAAGTGTTATAAATTATCATATGAAAAAACTAATATTTAAAATGGCATGGAAGAGAAGAGTAGTTAAGAAAAGGATACGTACAGAGAGCTCTGGCAGCTGAGAAAGAGCAGTATACATCTTAATGAAAAAAGACTTGGAGCTGCGCAAGGAACTAATTTATTTAGGGATGGTGCGACGGGATCTCCCGTTATAGAGATAGGGTATAAGTATATTTTGCCGTACCTGAAGAGGTTAATATGGCGACATATTGACAAACTGAGGTGGTACCGCGAAGCTAACAACTCTCGTCCTCAAGATGAATAATCTTGGGGGTGGGAGTTTTTTTTATTGTATAAAACTGAAAATCTGAAAACAAAAAACAATTGAGGTGAGTAACATATGCATTGGGCGTATGAAGTAGCACACGAATTAATTAGAAAACATCCAAACAAAGAAACTTTTGTTTGCGCATCTGGAATTAGTCCATCAGGTTCTGTTCATATTGGGAACTTTCGTGAAATCGTAACGACTTATTTTGTTGTAAGGGCGCTTCAAGATTTAGGGAAAAAGACTCGGTTTATATTTTCATGGGATGATTACGACAGGTTTAGAAAAGTCCCTAAAAATATTGATTCATCTTTTGCGAAATATATTGGTATGCCATACTGTGATATTCCAGATCCATATGGTTGTCATAACTCCTATGCAGAGCATTTTGAAAAAGAGTTTGAGGAATCGCTTCAAGTATTTGGGATAGAAGTGGAATTCATATATCAACATGCTGAATATAGAAGCGGAAGGTATAACGAAAATATATTAGAGGCTTTTTATAAAAGAAAAGAAATATATGATATTTTAATAAAATTTAAAACGGGAGAGTGTAGTGAAGAAGAGCGAGAGAGTTTTTATCCAGCTACATTGTATTGTGAGAGATGCGGGAAAGATACAACAACGATTACACATTTTGATGAAGTATTAAAAACAGTTCGGTATGAATGTGAATGTGGAAATCAAAATGAATTATCTATACTAAATACAAATAATATGAAATTGAATTGGAAAGTCGATTGGCCGATGAGATGGATGATAGAGGATGTTGTTTTTGAGCCGGGCGGAAGAGATCATTCATCAGAAACGGGTAGTTATAATGTATCAAAAGAAATTGCGAGAAAAATATTCAATCGTGAAGCGCCTCATTACGTTGCTTACGATTTCATTGGTATTAAAGGGAATCATGAAAAAATGTCTAGTTCTTCAGGGAATAGTATTACACCTAGCGAGTTGCTAAAAGTGTATTTGCCCGAAGTGATTCTATTTATGTTTGCAAAATATAGGCCAGACGCAGCGTTTCATATCGGTCTTGATGAAGATGTGATTCGCAATTATACAGAGTATGAACGATTAAAAGATAGTTATAAAAATAAAACGCTCAAAAATGAAGATTTATTTGATGCAATTAAACTTTCTAGAGTTGATAGCGGATTTAAAGAATATCCGAAATTTAATCAAGTAGCAGGAACGTTGCCGTTATTAAATTTTGACTCATTTATTTTACAAGAGATATTAGAGAAAATAGATAGGAGCTATGCATTAGATGAAATGAGATCGATAAGTAATCGTGCAGAGTATTGGATAAGAAACTTTCAAGCTGAAAAATTAATTGCGGTAAATCAGGAGAAAAATAGAGAGTTTTACAACACATTAGATGAAAGACAGAAAGAATGGTTAGTAAAAGTTTGCAATATACTTCGTTCTAACAAAGATTACTCTAACTTAATGGAGCAATTGTATTCGATTTGCCATCATGAAAATAAAAAAATAATGAAAGAAAATCAAAAACAATTATTTATTATAATTTATAGGCTTATTATGAATCAGTCTAGTGGCCCACGTATCCCGTTATTAATACATGTTGTAGGAGTTGAAAAATTTATTACATTATTAGATTTAAAAAAAAGCTAAAAGAAACGCAAGTACTTAAAGGTCTAAGTACTTGCGTTTCAAATTTTGCTACCGTGAATACATTTTCGGACATTCATCACCACTAGGTTCATAAAAACAGTGGCTTTTAAATTGTCCTACAAATGGCTGGTTATACCATTCAGGTGGACAAGCACCAACTGGACGAAAATACCAGAGAGCCCATCGTGCTGGCCATCGCCATTCACCTTGTAAAACTTTTCTAGCAATATCTTTTTCTGATTCACGAGCGCGTTGATAAAAATATCCGTATTGCACTGCTTCAAATCCACCGGGACTTTGATATACTGCATCACGTACAGTTCGAATTTGTTTAAAATCTAAGCAATCACAAAATACACGATTAACTACTACGCAGCCAACCAGTTGTTCACCTTGCCGACCTTCTCCTTCAGCCTCAGCACGAATTAAACGAGCTAGCAAATCAACATCGCTTTCATTATATGGAATAAGGGGCATAGTACAACCACCTTTCTTTACCTGTTATAGTAAAGAGTGTATGTATGAAAATAAGCTAGGTGCTTTTCTATATGTAAATTTATTAATTTTTTAACAGGAGCTTTTACGAAAAAAGCTAATTAGTAATTGTAGATTAATATAAAGAGGAGAGATAATATGTATCGAATTCAGAAAGAACATATCATTTACGCAATGTCACCAGAAAATAAACCATGTATGGAAGTGGAAATTGGGAGTCGCCTTATATTTGAAACATATGATTGCTTTGAAAATCAAATTGATCCTGAAGATGTTGTGTTTCAAGAATTAGATTGGAACCGTATTAATCCAGCGACTGGCCCGGTATATATTAATGGTGCAGAACCTGGTGATATATTAGTTGTTACGATTGAAAAGATAAAAATTGCAGAGAAAGGCGTTTTAACTACAGGTGCAAATCTTGGTGTAATGGGTGAAGAGCTACATGAAAATACAGTGAAAATTGTCTCAGTACATAATGAACATGTTTTGTTTTCAAATGAACTACAAATCCCGATTAATCCAATGATCGGTGTAATTGGTACTGCGCCGAAAGAAGAGAGCATTTCATGTGGCACACCGCATGATCACGGTGGGAATATGGATTGTAAAGAGATACAAGAAGGGACAACATTATTATTACCTGTAAATGTTCCTGGTGCTCTATTAGCATTAGGTGATTTACACGCAGCGATGGGTGATGGTGAAATTGGTGTTAGTGGAGTAGAGGTTGCTGGTGAGGTGACGGTAATAGTTCAGATTATAAAAGGAAAGAAATGGCCACTACCAATGGCTATCCAAAATGAAAAAGTAATGACGATTGCTTCAGAGAAATTGCTAGATGATGCAGCGAATCGCGCTGTACGTAATATGGTGACATTTTTACATGAAGAATTAGAAATGTCTAAAGCTGATGCCACTCTTTTATTATCAGCTGCCGGCGATTTAAAAGTTTGTCAAGTGGTTGATCCGCTGAAGACTGCTCGAATGGAATTAGGGATGAATTATGTGGAGAAATTGGGGTTTACTATGAGTGAATTCCATATTAAATAAGAAATGATAGAAGAAGGATGCTTTTGTATAAAAGTATCTTTTTTGATTTACGGATTATATAAAAAAAGGTAGTATTTATTTTATATAGTTGAATATAAGATTGTGGGTCGAAAAAGGAGTAAACACATGGTTAAAATTATGATTGTAGAAGACGATATGAAAATTGCAGAACTATTATCAACACACGTTGCGAAATATGGGTATGAAGGAATTATTGTATCGGATTTTCAAAATGTATTAAATATTTTTTTAGAAGAACAACCAGAGTTAGTTTTATTAGATATTAATCTACCGAGTTTTGATGGGTACTATTGGTGTCGTCAAATTCGCGGAGTTTCTACATGTCCGATATTATTTATTTCAGCCCGTGAAGGTACAATGGATCAAGTTATGGCGCTAGAAAACGGTGGCGATGATTTCATTTCAAAGCCATTCCATTACGAAGTTGTAATGGCTAAAATTCGAAGTCATTTAAGACGTGCTTACGGAGATTATGCACCGAAAATAGAAGAACGGATGGTTGAACAACATGGTCTTTGTTTATATCCTGAAAGGCTTGTATTGAAGCTTAAGAATCAAGAAATTGATGTAACGAGAAATGAAGCTATTTTATTAGAAATGTTAATGAAAAATTATCCGCGTGTTGTGGGTAGGGAAGTGTTGTTAAATAAATTATGGGATAGCGAATCTTATGTTGATGATAATACATTGAGTGTAAATACAACGCGTGTGCGAAAAAAGTTAAAAACGTTACATATTGAGGATGCGATTGAAACGATTCGTAGTGTTGGATATAGATTGCATATTACTTGGGATACAGGTATAGAAAAATGATAAAGCTGTTTATACGTGATCATATACCTCTTATTTGTTTTACATCAATCCAACTACTATCCATATTTCTCGTATATTGGTTTGATGGACATAAGCATATCGCGACGGCATTGTATGCAATGTTTTTAGGTGCCTTTTTTATGGTAGGCTATTTAGTATTTCGTTACTTTACTCATCGTACTTTCTATGAACGATTAGCAAACCCGATGCAATCTTTAGATGAATCGGTTCAAAAATCTGATTTTGCAGCTATATCTGCTGCTCTTCAAGACTTGCTTGAGGTACAATATCGCCATTATCAAAATCAACTCCAGATACAAGAGAGAAAAAATAATGATCATTTAACTTTTATGAATCAGTGGATTCATCAAATGAAAACACCTTTATCTGTAATAGAATTAATTACACAGGATGAAGTGGATCCACGTTTTGAAAGTATAAATGAGGAAACAGATAGGCTGAAAAAGGGATTAGAGATGGCACTGTATGTCGCACGTTTAGAAGCATTTACACAAGATTTTTATGTGGAAAGAGTACAATTACATAAAATAGTGAATGATTCTGTGCATGAACATAAACGCTTCTTTATCCGGAATTTTGTATATCCAGAGCTTAAAATTGATAAGGACATTACAGTAGAAAGTGATGCGAAATGGTTACAATTTTTAATTGGACAAATACTATCAAATGCGATTAAATATTCATCTGGTAGTAGAGAGAAGATTAAAGTAAGAGCTTGTAAGGAAGGTAATAATGTTATACTTGAAATTGCCGATAATGGTGTAGGAATACCGAAGCAAGATTTACCAAGAGTGTTTAAACCTTTCTTCACAGGAGAAAATGGTAGAGATTTTAAAGAATCAACTGGAATGGGGCTATATCTCGTATATGAAATTACGAAGCAATTAGGACATAGTGTAGAAATCCATTCAGAAGTTGGTAAAGGTACCGTTGTACGTATTAAATTTTAAATGTGTAAAATGACTCAGGCTAAACAACTTTTGAAATAAGTTTTTTAGCCTTACTTTATATGGATTAAATGAAATGATATAAAAGACTGGTATGATTCTAATAAAAGGTCGTGTAAGTATGTGTAATGACACAATAATAAATAAGGCTGTTAAATGAGAGGGTTTTAATAATTTATTAATATATAAATAGTTTTTTATAAGAAAAAAGCTAGCTCTTTGAAAGAGCTAGCTTTATGAATTTTAATTAAGTAAACAAACTTAATAATTTATATCCAATTAATCCTAAAATAGTGATAGGAACCATCATTAAGAAAGAAGAAATTCGATTAGCATTAGAGCGTTCTAATACAAGAATCAAGATAATCCCGACTATGACTTCGGTATATCCAACAGGTAACATGTGATTATAGTCTTCAAAATTTAAAAGAATGTGAAGTCCATCTGTTACAAAAACTCCACCAATAAGTGCACTTCCTAATTTATGAAGTGGATTTGTAGTATCTTTCCATAGAAAACCTGCAATTCCAAAGATAGTTCCTCCAATGAATGCACATGTTATCCATACAGAAATAAAATAAATAGAATGAGATACATTTTTAAATATTATTGCATAACCATAGTAGCCTAGTACCATACCGAGTAGTGCAAGGATACCAGAAAGTATAGCTGTACGCTTAGAATAACTAAAGCTAGCCACAAAAAAGGATGGAACTAACCAAACGCTTCCTAGGTTAGCTAATGAATTCCAATGTCCTGGAAGTATACCTTGCCCCAATTTCGTTAGTATACCAACAAGTATCCCTACTATAATCGGGAGGATAAAAATCCTTACAAACATATTTAACTTTGTGATTTCTAATGTCCTGTCCATAAATTCAATCCTTACATTAATATTTTCTGTAAAGATATAATAGCTTATTACAAGAGGATAATCAATAAAAATTTATCGAAAAACAATAAGTGGTTATTGGATAACGAATAAGATTTTGTTTTTATATAAAAATTATTACTGGGGAAATCTAAAGGACGTATTGCAATCAATGTAATTTGTGCTTATTCAACATGAAGTTAAGGAATGATAAATAAATCTAAAAGAAAGCAATCTTTTTAACGGCACATATAATTGCATTTACTCATACAGTACTAGTATGGTACAATATGGTTATTAACGACGGAAAGGAATGATGGGTGGACGATGATTAACTAATCTTATTTTTAAATGTTGAAATTCAATATATTTCAATTTCTAAAAAATAGGATTAGTCTGCCCAATTTCCATACAAAGGTATTGCTATTTATGTTGTACAATAGCCTATTTGGGTATAAATATTTTAATGACTAATCCTGCCAAATTTATTTGGGAGGATTTTTTTATTCTTCCTTAATGAAAGGGATCGGTATTATGAAAGAATTATTAAAATTAAATGATGTTTATGTTGAAATAAAGGAAAATACTTTGTTAGAGAAAATGAATGTGACAGTAAGACAAGGGGATGTTATCGGATTAATCGGCAAAAATGGGGCTGGTAAATCAACGTTACTTCAATTAATAAATGGGAAGATTGAACCATCAAAAGGTACTGTTGAATGGATGCAAATGAATATGACAACAGCATATGTTGAACAAGAAAAAGAATCTTTCGTTAGTAAGGATATAATTGCAAAAGAGGCGGAACTTCTTGCGAAATGGGGTGTGCCAACGAATGATTTTCTTACTTTAAGTGGTGGTGAAAAGCTAAAAGTTCGATTAGCAAAAGGATTTGCTGAAAATCCTAATGTCTTAATATTAGACGAACCGACAAATCATCTAGATGAGATGAGTACGGAATTTCTTATTAAACAAATAAAAAATATGAAAGGTACAGTTATCGTCGTATCGCATGATCGATATTTTTTAGATGTTGTCGCGACTAGAATATGGTCAATTGAGGATAAGAAATTAATTGATCATAGCGGTAATTATACAAGTTATATGAAAGCACGTGAGCATAAAAGAATGACGCAGCAGCGTGAATATGAAAAACAACAAAAAAAGATAGAACAAGTAGAAACTCATATAAAAGAACTAAGTTCATGGTCACAAAAGGCACATGCGCAGTCTACAAAACAAGAAGGAGTTAAAGAATTTTATCGTGTAAAAGCGAAGCGCATGGATGCACAAGTGAAGTCGAAACGAAAACGTCTCGAAAGAGAGCTAGAGAAAACGAAGGTAGAACGTGTGAAAGAGGACTATTCAGTTGACTTCTCTATTCAAGCGAGTAAAAAAGTAGGGAAACGTTTCTTAGAAGTAAAACAATTGCGGAAAGAATTTAATAATCGGACATTATTTGAAAACGTTAATTTTACCATTCAGCACGGTGAGAAGGTTGCGATTATTGGGCCTAATGGTAGCGGGAAAACAACTTTATTGAAGATGATCATGGGAAACGAAACTGCTAAAGGAGAAGTATGGATTTCACCATCAGCAAACATCGGTTATTTAACACAAGAAGTATTTGATTTACCACTTGATAAAACACCAGAAGATTTATTTTATAAAGAGACATTTGAAGAAAGAGGAAAAGTCCAAAATTTAATGAAACATTTAGGGTTTGAATCGTCCCAATGGAAAGAGCCGATTCGATATATGAGTATGGGCGAACGAGTGAAATGTAAGCTAATGGCTTATATTTTAGATGAAAAAGATGTACTTATTTTAGATGAACCTACGAATCACCTTGATCTTCCTTCACGTGAACAGCTTGAAAATACATTAGCTGAGTATAATGGTACACTCGTTATCGTTTCTCACGATCGATATTTTCTGGAGAAAACAACTAATACAAAACTGGTGTTTGTAAACAATACGATACAAAAGCAACTTGAAGAACCTACGAAAACAAGAGATGAAATTGAAGAGCTACGTTTAACATTAGAAACAGAGAGGCAAGAAGTATTAGGTAAATTAAGCTTTTTAACTTCTAAAGATAAAGAATATAAAGCACTGGATGAACGATTTAAGGAACTTACGAAGCAGATTAAGGAACTTTAATGTAAGTAAGGGGGATTAACATGGGAGAAGAGAGTTTGACTAAGTTATTTAGAATAGATTGTGGAGATCTATACCTACAAGAGTTTACGGTCCATGATGCAGAGAGTATTTATCAAATAGCAAATCAACCGGAGATAGAAAAATTTTTACCGGACTGGAAATCAACGAAAGAACAACGAATTGTTTGGATTGCAAATTATGAAACACCTGCAAACAAAGCGTTTCTTGATGCTGTAAGAACTACGAATAACATAGATGACCATATATTAAAGCTAGGAATATTCAAGAAATCGACTAATGAATTTGTTGGATGGTGCTGCACAGGTATGAAAGACGAACTTCCTTCACCAAATAGAGAAATTATGTATGCTGTTTCAAGTGAATATCATAATAAAGGTTATGCGACGAAAGCGACAAAAAGCTTGATTAATTATTTGTTTAAAAATACAAATGTAGATGTCCTTAACGCAATTGCAGTAATAAACAACGCACCTTCAAATAAAGTTATTGAAAAATGCGGGTTTATTTATTTGAGTCAACAGACGATAGAAAATCAAATTTATAATCATTATGTATTGAGTAAATCCGTATGGATAAAAAATAGTGCTCTTTAAAAGGAGCGAGAATGCAAAAAAAGCTTAGAGCTAAAACTCTAAGCTTTTTTACATTTTGTGCTTTTCACCAAAAACAGATGTATCAAGTTGTACAGGCAAGAACCATTTTATAAACAACATATTCGAAAAGGGGTTTGGAAAATTTTGTCGAATGTATTCATCTGTGAAAACACTAAATTTTTACTCGAATTATTCTGTAAATGAATTACTTTAAGCTTTAATAAAAGCATAAAGGGAAAAAAGAGTTTGTAACTAAAATTAACGGTAAAGTTTTAGTGGAGTACATTTCTTAAAGTATGAAATAGTTTAAAAAAGGGGGAGAAAGCATATTATAATTTGGTTTCGTAACTTACCACAAATAAGTATGGATTTATCAGAATGGAATCCTTTTATACAGAATAATTGGCATAGGAAACATTATATGAAGTTTGTATATGTACTTCAAATCATTATTTTTCTAATTCCGAATTATTTTGGAGTAAGTTTCACTGATCTTAATATATTTTATCTTATCATCATAGGCATTTTGGTCTTCATTATTCATGAATGTCTACATATTATTGTCATAAATAATAAAGGTGATATTAGCTTAACCCGTAGTGGAATATTTTTTTGGCTAAATACGAATGCAATTCTATCCAAAGCGAGATTTTGGACATTTATGAGTTTACCTATTATTGTACTATCGGTCATTCCGGCCATTATATCATCTTTTGTATCAGGCAATATTAAATCAATCTTATTATTTGTATGTTGGATAAATTCAATAATTTCTGCTTCAGATATATACAATTCTTTGTTAATTGCAATGAAACCGAAGCACTCAATTTTTTGTAGAGGGTATTATAAAGTGAAAGAGAATTAAAATGGTGAGTCAAATACATTTCAATTAAAGGCGTAAGTTAAAAATATAACTTTGGGAAGGAAAAGATCGATAAAGTAATCGGTCTTTTCTTTTTCGTATAATAAAGATAGGATATTGTATTTCCTACCACTATACAATTATTATAAGATAGTTATGCGTTAATTTTAATTTGTAAATAGTGTTATTATCAGTTTTTTTAGAAATCTTACAAGCGTGTAAGATAAATGAAAGATGAATCAATATGAGCTATAAGAGAATTCATTTACACTCTATTGTGAGAAGTGCAAATGAAGGGAGAATAGAAATGGAAATTTTACATGCGAAAAATATTAGTAAAGTATATAAAGGGAAAATACCTTTTAAAGCATTAGTAGATATTGATTTATCAATTCAAGAAGGTGAATTTATAGGGATCATGGGGCCATCTGGTAGCGGGAAAACAACGTTATTAAATATGGTATCTACTATCGACTCTCCAACATCGGGAGAAATAGTAATAAATGGTACGAATCCTTTCCAGTTATCATCTGAAGATTTGGCTTTATTCCGTAGAAAACAATTAGGATTTGTATTCCAATCATTTAATTTACTTAGTACGCTTACAGTGAAGGAAAATATCGTATTACCGATGACATTAGATGGTGTTTCTGTGCAAGAAATGAATAAACGAGTAGAAGAAATTGCAGAGAAATTAAATATTACAGATATATTAAGTAAAAGAACGTTTGAAATTTCAGGGGGACAAGCTCAAAGAACAGCAATTGCTCGTGCAATTGTTCATAAGCCGCAATTATTACTTGCTGATGAACCGACCGGGAATTTAGACTCTAAATCTTCAAATGATGTAATGGAGATGCTGGATACGCTTAATAAGGAAGAAAAGGCAACGATGATGTTAGTTACACATGATCCGTATGCTGCGAGTTTTTGCAGTAGAGTAATATTTATTAAAGATGGTCAACTATATAACGAAATTTATTGTGGTGAAAGCAGACAAGCCTTTTATCAAAAGATTATGGATGTTCTTTCTTTGTTAGGAGGGAAAAGGCATGACTTTTCGTCAGTTCGCATTTAATAATATTTTTCGAAATAAGCGTACATATGCTGCCCATTTTTTAAGTAGTGCATTTTCGATTATGATTTTCTTTACATATGCCCTTTTATTATTCCATCCTGATTTACAGGGGGAGTTGAAATCGACAAGTAAAACAATAAGTACATTTGGTACATTAGGATTTCAAATATCCCAAGGTTTGATTTTTGTCTTTTCATTTTTCTTTATTTTATATTCAGTGAGCTCGTTTTTAAAAACGCGTAAGAAAGAATTTGGCATTTTAATGATGCAAGGTATGTCAATGAGACAGCTTAAGCAGCTATTGTTAATTGAAAATATGTTAATCGGACTTGGTTCGATTTGTATTGGGATCCTCATTGGCCTCATATTTTCTAAACTAGTTTTACTAATCAGTGCCAGTGTATTAATGATTAGTAATGGTTTACCTTTTTATATACCAGTGCAGGCTGTATTATTAACAGTTTTCACGTTTCTTGTCTTATTTTTAATCGTTTCGTTAGTTACATTTAAAACGGTTAAAGTAACCGAACTTGTGGAACTTATTCAAGCTGGAGAAAAGCCAAAGCCTGAACCGAAAGCTTCAATAATATTATCGTTACTTTCTTTAATTAGTATAGGGTATGGATATATTTCAGTATTTCGCTTTATTCAAAATCATAGTTTTATCATGCTCGTAATGGGTGTGCTCTTAGTAATTATAGGAACGTACTTTTTATATACACAATGTAGCGTTTATATATTGCATCTTGCGAAAAGGAGTGAATTTTTCTTTTTAAAGAGAACAAATATATTAACGTTTTCAGAATTAATTTACCGTATGAAAGATAATGCAACTATGTTTTTTATAGTGTCTATTATTTCAGCAGTTGCTTTTACAGCAATTGGAACTACCGCTGCTATTGGGAATAAAGAATTGGTAAGAATGACAAACCCATATACGTTTCTTTATATAGGTCCTGAAAAAGACAAAGTGGTGGATAAACATCTCTCTATTATAAAAAAACATCTTGCTGATGCGAATATTCCATATCGAACAGCTTCATCTTCTTATAAATATACAGAAAGTAATGTATATGTAATGAAATTAAGTGAATATAACGAACTTGCGAGAGCGCTAGGGTATCAACAAGAAACGATTGAAAAAGAAGATGAAATATTACTAATCCCTGGAATGGTATCACAAAAACAAGAATTTAAAAATGGTGACTATAAAAAGAATATTGAAGTCATTGAAGGAGATTGGATAAAGACATTTCGTGTGAAAAAAGCTGTAGAAAATTTAGTTTTACCACATGATACTAGCGGTATTTTTATCGCGGTTCAAGATCGTGTATATGATGGTATTCCTTTTAATATCAATCAAGATGATGTAGTTATTCAACATCGTACATACGGATTTGTTGTAGATGACTGGATAAAGACGAAAGAAATTTCAAATCAATTAAATAGTATATTCAATGCAGATGCAAGAGAAGGTAATTTCTATTTTCAAGCTTTGACTTTAAGTTTGTTAGAGGCAAAACAAACGAATGGATTATTACTTATGGCAAGTGTTTTAGTTGGAATCGTCTTCTTCACATTTGCCGCTAGTTTTATTTACTTCCGGTTATATACTGATTTGGATCGGGATCAACAACAATATAAAATGATTTCGAAAATGGGATTAAGTAAGCGAGAGTTGAAAAAAGTTGTAACGAGACAGTTATTATTAATGTTCTTTTTACCGATTACCATTGCAGTAATACACACAGTGGTTGCTTATATGGCATTGCAACAATTAGTCGATTTTTCTATTTTAAATAGTTCTATTATAATTTTAATTTCATTTATCTGTATACAAGTTTTATATTTCTATATAACTCGTTGGCGTTATTTACAAAAGCTTTATAAAACTATGGAACAGTAGGGAATATGAGTAAGTAAGACTGCATAAAAGCATGTAAAAACAATTTGATTTATGAAAGGAACTGTGATGAAGAAAATATTATCTATTTTCATTTTAAGTATATTAATGTTAATAAGTTTAAGTGCATGCTCTAAAAATGAAAACAGATTTCCAGCTAACGGTGTATTAATCATTGGAGATGAAAATAATACTTTATCAATTATGAATCGTTATCAGGAAATTACGAAAGAAAATGAAGTGTTTTCTGTAAAAACGGGTACATTCGGAAATGGACAAGTTTTAATTTTAAATGAATCTACAGCACAAGCGTTGATTAAAACAAAGGTTTTTCGTGAAAGAGAGAATGGATCCAAATTTAGACCTATAGATACGTTACCTAAGTTACCAAAAGAAGGCTCGATTTTGTTAGCACAAGAAGATGAAAAAAATTTAAAAAGTATTGAATTAGAAGGAAAGGAGTTTACTGTTAAATACGGTAGTGATGCTTGGATAGGTAACACTCGTAAATATCCAACACAAGCGTATGTAATTGTAGCAAAAGATAGTGTGTATAAAGAATTAAAAGCAAATGAAACGAAAATGCATCTTCTCCACCTGAACAAGTCTTTAGGTGATGAAAAACCTAAAATGTCGACAGATAATACATTAATAAATGAAAAAGTAAAAGTAGAAAAGTTAATTAAAGATCATCAAGGAGAAGTATCATTTCAGTTTGTAACGATTGGAGAAAAATCTTAAAAAAGAGTTCGAGGTTGATAGAAATTTTATCAATCTCGAACTCTTTTTACTTTAGAGCATTCATATAACATAGATTACATTACTTCATTTAATCGAGTCTCGCTCGTTTCTTCAATCGCATTTGAATTTTGAACTGAATTATTTTGAGCTTCTTTTTCTTTACGGGCTTTTTGTAGCATTTCAAGGATGATCCATAAAGGAACACCTTTATCCTTTAACATCTTCCATAAATCTAATTCATTAAATTTATGTTCAGGCTGTTTCATTTCTTTTTCGGATGAACGAATATCGAACTTGATAGGATCATTTACTTTCTTACTTTCAAGTTTAGTAGAAGAGATAGTATTATGCTCAAGATTAGATGGAGTTATTTTAGTAGGTTGAGATAATGTATGAATATTTAATCCGATTTGCATGCTTTTTCCTCCTTTTCAAGTAATGAGATTAGTTTTCTTATGGTTTTTAAATCTTTTTAACATGAGGAAACTATATCTAATTATAAATTCAAATAAACAGATTTACAAGGTGTATTGTAAAAAGTAAATGTTTACTTGAATTAATATTTATCAACATTTGTATATGTTTTCTATATATACAACGTATATAAAATACTTTACATTATGTTTAAGTTATTAAAGCATGCTGTAAAGTGAAAAATGTAAACGTTTTATCAGGGGGAGGAAATATGGGGAAGTTATTTTTAAAAATATGTTTTTTTGCATTAGTGGCTGTTTGTTCATTGGTAGCGAAAATAACATATGCTGAAGAGAGTCAACAAAATAATTATCCGATCATTTTAGTAAATGGGTTTGCCGGATGGGGTAGAGAGGAAATGCTAGGGGTTAAATATTGGGGGGGTGTTCATGATATACAAGAAGATTTGAAACGTAATGGTTATACAGTTCATACTGCAGCTGTTGGACCAGTTTCTAGTAACTGGGACCGTGCATGTGAATTATATGCCCAAATTAACGGTGGAACAGTAGACTACGGTGCCGCACATGCTGAGAAACATGGACATAATCGTTTTGGTAGAACTTATAGTGGTTTTGCGCCGAATTGGAGTGAAACAAATAAAGTTCATTTAGTTGGGCATAGCATGGGTGGACAAACGATTAGAACATTAGTACAGCTATTAAAAGAAGGCAGTTTTGAAGAAAAAAATTATGTGAAAAATCACCCAAACACCAAAATATCACCATTATTTGAGGGCGAGAAATCATATGTTCATAGTGTTACAACATTAGCAACTCCTCACAACGGTACAACACTTGCGGATGGTAGTCTTCTACTACCGTTCCTTAAAGATTTACTCATTACAGCTGCAAGTTTTGGAGGAAACGATAATTTATCACTATATGATTTTAAATTGGATCAATGGGACATAAAGAAAAATGTTGGAGAGTCCTTTTTCCAATACAGTAATCGTATTCTAAATAGTTCACTTTGGAAAAATACAAAAGATATAAGTCAATGGGATTTAAGTACAGATGGTGCAAAGGAGTTAAATAATTGGGTAAAGACGCAACCGAATGTGTATTACTTATCCTATAGTGGACATGCATCACAAGCGGCACCTATAACAGGTTTACATTTGCCTCATATAACGATGAATAAAGTGTTAATGGGGAATGCATTTTTCTTAGGTTCCTATGCAAGGTATGAAGAAAATCGTCCATTAATTGATACTACTTGGTGGCAAAATGATGGTGTAGTAAATACAAGTTCTATGATTGCACCTTCTTCTAATGCTACCGTAAATAATAATGAGTCATTACAGATTGGGAAATGGAATCATATCGAAACGAAAGCAAATTGGGACCATCTCGACATGGTAGGATTAAGTATTTCAGACACGTTAGGTTTTTCTAACATTCAAGAGTTTTATAGAACAATTGCTGAAAAGCTATCACGTTTACCGAAATAGGTAATAATAAAGCGCTCTCGATGGAATTCGAGGGCGCTTTATATTATATTGAAAGAGGGATTTGGTAGAAAAATATGGGGGGATATTATGAAAATTAAAGTTGTACTATCAGGATATGGAACAGTAGGAAGAGAGTTTATAAAATTACTACATGAAAAATGTTCATATATATATGAAACATATGGTATAGAGTTAGTTGTAAGTGGCGTATTAGGTAGAAATGTTGCAATACATAAGGAGGATGGATTATCTATTCATAACTTATTAATGTATGGTAGCAGTAGTGCTGCAATTGAAAAGTATATAGAATATCATCCGGAGGAACGTGCAACAGATAACATAAGTGGTACAGTGCTGGTGGAATCAACAGCTACAAACCTTAAAGATGGAAATCCAGGGAAACAATATATAAAACAAGCGATTGAAAAACAAATGGATATAGTAGCAATTTCAAAAGGTGCGCTTGTTACAAACTGGAGAGAAATAAATGAAGCTGCAAAAATCGCAAATGTACGAATTCGATATAGTGGTGCAACTGCTGCGGCATTACCGACACTTGATATTGGTCAATTTAGTTTAGCTGGTTGCCATATTGAAAAAATAGAAGGAATATTAAACGGGACTACAAATTATATTCTTTCGAAAATGAATGAGGAAGATATTACGTTTGAAGAAGCACTGAAAGAAGCGCAAAGTAAAGGGATTGCTGAAACGAACTCAATATTAGATGTAAGTGGTTCTGATAGTGCGTGTAAATTGTTACTTTTGACAAACAGTTTAATGGGAACAGAACATACGCTTACCGATATACAAATAAAAGGAATTGAACATGTTACACAACAACAAATTCGAAATGCTAAAGAACATAATAAATATATTAAATTAATAGCTTCAGCATATAAGGATAAGGATGGTAAAGTGGCTCTTCATGTGGAACCGCACGAAATAGATAAAGATCATCCGCTAGCAAATGTAAATGGGACAGAAAAAGGGATTACGTTCTTTACAGATACGATGGGACAAGTTACTACAATTGGTGGTGCTTCTAATCCACGTGGAGCCGCAGCAGCAGCTTTAAAGGATGTTATAAACTTATATCGAAAAGATTTGTCCTAACTGGTGAAGTCTAATAATCAGTGGGGATGAATATTCTCACTGATTAAAGTTTCATTTTATAAGGCCGTACCGCCCTTAATAAAAAATACATATGTAGTGGACCTTTTGAGAATGAAATAAATATGCAAAAATGATTGCAGGGGGTAAGGAATTGTTTAAAGATTTTAAAGTTGTGAAAGATCGTCCCGTTTATATTCAATTGAAAGATTATTTGAAAAAGATGATTATGAAAGGGCATTTGCTCGGGGATCAAAAAATCCCTTCAACAAGGGAACTAAGCGAATTACTAAGTGTGAGCAGAAATACTGTACTCGCTGCTTATGCCGATTTAGAGCAAGAAGGACTCATTTATGCAGTTAAAGGAAAAGGAAATTTTGTTGCGAAGGTTGATATTTCAAACACTTCGTCTGTTGAAATAGATTGGAAAAATAAACTTAATACAGTTACCTTATTAGCGGATGAATTAGATTTAATGAAACATGGTGTCCGCTGGGAAAAAGGAATGATTGTTTTTAATAGCATTGCTCCGGACGAAAAGCTATTTGACGTGGAAAATTTCAAAAGAGCTTTTCTTACTCGTATGTCCATTGAAGGTGATGTCGTATTAAACTACGGCTACGCAAAAGGTTATAGACCGTTAATGAACTATCTACTTCATTATATGGAAATGAAAGGTGTAGATATTTCAAATAAAGATATATTAATTACAAATGGATTTACCGAAGGATTGGATATTGTACTTTCCTCATTATCGAAGAAATCAGGGCGGGTTATTTGTGAGAATCCAACTCATCATGCTGCGTTGAAGCTTTTTCGTTTACATGGACTTGAAGTGCATGGAATAAATATGAATGAAGATGGCATCGATACGAATGAAGTAGAAAAAAGTTTGCGTAAAAAGGATTTTGATTTCGCGTATTTAATTCCTTCTTATCATAATCCAACTGGTATTGTCACGAGTTCGGAGAAAAGAACGGAACTGATGAGATTATTTTCAAAATATAAAATTCCTATTATAGAAGATGGATTTAATGAAGAACTACGTTATTCAGGTTCACATTTAGCACCATTATTAACTTTTGCTGGTGCTGGTAATAATGTGATTTATATTAGTAGCTTTTCGAAGGTACTTTTCCCTGGTTTACGTGTAGGATGGATTATTGCAGATAAAGAACTAATTCATCATTTAGAAAGTGTAAAAAGAGCAAGAACGATTCACACTTCTACATTAGATCAAGCTGTTCTATTTCAATATTTACATGAAGGATATTTTGAAAAATATTTAAAAAAGGCAAGATCAGTTTATAAGAAAAAATATGAGTTAGCTGTTGGGGCATGTAACGAGTACATTCCGTTTCAAAGAATGACCGGTGATGGTGGCCTCCATTTATTTATAGAGTTAGAAGAAAAAATTCATGCCCGTACGCTTTTGCAAAAGTGTTATGAGCAAGGGGTTACATTTTCTCCTGGAGATGTTTTTTATTCTGATGGAGGAGGAGCGAACACGTTTCGATTAGGATTTTCACGTCTGAAAGAAGAAGACATAGTTCGGGGAATCAAAATAATTGGTGATACAATAAAAAATGAAATTTGGAGTTGAGGAAATGAGAATTGGCGTTATTATGGGTGGAGTATCTTCTGAAAAACAAGTATCAATTATGACTGGAAATGAAATGATCGCACATTTAGATAAAAGTAAGTATGAAATAGTTCCAATTACGTTAAACGAAAAAATGGATTTAATCGAAAAAGCGAAGGACATTGATTTCGCGCTGCTCGCATTACACGGAAAATACGGAGAAGATGGGACAGTTCAAGGAACGCTTGAAAGTTTAGGTATTCCATATAGCGGAAGCAATATGTTATCTAGCGGTATATGTATGGACAAAAATATTTCGAAAAAGATTTTACGTTATGAAGGAATAGAAACACCAGATTGGATTGAACTTACAAAAATGGAGGATCTTAATCTTGATGAATTAGATAAATTAGGATTTCCTTTAGTGGTAAAACCAAACTCTGGTGGATCGAGTGTTGGGGTGAAAATTGTCTATGATAAAGACGAATTAATTTCAATGCTAGAAACTGTGTTCGAATGGGATTCTGAAGTAGTAATAGAGAAATATATAAAAGGTGATGAGATTACATGTTCCATTTTTGATGGTAAACAGTTACCTATCATTTCAATTCGACATGCAGCGGAGTTCTTTGATTACAATGCGAAATATGATGATGCAGGTACTATTGAAGAAGTTATTGAACTTCCAGCTGAATTAAAAGAACGTGTAAACAAAGCGTCACTGGCTTGCTATAAAGCATTAAAATGTAGTGTTTATGCAAGAGTTGATATGATGGTGAAAGACGGTATTCCATATGTAATGGAGGTTAATACATTACCAGGGATGACACAAGCAAGTTTACTACCGAAAAGTGCAGGTGCAGCGGGAATTCATTATAGTAAACTATTAGATATGATTATTGAAACTTCATTAAGAGTAAGAAAAGAAGAAGGGTTTTAAGTAGTGGTATTATGAATACTTTTGACAGTAACATGAAGTGTGTTATGATGAATACAATACGATAATTAAATATTTATCCACTAGGGGGGCCTATTATAGGCTGAGATCAAATGGGAATTTGAGACTCTTAGTACCTGATCTGGTTAATGCCAGCGTAGGGAAGTGGAAAAGACATTGCTATTTTATGTATAAATACTGTCAATTTCACTTTCTTTACGCCTGTAAAGAAAGTTTTTTTATTTTAAAGCGTTAATAGCTGTGGATAAATACTTATATTAAATGAATTATTGGAGGAATTTAAATGACTTTTTCACAATCATTGCGTAAAGAAGTAGATTCAATTTGGGAAGCTAGTTTTCATCATCCTTTTGTAAAAAAACTTGGTGAAGGAACGTTAGATTTAGCTAGTTTTCGCTATTACGTGCTTCAAGATTCATATTATTTAAGTCACTTTGCTAGAGTACAAACATTAGGAGCTGCAAAAGCACTGGAATTAGAAACGACAGCTCGTATGGCACACCATGCCCAAAATACATATGAGGCGGAATTATCATTACATGAGAATTTTGCGAAGAAACTAGGGATAACACAAGAAGAAAAAGATAATTTTATCCCTGCTCCAACTGCATACGCATATACTTCACATATGTATCGTGCTGCGTACGAAGGACATTTAGGCGATATCATTGCAGCCATTTTACCTTGTTATTGGTTATATTATGAAATTGGTGAGCGTTTAAAAGAGTGTCAGCCAGAAGAGCCAATTTATAACGAATGGATTTCTGCTTATGGATCTGATTGGTTCCGTACATTAGTTGAAGAGCAAATTACACGGTTAGATACTATCGCTGAAAAAGTAACTGAATCAGACCGTAAGCGAATGAAACAACATTTTATTATTAGTAGTCAATATGAATATTCATTTTGGGAAATGGCTTATACTTTAGAAAAGTGGCCAGTGGATACAGACGTAAAAGATGTAATTGGATAAAAATGAAAGTAACATTATAGATAGGTATGGATAATGCCTATCTATATATTTTTTCTTGCTAGATTTGCGTAAAGTTGATAGTGTTACGGATACGGCAAAATGTCATATCGATAAGTTAGTTAAGTTAATTTTTTGCGCATTAACTGGTTAAACTTCTGCCACATTTATCCCGCTTTAATGGGCAGTAAGACCCCCACCGCAAAATTCAGCGAAAGCAAAGAAGTTAGGCGGGGATCAACTGCCCATAAAAGTCCGATTGGTGAGGGCTGATAATCAGTGGGGATGAAGAAACCCCCCACTGATTAAAGTTTCACTTTATATTACAAACAAACGGATTAACATATTTCGTTACTGCTCCAACTTCAGATGAACAGCGTAATGGAATGAAATTCTACCTTGAACGTAAAGGGTACGGCATCATGGTTATTGAGAAATGAATTGAACTTAGTAAGCATGAAGATATAACACTAGAATTCAAATTTTATAATTTCTATTTATAAAAATGAGCCCATAGTAAAAATAGGTACATAAACAAGGTGCATCATCTAGTGTTAAGTCATACTTTGTTGGTGTATGAATTGAACTTAGTTTATAGCGCTATTTCTACTTAGATTTAACGAACAGAGATATAGGAAAGCATCGATGAGGTTTTATTTTATAAACGGAGGTTATGAAAATGAATCAGTTTCAACAAGAACTACAAGCGTTAAGCCTTAATGATTACCGGTCTGGAGATATTGTGTATTGGGATCAGCAAAACCAATATCCATATTACTATATTGAAGATGCTGCTCGTCGCTGTGGCGGTTGTGGTCGCTGTGGAGGTTGTGGTCGTTGTGGCGGTTGTGCAGGTCGCTGTGGTGGATTCCGTTGTTTTGGTTGCTTCGGTTGTTTTGGTTGTTTTAGTTGTGGCGGTTGTGGCAGCTGTGGTAGTTGCTCTAATTGTTTTAATGGTACTTCTGATGCTATTGTAATATATGAATATTGACTACATTTATTAATAAAAAACATTAGCTTTATACATGTACATGCCGACAAAGAATATAGCTATCGCTAATGGATATATAGGTGTAAATCAAGGTGAGGTAGATAAAGCGATGATTAGATTTAAAATCTAATCATTGCTTTTTTTATGGATTTATCATCAAATGTCTGTCTAATTTAAGGAGTGATTTCTACTAGCTAGTGTGTAGCTAATGAAATTATTACAAATATGTAAGGTTAATGTAATGTTAATAGATAGTAAATTAAGAGGCTTGAGTGTATTTTAAATAGGATTAAAAAGTACTGTTTATCTATATAATAATGGGTAAATAATATTTAATTAGGAAGTGTATTAAAATGATTGAATTTAAATCTATTATCCATTCGTACAAACTAAAGAGAAAAATAGCTAAGGATTTATACGGAAAAAGAGATGAATTGACAATGTTATTAAATGAACTTAATTACATGAAAAGTACTGTAACATCTGAAAAGAAGAAAGATAATATATTATCTCGTTTAGAATTAATTTATCAAAATATGAAATTAGATAAGCTGTATCCTCTTCCAGTTGCTTGTAATAGTAAATTATTGGAACGATTAGAAAAAGAATCTCTACATACTATTGAGGATGGTGTAAACTGTCTACATTACATGTTAGATATGAATTATGAGAAAATAAAACAATATGGATCGAATACAAGTAGGTCATTTGTTCCGTTATCGCAGTCTTCCATTTGTCTTGCTGATTGTATTTGTTTAACAGGATTTGTATTAGGTTTACTAGGAGCAATTTCATTTGGAGGATTCATATTATCCTTATGTTCAATTACATAATGGTTCATATTTTTAAGAAGAGCACCGACTTAAGGTGTTCTTTTTTAGTTTTATTGTAAAGTTATTGTAAATGATAAATACATTAAGTTATTTATATTGTATAATTTGTATGTATTGAAATATTGTTTTAAGGGGGCTGTATATGATAATTACTTTTTATTTTAAAATGGGCTGTTTCAATAATATATGATTCGGAGAAATGTTTTTTACTTTTCTTTTAAATACTTGATTTAAATGGATTAGAGCAAGTGCTAGTTTTTTGACAATCAAGACAAATAAAGAAAGGAAGTAATGATTTTATGAACAAACTAAGACTGTTAACATTTGAAAATATAGTAGAACCTCTTTTAAACGAAAGCGTATCATTTATATATTTTCCTATTGAATGGCTCGATATTGTAGAGATACATTATAAGACATTTTTATTAACGAGTAAGTTGAAACGATTAAATGAAAGATTATATGATATGTTTTCTGATATATTATTTATTCAGCATAATCCATATGTATTAAACGAAAATACACCATGGATTGTATGTAAAGAACCTATTAGAAAAGAACAACTCGATTATATTTTTCAAAGTTGGTATGAGATTATTCATGATTGGAAACCGAATAAATTAATAGAATCGCCAAAATATGAATGGCATTACGATTTAATTTCTAATTTAACAGTACTACATGATAAGGAAGTATATACTAAGTGGGTGCCCGCTTTAATTTCACATATTTTTTGTGAACGTCCTGTACAATTAGAAAATATACACGAAGAAGATATATATTTTTCTCCTCTTAGATCACAAAATATTTGTGAGGCGATGTCAGAGCCTATTAAAGATGAAAAAACAGAAGACTATTTCGCCTATGTATTTCGGTTCGAATATATAACGCGTGGAGGAGAGAACATTCCATTATTAAATGTTTCAATAGGAATTCGGAGGTTTTATCAAGAATATAACCATCCAGATATTCCTTTGCTTTTGAGACGAAAACGGGGCATGATATTAATTTCTACTCCAGAATTTGCATTGAATAATAAAAAATTACGGTTTGTAAAACTAAAAGTACAACAAGCTACAAATGGTATTAAGTGGATTAAAATATTTAGAAATTTAAAAGATGATTTTCATATAGGTGGAGAAGTTGAATTAGAACATATTCTTCAATATCCGAAAGATTATATGCTAGGAGCAAATCTTAGAGTGTTGCTTCCATACAATGAGAGAATATATAAAGTTCAAGGTACTAAAATAAAATCTGGTATAAAAGCAAAAGAAAGAGAGTATCTATTTAAAGGGTTTCAGCAAAAATTTTCTTATTTCACATTACTACCAGAATGTAAAAGGATGGAAACGGATAATAGGAAAGAATTATTCCCTTTAATTGCACCAAAAGGATTAGAGACTATAACGCTAGAAATATGGTCTGAAAAAATATCGCTGGAAGTAGAACAAGCTTTATTTGAAAGTGAAATGGTGTTAGCTCAAATCAGTGAGTCATCATATATATTAAATGCAGATTCTCCAGTATTGTTAAAAATAGTAAGATGTAATATTGAAAAGGTATTGCAAAATCCATATAAAATGCAATACTGCCAGAAGTATAAAATGAATTTAGTAGAGGATGTTATGAAAGCGGTTTATGCTACTGCAGGTGAGCGCAATGATGCGACTTTGGCGTTAATTGCAATGAAAAATTGTGATGGACGTGAAAAAATTGATCCAAAGCAAATTGTTAGAGAAGGATTTGCAAGAACAAACCGTATTTCAGCATTTATAAATTTATTTATAGGCCAAAGTGTATCTCGTAAAACGATTATAAATGGTATTTTGAGTTTATTAGAACAAAAAGGATTTTTGAAACGTAGTTGGAATAAGATAAATTTACCTTGTACATATGTTAATTTATCAATTGAACGAATCTCGAAATTTGATTTCTTACCTATTTTTTCACAAATTAAAGGAAAAGAAATTTTATATAAATTATATGGGAATACAGAGTGGCAAACGATTGATCGTCTATTATTGAATATAAATAAACATACTACCTTTTTACCGCAGCCTTCAAAAAGAAATGATATGGGCATTCAATTTAAACAATTTGTTTCTGAAACATTAGCGGAAATTTTACAACATGCAAAAGAGCAAAATGAGCAAGTATACTTCATTATAGATGCGAATGTAAGAAAACATTGGATAAAAGAGGTGCAAAATGAAAAAATTGATATAGATACTTTCCCTGACATTGTTCCAGATGTGCTAAAGGTTCCAAACTTAAATGCTGTAAGAATAAATACATCTTTTGATGTACCAAAATACGGTGTGATAGAATGTGATGACGTACTGGATAGTACGAGTTTATATATAGATCAAAAGGGAATGTATTATAGCACTGGTGAGTATCTGTGTAATGATAGTGAAACATTGCATCGATATATACTTGAAATATTACCTCTAGGTGTAAAAGCTGTTGAAAGGAACTATATTGCCAAAATGGTACATTATATGTGCTGTAATTCAAGTATGCTTTTGGAAAAGAATATACACATGCCATATTCTATGCATATGGCGAAAGTAATAAAGAGCTATATGACGGATATAGATGCAAGAGAGTTTAAAGAGTTTGATGATGAATTGGATGTAGATATTCTAAAAATAGAGAAGAAAGATTCAATTATTCTACTTTAAATAATAATAGACAAATCCTGTTCATTATATAGGTCAGGATTTGTCATTTTTTCATGTAAATAAGGATATCTTTTGTCATGTATCTTCTCTTTTACATATTTACTTTATTTCCATACAGGATTAAGATGTTTTTTAGAAATGAAAAACTACACCATGTGGAAAAGCAATATGAATTGACTCAAAAGAAATTTGAAAGGAATGAGGAATTGTGAAGAAATTAGATGTGCTATTAATGCTATTAAGCGGCCTCTTTCCAGTTGCAGGAATTATGAAACAAATCCCACTAGAACAATCTTTATATATTGGAGGCCTTTTATTTTTCACCAGTTTCGGTAGTTATTTTGCGAAAAAAATATATTCACGTATATGTAGTTGGATAGCGTATGCGCCATTTATTACACTACTGTTAGTCATTTGGCATCAAGATATTTCAACAAGTTCAATCATAGAGAATGCAAAAATTGCTGCTTGTATCGCTTTAATCCCATGTTTATTCCGTTTTCGTACATATGGGCTTACTTTCGGTTTATTCGCATTATGGGCTGCTTTACTATGGGATATTAAAGAAGTGCAGTCGTTAGTCATACTTGAACGTATGTCGAGTTTAATGACAAGTAATTTCAAATATCTTATGCTTTTAGTTGGTGGACTTATATTAGGTGGATTAATTGCTATGTTATTACACCGTAAAGAAGAGGATTATAAAGAAAATATAACTTTATTTCAACAAAAAAAGAAACGTAAAAAGCGATCATTTAAGATTCCGATCCCAAGATTACCGAAATTTAAGTTAAAATTATTTAAGTTCGGTGGAAAAGTATCGAAACAAAAAACGCCTGAAAAAATACGTGAGCATAATTACGAAGAACCCACTGCAGTTGCAACATATGAAATGGCAGAGCAAATACCTCAATATAAAGAAGAGACTTCTCAAGGACAAACGAGGATGGAACGTCGTAGAAATAGGTATAATGCATAATGAAATTAAAAGCCCTTTAATGATTAATCAATTTTAAGAAAAATCATTAAGGGGTTTTTTATGTTATTAAAAATAGATTGCTAAGGTGAAATTTATAGCATACTCTAAAATCGAGGACTAAAATAAAATAATGGGAGGACAAAATGTTTATTATTACATATATTTCTGTCTGTATATTATTTTTAGTTAGCTTTTTACATGTTTATTGGGCTTTTGGAGGTAAGTGGGCGACAAATAGTGTCATTCCAACAAAAGCTGGAGAAAAGGCTTTTACACCAGGTACAGGGATGACTTTGTTCATTGCGTTTTTACTAAGTATGGCAGCGATAATTTTATTACAACAAACAAATATTGTTCATTTCGCATTTCCTAATATTATTGTTCGAATGGGATCCTGGGTTTGTATGGTTGTTTTTTTTCTAAGAGTAATAGGTGAATTTCATTATTTTGGTATCTTTAAACGAAAAAAAGATACACGTTTTGCTAGAATGGATACTGTTTTATTTATACCACTTTGTGCATTTCTATCTTTATCATTTTTACTCGCAATTATAATATGAACAAATAATAGTATCAGTTTTTTTCATATTAAATATAAACGTAAATTGGCAAGTGTAAAAGTGTAAAATCTAGTATTAAATAAAAAGGATGTAAGCGCCTTTTTATCGAATTATAGATTATTATGAAAGGCGGGTGCACGATGAAGTATGTAAAAGTCAGTATGAATGGCGGAAGTGAACATAAATTTTCGATGACTTTAGAGCGGTTTGAAAAACTTATTACAACAGAGAATGGACTATTAGAAAATAAATTAGTTAGTATTGAAAATGTAATGATTAATCCTACTAATATATCTTCTGTAGTTGAAAAAATTGGTGTACCGGCTAAGTTTATGGAAGCTTAAAAATTGGTACATAAAAAACATCCACGGAGGATGTTTTTTTTATGTATAAATATATTAATTGTACAATGAATTTATGAGGAGAATTTAAAGTGATACTTCGTACATGCACAAAAAATAAGTACAAGCATATATTAGATAGTGGGACAAGACCTTCGTGTCCTACTTAATACTCAGAAAAACCTCTATCACATGAGAGCATCTGATTGCAGGGTGCTCTTTTTTTATCCCACTTTAATGGACAGTAAGACCCCACCTCAAAATTCAGCGAAAGCAAAGAAGTTAGGTGGGGGTCGGGCTGCCCATTAAAGTCCGATTGATGAGGGCTAATAATCAGTGGGGATGAAGAACCCCCCCTGAGTAAAGTTTCACTTTATCCGGATCTTTAACTTTTAATTTTAAACATGTCTTTGATGCTCATAAATATTAAAAATAAAATAATAGCAAAAATTAAGTTAGATAAATAGAAATCTTGATGAAATAGTAATTCAAAGATGACATCAAAAGCATACAAAAAGGCGATAGTAGGTAATATACAAATAAATATAAATCTCCAATTTTTTAGATAATGTTTATAATTAGGAAATATTTTCTCCATAAACATAGCTCCTATAATTTTTATTTTCTATATAATTATACATTTAAATAAAAAGATTTACAAAAGGTTATTTAGCAATCTTTCTAATACATGATTTGACTAAAAAACTTTTAATGAGTAACACTTAAATGATACACTATAATCTACGTTATTTTTGAAATGAATAGAGGGATTTACATGATAGATAAAATTAAAAATGCTGTAGAGGATATGCACGAAGATGAGGCAAAACATTTACTTCAAAGTATTCTAATCCAATTAAATTTATTAGAAGAAAAGTATAGTGAAGATACTATTAAAAATTTGATGGATATTTCTAGGCAACTAACGAGTAATACATCTTATAAAAGAAATGTAAAAGAAAGCTCACACGTACATATTGCTTTTGATGATTCAACAGCTGGATGTTTAAAGCATATGCTGGGTCAAGAAGAACGATTGGAAGAGATGGTCGTTGCTTTTTCTGAATTCTTTTCAATTGGGCCGATAAATAAGTTACATATGAATGAAGGGCAACTAGCAAGACAGGAATGGTTAGTAAACAACTTAAATGCTTATGAAAATTATTTTGAAGAAGAGTATTTACCAAGGTTTTTAAAAACTATAGAAGAACTACATGCTATACCTATTGAAATCCCTATTACAATTTGGAAAGCCGATAACGCACATGAACATGTAGGTCTATGTTTTGTAATGGCGCAATTAAAAGATAAGAAAAATATTCGCGTTATGAATACATCTGATGCAAGTAAAAAAATATTAAAACTAGAGTATGCGATTCGTGGAACTGGAGAGTTAGCACCTGAAAGTTTAGCTCTAATTCAAAAAAGTTTTGTAAAATTGCCGTATTTAACTGTAGAGAAACGTATGCAGTTTGAACAAGAGTGGGATAGTCTATCGAAAAGTACGGAATTTTTAAGAGTTTGGACAGACAATGAAGTACGTTCTGTACAAGAAAATTATTTTGATCAATTTATTATTGAATGCGCGAAAAGTATAGGCGCTGATCAAGAATTCCGAAAAGCTCCTAGAGTAATTGGTGAAGCACTTGGTCTTGTAGAACAATCAGTTGGCGATACGTTTTTAGAATATCGCTTAAAGGAATTAATTAAACAAGAAGTATTTGAATTTGAAGGTTCATTAGATGAAATGCGTTTCTATAGTGTGAAATTAAGAAAATAATACATCTATTCTGTTTATGAAGAAGCTCGTATTTTTAAATACGAGCTTTATTTTTTGTTGAATTTAGGCTATACATAAGCTTCCCAGAGAGGGCATATCACATATGAATGGTAAAGACAATGAATAAAAAGAAGGTGATTTATTAATATGTATAACCAGCAAAATTATCCATATGATCAAGCGATGTATTATAATCCACAAAACTACGGGTATGAACCTACAAATGAAGTGAGAGATATTGAACAAGAAGATTACAGACCAGATGATGCGGAAGATGCTCCAACGTCACCACCTCCGTCACAAGCGCCGTCGTTACCGTCTACATTTGCTTCTCCTGCACAACCAGGTAATATGAAATCATGGATGTGTAACTGTCTAGGAAGATGGGGCTATTTACGCTTACATCGTCCTGGTCCTTTTGGAAGGGATTTATGGTTCTTCCCGACTGAAGTGAGAAGAAATGGAGTATCAGGTTACACGTGGCAAGGTGGTCGTCGTCGTAAAGTAAGTTATCGCTATCAACAAATTAGTAATTTTATGTGCTTCGCATAAAGAGAAGTGAGGGAGTGAAACGATTTTACTTTCTCACTTTTTATTTTTCAATATACGAAGTAAGATTTTGATTAAAAATTTACAATTTTCGCGTTTTTATTAGAGTATAATGCATATGTTGGGTTGGTTTTCAACAACAAATGAGAGTGAGGGAATACAATGTCAATGAAAAATAAAGTTGGGTTAAGCATAGAGGATGGCATTAATTTAGCTTCAGCTCAGTTTAAAGAAGATGCGTATGAAATTTATAAAGAATCGAGAAAAAAACAACCAATATTATTTGTAAACCAAGTTGAAATCGGTAAAGAATGGCTTATTACTAGATATGAAGATGCTCTGCCACTTTTAAAAGATAATCGTTTAAAAAAAGATTGGACAAATGTGTTTTCTCAAGATACAAAGAACATGTATCTTTCCGTTGATAATAGTGACCACTTAACAACACATATGCTAAATTCAGATCCACCTAACCACAGTCGTTTACGATCTTTAGTTCAAAAAGCTTTTACACCGAAGATGATTGCACAATTAGACGGAAGAATTCAGAGAATAGCAGATGATTTGATAAGTGATATAGAGCGAAAAGGTACATTAAATCTTGTGGATGATTATTCATTTCCATTACCAATTATTGTGATAAGTGAGATGCTCGGTATTCCAAAAGAAGATCAAGCGAAATTTAGAATTTGGTCTCATGCTGTTATTGCATCACCAGAAACACCTGAAGAAATAAAAGAAACTGAAAAACAACTATCTGAGTTTATTACATATCTTCAATATTTAGTTGATATGAAACGAAAAGGGCCAAAAGAAGACTTGGTGAGTGCTTTAATACTTGCAGAGAGTGAAGGGCATAAACTGAGCGCTCGGGAACTATATTCAATGATAATGCTATTAATTGTAGCAGGACATGAGACGACAGTGAATTTAATTACAAATACGGTATTAGCACTTCTTGAAAATCCAAATCAATTACAGTTATTAAAAGATAATCCAAAATTAATTGATTCGGCTATAGAGGAAGGATTACGTTATTATTCTCCAGTTGAGGTTACAACTGCAAGATGGGCAGCAGAACCTTTTCAAATTCACCATCAAACAATACAGAAGGGAGATATGGTTATTATCGCATTGGCTTCAGCGAACCGTGATGAAACAGTATTTGAAAATCCAGAAATATTTGATATTACACGGGAGAACAACCGTCACATTGCCTTTGGCCATGGTAGTCATTTCTGCTTAGGAGCTCCACTTGCGAGGTTAGAAGCAAAGATTGCTATTACTACTTTATTTAATCGAATGCCTAAACTACAAATAAAAGGGAATCGTGAAGACATTAAGTGGCAAGGTAATTATTTAATGCGTTCTTTAGAGGAATTACCATTAACATTCTAGAATATTTATTGTAAGACATGCATACATAGAAAATGATTTACATAGAGTATGTATGTGTTATTTAAATTCGAAACGGAAGGGTGAAAACATCCCAATGATCAACTAATTCTATTTGTAAGAGATCTTCGTTAAAAAACGAAATATTCTTCTGAATAGGATTAGTCTGTACATTTTTAGAAAAGGGATGTATTTCGCTCTGCGAAAAATATAGTCTTTTCATATGATTTGTGCTGCCTCCTGTTCAGAACATGAAATAGGAGGCTTTTTTATGTCGACAAATGTAGAAACGAAACAAAATAATGGGGTATCACAAGTATTGAAGAATAGATTTGTACAGGGAATTTTAGCTTCAGCATTATTTTTACAAATTGGAATATGGGTTCGGAACTTTGCCGTATTACTATATGTAATGGAAATGACAAAAGGTGATGCTTTTGCTATTTCGATGATTTCAGTGGCGGAATTTGCTCCAATTTTCATCTTTTCCTTTATTGGTGGAACGTTTGCTGATAGGTGGAAGCCGAAGAAGACAATGATATGGTGTGAAACGTTAAGTTCTATTTCAGTATTTGCTGTATTAATTACTCTTATGTTTGGTACGTGGAAAATTGTGTTTTTTGTCACGCTTATTTCTGCAATTCTTTCGCAATTTTCTCAACCATCTGGTATGAAATTGTTTAAACAGCATTTATCAACGGAACAAATCCAATTAGCGATGTCTATATATCAAACAATTTTTGCGATTTTTATGGTGCTAGGACCGATTCTGGGGACATTTATTTTCCATAGTTTTGGAATTTATATTTCAATCATCATAACAGGTATCGCTTTTTTACTGGCAGCAGCTGTGTTGTTATTTCTTCCGAAAGATCTTGAGAATGATAATGAGAAGAAAGAAATCACTTTATTACAGGAAATGCTGGACGGTATTAAATACGTAAAAAAGAAAAAGGCATTAACTTTGCTAGGGCTTTGTTTTATGGCAGCAGGACTAGGAATTGGTTTAATTCAGCCGTTAGGTATTTTTATTGTAACTGAGCAGTTAGGATTATCAAAAGAGAGTTTACAATGGTTACTAACAGTAAATGGTGCAGGAATGATTGTTGGCGGTGCTTTAGCGATGGTGTTTGCAAAAAACGTTGCGCCGCAAAAGATGTTAATTATCGGTATGTTTGGTCAGGCAATCGGCATCGGTATTATAGGTTATTCCACCAATTTATGGGTAACACTCACAGCACAACTTTTTAGCGGTTTAGCTCTTCCTTGTATTCAAATAGGTATTAATACGCTCATTATTCAAAATAGTGATACTGATTTTATTGGTCGTGTAAATGGCATTTTAAGTCCGCTATTCACCGGTTCAATGGTAGTAACAATGAGTATTGCTGGTTCATTAAAAGAAATATTCTCATTAAGTACGATGTATGAAGGCACAGCTTTACTATTTATAATTGGATTATTATTTATTTTACCTATATACAATTTAAAGCCAGTAATAGCGGTAGAAAGTGAAATGGATAGGAAAGGAAGTGCTGTGCAACATGAATCCTAATCCAAATGTTAAATACCCTATCGAAGGAAATAAAAATGTTCACTTTATAAAAAATACAATAACGAAAGCTAATATACTCGCCGGAGACTATTCATATTATGATGCGAAAGATGGAGAAACATTTGAAGATCGAGTACTCCATCATTATGAATTTCTTGGTGATCACCTTATCATTGGAAAGTTTTGTTGTATTGCAAATGGAGTTACCTTTATTATGAACGGAGCGAATCATCGTATGGATGGATTTTCAGCATATCCATTTAATATATTTGGAAATGGGTGGGAGAAGTATACACCTAATTTGTCTGATTTACCTTACAAAGGAGATACAGTCATAGGTAATGACGTTTGGATTGGTATGGATGCAACCATTATGCCCGGAATCAAAATAGGGGATGGTGCAATCATTGCAGCTAAATCTGTTGTGACTAGAGACGTTGCACCATATACAATTGTTGGTGGAAACCCTGCAAATAAAATAAAGGAACGATTTACAAATACAATAATAGAGGAATTACTGCAAATTCAATGGTGGCATTTTGATATTGAAAAAATAACTGAAAATATAGATGCTATTGTACAAGGGGATATAGAGCCATTAAGAAAGCTAAAAATGGAATGAAAAATGCATAACAAAGAGTATCATACCTCCGAATTTTGTTAATGATAATAGAACAAGGAGGTGTGATACTATGGCACAAGACGTTTTATGTGAAGTAAACAACTGTAAATTTTGGGCTAACGGTAATAAATGTAGCGCAGACGCAATTTATGTAGTAAGTCATAAAGGGAAACAAGCATCGACTACAGAAGAAACAGATTGCAAAACTTTCGATCCGGAAGTATAAATTTTTGAAGGGTAGCCAAATCGTGGTTGCCCTTTTATTAATTATAGTATTGATAATAAATCTCATTTTCATTCATTGTTTTTAACTTTTCTTTTATTTTTTCATATTTTCTTCATAAGTGATGTAATCCAAAGCAATTCATGTTCGATACGTGATTTACTGAAGTCAATGACTTCTGTAATAAAAAATGAGTTAGCATCAAGAGATTGAATAGCAGTAAGTTGTTTATGTAGTATGTCTTGGCGTATTGTTAAAACTTCTTTTCTCTCTTCATAATCAAGTTTTTCAAATAGCGCGATACGAACAAGAAATTCAATATTGTTTGTCGCGAGTTTTTCGGGAAACTCGCGCAACATTTCAGAAAAGATCTCTTCTCCTGTTTCAGTTATGTCGTACATATTTCGGTTTGGCTTACCGACTTGTGTATGTACTTTTTTCGTTATAGCCCCCATATTCTCAAAACGTCGAAGAGAAGGATAAAGCATATTATGATTTAATTCAAAATTCTCTCCTAACCGATTTTGGATATTTTTCTTTATTTCATACCCATATTTTGGCCCTGACGTCAATTCTGCGAGCAATAAAATATCAACATACATAAAAATCCCCCTTATTTATTTCTCAAGTTCTCCTACGAAAAATCCCCTTTAGTATATGTTAAAATAACATATGTTAGATTATACAACTTTGAATTACCGACCTATCACTTTTATTGTAAAAGAAAAGGGAGGAAAGGACTATGGCTTCGCCTGAAAATGTGATTTTAGTTCATGAAATTTCAAAGCTGAAAACGAAAGAGGAATTGTGGAATCCGTATGAGTGGTATCAATTTATGAGGGATAATCACCCAGTACATTATGATGAAGAGCAAGATGTTTGGAATGTATTTTTGTATGAGGACGTAAATCGTGTTTTATCAGACTATCGCCTGTTTTCAAGTAGAAGGGAGCGAAGACAATTCTCAATCCCTCCTTTAGAAACTAGAATAAATATAAACTCTACTGATCCACCAGAACATCGCAATGTACGTTCTATCGTTTCTAAAGCATTTACTCCAAGAAGTTTAGAACAATGGAAACCTCGAATACAGGCTATAGCAGATGAACTTGTACAGCAACTTGAAAAATGTAGTGAAGTTAATATTGTTGAACAGTTCGCTGCACCTTTACCTGTTACCGTTATTTCTGATTTATTAGGCGTACCCACAACAGATCGTAAAAAAATTAAAGAATGGTCTGATATTTTATTTATGCCGTATAGTAAAGAAAAGTTTAATGATCTGGATGTAGAAAAGGAGATAGCATTAAATGAATTTAAAGCATATCTTCTACCAATCGTTCAAGAAAAGAGATTCCATTTAACCGACGATATTATTTCAGATTTAATACGAGCTGAATATGAAGGAGAACGGTTAACCGATGAAGAAATTGTTACTTTTTCTTTAGGACTATTAGCGGCTGGCAATGAAACAACTACAAATTTAATTATTAATAGTTTTTATTGTTTCTTAGTGGATTCAGCTGGAACATATAAAGAATTAAGGAAAGAACCTACATTAATTTCAAAAGCTATTGAGGAAGTATTACGCTATCGCTTTCCAGTTACATTAGCTAGGAGGATTACAGAGGATACAAATATATTTGGACCTCTTATGAAAAAGGATCAAATGATTGTTGCGTGGGTAAGTGCAGCAAACTTAGATGAGAAAAAGTTTGCACAAGCCTCTAAATTTAATTTACACCGAATCGGAAATGAAAAGCATTTAACCTTTGGTAAAGGTGCTCACTTTTGCTTAGGCGCACCACTTGCACGATTAGAAGCTGAGATTGCATTAAAAACATTTATAAATGCTTTTGAAAAAATAGAGTTGTCTTCATCTTTCAATTTAGAAAAATGTATATTGGAGAATGAACAAACTTTGAAATTCTTACCTATCTGCTTAAAAACTCAATAAGCTGTTCGGCAAGGTACAGATTTATTGTACCTTGTTTTTTTATTTCTCAATTGTAAAATTTTAGTGGGTTATTTAGTGTGGAAGTGTGTGAATAAGAGTATAGGAGGATGCTTATGTTAACGTGTAATGGAAGTAAGACGTTCCAAACATTTATTAAAGCTGTAACAGATTTAATAAATAGTAATTTGTTAGAAAATCAAATTGTTTGTGGAATTGAAAAATTATTAGAAGAACTTTTAGAAAAGAAAACATGGCTTCCGTTAGAAAAACAGAAGGCGAATTCGGCTCAATATGCACGACACTTATTATATGAAGATCCTTTAAATCGTTTTGAAGTACTAGCTCTTGTATGGAAAGATGGACAATCGACTCCTTTACATGACCATGATGGCACATGGGGAGTAGAAGGCGTATTTACAGGAAGAATAATGGTGCAGAACTTTATACAAACTAAGCAGCTTGAAAATTCACTTGTTTATTTAACTCATACAGGAAATCTTTATTTGGGAGAAGGAGAAACAGATAAAGTCATTCCACCAGCTGATTGTCATATCCTTGAAATAGCCAAAAATAAAAGCGTTGTCACTATTCATGTTTACGGAAAACGTTTAGAAAAGTTTAAAGTATATGTCCCAACTAAAGAAAAGAATGTATACACGTGTGAGACAAAATATATTTGTTATAATTCATAGTTTAAAATCCAAAGCTCTTGCTTTGGATTTTATTTATAATTATTTCTTGACCTGAAACGCTTTTCATAAATTATAAATAAGGAGTACTTTACGAGGTCGGCATGAAAACGATACCTTTCATTTAATATGAGCTCGTGTATATATAGAAAGTGGTGAAGAAATAATGAAATTAATCGCAATTGATTTAGATGGAACTCTTCTTTCGGGTAACAAAATGATTAGTAAAGAGAATGCAGAAGCAATTCGAAAATGTCAGGAAGCTGGCCATGTTGTAGCAATTTGTACAGGTCGTTCTATCGTCGATATTGAACGATTATTATTAGAAGTTAATTTAGAGTGTCCAATTATTGCTGAAAACGGAGCGCTTATATATAAAGATAAAAAAATGATGAGGAGATATCCAATTCAAAATATGCAGGCACTCAAGATTGTAGAATATCTTGAAGAGAATGGTTTATATTATCAGCTTTATACTGATAAAGGTGTGTACGTACCGGAATATGGAGTAGAGAGTGTACGCAATGAAATCGATTATGTGAAAAATTCAAATGAAAATATCGACTTGAAAGAGTTAGAAACGATTGCAGCATTATACCTTGAACATACAGCATTTCATAGTGCTGAAAGTTGTAAACCGATTGTAGAAACAGATATACATGTGCATAAGCTTTTACCATTTTCTTATGACATGGAAAAATTAAAAAAGTTAAAAGAAACGTTTCTGCATAATACTGATTTAGCCATTACATCTTCCTATTGGCATAATTTAGAGATTAATCATCGAGACGCTCAAAAAGGAAATGGACTATATACTTTAGCGGAACATCTGAATATTCCAGTTGAAAATACTGTAGCGATAGGTGATGGGCTAAACGATGTATCCATGATGGAAAAAGCAAATCTATCAATTGCAATGGGAAATGCAGTTGAAGAAATAAAAGCGATGTGTCAATATGAAACTTTGACTAATGAAGAACATGGTGTTGCACATGCTTTGCATATGTATGTATTAGCATAAAAAGTAAAAAAGAATCCAATGAGGATTCTTTTTTACTTTTATTAGGGGTAAGGTATTCTATGAGTTTCATAGAAGCCTTATTACATTTTATTATATAGAATATATTGGAATAAATGTTTATATTTTTCATGATAATTGTGAAAATTTTATGAACTTTATATGTAATGTATTTTTATACTGCTACTAGTACGTATGAATCCATGTCAAAAATTAACGAATGTAAGGACGTTAAGGAGAGTTCTTGCACAAAGAAAATCATGATTGGATCGGATAATAGTCAATCGGAGATGAATAAAACTTACTGATTAGAGTTTCAATGTGGACAGATATTCTTTTCTGATTTTAATTGAAAAATAAAATTTGTTCGAATAATTATTCTTCAGCTATATACCTACAGGCACATTCTTCGTATAATGGAGAAGTATGAATTTTAAATTTGTATGAATTTTACATATTGAGGTGAAAAAGGAATGAATGCGCGGCTAATGGAACTTATTGATGTGAGTACAATAGAAACCATGGCAGAACAATTTTATCAATTAACCAACATATCACATCAACTTCTTGATGCTGAAAAAGAATGTATATTTTCATTTGGAATAAATGAAAAGAAAATATGTAAACTTCCCAAAATTGAAATCCCCATTTTTTTATACAATCAATATTTAGGATCTTTTGTTGTATGGTCTCAGAAAAGCGAAATTTTCAATTGCCAAAAATACTTTGAAATGCTTTCAAATTTAATTATAGATGGAGTAATGAAAGGATTTCAAAATAAAAATACAACGTTACTTACTCGAAAAGAGGAGGAACTACATACAATCTTACAAAACATGCCTGTTATGGTTGATGCACTCGATTATAATGGAGATTTTGTTTTGTGGAATCGCGAATGTGAAATTGTGACAGGCTATACTGCCGAAGAGATAATTGGAAATCCAAACGCACTTCGATTACTGTATCCGGATCATGATTATCGTCACGAGATACAAAAGAAATTTTTGACTCGCGGAAAGAACTTTAGAGATTGGGAAATGCGCTTAACATGTAAAAATGGTGAAATTAAAACAATAATGTGGTCCAATATATCAGAGCAGTTTCCTGTAAATGGATTTAGTTATTGGGCTGTTGGTGTAGATATTACACATTTAAAAGCAATAGAAGAGAAATTAATACAACAAACGTCTGAATTAGAATTAATTTTTCAAGCTTTACCAGATTTATGTTTCTTAACAGAAGATGATGGAACAATTATTGATTATAAAGCAGGATCCCCTACAAAATTTTACGCACCCGCAGAAGCTTTTATGGGAAAAAAGTTTTACGAAGTATTACCATCTTCAGTAGCACAAAAATTTCAAGAAGCAATTTATCAAGTGAAAGAAAAAGGAACAAATGCAATTGTTGAATATCCGCTTACAATTAATGAAAGTATCGATTTCTTTGAAGCTAGATGTTTACCGTTATTACATGATAAAATTATGATTATTGTACGGGATATTACAGAGCGGAAAAAGACAGAAGAATTGCTAAATAAATCAGATACACTTGCAGCAATCGGTCAATTAGCAGCTGGTGTAGCTCACGAAGTTAGGAATCCATTAACAGTCATTAAAGGGTTTATACAGTTATTCCAAATTAATAAAGAAGATCAAGAAAAATATTTTGATCTAATGCTTTCTGAAATTGAAAGAATAGAAGCGATTCTTCAAGAATTTTTGTCGATTGCTAAAACAGACGAAATAAGTACCGAAAAGAAAAATATTTATCAAATATTTAAAAATGTCGTCTCATTAATGAATACAAAAGCAATTATGACAAATATTCAAGTTGAATTATATGCAGATTCTAAAGAGATAATTATTGAATGCTCAGAAAATCAACTGAAACAAGTATTTATTAACATTTTGCAAAATTCAATCGAAGCTATGCCAGATGGTGGAAGAATTTCAATTCACATTAAAGAAATTGGTAAAGATGGTATCATTATTAGTGTAATTGATAAAGGAATAGGAATACCTGAAGAAAGAATTAAAAGATTAGGTGAACCTTTTTATAGTACGAAAGAAAAAGGTACCGGTATTGGATTAATGTTAAGTTATAAAATTATTGAAAGTCATCAAGGGAAAATAAGTATTATGAGTGAGGTAGGTGTCGGAACAACAGTAACTATTTACTTACCGAAAGTGCAAAGTAAACAATCTATTTCGAATTGTGACGATCAATGTATAGCAATACGCACTAGTGGTAATTCTTAAGTCCTTTAATACCCAATAACAAAGCGATTAGTGAAAGCTAAGTTTTGTTATTGGGTATTTTTATATTTAATTTAGTAATCTTTACCTTTTCTTTACCTTTGTTTTAATTTCTATTAAGTTTTAAGCATTATATTAATATTTGTATAAAGAAATGTATGGAGATTGTACATTTTTTTTAATATAGAAATGTGATTATTATTTGGAATATTGTAAGGGGGAGAATATAACGAGGTGAAAAAACAAGAGAAGAAAAATGGTAGGGTAGTATCTCTTCGGCTAAATATATTATTCTTTTGTGTATTTTTATTATTTTCTGGCATCATTATTCAGTTAGGGAAAGTGCAAATCTTTGATGGAGAAACATATAAAAATGAAGTAGAGAAGAGAGAAAATGCAACTGTGGGCCTTTCTGTACCACGTGGGAAAATATTTGATCGTGAAGGAAATCCAGTAGTTGATAATAAATCTTTACGTACGATTACATATACAAAGGTGAAAGGTGTAAAACAAGAAGAAATATTAAAAACAGCAAGACAACTTGCAGACATAATAGAAATGCCACAAGACGATATAGATAAGTTAACAGAGACTGATAAGAAAGACTTTTGGATGCAATTAAATCCAAAACTTACTCAAGACTTAGTATCAAAAAAAGAAATAGATAAGTTTCGAGATAAGGATATTACCGGAAAAGATCTAGACAAAAAAATAGAAGATTTAAAAAGGAAACGCGTTACAGATAAAAATCTTCAAGAACTAACGGCTAAAGATATAGAAGTGTTAGCTATTAAAAGTAAAATGACTTCAGGTTTTCAAATGGCACCTCAAATTATTAAAAAGGACGTTAGTGAACAGGAGTATGCGGTGATTAGTGAAAATTTAGCGAACCTTCCAGGGGTAGACGCATCAGTTGATTGGGAGAGAATCTATGTAAATGATGGTCTATTCCGTTCTGTTCTTGGTAACGTTTCAAATGCTGATGAAGGATTGCCACGTGAAAGATTAGAATATTATTTAGTGCGTGATTATAGCCGAAATGATAGGGTCGGCAAAAGTTATATCGAACAGCAATACGAAGATGTACTTCATGGTACAAAAAAAGAAGTAAGAAGCATTGCTGATAAACAAGGAAATACTATTAGAACGGAAACTGTTACTGAAGGGAAAAGCGGTAAAAATTTAACTTTAACAATAGATATGGAATTACAAAAAAAAGTAGAGGAGAGCATAGAAAAAATATTAAAGGCATATAAAGGGTCTGAATCTATGTTGGATCGTGCTTTCGTTGTAATGATGAATCCGAAAAATGGACAAGTATTATCAATGGCAGGGAAAAGGCTTGTAGAAAAAGAAGGGAAAATGGAGGTTGAAGATTATGCTTTAGGAACGATGACAAGTTCATATGAGCTTGGGTCAACAGTTAAAGGGGCAACAGTATTAACTGGATTTGAAACGAAAGCAATAACACCAGGTACTTATTTTTATGATGCACCTATGAAGTTTAAAGGAACTAGAGAGAAAAAATCTTGGAAAGCGTTTGGAAATATAGATGATCTAAGAGCTTTACAAGTTTCTTCTAACGTCTATATGTTTAACACAGCATTAAAAATTGCAGGTGTAGATTATGTGAAAAATAGCTCGTTAAATATTAAACAGGAAAGTTTTGATAAAATGAGATATTATTTCAGGCAATTTGGATTAGGTGTTCCAACGGGCATTGATTTACCAAATGAAACAGCTGGACAAATTGGTAAAAAAGATAATCAACCTGGTTTCTTACTAGACTACTCAATCGGTCAGTATGATACGTATACACCGCTTCAGCTTGTACAGTATATTTCGACTATCGCAAACGGTGGTTTTCGTATGAAACCACAAATTGTTCAAGAAATTAGAGAACAGACTGTTCAAAAAGATGAAATTGGTAAAGTGGTGCATTCAATAAAACCAATCGTTTTAAATAAGATAGATATGAAAGAGGAATATATAAATCAAGTAAAAGAAGGATTTAGAAGGGTATTCCAAGAAGGTGATGGAACGGGAGTAAGGGCGTTCCAAAAAGCTTCGTATAAACCAGCTGGTAAAACAGGTACTGCACAGACTGTATACGGTGGAGAAAATGATATTGGAAGAAATGAAAAGGGCGATCGAAGAGACTGCTATAACTTAACATTAGCAGGATATGCGCCATATGATGATCCAGAAGTAGCATTTTCTGTTGTAGTACCGTGGGTTATAAATGATAAATCGGGCATTAACTCCGATATTGGAAAAGAAGTTCTAGATGCTTATTTTGATTTGAAAAATAAGCGATTAACTGGTGAAGCGCCAAAAACAGATGATTCTAAAGAGAATTAACATGTACGAAACGTCTCTAGCATTCCTGTAAACTAGAGGCGTTTTACATAGGAACGGATTAGAAAAGAGGTATATATGAAGCAATTTATTCTAAAAGAAATGGTATTTCGTCCATTTGATCATATAAAATGGATGAAATAATTCTATTAACTATTCACGTTTTATAAAAAAAATCATATATTAATTGCATAGGACAAGCAGAAAAGCTTGTTCTAACCTCACAGAACACTCCTTATCACGGTTAGGCATCTACATGGGTAGATGCTTTTTTTATGTTGATGACTGAGAATTATTTATCAACAGAATGTAGCAAGCATATTAGGACTATTAGGAGAAGATTACTTGTACAAATAACAGTATGCTGAATTAAAAAAGTGAAATGTAAGGAGTGAGAAATAAGTGCTAAATATTTTAGTGGTTAATTTTCCGGCAGAGGGACATGTGAATCCTACATTAAGTTTAGTCAAAGCCTTTACTGAACGGGGTGATCACGTCCATTATATTACTACAGAACACTTTAAAGACAGAATTGAAGATTTGGGAGCTAATGTATATACCCATCCAGATTTATTAAAGGAGATTTCTATTGATACTGAAACTTCAAATGGGCTGGACTCTTTCTTTCATGTACATGTTCAAACCTCTTTATATATATTAGAAATTACGAAAGAATTATGTGAAAGCATAAATTTTGATTGCGTAATTTATGATATATTTGGCGCTGGAGAGTTAGTAAAGGAGTATTTGCAAGTTCCAGGTGTAGTTTCTTCTCCTATATTTTTAATTCCTACTGAATTTTTGGAGACATTACCTTTTCATCCAAATGCAGAAATGCCATTCCAACCTGATGAAATTTCTGAACAGTTACTATATCGAATAGAACATGAATTTGGGGTGAAGCCTAAAAATAATCTTCAATTTATGCATAACAAAGGAGATATTACCCTCGTGTACACAAGTCGTTACTTCCAACCTAATAGTGATTCTTTCAGAGAAAATAATATTTTTATTGGGCCGAGTATTTCAAGTCGTAAAACAAATGTAGAGTTTCCACTTGAATTGCTTAAAGATAAGAAAGTTATTTACATTTCAATGGGGACACTCCTTGAAGGACTCGAACCATTCTTTAATACATGTATTGATGCTTTCTCAGATTTTGATGGGTTAGTTGTAATGGCAATTGGTGATAGAAATGATCGTTCTAAAATTAAGAAGGCGCCAAACAATTTTATAATTGCTTCATACGTACCCCAAACAGAAGTATTAAGTGAAGCAGATATTTTTATTACACATGGCGGTATGAATAGCGTACACGATGCTATTCATTTTAATGTTCCATTTGTTATAATTCCACATGATAAAGACCAGCCAATGATAGCACAAAGATTAACCGAACTGGAAGCAGCAAATCGGTTATTGAAAGAGCATGTTAATGTGCAAACGTTAAGAGAAGCGGTAACAGACGTTCTTTCAAATGAAAAGTATAAGCATGGAATACGAAAATTGAAAGATAGTTTTTTAGATTGTGGTGGTTCAAATGAAGCAATTACAATGATTACATCTCTTTTAAATAAATAGTGTGGGTCATATAAAAGCATAGAGGTGGCACCTTTATGCTTTTATATGATTATCCAGCAAACTGCACAGCAGTATTTGCATGTAAAAAAGTAGTATCAAAAACAGGAACAGTAAGATCGTTTTGGGAAATGAGCAATGGTATTTCGGTGCAACCTAGTAGTATACCTTCTGCGCCATTTTGAATTAATGACTTTGTAATTTGTAATAGCTTTTCTTTTGATACTTCTGAAATAATTCCTTTACTTAATTCATTTAAAATAACATGATGAATAAATTTTCTTGCCTCTTTATTTGGGATGATTGTTTCAATGTTATAATTTGCTAAACGTGATTTATAGAAGTCTTGTTCCATTGTTTGTTTCGTACCTAATAGTCCAATACGCTTTATATTATGTTCTACCATTTTCTTTGCACTTACATCACCAATGTGGAGGAGTGGAATGGATATTGCTTGCTCTACTTCTTCAGCAAATAGATGTACTGTATTGGAACACATTAATAAACATTCAGCCCCAGACTTTTCAACCTTTTTTGCAACGGTAACTAATTCGTTTTTCACTTCTTCATATTGATGATTTTGTAATAAATTAGTTACTTCACCGAAGTCCATGCTATATAAAACAAGCTTTGCATTTTGATCATATTGAGAGAGTGTAAGTGTATTTATATGTTTATAGTATAACGATGTAGATTCCCAACTTAGCCCACCAATTAAACCGATTACTTTCATCGTATATTCCTCCCGTAACTATTTTGAGTTCATTATTTCATAATTCCGATGAGAATACAATGATTTAAATGAATCATTTAGCAAAAAATAAAAATAATTAGAAAAGTATTGTAATTTATGTTTCTTAGTGCCATAATACGAATTACAAATTAATACTTATCCAGAGAGGTGGAGGGAACGGCCCTATGAAACCTCAGCAACCCCTATATAAATGTATAGGAAGGTGCTAATTCCGCAGAGAACACGATGTGTTTTTTGGAAGATAAGAGGATTCTTGAATGTGAAAGAAAATGACCTCTTATGTAAGAGGTCATTTTTTGTTGTATAGAAAGGGAGTGTCGATGCATAATTCATTTTGAAAATAAATATAGAGTAATAAAAGTTGACTATTAAGAGAGGGGAATTGTAATGAACAAATTATCAACAAAATTAGTAGTGGCAATCGGAATTGGAGCAGCACTATATGGGATATTAGGACTATGGGGATTTTCTATTGCACCAAATACATTTATTAAACCTGCGTTAGCTATTTTAACCATTTTTGGAGCGTTATTTGGCCCAGTGGCAGGACTGTTAATAGGACTTATCGGTCATACCGTAACAGATACAATTGCTGGCTGGGGTATTTGGTGGGGATGGGTTTTTAGTTCAGGTATTATCGGCTTTGCAATGGGGCTTATTCAAAAAAGAGTTGGCTTTAGTGTGAAAAACGGGACATATAATAAAGGAGATATTTCTTATTTAGCTATTACTGGGTTAATTGGTATCGTCATTGCTATTATATTTGCTGGGGCATTCGATATTATTGTGATGGGAGAACCGTTTGACAAAATTGTTATACAAGTATTAGGTGCAACAATTGCTGATGTTATTGTATTTTTAGTTCTTGGATTGCCAATTACAATAGGATTAGCTAAATCTAATAAGAAACATACACATTTAAAAATTGAAAAGTAGGGATGTTAACATGCAACCAATTATTTCTTTTGAACAATTCAGCTTTCAATATAAGCATGCAGCGCAGCCTACTGTTAAAGACGTTACATTTCATATATATCCTGGGGAAAAAGTGTTGATTGCTGGGCGAAGTGGTTCAGGGAAATCGACATTAGCTCATTGTATAAATGGGCTAATCCCATTTTCTTATGAAGGGACTAGTACTGGTACTATTTTAATTGACGGAAAAGACCCGAGGAAAGGAAGTATTTTTGAACAGAGTAAACAGGTTGGAACAATTTTGCAAGATCAAGATGCACAATTTATTGGTCTTACAGTAGAGGAAGATGTAGCTTTTTATTTAGAAAATGAATGCGTAAATGAAGATGATATGAAAAAGATTGTTTCGGAATCATTAAAAAAGGTAAAGATGCATAATTTTCATAAACAAAGTCCACATGAGTTATCAGGAGGGCAAAAACAAACTGTTTCTTTAGCAGGTCTGTTAACGACAAATGCTAATATATTATTGTTTGATGAACCGTTAGCGAATTTAGATCCAGCTAGTAGCTTACATACAATAGAACTTATTAAAGATATACATAAACAATGTAATAAAACAATTGTAATTATTGAACATCGAATAGAAGAAATGTTAAATCTGGATTTAGATAAAATTATTTTAATGGAGGAAGGGGAAATCGTTGAGATAGGAACACCAGAAGAGATTTTGGCCTCAAATATATTACCATCTATTGGCTTAAGGGAACCTATGTACTTGGAAGGATTAAAGAGATTGCATTTTGATAGTAATAATGACGTAATATACCCATTTGAAAATCTTCAAAGAGAAAATGTTAGTGGTGTAATAAATGAGTGGATGGAGAAGCAAACTTTTTGTAAAGATACTCCTACAAAAAAAGAATTATTGAAAGTAGAGAATTTGTCATTCTCATATCCTAATAAACAAAAAGTATTAGACAATGTAAATTTCTCTCTATATAAAGGGGAAATAGTAGCACTCTTAGGTCATAATGGTGCTGGAAAATCAACATTAGCTCATAGTCTTATAGGGATAAACAAAACAAAAAATGATAGAATTTTAATTGATGGAGTAAATATCAATTCTTGGTCTATTCGTAAACGTGGTGAGGTTATATCTTATGTGATGCAAAATCCAAATCATATGATTACACAAGCTACTGTAATGGAAGAGATTTCATTTCCATTACAATTAAAAAATTTTTCGAAGGAAGAAATTAAGCTTAGAGCAGAGGAAACATTAAAAATTTGTGGCTTGTATCCATTTCGAAATTGGCCAATTCAGGCATTAAGTTATGGTCAAAAAAAGAGATTAACGATTGCATCTGTACTAGCAATAAATCCAAAACTTATCATATTAGATGAACCGACAGCGGGACAAGATTATTATCATTATAAACAATTTATGACGTTTATTAGAAAACTAGCTGTGAAGGGAATATCCTTTATTTTTATCACACACGATATGAATCTCGCATTAGAATATGCAGACAGAGCAATAGTTCTACATGAAGGAGAAATTATTGCGAATAATCCCGCGTCTATTGTATTAGGACATCCAGAAACATTAAAAAGAGCGAACTTAAAGGAGAGCTCTTTATTTAAACTCGTTAAATTTAGTGGTATTACAAATCCTGAAAGATTTATGAAACTTTATTTTGATGATATTAGGAGGGAGGAAGGTGTATAATACATATTTTCATCGCATGGACGAGGCAGTGAAATTGTTGTTATTTATTTTTTGTATGACACTTACTTTTTTATTTTTTGATTTTCGCATATTGCTATTCGTATTTATGATTGGATGTATCGGACTTCTAGTTGCTAAAATTCCATTTCGTAAAATTTTTATTGTTTTTACTGTTATATTCACATTTAGTTTATTAAATTCTGTCATGATTTTATTTATTACACCAACCCATGGATCTGAATTAACTGGATCGTATACTTCATTTGTGTATATTGGATATGCAACAATTACATACGAAACCTTATTTTATGCAGCTACACTTTCGTTAAAGTATTTTACGTTATTACCATTTACACTTATTTTTATTTATACGACTGATCCAAGCAAATTTGTGAGTAGCTTAAGTAAATTTCGAATTCATTATAAAATTACTTATGCGATAAATATTGCATTACGTTATATACCTGATATACAGTCCGAATATAAAGTTATTAAAAATGCCCAAGAGGCGAGAGGAGTAGCTTTTGAAAAAGGAGAAGCAAGTTTGTGGATTCGAATACAAAACCGTGTCTTAATTTTCTGGCCTTTAATTATTCATTCTTTAGAGAGAATTGATACAGTTTCAAACGCAATGGATTTAAGAGGATTTGGAAAGAAGGATACACGTACGTGGTTCTATACAAATAAAGCGAAAAGCGGAGATTTCATTGCTTTATTTGTAGGTGTTTTTATTTTAATTGCTGCAGTATATTTAAAGTTACATGTATTTCAAAATTTTTGGTATCCATTTTAAAGCACTCTCAAATGAGTGCTTTTACTTATTTTTATATAGACATGCTCAAAAAAGGGATACTTACATAATGTATAATACGAACCAGTTAAAATGATCAACTACCTATTAGTTTTCAAACCAAAAGGAGGAGAAAGAATGAGTTACGGTGGTTCTTGTGGTTTTGGTGGAGGTTTCGCTTTATTAGTTGTGTTATTTATTTTATTAATTATCGTTGGATGCAGCTGCTGGGGCGGAGGGTACTAATTTTTAATTAGTCTCCACAAATGTAAACTAAAAAAACATAGAAGATACTTATGTATCGAAACAAATAAAAAAGGAGCATAATTGCTCCTTTTTTATTTGTTGTTAGATGCGTTTGTATTACATTTCGGGAATGTAATTGTCAAAGTAGTACCTTTATTCATAACGCTTCGGATTTTCAAATTACCTTGCATCGTTTCAAGGATCTTAACAGCAACCATTGTACCTAAACCTGTACCTTTCGTTTTTGTACTAAAATACGGTTCGCCAAATCGATTTATTTGCTCTTGTGACATACCAATTCCGCTATCTTCAATTCGTATGATAACTTTATTATTACTAATAGAAGAGGAGATATTTAAAGTGCCACCATTAGGCATTGCTTCAATACCATTTTTTATTAAGTTTAAAAAACATTGCTGAAAGTGCTGCTTATTACCAACTATTGTTGCATTGGAGAAATCTTTCGTAATATGTACCGTATTCATATTACATAAGGGCACTATCATATTAATAACTCTATTTAACTCTTGTTCGACTGAAATATGATCTAATTTTTCTGGAGCAGGTTTGGCAAATGTTAAATAGTCATCAATAATTTCTTGAGCACGATTTAATTCTTCAAGTATATGGTCAATATATTTATCTCTCGATTCAGGAGTCAAATTGGATGTTTTCAAAAGTTGTGTAAATCCTTTTACGACAGTTAAAGGGTTTCTTACTTCATGTGATATACTAGCAGCGAGTTGGCTAACAATCTCCATTTTCTCCATTTTAATTAATTTTGATCGCATACATACTGCATCTTTTATAACTTCATTTATATAAACAATAAATAGCATCAGAGTAGTCGGTAATATTATGAAGTAAATAATATACAAATTATTTACTTCAAAATCTGATAAAGTTAATACAATTACAGTTGTAAATATTGCTAGGAAAAAGGTTAAAAACATGGAAAAAGCTACTTTTATTTTTCTATTATATGTATTAAATTTTGCGGATGCGAATGCTGTAATGATAAACATTATGCCATAAACTAGCATTGTTAACATGCTAAATCCATAAAATGAAAATCTTATAATTAATAAAATAGCAAACAATGTTATACCGACAGGAAAGCCACCATAAAGTGTACCTATTATAACCGGTATTTGTCTTAAATCATGAATACAACTTTCATCCATATAGATAGGATAACGCATACATAAAATAAGAGGGATACTCGTACAAAGTATAATAAGTAGTTTTTTATATTTCTTCACATAGCGCCCGCTATCATATATAAAATAAAAAATAAATATACTACTTAAAATGTATAAAAGATTATTTAACACGTGTTGATTGATATACACAAAGTTCATAATATTTGCCTCGTTATTTTTAATTTCCTTTTTATATATATTATCATGATAATAGTATAAACTATATATTTGTTTGAATAATATAGATTTATATCTTTTTAGTATTTAACACGTTTACCCACTCTTCATAAAATTCTTCAACTGATGTATATCGTTCGGCTCGATTTTCATTTACTGCACGATACGCTATTTCATATAAATCCCTACTTGCTTCCCATTTTGTAAAGGAGCGATCTTTTCCACCACCTAAAATTGTGAAAGCCATTGCACCCATATTAAATACATTTGTTCTCGCATCAATCATAGCGTTTAGCTCAAATTCTTCAGGAGACATAAAACGTGAGGAACCCCATAATCTTCCCATTTTATTTACGTATGGTTTTTTAGAATATAAATCAATATCACAAATTTTCGTTTCATTTGTATTAAAATTATATATAATACTACCGTCATAAAAATCTATCGCTACATAGTTTTTCTTTTCGACATATGTATGGAAAGAAAAAATGGAATTTAAGGATTGAACACGTTTTCTAACAGGTAAATGCTTAAATTTATAAAATGGAGAGTTTGGATTTTTATATTTTTCAGGAGGCGGGAAACTCCAGTGCGAATGAAGACATTCACCATCAAACCAATCGAAAATTAGTACATATCCAGATTGAACTGGAAAGTGTTCAAGTAGTTTTATAAGCGAGTTGTGTTTTAATTCCTCGTATAGGGAAACTGAATTTTTTAACCGTTCAATAGCGTCATTTATTGTTCCTTCGTATGCAATTGTTTGTGCTCCTGCGTATTTAATGAATTTTTTATGGCCATTTTTTTCAACACCAAAACTTATATTACCTGAATCTTGCTGGTCAAAAACTGCAAATACGGTTCCTAATTTCAAGAGCCAATCAAAATTATGATGTTCTTTTAATTGGAATGTTATTTGATTTAATTGAATTTCAACTGGTTTAGCTTCCATAATATACCTCGCATTTATTATAATTAAGTTGTATATTTCAGTATTCGACATATTTTATAAAAATCCTATGTGAATCACATGAAACTTTATAAATATAATAATAAATAATTATAAGAAGGTGGATAAAGTGGAACAACAAATCGTTATTAAACCATATGAAAAAGATTGGCATGAAGAGTATGTAAAAGAAAAAGAGAAATTTATTTCTTTATTCGGAGGAGATTGTATTGCTATTGAACATATAGGGAGCACATCTGTACAAGGTTTAGGAGCGAAACCTTTAATTGATATGATGATTGGCGTAACAGATTTGCAAATTATCGAAAAGTGGATTGATGATCTATTAAAAATTGGATATGAGTATGTTCCAAAAGAAATCCCTAATTGGCGTTTTTTTAGAAAGGGAAAATGGAGAGCGGGCACTCATCATTTACATGTTTATATATATAATAGTGACGAATGGAAAAACAATCTTTTATTTCGAGACTTTCTAATAAAGCATGAATGGGCACGTAAAGAATATAGAGAACTAAAAGAGAGACTTGCAGCTACATATCCTTTTGATCGTGTTTCTTATACAAATGCAAAAGCACCGTTTATTCAAAAAATAATAAAGGAAGCAAAAAGAATTAATTGATCTTGAAATTCTCATTTTATTTTAATCTTTCTTTCATGTTCCTTTCTTTTTTATTTGATATTCTGCTTGTTACAGAAGCTTTTTAAGAAAGGAGCTTTAATAAAATGGAAAAGCTACTAAGAAATAAATCTTTTCACATGTCTGTAAAAATCATAGGCTTTACTATTATTTTTTGCAGTGTAGCATTGTTGCTTATTAATGTAATATACGGCAACGTAGTAAATCTTAAAGGGTTAAATAAGAAATTAGGTTCTTTCGGTGAGTATGGGGCAATTTTAGCTGCATCGTTATGGTTTTTACGTCATGTATGGTTATTTTTTAAAAAGAAAAATATAATTGGGGTTAAATTGATAAAAGACTTATATTTGTTCATTAAAGAATTTCACGTATTCATTGGATATACTGTATTAGCTGTCTCAATTACTCACGGTGTTTATTTTTTATTAAAAGGAAGTCGACATATACTTATATTTTATAGTGGTATATTCTCCCTATTTATTTTAATTATACTGGGTGTCATTGGATTTTTCTTACAGAAACATAATAAAAAAACAAACTTGATATTGTATAGAAAAGCACATCAAATCATTGCATTGATATTTGGGTTAGGATTACTCATTCATTTAACTTTATAGGAGGAATTACGGTTGCAACACATATTAATCATTGAAGATGAAGAAAATTTAGCTGATTTTTTAGAGTTAGAACTAAAGTATGAAGGATATAAAGTCGATATACAGTTTGATGGGCGGAAGGGTTTAGAAGCTGCACTTGAAACAAATTATGACCTTATTCTATTGGATTTAATGCTACCAGGATTAAATGGAATAGAAGTGTGTCGTAGATTAAGGGCAACTAAAAATACACCGATTATTATGCTGACTGCACGTGATAGTATTATGGACCGGGTGACAGGTTTAGATAGTGGAGCCGATGATTATCTTCCGAAACCATTTGCAATTGAAGAGCTGTTAGCACGTATGAGAGTTATATTTAGACGAGAAGAACATATAGAAAACAAACATTCATCTCTTACCTTCAAAGATTTACAGCTCCAGATTGAATCTCGAACTATTACAAAAGGAAATGAAGAAATTGAACTTACAAATAAAGAATTTGAACTCTTGCTTATGTTTATGAAAAATATTAATAGAGTACTTACCCGTGATGTTTTATTAAATCAAGTATGGGGATATGATGCAATGGTTGAGACGAATATCGTTGATGTATACGTTCGTTATTTACGTAACAAGTTACATAGCGTAGATAAGGAGGAATATATCCAAACGGTCCGCGGTGCTGGATATATAATGAAATGATTAAAAATATTTTGCATCGAATTCGAAATCTACCTATAAAGTGGAAATTAACACTTTGGTCCACTACACTAGTATTTATTTTATTCATTTTATATAGCGCTTTGCAGTTTATTGTAATTAATAAGTGGACTATAGATTATGAACAGAAACAAATAAATAGGCAAGTGACAGAAGTAGCGGCATATTTCCAAGATAAAAGTGATACCCTTTCGAGTAAAACGTTTGAAAACAGGAAAGATTTTTTAAATAATATGATTGATAAGCATCAAATGATTCGTATTATCGGTATGGACGGGAAACCAATTGTTACTGTTTCTCGAGAGTTTAATGAATCGTGGATAAAACCAAAACAAGTTACACATGAGGAATTATTTATAAAAAGACATGTAGAAGATCGCATATTAGTTAAGCGTATACCAATTCAAACAAAAGAGTTCACTGGTACAATTGAACTTACGAAAAACTTAGAGGCTTTCGATCATTTATTAAAAATTATTCTAGTGGTAATGGTTATTGCCGGAATATGTGGATTAATCTTTAGTTTTTTAGGTGGGCTACTAATCACGAAAAAACTATTATCAAGCGTTCAAAATATAACGGATACGATGAAACGTATAAAGAAAAACGGTCTAAATGAACGGGTTCCAGTACGTGAAAATAATGATGAACTTGCAAAATTATCGTTTCTTTTTAACGAAATGATGGATGAGGTAGAAACTTCTTTTACACAACAGAAACAGTTTGTAGAAGACGCATCCCATGAACTGAGAACACCACTAACAATTATTCAAGGACACTTGTCTATGTTAAATCGATGGGGGAAAAATGATCCAGCAGTTTTAGATAAATCGCTCCAATCCAGTTTAAAGGAAGTCGATCGTTTAAATAAGTTAGTTTTAGAATTGCTAGAACTATCAAGGGCTGAATCAGAACAGATGCATGCAATCGCAGCAGATCCAGTCCATGTAAATAGTATATTAAAACAAGTTACACAAAATTTTACTGTACTTCAAACTGAATTTCAATTTGATACGAAACTGGATGGAGATGCAGCATATGTTTCAATACCATCATCTTACTTAGAACAAATTATTATTATCGTAATGGATAACGCAGTGAAGTATACAAAAGAAGATAATCGATATATTTGTATTGAATCTAGTGTGCAGTCAGGAAAAGTTAACATTCGTATTATAGATCATGGACCGGGAATACCCGAAGCTGATTTGCCTTTTGTTCTTAACCGCTTTTATCGAGTAGACAAAGCAAGAAGTCGAAAACAAGGTGGAAACGGTCTAGGTTTATCTATTGCTAAACGACTTATAGAGAAATATAACGGAACTATTCAAATAGAGAGTAAAGAAGCCGAAGGAACAATAGTTACGATTACACTGCCTACCGTTTCACTTTAATAATTCAAAAAGAAGGGATGTTTTGTGCATTCCTTCTTTTTTACGGTCAAATTATTTTGTTTATTTCGAACTTTCTAGTACATTAGAAATATGAAGGGGGAATAAAAATGAAAGCTATCGTACAACAATATAAAGCAGGATTTGAAGGGGTAGAATATAAAGTATTACCTGAGAGAAAACCTAGCGCTGGAGAAGTGAAAGTAAAATTAAAATCAGCAGGATTAAATCATCGAGATTTATTTATAATGAATAATAGAAAGGAAATGCAATTACCATTAGTTCTAGGATCAGATGGTGCAGGTATTATTACGGAAATTGGAGAAGGTGTTTCAAGAACTATATTGCAAAATGAGGTTATTATTAACCCTAGTATTGGATGGGATTATATTGCTGAAATACCCGAGTTACCAGAGGTGTTAGGTGGGCCCAAAGATGGAACGTTTGCTGAATATGTCATTGTGCCAGTAGAAAATGTAGTGGCAAAACCATCATATCTTACTTGGGAAGAGTCTGGTGTTTTATCTTTATCGGCATTAACTGCATATAGAGCGCTTTTTACAAAGGGTAGATTAAAGCGTGGCGAACATGTTTTAATTCCAGGGATAGGCGGCGGTGTAGCGACGTTTGCTATGTTATTTGCAAAAGCAATTGGTGCAAAAGTAAGTGTTACTTCAAGGGTAGAGAACAAAAGGAAGCTTGCCGAAACATATGGCGCAGACTTTTCCTTTAATAGTTCTGGAAATTGGGAAGAGAGTTTACGCGAAGAGAAAGTAGATTTAATAATCGATAGTATAGGGCCAGCAACATTCTTAAAATACTTTGATGTATTAAAACAAAATGGGAGAATTGTTAATTTTGGTGCCAGCTCAGGGGATAAAATTGAATTACCATTACGAGCATTATTTTATAATCAAATCGATATAATGGGAACATCTATGGGTAGCAGTGAAGAATTTAATGAAATGATTAAGTTTATAGTGAAATATAAGATTAAACCAATTATGGATAAAGTGTATTCGTTGGAAGAAGCGATTCAAGCGTTAAGACGTATGGAACAAGGCGAACAATTCGGTAATATTGCACTTCGTATGTATTAAAAATATGATTTTACAACAAGTATATTTAAGTAACTATGTTACGTATTTTATTCATGAATAGTATGTAAGTCGTATTGTTTTAAAGGTTTTTCAGCTTTATACATAATTAGCCGTTATAATTAGTCTCAATATTGTCAAATGAGTAATAGTAAAATGAGAATTAGATGAGAAAAGTTTAAGCCCATTTTCATATTGATGTTGTATACTGTGTAAATCAAGAAAGCTTTTATTTAAGGAGAGAGAATTATGAATCACACAGTATTTCAATGGTTTAATAATTTAGCTGGATCGTCCAAACTATTAGATACGCTAATGATTGCTATTACAAATAGTGCTGTATATGTAGCAATTTTGTTTATGTTTATCTTATGGTTTAATAATGGAAAAAAAGTCAATGCAATTAAAAAACAATACACAGTGTTATATACGACACTTTCAGTCATTATCGCATTATTAGTAAATGTTGTGATACATGCGGTATATTACCACCCACGTCCATTTGTATCACATGATGTACATCAATTAGTACCACATGCAGCAGACTCATCATTTGTTAGTGATCATTCAGTACTTGTATTTTCCATTGCATTTGTATTTTTGCTTAGAGGAGAAAAACTTAAATATGTCGCTCTTATTTGGGCAGTATTAGTCGGTGTTTCACGTATGTACGTAGGTGTTCATTATCCTTTAGATATACTGGGTGCTGCTTTCTTAACATTTATCACAAGTGGCTTAGTAGTGCAAAGTACACGTATGTTGGAGCCGATAGCGAAACTTGTATTCAAAATGTACGCATTAGTAGCAAAACGAATTCCTTTTTTAGAGAAATATAATCATATAGCTTAATTGTTATAAATAACTATTCGTAGTTTTTTAAGTTCTCCTTTGGAAATCCAAAGGAGAACTTTTTATTATGTACAAGATAAGGATATACGCATTAAAAGAATGATGAAGGAACAAATGAGCTAGTATCAAAAGTTTTTATTAAATTTGTAGATTATAATAAGTCAACCTAAGAGCGTCTGAATATTCGAAAATTTCATGCACCGCAATGTAAATAGATAAATAAAAAAGAAACAATGGATACTTTCAGAACGTTTTAAAGGGATTAAAAGGAAAAGTTCGAAACATATAGTATTGAAAGCAAAAACTACATAATTTATAGCACACCATCGCAGTAATTAATTGTAATAGAAAGGAGATAAATATGCATAAACTTCAAACGAATAAAGGCGCGCGGTATTTTATGGTTGCTTTTATTGTTTTGTTTCTTATTATGCTTTTGCGTTTTTTCTATATTCAAGCAGTAGGGGTCGTGCATAATGTGGATGTAAAGGATCTTGCAAATGAACAACATAATAAAAAAGGTGTTTTGGAAGCGAATCGTGGCACGATTTATGATCAAACTGGAAAAGTGCTCGTTCAAGATTCAACAACGTATCGTGTTGTGGTGAATTTGAAAGGTAATGACAAATTGAAAAATAAAGATGAAACTGCAGAGCAATTAGCTACTGCGCTTGAAATTGATAAAGAGGACGTATTAAAAAATTTCCATGAGGGGCGTACGCAAGTTGAAATCGGAAAAGTTGGCCGGAATTTGTCTAGGGAAAAGAAAGAACAAATTAAAAAATTGAAAATCCCGGGTGTTTCTTTTATGCCTGAGAAAGCAAGAGTGTATCCAAATGAAGATTTTGCATCTTATATACTTGGTTTTGCTAGACCAGACAATAAAGGAAATACAGAAGGGAAATTTGGACTTGAAAAAAGTTTGGATAAGTATTTGCGCTCGACAAATGGGAATATAGAATATGTGGGAGCGCGAGGAGGTATCCCGCTTACAAATGATATAGGAAAAATAGAACCCGCTAAACATGGAAATAACGTATATCTTACGCTTGATAAACAAATTAATAGTTTTTTAGAAGAAGCGATGAACAAGGCGCAAGAGCACTATGATCCTTCTATGTTAGTAGGTATTATAGCGGATCCAAAGACGGGGAAAGTTTTAGCTATGTCTAGTAAACCTAGTTTTAACCCTAATAAAGGGGATATTGAATACTTTCTAAATGATCCAATCGCAAATGCATATGAACCAGGTTCAACGATGAAAGTATTTACGTTAGCTGCTGCAATCAATGAAGGTGTATATAACGGGAAAGAATATTTTCAATCCGGAAAGTATTCAGTAGGTTCAGCGGATATAAAAGATCATAATGGTGGGTTTGGATGGGGATCTATAACATTTGATGAAGGTTTTGAAAGGTCATCAAACGTAGCTTTTTCTATTTTAGAAGATCAGTTATTAAAGCCAAATAAATTTAAGCAATATATGAATAAATTTGGTTTTAACCAAAAAACGGGAATAGATTTACCTGGTGAAAGTAAAAATACTTTATTATTAAATACACAAATTCAACAAGTAACAACTTCTTTCGGACAAGGTTCTACAGTAACTCCAATTCAATTAATCCAAGCTGCCACCGCTATAGCAAATGACGGGAAAATGATGCAACCATATATCGTTGACAAAGTTGTAAATCCAACAAACAAGCAAGTTATTATGGAAAATCAACCGAAAGAAGTTGGCAATCCGATAAAAAAAGAGACTGCGGACAAGGTAAGAGACTTAATGGAGCGTGTTATTACGTCTTCAAAAGGTACAGGTACAATGTATAAAGTCGATGGTTATCCAATAGGAGGCAAGACAGGAACAGCCCAAATTCCGAACCCTGAAAATGGACGATATATGGAAGGAAAAGAAAATTATATTTTTTCATTTTTAGGTATGGCTCCAATTGATGACCCAGAGTTAATTGTATACTTAGCTATTAAGCAGCCAAAGTTAAAGGGAGATGAATATGGGGCTCAGCCACTCGCTGAAATATTTAAACCAGTTGTGAAAAATAGCCTTGAATATTTAAAGGTGAAACCATACACAGAACAACAAATGGCCGATGCAACGAAAAAATCCCAATTAAAAGTGCAAAACTATGTTAATCAATTAATAGATACGGTAGAGAATAATGTAAAAAAAGAGAAACTCCAACCGATAATTTTAGGAGAAGGAAAAATAAAAAAACAATATCCACAGTCTGGTGAATTAATGAGTGAAGGTGATCGTATATTTTTATTAGGAAACAACGCAACAATGCCCAATTTACAAGGTTGGTCAATGCGTGATGTTATGTGTTTTTCTAAACTATTAAAATTAGATTTAAAAACTTCAGGTACGGGATATGTAACAAATCAAAGTATTGAAAAAGGACAATCTATACAAGAAGGCGATGCATTAGAACTAAAATTAGAACCACCGTTACAACCGTTAGCAGAGGCAAATACAAATTAATTCGAGCAATGTGAAGGGGCTATATACAATAGGCTCTTTTTTTATAAAGTTTAGTAATTTCACGCACCGTAATTTTTATAAAAAATAATAAATACGAAACTTAACAGTTACTAAAACAAAAAAACTTACATATATTGAAATTAGAACGATTGTTCAATTTTTTTGTATAAAACGACGGAAGGAGTCTACATTGAATAAAAGACGATACGATAGCGATTTAGCGAAAGAAATAATAGCAGAGAAGGCGACAGAATTATTTTCCTTAAAAGGATATACAAGAACTTCGATTGATAACATTGCAAAAGCCTCTGGTTATAGTAAAGGGCATATATATTATCATTATAAAAATAAAGAAGAATTATTTGTTTATTTAGCTAAAGACAGTATGAGAAACTGGCACGGTAAATGGGAAATAGCAGAAAAACAGTATACAAATGCTACTGGGAAATTATATGGAATGGCTAAATTTGTACTTTATAATTACAAAACGCCGTTATTAAGGGCGGGGCAAGAACTTGCCTCTGATCCGAGCACGAATCCCTCTACAGTTCAACAGCTTTATGGTTTAGCTGTTGTCCCTTTAAATGCATATCAAAAAATTTTAATTGAAGGTATACAAAGCGGCGAATTTAATATAAAAAACGTTGAGAATTCAAGTCTTTTATTAGGTTCATGGCTAGGTGGGTTATGCCAATTTATTCATTCCATTGAAACAGAGAAATTAGAAGCTTTATTTAATGAAGCCATTACAATTTTTTTACTCTCTATTTCAAAGAAACATGTGTAGCGTTTTAAGAGAATTAGAACGATTGTTCAAATACTTACACTCGTCCGTTTTCATTATATGTATTAACAACAGGAGGTTTTTTATATGGATGAACAAAGAGTCGCAATTATAACTGGCGGAGCTTCTGGTATCGGTAAAGCTTTAGCTCTTCAATTAGCAAATAAAGATATATTTGTAATTATCGCAGATATTAATGAAGCATGTGGTCAAGAACTTGTGCATAATATGAAAAATAATAATCAACTAGCTAGGTTCGAATATTTAGATGTTACTAATGCTGAATTCGTAGAGGATCTTATTATAAAAATAGTTAATGAGTTTGGTAGAATTGATTATATGTTTAATAATGCTGGAATTGCTATGTATGGAGAAGTATTCGATATGTCTTTGGATAATTGGAAGCATATTATTGAAATAAATTTATTAGGAGTAATCTACGGAACACAATTGGCTTACCAATTCATGAAAAAACAAGGATTTGGTTATATCATTAATACTGCGTCTGCAACCGGTTTAGGACCTGCTCCACTTTGTACGGCATACGCAACTACCAAACATGCTATCGTAGGTTTAACAACTTCATTACATTATGAGGCAGAAGAATACGGTGTAAATGTAAGTGTGCTTTGTCCAACTTTTGTAGATACACCCATATTTGAAAAATCAATTGCAATTAATATGAATAAGGATCAAATTTTAAAACAACTAAAAATTAATAAGCCGATTTCAGCAGACAAGTTTGCTGAAATTGCACTGAAAGCTATCCATAAAAATAAATTAGTAATATGTCCAATGCCGTTTAAAAAAACAATGGACGTATTTTTCATTGTATTTCCTTATCTTCATAAAAAGCTAATGCGTTTCGTATGTCGAATTAGCCGAAAAGCAAAAATGACGCAATTATAAATATCTGATTATTCCTTATTTACAGTCGGATTGAATTGTGATAATATGGAAAAAATCAAATGCAGTGAAGAGAAGAGTAAATAAAATGAATTTTTCACAGAGAGCTCCATTTAGCTGAAAAGGAGCAAAAATTCTTTATTGAACCAAGCCTCTGAGCAGTGCATCGGAACCTTTTATTAGAGGATGGTGTGACGGGAGCTCCCGTTATAGAGCTATGGTATAAGCATAAAGAATGCAGTACCTGATAAGGTTAATATGGTGACATATTAACAAACTAGGGTGGCACCGCGATGATAAATCTCGTCCCTAAGACTAAAGTCTTGGGGGTGGGATTTTTTTATTGGTTTAAAATAATTTGGAAAGCGGGGCCGAAAATGAAAAACTTACTTAACGATTGGAAATATCCTTTATTATTACTGTCCGGAGTTGGTATTGCAAATTTAGGGGCATGGATTTACTTAATAGCACTGAATGTACTTGTCTATAATATGGGTGGCTCAGCCCTAGCTGTTGCTACTTTATATGTAATTAAACCATTAGCCGCTTTATTTACAAACGCTTGGTCAGGGAGTATGATTGATCGTTTAAATAAACGGAAATTAATGATTCACCTCGATATATATCGTGCGGTATTTATCGCTATCTTACCTTTACTTCCATCACTTTGGATGGTTTATGTATTCGTATTCTTTATTAGTATGGCTAATGCAATTTACGAGCCAACTGCTATGACATATATGACTAAATTAATTCCAGTTGAGAAAAGACAACGTTTCAACTCATTGCGTAGTTTAATAGGATCTGGTGCATTTTTAATTGGTCCAGCGATAGCGGGAGTATTGTTAATAGCAAGTACACCAGAGTTTGCAATATATATAAATGCTATAGCGTTTCTCTTATCAGGAGTAATTACATTGCTATTACCTAATCTTGATAAAAAATCCGATATGCATACATCAAATGACACGTTATCTTTAACTGTACTAAAAAAAGATTGGAACATCGTTTTAAATTTTAGTAAAAAATCTTTGTATATCGTTTTTGTATACTTCTTATTTCAAGGGATGATGGTTTTAGCTACCGCAAATGATTCGCTTGAATTGTCATTTGCTAAAGAAGTTCTATTGTTAACAGATAGTGAATATGGATTTTTAGTTAGTGCCGGCGGGGCTGGAATTATTTTAGGAGCTATAACAAATACAATTTTATCTAAAAAATTAGCGCCTTCATTTTTAATTGGAATAGGATCATTATTCATTGCAATTGGTTATTTAATTTATGCTTTTTCAAATGAGTTTTTAATGGCTGCTATCGGATTTCTTATTTTATCTTTCTCTATGGCATATGCAAATACAGGATATTATACCTTTTATCAAAACAACGTTCCCGTTCACATAATGGGACGGATTGGAAGTATATATGGACTAGTAATTGCCGGCATAACCATTTTGATTACGATTCTATTCGGAGTTGCAACTCAATTTATTTCTATACAACTTGTAGTTATTGTAGGATCATTGGTAATGTTACTTATAACTATTATATTGTGTGTGTTTACTTTATTACCTTCAAAATCCAAGGTATATCATGCTGAATCAGTAGATTCTAAATAACTTTTTCTTCCATTTTTCTATTAGTATACATCACTAGAGGATTCTTCCATCTATATATTGAATAATAATTAGGTGGAAGAATCTCTTCTGTATATGACGGTGACAAATATGATTAATGCAAAGGATGTAGTCCAGAAAATTATTATATCTAGATTTAGATTGTTCAATTGATTATATGTCTAAAGCAACAAGGTAGGAGTTAAAAAATTAATAAAAATATAGAGGGAGCTTTTAGATTACATGAATATTAAGATTAGAGCATATGAAAAATCTAATGAAACCGGTTGGGTACGTTGCCGTGTGTTATCTTTTTTAGATACAGCATATTACGATAACGTATTTAGAGAGAAAGAAAAATATGAAAATCCTACAATTGAATTAGTAGCAGTATGTGAAAATCAAATTGTGGGGTTAATAGATATTGAATATGAATTAGAAGAGCGTACAGTATGTTCAAGAGGAACTGGTCTTGGCGGCATGATTTGGCATATTGCAGTTCATCCGGATTTCCGTAGAATGAAAATTGGTAATCAGCTATTAAAGGAAGCGGAGAAGTTAGCGAAAGAACTTAACCTAAATCGCCTGGAAGCATGGACTAGGGACAACCTATGGGTACATGGATGGTATGAAAAGAACGGATTTGTAAACGTAGATTCATATTTACACGTGTATTCCGACCATACAGACGAGATAAAAGGTGTAATGAAAAGTAATATAGGTCAGTTACATCCAGTTCAAACATTTGCTCATTATACAGGTGAAAATAAAGAAGAAATACGAAAACAATTTAAACGGGTTCATGATTGTTTTTGTTTTGAAAAGAATTTTAGTTAACTAGAAATCTTTTATTTTATAAATAAAGGTTTTTTATAATGAAAAATAATTCTATACAAATTAAATTAAAACTTTATATTTAAATTAATAGATATTATTATGACATTAATATGAAGGGTTGTGTTAAAAGTTTATAAATGATTAATGGTAGTATGTTTATCCTATTTGGAGTTATCGGTTATTTGATTGTACGAACTATATTAATTGGAATGAAAAAAAGGGTGTGCATTGGTGGAAAGAGCTAATTAGTTTTTTGTTCGCAATATATATTGGTATGGTTGTTGCAGTCACTTTATTCCCTATACCAATCGGCTTTCCTACTAGTAACGAACACCAAGGTCTTTCAGTCAATATTATCCCCTAAAAAAGTTAAAAAGACTATTTTATTAGGTTTAGTTATATCAATTAGCATTGAATTATTACAACTAATTGAGTCTTTATTTAGTGGATGGGGGCGTATTACTGATATTGATGATGTAATCTGTAACGTTATAGGTTGTATTGTTGGATACTTTATTTATAAAATCACTTTAATGCTAGCAAGTAAATTTAATTTTCGAGTGTTAAATAAAACTAATCCTAAAGGTATGGAGTTAACTGAAAAATAAATGGCTTAAATAGGTATATAAAAATACGAATATAGATACTAAAGATGTACGAGTAAAAAGTACGTCTTTTTATTTTTAAAAATAATGCTTCAGACTGATGAAGAATCACATTCCATATTTTACAATTTAAAGTGACTACCGCATTTTAAGTATGGAGTAAAAAGAGGTGAATATAATTTTATAGGTATACAAGTATAAAGGAGGTTACTAAATGGATATTTTACTTGTTATTCTTATTATCGTATTAATGCAAGGTAAGGAACGTAAAGTGAAAGTTAATCGCATTTGGCTCGTTCCGGCTTTGTTGTGCTTTGTAACAATCCAGTCCATTATTCATATGGGACAATTAACCATATTACAATTACTACTATTTGTTGCCATGCTCGGAATTGGATTGGTTCTTGGGGTTATTAGAGGAAAAGCGTTAACATTTCGAATAGATAGTGAAACGGGTCATGTATTACGAAAAGGAAATTGGTTAAGCACAATAATTCTTCTTATTATTTTAGGTGCGAAAATTGTAATTAAGCAAAGTATGTTTTCTGGCAGTACTCACAACACATTAATGGTTGTAACGAATGCCTTTTTATGCGTCACATTAGGCACAGTAATAAGTAGACGATATTATATTTGGAAAAAATATAATGAGCTAATACAAAAAGTGTAAATACATTTATCTCTTGTTTAACAATGCTGTGAGCGGTAATACTAAATAACATTGAACTTTCACAACAAGGGATGATCATATGATATTTATTTACACAGATTTCGGCGGAACACATTCAACTGCACTCGCTGCAGCTTATCATTTAAATAAATTGCCAACTGACCGTAAGTTAACGAAAGAAGAAATATTAAATGTAGATTACTTTAATAAATTGAAAACCGAAGATATGGGGAAAATTATTTTTCATGGAATAGATGAAAATGGTAATCCTGTATATACAATTGGGTGCGGGGCATCTAAAGTCGTTGTACCTGCGATGAAGCATTTAGGAGAGATTTTGCAAAAACATTATCAAAGTCATGAAAAGATTATTTTTTCTAATACATCACCAACAGTACCTTTACCAATGACTTTTGGCGGGCTGTTTTCTAGAAGGTTTCATATTGACTTTATTGGTGTACCATTACTTGTATGGGGTGCAAAACTTAGCTGTGATAACATACAAAGACTTGTTAGTTATACGAAAGAAGCCGGGCGATTAACAAATGATTATGTTGTGATTTTAGATAATGAAACTTTTAAATAATGTATGAGAAAAAGAAAATCGAGCAAATTTCTTGATTTTCTTTTTAATTTGTGAAAAAGACAAGAAATATTCACATTTATCATCTATCTACTATAGCCAAAACAATAAAGTCCTGTTACTATTACAGGGATATTCTCTTTTCATAACATAAATATATAGAAAAATTAGAAAAGAGGAATTGAATTAAGGGAGGAACAACATGAAGCGTGTTGCTTGGATTACTGATAGTACAACTGCGAGTTTTACAACAGAAGGAGATAACTTTGTTATCCCAATTGAAGTTATTATTGATGGTGTGTCGTATAAAGATTGTGAAGAAGGTGTGCGTGAGCACGTTTATAATGCTTTAAACGAAGGTAAAACTGTCACTACATCACAACCTAACATAGGGGAAATGGTAGAGTTATTTTCGAAATGCAAAGAAGAATATGAAGAGGGATTTGCAGTTGCTATTAGCGGAAAAGTAAGTGGAACCTATCAAAACATGAAGTTAGCTGCAGAAATGGCAGGTTTCCCATTAACAGTATTAGATAGTGAAACAACAAGTTATCCAATGGATGAACTAATTAGAAAAGCGAAATCGTTATACCATGATGGTATGACTTTACAAGATATACACCAAACATTAGTAGATGAAAAAAGAAGACCTTTCCATGTATTCCCGAAAAGTTTAAAAGGCCTTTATGCAAGTGGACGTGTAAAGGGAGTTCAATTTTTACTTGGAAGTTTATTAAGTGTCAACTTAATATTAGAAGTAAAAGGCGGAGAGCTTTTACTTGAAAAGAAAGTTCGTAAAATCCAAAAATGCCGAGAATACATTAAAAATGAACTTGAAAAGGAATTACCAAAAGTACTTCACATGTTCCATGCTAACGATAAACCTGGAGCTGAAGAATGGATTGCAGATATTAGACAAGCATTCCCTGAAATGGATTTCAAACTATATCCATTACCAATTTCATTTGCGGTACATGCAGGTGAAGGTACAATAGCAATTAGTTATTAAGAAGAAAACCCGTGAATGATTCGCGGGTTTTTTATTTGAAAATGGGGACACACCATGTCTACATTAAGCAAAAGAATTCATTTTATCGTTTCCAGGACTAACCAATCACTCGACTTAATTAAAAATATAAACCTTTTCCTACTGGCTGAACAGTTTCTAGTACGATTTCAACCATTTCTTCATTAAGCAGGGTTCTTATAATCCAAGCTGAGAGTTCTTGAGCAGCAAAACAACCCGCAGCAGTTGAAATATTTCCTTCGTTTACGAAACTTTTTTCAATAACGTCTACACCAAATTCTTTAAGTTGTTCTACTGCGGATGGATATGTAGTTGCTTTTTTTCCAGCTAGCAATTTTTTAGCTCCTAGTAGTAATGAACCAGAACACATAGATCCTATTAATTGTCTTTGAGGATCTACGTGAATGCTATTAATATATTCTTGGTTTTTATATAAATCTTGTACACCCTTGCCGCTTGCAAATATTACTGCGTCAGCAGAAGGAATATCAAATATGTTTCCTGTCATAGGAATACGTAAGCCAGACATGGATATATGAGTTTTTTCCGTTCCTAAAAGCTGGACATCCCAATCAGAAATACCGCCAACTAAACGTACACGATTTAATAAATCCCATGGTAGAAAAACATCAATATCAGTAAAGTTATCGAAACAGACTATTGCAATTTTCATTTTCTAATCCTCCACTTATGAATATCAGTTTATTTATAAAATAAGCATCTCCTTTTATGTTCTATATTAAGTTATAAATCCCTGTATATTACACGCATATGAAGGAGGTGTAGTGATTTTTTAACTCCTCTAAACATAGAAAGACACAAAATCTTTTTCTTGGTTTCTATCAATTTTTTGTACAAAACCAAGGTCTGTAGCAATAACTCGTAAGGTATTTCCTTGAGAATCTTTAAAAGTCTCAAAGAAATAGGTGTAATTCATAACACATACAAATAGAAATAAAAACGTCATTCTTTCTTATAAATTCACAGATAGAAACATGTTTTCGTTTGTAGTGGGCATTGTTTCATTAGCTTACTAATCTATATATAAATTGTCGGCAATCAATAAATCATATGATTTTTATAATTTCCGTAAAATAATTTTGACGTATTTATTTTTTCAATATAAAATAATATTCATTCATCCAAATTTAACCAATAGCATATAAAAGATATATCTTTTTATATGCATAGGTATGTTTCTTTTTAGTTTTAAGGGGCAAAGGTTAATATGAAAGTAAAGAAACTAGTCACGCTTGCAATACCATTTATGCAATTATACGTGTCAGTTCAAGTAACCAGAATTCTTTAAGGCAATTTTAACAACTGAAAGAAATCAAAATGGATATTATTTTTTGAGAAAAAGCTTCCAGAGCAACAAAAGGTCGTGAGCAACTTCAAAAAATGTTAGAGGATATACACGGAATTAACTCAGATTAATCGTAGTACACAAGATTTATTTGAATTAATCGATAACATACGGAGTAAAAAGGAAATTTTAAAGGTCGGTTAAAGAAGTACCATAAAAATCATGCAGGAATGAATTATGTGGTAAAGCTCTATAAAGAGGGAGATAGGACTGCAAATCAAATTTGTGAAATTACAAATGTGTCTAGATCCTCATTATATGGAAAGTTATCGGAAAGGAACAGTTGATGAGTTATACCAAAAATCAAAAATATATAATAGAAAATAAGTTTCATATAGAGGGGGAATTATATGCCTAAAATTGACAATATGTTAGCAATTCTATGGATGCTTCGTTCAGGTGAAAAAATTACTGCAAAACAAATTTCAGAAAAGTTAGAGATTAACATAAGGACTGTGTATCGTTATATTGATACAATTTCAACAAGTGGCGTACCTATAATTTCAGAACCAGGACATAACGGTGGATACTCTTTATTGAACAATTTTATTGAAGCTCCTCTTTTTTTTGATTTTGAGGAGCAAACTTCACTATTTCACGCAGCTGTTTTTGCGGAAGAAGCTGGATATTATGGAGGTGAAGCATTAGATAGGGCCATTTCAAAACTAAGTAAATACTCAAATCAAGAGCAGGAAACAAAGATAAACCAACATTTAACTAGTCTTGAAGTAATAAGTCGATTAAGCGCACTCTCTATAGAAACTTTTTTGAAGGAGTTGGAGCAGGCCGTAGCTGACGGGTACTCAGTAAAAATTCTTTACCATAAAAGTGGCGAAAAGCAATTAAATTATAGATTGGTCGATCCATACAGAATTATCTATTGGAATAATAAGTGGTATGTGATTGGATTTTGTCACCTTAGGGAGGATATCCGTAGTTTTAGAGTAGATCGAATTGAAAGTCTAATGCTAACCGAAAATAAGTTTAACCAGCCAGAAAATTTTTCAGCACGGGACTTTTTTATAAAAAGTCTTCTTCCACCTATAGAAGATAAGGAAAGTATTATTTCTTTGGTTATCAATGGGGATAAAAGTGTATTGGCTGATATTTGCCAACATTGGTTTTTAGGACATTATTTACAAGAACGGACTTCAAATCAAGCAGTTTTTCTTCTTGAAAAAGATCTAATACATAAATATGTACCTTATTTACTTTTACCGTACAATAAATCTATTAAAGTTATTGAGCCAATAAGTCTTAAGAATAGACTAATTGAAGTTCTGTCGGAATTAATAAAATTTCATCAAGTATGATAACTTCCCTGACGTTAACTGTCAGGGAAGTTATATTATAATAGCTATATAAATTGTGATTGGAGTGTTATTGGATGCAAATAAAAAAAGCTTTTCTATATGTATTTAATACAATGTCAGACTGGGAATATGGATATTTAATTGCTGAACTAAACTAAGGAAGATATTTCAAAAAAGATATACCACCTTTAAAAGTAATTACAGTAGGAGCTAATAAAGAAATGATTACTACTATGGGAGGATTGAGCATAAAACCAGATATTTCCCTTGATGAATGTACTTTTGAGAGTAAAGATCTTTTAATTTTACCAGGAGGGACTACTTGGAGTGAAGAAATTCATAAACCTATTTTAGAAAAAATTGGACACTCTTTAAAGCTTGGCACTATTGTTGCTGCAATTTGTGGTGCAACTGATGCCCTCGCGAATATGGGATACTTGGATACTAGAAAGCATACAAGTAATAACTTAGAATATACTAAAATGGTATGTCCTAACTATAAAGGAGAAAAGTTCTATGAGTTGGGATCTGCGGTATCTGATGCAAATTTAGTTACTGCATCAGGAATAGCTCCTCTGGAATTTGCTATGGAGGTACTGAAAAAAATAGATGTATTTACACCAGATGCATTACATTCATGGTATAATCTAAATAAGACTCATAAACCTGAATACTTCTTCCAGTTAATGAATTCCATAAATAAATGAAATAACTAAAAAGCTCAACTTCTCTGTAAATCAAAATAGAGAAATTGAGCTTTTTAATTTAGAATTCCTTTATCGTTGTAAATCGGCATTTTTCTGACGCTACCCCTATGTAACCTTCTACATTAACCCTACTCCAATAGTTCAATAAAGTAATGCTATAATGTCCATTTATAGGTACATTTCATTAAGTAGAATATAATAAATCGATTGAGGTTTAATAATTTTGATACTGATAATTTGACATACATAAAACCAAAAGTTGCATGTTATATTATTAGGTATAACAATATATAAATAATACCATTTGTTCATCCCGCAAATAATGTTGATAAAAAAGGGAAAGGATTTTTAAAGATAAAAATAGAAATCTATATAAAAAAATATTTAAATGGTAGGGATATTATGAAAATCGGTAAGTTTGGAGAAGTAAATAACATAAGTATTGATACAATTAGACATTATATGGATCTCAGTCTCATTATTCCTGAAAAAAAAGGGGGGCACTATTTTTTTGATGAGTATTGTCAAAAAGATTTAGAACTTATATTACATTACAAAGACCTAGGATTTAGTTTGAATGAAATTAAAGAACTATTTTTTTATAAAAATTTAGCGAAATCTATGAATTACGAAAAAGATATTTTCTACCAATCTTTATTTAAATTGAAATATAACAAGATGGAACAGGAAATAGAACTTTTGAAGAAGAAACGGGACAAATTAAAGGGAGTGTTACATGACTTATTATTAACAAACGAAACTTCCAATACAGTGATAGGGCTAGAATTAAGTGTACTACATTTACTTACATGTTATAAGTGTAGCAAAAAACTAATTCTTCAAGATGGAATAATTACTAACAATCAAATTACAGAGGGGAAGTTAATTTGTAATTGTGGTAAAGAATACAATATTATTTCAGGAATTATAACTGTTGGTAAATCATTTAAAGCAAATGAACGAACGTCACTTGAAGATACTATTTCGGATTATATTCATGAAACGGATACTGCTTTTTTAGAGAATATACAAAAAGGTGGAGAATGGGCGAAAAAGAAACTAATGCAGCTAGATTTAAATAATAAGATACTACTTGATTTAGGATCCGGCCTCGGATTCTTTTTACGGAATAGTTATGAAGAACTACCGGAAGATTGTTTATATATTTCTGTTGATCGAGATTTGAATAAACTTTTATTTTTAAAAGATGTAATTGAAAAAAGAAATCCTAAAAGAAACATTTTATTTATCTGTGCTGATTTTTTAAACATACCTATTCAAAAAGATTCTGTTGATATTGTAATTGATCAGTCTGGTACAAGTAATTATAGTTTTGAACATGAGGCTTTTTTATTACACGAATTAAATTCGCTTTTTAAACACGATTGTTATTTATTAAGCTCATTTATTTTATTTAATAAATTTAGTGTAAATAGCCAAATTACAACTAGGTTTCGAGAGAATTTTAAACTTTCAAAAGTAATGAAAGAAATTCATAATCTAAGGTTTCAATCCATTGATGAACGAACGTCAAATTATTTGGAACGGGGCGGAAAATACGAGGATTTCTTTGTTCAAGGAGAAGAAATTTATACATATTCATTTTTCGGAAAAAGATGGGGTTAACCCCATCTTTTATTTATTTTCCCTTCAAACTTTTCAAATCGTACATATTGCGATTGGGTTGACCCGAGAACTTACAATGTACGTAACACAAAATTAGGCAGGGGGAAAAGTTATGGCAAGTTTACGATTACATTTAGAAAATAAAAAAAGAAACCAAGAACTAAAAAATATTTGTCTATATTCAATTGCAAAAACAGTATCACTATTCGGTAGCTCTATTTATAATTTCGCATTAGGATTATATGTTTTGCAAATAACTGGATCTGCTTTAAATTTCGCGATTACGCTCATATTAGGGACAATTCCAATGATTGTTATGAATCCATTTGCCGGTGTAATTGCTGATAAGGTTGATAAAAAGAAACTGGTTGTTTGTATGGATTTACTAAGTGGCAGCATATTAATAGCTGTTTATATATTAAGCAGCCATTATGGGTTAAACTTATTCATTATTTATACTACAACCTTTCTTATGACAGTATTTACAACCTTTTTTGGAATAGGATTAGAAGCTGCAAAACCCAATATCGTCTCTAAAGAAAGGCTTATGAGTATTAATTCTATAAGTAAAATTATCGATTCTGTATCTTTAATTCTTGGCCCTATGTTAGGTGGCATCGTTTTTTCAGTATTTGATATTCAAACTTTTATAATTATAAACGGTATTTCATTTATTCTTTCGGGGATAGCATTACTATTTATTCATTTTAAACTGTTCGAGTGTAATATAAATGAGGAAAATTCAAAAAGAAGAGTTAATTTTATTAAAGATATAAAAGAGGGGTTTTCTTACTTACTTGAAAAGAAAAACTTAAAGAATACGTTTCATATTTTACTTTCGTTTAATTTCTTCTTAGGCTTTGCTGTAACTATTCCATTGCCATACATTATTAATACAGTTCTCAATCTTAGTTCTAAACAATTTGGTATGATTCAAGGGACTTTTCCAGTAGGGATGATAATTGGTGCAATTGTAGTAAAAAAAATAACTGATCGTTTTTCTTACTCCTATCTTTTGAAAAAGCTAAGTTCTATGTTGTCAGTTATTATGATTATTTCAGGGATTCCAGTTTTATTCAAAAGCTTTGAAGTGAATGATTTTGTATTCGTTATTACGTATTGCGTTATTATGTTCTTTTTAGGGCTAATGATAGCATTAATCGATATCCCTTTAATTTATTTCGTGCAAAATGAGATTCCTGATCAATATAGAGGAAGAGTTCTTAGTATTGGATTAAGTATAGGTAAAATGATGCAGCCGATAGCGCTGGTATTATCAGGTCTATTATTAAATCATATTCCAGCCTACACGATTCCAATTGGAGGAGGCATCGTATTTCTTATTTTGAATAAAATTTATTCAAATAAGTTGAATTTAGAAATTCATTCAAAAGGGTATAGTGTTGAACGTAATTAAATAATATTGAAAAAGCGCTGGATCATCATCCTGCGCTTTCCTATCGTAATTCAGCTGTTTTTCTAATAACAATCTTATCAATATCATCTTCTTCATCACCAATAAATAACCCGCGTTCTTTTAAATAGGCCTCAAAATATAAATCTGCTTCTGCACGTTCATCATATGGTTTTACAGATAGAACGAAACCTAATTTGTTTTGTTCCTCTAAATGAGAAGTAGAGATGTAGGCCGGTACATTGTGGCGTAAAAAGAGTTCTTTAACCGGAATAATCATATCTTTCATTAATTTCGTTAACATACCCATTTCAAACTCGAAATTAAAGCGATCTATACTACATAAATCAGCGAATACTACACCGATAAAACCTGTATTAAATACTTCTTGATATTCTACGTCTTCATCATGATTTCCGTAAAAATTCTTTTCGATTAAATAATTTACGAAATAAGCAACACCGTCACTTTGTTCAAATGGTTTCGTTGAAAGAACAAAGCCGATTTTCTTTTGTTTATGTAAATACACACATGACATGTATGCTGAAATTTTATGTTCTTTAAATAGAGAACTTGTTGCCCCAGAAAGACCATCAAGTACGTGATGAACAATTTGAAGTTTTTTACGAGCGAAATAATAGGATTTCTTTTGTAACTCCAATGTATCAATAAAGACAGAGCCGATAAAGCCTGTATTTGAAATGATAGGTGTTTGCTTTTTTCTTCCTCTGCGCTTTGCTTGAGCCATTGTAAAAATCATCCCTTCATGTACAATTAAAATAAAAAAGAACGTTTGTTCGTATATTTATATTTTACTATTAAAACGCTATAAAGTAAAGGGTTTTTGACGAAAAAAACAACAAAAAAGACACCTGTAAAAGGTGTCTTAAACGCTGTAGGGAAGAGGGTTCATCCATACAATTTATATTATGATACAGAAACAATCTCTTCTGTATCTTCTACATCTAAATGACAGTCCATAGTACGAACATCTTGATCTTCATGACTTCCGAAATAAATAGTAATTTTCATATGTATCGCTCCTTTATTCTAGGAATACCTAAAATAATTACTAGTAATGTTAATATTTATTATATACCACTTTTTTCATTCCGACAACGTTATATCGTTTTTTATTCTTTTAGGGCGCAAAGAGTGATGTAAAGAGATATTTTTATAGAAATAGGTACATTTCTTATATGTTATATTTAATACTGAAGTATTCGAATACAAATTTTATGAAAGGAGCAAAATGAATGAATTTTAAACAGTTACTAATTGATAATTTTACATATAAAACTTCATATATTGCGCAGCAGGCACAGGGAATGAATGTGAAAGAAACGAAGGATTACATTGCTGTCGACTGTGGTTTGCCTGCAGATACATTTAATATTATTACTTTACTAAACAATAATGTAACAGAAGGTATCGAGAAATTATATAAGGAGGTAGCATACTTTAATCAAAAGAAATATCCAATGAGTGTTTGGTTTTGGGATGAGAAGCTAGAGGGTAATATAAAGAATGAATTAATAAAGCTTGGATTAAAAGAAGCAGAACAAAATATCTCGATGGTAGCAAACTTACATACAATACTTCCAACAATAAACTTGCCAGAAGGTTTTACGATACAAAAAGCATCTTCGTCAGGACAAATTAAAAAGTTTGGAGAAGCGTTAGCTAGTCTATTTGGTACATCCGAGGAAGGTATACATGTACAAGCATTCTACAATCAAACTGCTTCTTTCCATTTATGGAATAGTGAAAATATGAAACTGTACTTAGGGTTTTATAAAGATGAAGTCGTATCGGTTGGTTCATTAGTATGTACACAAGATAGTATTGGTATTTATGATATAGCAACGAAAGAAAGAATGAGAGGAAAAGGATTTGGCTCTACTATGTTTAATTACCTGCTGCAAGAAGCAAAGGAATTAAACGTTGCTCAATGCGTATTACAAGCTTCACCTGATGGGATTAATATTTATAAAAAAGCTGGTTTTCAATCTGTTGGACAAATGACTGTATTTGAAAATCGACATTTATTTGAATAAATTATCCAAGCCAAATTGCTTTCATGTAGGAGTCAATACATCATTATGAAAAAGATATATATCGTTACAATCATTTTCGCCTTTATAGTAATAGGTACTTTTGTTTATCATAAAGTAAATGAACGTAAGTACACGAAAGCTATTAATCAATCAAATCACATAAAAAATATTGCACATAGAGGCGCCTCTGCGTATGCGCCGGAACATACAATACCAGCTTATACATTAGGACAACAATTAAAAGCAGATTATATAGAAACTGATCTTCAAATGACAAAAGATGGACATTTAGTAGCTATGCATGATGAAACAGTAAATCGTACTACAAACGGTACGGGGCTAGTTAAGGAACATACATTAGAAGAATTAAAGCAATTAAAGGCAAGTTCTTTTTTTAATGAAAAACATCCAACTTTAGCAAAGAAAGAATATGAAAATGCTAAAGTTCCAACACTCGAAGAAGTAATTGAAGTGTTTGGGCATGACGCGAACTATTATATTGAAACAAAATCACCTGATGAATATCCAGGAATGGAAGAAAAGTTATTAGAAATTATCAATCACTATGAAATACAGGATAAAGTTATTATTCAATCATTTAGTGAAGAAAGTCTGCAAAAAATTCATAATTTGAATGTTAATATCCCCCTGGTGCAATTACTATCCTATAAAAAGGCAGTTCAATTAACTGAACCAGAGATAAAAAAGTATAAAACATACTGCATTGGTCTTGGGATGAACTATAAATATATTGATTCAGCTTATGTAAAGAGAATAAAAAAACACGGATTAGAAGTTCATCCATTTACTGTAGATAATGAACAAGATATGAAAAAGTTACTTTTATGGGGCGTTGATGGAATGTTTACGAATTATCCGGATCGATTACATTCAGTTTTGAAGTTAAAAAACTCATGAATTAAAAGTAGAATTCTTAAAGGAATAATATAAGAGGTTATTAAAAAACGATGCAAGGATCCACTGTTATTCAATAATAGTTCGTCATCCAGATGATAACATCATTAAATATACAAAGCCGATATTGAAATGAAATCCAAAAAAGAATCCAAGACTTATATTGGATTCTTTTTATTTAGCTCTAAATGACTAACTTAAAGCAATACGACCTTCAATTTATAAATAAAATATTACATTGAGTATGATTTTTCATAATAATAATTAGAAAGTAACGAAAATGTAATGAATTTTAACTACGCTTTTTATATTTTTTTGATACACTGGCTACGAGAGGAATACCGATTAATGTAGGTAAAAACCAAAACCATATAGGCGGCAATAAATTAATTATGGGGATATGAATACCTACGTTTACTAATAGTGCAGTAACGGCACCAATATAAGAGCCTAACATACCTCTAATATGGTGGTGAAGCCAATTTTTCCAACGCTTTTTTCGTGCAAGGTAGCCATAAATCGCAAATGAATAAGAGAAAATTGCTACATAAAATAAATATGCGATTTTATCCCAGTTTATAATGGATAATATAATTGCAGTGAGGGTAATGACAACATAGGATGCATGATATATTTCGCCCCATTCCGTATGTTTTCCTTTCTTCTTTTGAGCAACCATTGCTACAATACCAGTGATTAAACATATTGTCCCAAATAATATGTGGATGGTTAAAAGAACGTTGAAGATACTCATAATAATTCCTCCTTTTTTTATTTTTATAGTATTGCAGTATAGGAGAAAAGTTGAAACATATTGTTTATTCGTCTTAATATATTGAAATAAAGGTACTCTTAGAACAAATTTAAACGGACAAATTTTCTTGAATTTAGTGAGTCACGTATTACGTGAAATGAAGGAGAGACTTCCATGTTTACATCTATTACATATTTACAATCAGGGAATGACAAGCAACAAAAGGTATATGATGTTTTGAATAAACTAAACATCATGGAGGATTTAGCTTTGTATAGTCCCGTTCTTTGCGGGACTATACCTATAAGAATTGATACGCTTCAATCTGACTTAGATATAGTAATGGAAGTACATAACTTTGATGTTTTTGAACAAGAAATGAGATCTTTATATGGTTCTTATGAAGGATTCAAAATAAAAAAGAAAAAAATTAAAAATACCGAATCAATAAAGATGAATTTTAAATTTGAAGGTTTTGATTTTGAATTATTTGCCCAACCTAAGCCAGTGCGTAACCAAAATGCGTATAGACATATGATAGTAGAACACATGTTATTAATGCTGCATCCACATATAAGGGAAGAAATTATTCGCTTAAAAGAGAACGGTTTAAAAACAGAACCTGCTTTTGCTCAAGTATTAAATATTGACGGAGATCCTTATGACGAACTTATTTTATTGGGACAGGAAATGAGATTGTGGTAAATAAGATATACAAAAACTCCTCTATAGAAAAAGAGGAGTTTTTGTTATGCCATTAGCTTACGAATTAATTCACTCAACAATTTAATCCCGTTAGTGATGTGTTCAGGGGAAGCATATCCATACGATAAACGTATGTACTGATCTGATTCTTCTTCATAGATACGTCCTGGGTTTAATAGAACCCCTTTTGATAGTGCCTCTGAAAATAATTTCTTCATCGGAATGCTAGGCACTACCTTTAGCCATATAAAAAATCCACCACTAGGAATATCCCACGTTGCAACATCTGCACAATACTCATTTAAAGCCCGTATCATGATTTGTCTTCGTTCTTTTAGTTGAATTCTTACGTTTGCAACATGTTCCTCATAAAAACCTTTATTTATCCATTCAGCAGCAACTCTTTGAGATAATGAACTCGATCCATAGTCTGTTTGCATTTTTATATCTGACAATCTATCAATAACTGGTTCAGGTCCAATAATCCATCCAATTCTAAGTCCTGGGCTAAGTGTTTTAGATAGGCTACTAATATATAATACATGTCCATGTTTATCTATCGACTTTAAAGGGACTGGAGGTGGTTCATCAATCCATAACTCGCGGTAAATATCATCTTCAATAATAGGTAACTGTTCCTTTTCACATATTTTTATTATTTCTTTTTTTCGCTCTTTAGACATTAATATCCCTGTTGGGTTTTGAAAACTAGGGATAGAATATAAAATGTTTTTCTTTTGACTATATTTAATGCGTTTTAATAATTCGTTAGGTAAAACACCGTGATGATCCATAGCTATACCAGATAAATTTATATTTGCTGATTGAAATACATGAAGCGAATATAAGTAAGAAGGTTGTTCAAGTAAAACGGTGGACTCTCTATGTAAAAGACCAATTGATATTAATTGCAATGCTTGTAATGCACCCGAGACGATTAATATGGAACTTGGTGATGCTTGTATTCCAAATGATTTTACGTATTTACTTATTGCTTCACGTAACGGATAAAACCCTTTTTGTTCCTCATATCCAAAATAATCTAACTCCTCACTTACTTTTTTCATAATGGACTGCATCGTTTTTAACGGAAAAAGATGAGGAGCAAGTTCGCCTTTACTAAGATGGATAAGTTTGTTATTTGCTTCTGCTTCATTGATTTCTCGTACCATTAACTTGCTTGGTTTATGAATACCGGCCTTTACATATTCACTCCAATCAGGTGGTGGATTCGTTGCTAATAATGACCATGTATTATTTGTTACAATTGTTCCTGCTCCAATTTTCCCTTGAATCAATCCATCAGCCATAAGTTCATCTAGTGCAGTTATTACAGTGCTACGATTTACTTGAAATGATTTTGCTAACTGCCTTTGACTAGGGATCTTACTTCCAATTGGCCATTCTCCGTTTTCAATTTTTTCTTTCATATAATCTACTATCTGCCGATACTTAGGCAGTTTTTTATTAATTGTCATAAAAGAACTCCCTCGTTCACTTTAGAAATGCTAAGTGGTTGGTTTTTACGATAAGTAACTGGTTGAAGACATTGTATCAACTATTAAATATGATGAAAAGAAATAATTGGTAATTTGAAAATGGTTGGTTTATTAGGGAGGGAGAAACAACATGCATACTAAAAAATGGGATTTACGCATTATATGTGCTCACGCTTTTACGATTCTTATATGGGGATCTGCTTTTCCAGCAATCCGTATGGGGCTTGAATCTTATACGCCTGAGCATCTTACTTTACTACGTTTATTAATCGCTTCATGTATACTTCTAGTGTTCTCTTTTATATACAAACTACGACTCCCTGATTTAAAGGATATCCCAGCAATTTTTATATTTGGTGCTTTAGGGTTTACTATTTATCACATCGCATTAAATTACGGCGAAAAAACAGTAAATGCTGGGTCTGCAAGTTTAATTATTTCAGTCACACCTATAGTAACGGCAATTCTGGCTTCTATTTTTTTGAAAGAAAAAATGAAATTAAACGGTTGGATCGGTGGGGGAATTAGTTTTATAGGAATTGCTCTCATATCATTTAGCCAAGGAGATGCTATTCAATTAAATAGTGGGGGATTTTTTATACTATTAGCAGCGACTTCAGAAAGTTTATATTTTGTTTTCCAAACTTCTTACTTAAAAAAGTACGGCTTCTTACCATTTACGATATATACAATTTTATCTAGTACGGTATGTATGCTTATTTTCTTCCCGGGAATGTATACAGAAATACTAGCAACTCCTCTTGAAGTGAATATGAGTGTTATATATTTAGGTTTATTTCCAACAGTACTCCCATATATCGCATTGGCTTATATCATATCTCATTCTGGTGCTGCTGAAGCAACAAGTTCTCTATATTTAACGCCAGTAATTGCGTGTTTTGTAGCTTGGATATGGTTAGGAGAAGTACCGACTTTTGTTTCAATAATTGGCGGAGGGATTACTATACTTGGAATTTTGATTGTTCATATACCAGTATTAAGAAAAGAAAAACATAGGAATTTAGCAAATGATCAATCCGTATAATGTAATTCAATCATAATTTTATGATACTTTTTCATATAGTTTCTTTCTTATGTTGATAAATATAATATTTTGTATTTCAGTTAAATATTGTATGTTACATTTTATGTAGTAAGCATTTTAAAAGGAGATGACAACATAATGAATGGAAAAAGAAATATTTTCACATGTATTTCTATTATAGGATTTGGACTAGCTAGTTTTTCTAATTCTAGTTTCGCAGCAATTGTAACGGACAATTCAGTACAAAATTCTATTCCCATAGTTAATCAACAAGTAGCTGCTGTAAAGGAAATGAAACCATTTCCCCAGCAAGTTAATTATGCAGGTGTTATAAAACCGAATCATGTTACACAGGAAAGTTTAAATGCTTCTGTAAGAAGTTACTACGATAATTGGAAAAAGAAATATTTGAAAAATGATTTATCTTCTTTACCTGGTCGTTATTACGTAAACGGAGAGATTACGGGCGATGCGGATGGATTTAAGCCACTTGGAACTTCAGAAGGTCAAGGGTATGGGATGATAATTACAGTATTAATGGCTGGTTATGATTCGAATGCTCAAAAAATCTATGACGGTTTATTTAAAACAGCAAGAACTTTTAAAAGTTCTCAAAATCCTAATTTAATGGGATGGGTTGTCGCAGATAGTAAAAAAGCACAAGGTCATTTTGATTCTGCTACTGATGGGGATTTAGATATTGCGTATTCTCTTCTTCTTGCTCATAAGCAGTGGGGATCTAATGGAACAGTTAATTATTTGAAAGAAGCACAAGACATGATTACAAAAGGTATTAAAGCTAGTAATGTTACAAATAATAACAGACTAAATTTAGGGGATTGGGATTCTAAAAGTTCGCTGAATACGAGGCCATCAGATTGGATGATGTCACACCTTAGAGCATTTTATGAATTTACAGGTGATAAAACTTGGCTCACTGTTATTAATAATTTGTACGATGTTTATACGCAATTTAGTAATAAGTACTCTCCAAATACAGGACTTATTTCAGATTTTGTTATAAAAAACCCACCACAACCCGCACCTAAAGACTTCTTGGATGAGTCAGAATATACAAATGCATATTATTACAATGCTAGTCGAGTACCTTTAAGAATTGTAATGGACTATGCGATGTACGGTGAGAAGCGAAGTAAAGTCATTTCTGATAAAGTATCTTCATGGATTCAAAATAAGACGAATGGAACTCCTTCTAAAATTGTGGATGGTTATCAATTAAACGGATCCAATATTGGTAGTTATCCAACTGCTGTATTTGTGTCACCGTTTATTGCTGCAAGTATAACAGATAGTAATAATCAAAAGTGGGTAAATAGCGGTTGGGATTGGATGAAGAATAAGAGAGAAAGCTATTTTAGTGATAGTTATAATTTATTAACTATGTTATTTATTACAGGAAATTGGTGGAAACCTGTACCTGATAATAAAAAGACACAAAATCAAATAAATGATGCAATTTATGAAGGATACGATAATTAATTAAATTTGAGAATGGTTACTTAAAAAAGGAATTAGCATACGCTAGTTCCTTTTTAATATTTTGTAAAACATTATCCATTCTAAAACTCGCATAGATATACTTGCTTTTTTCATATACATAGTTATTGATAATTCTATGTTTTTGTGAAGGGAGGATATTTCTTGGAAAAAGTATTATTTTTCGGAGACCCAGGTATTGATGACTCATTTGCCATTATGTATGGTTTACTGCATCCCGAAATTGAAATTGTCGGTATTGTAACCGGATACGGAAATGTTGAGCATATACATGCTGCACATAATGCATCGTATATTTTACAGTTAGCAAATAGACAAGACATTCCTGTCATTAGTGGTGCAACAAAACCACTTACAGAAGAAATTACTACGTACTACCCTGAAATTCACGGAGCAGAAGGATTAGGTCCCATCCATGTTCCAGAAAAAGTATTATCTATTCCAATATACAATTTTGGAAGTATTGCTTCAATTCTTGTAAAGTATGGAAAAGATTTAACAATTGTTGATGTAGGAAGATCTACCTCGTTAGCAATTGCTTTTAATTTATGGAATGATTTAATGCTAAATGTAAAAGGAATATATTTCATGGGTGGTGTTTTTTTAGAAGTAGGAAACGTTACGCCATTAGCAGAGGCAAACGTGTATGGCGATCCTATAGCAAGTAAAATTGTTTTCCATCAAGCAAAGAATTTATTAATATTCCCTTTAAATGTAACAAACAAAGCTGTGTTAACACCAAATGTATTTAACTATATTCAAGCTAATACAAAGAATCCATTTCATATGATAATGAAACCAATGTATGATTACTATCTATCCGCATACAAAAAACTTAATCCATCTATCGAAGGACCTTTGCTACATGATGTGGTTGCAATAAGTGGATTAGTAAATCCAAGTTTTTTTGAATTTGTGCATCGTACAGTAAATGTAGATACATACGGAGATACGAAAGGACAAACATTTGCTGATTTTCGCCCTAGCTCTATATCTGAAGGAGCCCATATAGCATTAGAAATAGATGAACAAAAATTCATTCAAGATTTTATAAAAATCATGTTATAAGTTGTTGTCAAAAAAGGGAATTATTTCACTACGTTGAATATAAACATACATCCTCTATATAAGGGAGCTTACAATATTGAATGTCCAGTTAAAGGTTGTTACGAGAGAAAATTGGGAAGAAGCATTAAAGCTACACGTTAAAGAAAATCAGTTGAAATTTGTTCCATCCGTAGCAGTTTCACTTGCTAAAGTATATATAAAACCAGATGGTGACAATGTAGAGTACGTGCCATTTGCGATATATGATGGCGACCATATGGTTGGTTTTATTATGCATGCTGTTGTAAGAGAGACATCGGATATGTACTGGATTAACGGATTTATTATTGATCAATCGCAGCAAGGTAACGGTTATGGAAAAGCGGCATTACAAGAAAGTATATCCTTAATAAAAAATACGTTTAAGGCGTGTAAAGAAATTAGATTAACAGTACATAAAGATAATATCTCTGCTAAGAAACTATATGAACGTTATGGTTTTCAATCATTGGGACATGATTATGATGGTGAGCAAGTATATCGTTTATTCGTTTAATTATTATGTAATAAAGGTGTGAAATGAATTATGCAATTTACTGAAGTAAAAATTGAAGTATTTATCCCTGAAGAATACATTGAAATGTTGAGGAATGCGTTAAATAATATTGGTGCTTGTAAAACGGGAGAATATGATCATTGTTTGTCCTATAGTTCTGTGAAAGGATACTGGAGACCATTAGAAGGTGCATCACCTTTTAACGGGGAAATTGGTCAAATATGTGAAGGGCAAGAATGTAAAATTGAAATAAAGTGTAAACGGGATCTTGTAAAAGATGCACTTGAAGTTATTAACAGAATTCATCCGTATGAAACACCTATGATTTATATTATCCCGATATTAAATGACTATTTTAATCAAATATAAAGTAAATGACTAGGAGGGATAGTAATTGAAAAATAAATTCCATCATATTGTACGAGCAGTTATGATAAAAGATAAAAAATTGTTAGTGGCTGAATATATTGGTCAGCATTATTTTTTACCAGGTGGTCATGTTGAAGTTGGCGAATCAGCTGAGAATGCATTAATAAGAGAACTACGAGAAGAACTCGGAGTAAATTGTAGTATAAAACAATTTTTAGGAGTCATAGAAAACCAATGGCAAGATCGAGAAGCTTTTCACCATGAAATCAATCATATTTTTGAGATAGATTCACAAGAGTTACATATTGATTTCATACCAAAATCTAAAGAATCTCATTTAGCGTTTCACTGGATTGATTATAATCAAGATGCTTTATATACTTATAAAATCATGCCAGTACCTTCAGTTAAAGAGTTACTAGAAAGAAAATTAAGTGATGAACTACTAAACTGTTGGATTAGCAATTTTTAAACGCCTCTATCAATAGTAAATCCGTCCGCCAAATGGAAAATAAGAAAATAGGCTAAAAAACAAGGTACATCACCTAGTGTAAGTTCATATTTTGTTGATGTACGCATTTAGTCTATAGTCTTGTTTCTAGTTTATTTACAAAAATTTATTAACTTTAATATTTGGACGGAATTTACATTAATAAATGGAGGGTTTCATAATGAATCAGTTTCAACAAGAACTACAATCATTAAACCTTAATGATTTTCAAACTGGTAATGTTGTTTATTGGGATCAACAACAAAATCAATATCCATATTATTACATCCAAGGCGATGTACGTCGTTGCGGTGGATGCGGGGGTTGTGGCGGACGCTGCGGAGGTTGTGGCGGCAGATGTGGTGGATGCGTAGGTTGTGCAGGATGTTTCGGTTGCTTTAATTGCTGGAACTGGTGGATCATTTAGGTATAGAAGATCAAAACTATTTTACATGAAAGAAAGGTGTGAAAATTATTATGCACTTTTCTTTCATGCTGTAATTTTGTATTAGTGTTAAGGGGGATTCATTTGTATACATATGATAAGTTGATTTCTTGGGTAGAGAATATAAAAGAAAAAAATCATAGTTCTGCAGCAGCACTTTGTATTATAAAAGATAATAAAATCGTACTAGAGCATTATAGTGGTTATCACACAAATACATCTACAAACAAGAGAGTAACAGCATCTTCACAATTTAACGTTGCTTCTGCTAGAAAAAGTTATTTAGGATTAATGATAGCGTATGCGCTTTACGAGGGGAAAATAAACTCTATTGATGATGAAGCGATAAAATATTTTAAAGACTTTGATCCTGTATTGCTTGGTAAAACGACGATAAGACATTTAGTAACACATTCGCACGGATTAGAAGAAACGAATGACGGGACAATTTTTCGTGAATTTGAACCGGGGCAAGGATGGGCGTATAGAGATATTAATGTAAGAATGATGACACGTCTTATTTATCAGCTATATAACAAAAGTTTTCCTGAATTGTTAAAAGAGCGTGTGTTTAAACATGCTAATTTTCAAGAAACAGGTTGGAGAGTTCAGCAAGATGAAAATTTAGTTGAAGTCGTTAATGATCCAAATGAAGATGCAATTAGCACAAATGGTACAGTAGATGACGGTACTGAAAAAAATCTGTTTGTCTCAGCTAAAGAATTTGCGCAGTGGGGCAATCTTCATTTAAATCAAGGTATGATAGATGATAAACAAATTGTTCCAAAAGAAGTTATAAAAATCGCTACGAGTTTGCAGAGTCCAACATATGCAAATAAAGAGCTACCACAAAATGGCTTGTTTTGGTTCGTTCAAAATGAACCTGCACAATTAAGTGAACTAGGTGAACGCGTACCAAAAGGCTCGTATCAAATATTAGGAATTACGGGACCAACTATATTAGTAATACCTGAATATAATGTAGTTGTTGCGAAAATGTATAATAAAAGATACAACTACGGCGGTGATAATTATTTATATTATTTACGTGAATTTAGTAATTTAGTCGCGGATACATTTCGTAACGGTAATAGGGCATAATTACTCCTATAATGAAAAGGAGTGAGAGAAAGTGAAAGATAAAATAAATAAAAACAAAAAGCAAAACATTAAAGATGTAAATACAGAGCAAAATGCAATTTATAGCGATCCGAAAGATGCAGCTAATATGCAAACGGTACCGCAGCCGAAGGATTTTGATGAAATTGAATATTAATTTTCGTTTATCCGACTATATAATGATTGAAAAATACATCTTAAGTCCCATCTCATCACAGAAATTTTTTAGTATCCTATATACATAAGCATTTGAAAATGTCTTATCTTAACAAAACTTTCTTTAGAAACATCTGATATAACCTGCAAAAGACACTTCATGATGAAGTGTCTTTTTGTGTATATGAACTTAATTTCCATTTTTCACACAGTATCTTGCATTTTATGATGGTTATACTAACTGTGAAAATCTATGTCAAGATAAAAGAAGGGGACCGTTAGTATGAAACAAACTTCTATAAATCCGTTACTAATTGTTCTAGGTACAATCATTGTTCAAATTGGCCTTGGAACAATTTATACATGGAGTTTATTTAATCAGCCCCTTGTCAGTAAGTTTGGATGGAACCTTAATGCCGTTGCGATAACTTTCTCCATTACAAGCTTTTCTTTATCATTTTCAACCTTATTTGCAGGAAAGTTACAGCAAAAATTAGGACTTCGTAAACTTATCGCTACTGCAGGGATTGTTCTAGGACTCGGTTTAATACTTAGTTCGCAAGTTTCTTCCTTACCATTACTTTATTTATTAGCTGGTGTAGTAGTTGGTTATGCAGATGGAACTGCTTATATCACATCATTATCTAATTTAATTAAATGGTTTCCAAATCGAAAAGGACTTATTTCTGGTATATCTGTTTCTGCATATGGAATGGGTAGCTTAATCTTTAGATATATAAACGGAAGTCTGATCGATAGCCTTGGTGTATCACAAGCATTTTTATATTGGGGTATCATCGTTTTACTTTTAGTATTAATCGGATCGTTCTTCTTACGTGAAGCAATAGTAAGTAATACTGTAACTGAGACATTACACAATGATTATACGCCTCGTGAAATGATGCGAACGAAACAAGTATATCTTTTGTTTTTTATGCTATTTACGTCGTGTATGGGTGGTCTATATTTAATCAGTATGGTAAAAGATATTGGGGTACAGCTCGTTGGACTTAGCGCTGCAACTGCTGCTAATGCCGTCGCAATGATTGCAATTTTTAATACAGTAGGTAGAATCATTCTTGGAACGCTATCAGATAAAATTGGTCGAATGAAAATTGTCTCTGCAACGTTTATTATTATTGGATTGTCAGTCTTTGCTTTAAGTTTCATTCCACTAAATTACGGGATTTATTTCGCTTGTGTAGCCAGCGTAGCCTTTTGCTTTGGTGGTAATATTACAATTTTCCCAGCCATTGTTGGGGATTACTTCGGTTTAAAAAACCATAGTACAAATTACGGGATTGTATACCAAGGGTTCGGATTTGGTGCGCTTGCAGGATCATTCATCGGAGCATTACTCGGTGGATTTCAGCCGACCTTTATTATAATCGGTATTTTAAGCGTTATTTCCTTCATTATTTCGATATTAATTCGTCCACCAAAAGCAGAGAAGAAAAAGGAAATAAAGCAGCTACATCGAAAAATAGCTTAATTCTACAAAAGGGTCCTCCTGCTAGGACTCTTTTTTTATTACATTAACTTTGCTAAGAGCAGATAAATGAAATACTCAATTAACTTTTTTATATTTTAAAACAAATAAATGGTAGAATGTAAAAAAGATAGAAAATTCCCATTATTAGAGGTGAACTTAGATGAAAAAAGTAAATGTTACATATGCACTTTTATACGATAAAACAAACGAAAAGATCTTAATGGTAAAAAACAAAGGGAAGAATGGTTCTTACTACACGCTACCAGGTGGTGCAGTTAAATTAGGAGAAACATTAGAGGAGGCAGTCATTCGGGAAGTGAAAGAAGAAACCGGGTTACATATAACTGTAAACGGTATTTGTTACATTAGCGAAGCTTTTTTTGAAGAGAGAGGACACCATGCAATATTCTTTAATTTTTTAGGTGAAATAATCGGCGGGGAAACAAATATAACAAGGCCAAAAGAAATTGAAGAGATTACTTGGATGGAATTACATAGAGCAGAACCGCATTTACGTATACCAGAACACTTATTAAGTATATTACAAAGGAAAGAAACAGTACCTTACTTTTTTAACGGAACAATCATTCATCAATCTTCATAAAATTATCATATCATGTAAGGCGGGGAAAAAATGGAGTTTATCGTTAATCATAAACATTTCACTCAAGCACTTTCAGAAGTAAGTAAAGCAATATCTATCAAAGCTATAATTCCTATACTATCTGGTATAAAAATAACTGCAGATCAATCTGGAATTACTTTAATCGCGAGTAATTCAAACATTTTCATCGAAAAATTCATCCCTAGTTCCATAGATGACGAACAAATTATGACTACCTTAAAAGCAGGAACAATTGTTGTACCTGCAAAATACTTCATTGAAATTATAAAGAAAATGCCAAGCGATATAGTAATAAAAAGTAAGAATGAGAAAATAATTACCATACAATCAGAAGAAATCACATTAAACTTAAATAGTTTTCCAGTGAATGAATTTCCTAGCGTACCACAAATAGACGATCATGCAGAAATACAAATAGAAACAAAACAATTAATTGATGCTTTTAAACAAACAGTCTTTGCAGTAGCGAAAAATGAATCTAGGCCCGTTCTTACCGGAGTACATATCGAGTTAGACCACAACAAATTAATATGCGCTGCAACTGACTCTCATAGACTAGCTATACGTGAAACATTAATTTCTACTAATGTGAAAGCGAATTGTATTGTACCAAGTGCAACCATTAATGAACTTTTAAAATTAATGAACAGCAATTTAGAATTCGTTTCTATTTATCTATCAGAAAGCCACATTATTTTTACATTCGGCACAACTACATTATATTCAAGATTAATTGAAGGGAAATACCCTAATATATCTAGTTTAATTCCAAATAAATTTCAAACAGTCATTAACATAGATAGACAAAGAATGTTACAAGGGGTAGATCGATCAAGCTTATTAGCAAGTGAATGGGCAAATAACAATGTTAACTTAGAAATTGTAAACGAATCTACAATTAAAGTTTCTTCTAATGCTTCTCAGATTGGAAAAATATCTGAGACACAACAGATAGATGCGATTCACGGTGAAAAACAATTACAAATATCTTTCGATGGACGATTTATGTTGGATGCTTTAAGGGCAATAAAAGAAGAAACGGTTACTTTAAGTTTCAGTGGTTCTATGAGACCGATATTAATTGAAGCAGGGGCACAATCTGCAGCAGTACATCTTATATCTCCAGTAAGAGCTTATTAAAAACGTAGGAAGGAATTACATTATGTACAAGCACACTTTATGTTTTATAAAAAGAAACGAAGAGATACTTATGTTAAATAGAGAATATGACCCTGTAAAAGGATTATGGAATGGGGTAGGAGGAAAGATAGAAAAGGGAGAAACACCTTTAGAAAATGCAATTCGTGAAATAAAAGAAGAGACTAATATAAAAGTTGCACATGACCAATTTCAATTTAAAGGCATTATTAAATGGGAGGATTCTTCATATTCTGGCGGAATGTATGTTTATCTAGTAGAGCTATTTAATGAATTTACATATCACACTCCAAAAAAGTCTCAGAAGGAATTTTAGATTGGAAAGAGGTTTCTTGGATTCTTATTGACTATAATTACGGCGTAGGAGAGATGATACCTAAATTTTTAGTTGAAGTGCTCCACAATGAATTAATATTAGAGCATAATTTTATTTTATCTAATCATAAATTAATAGATTATAGGAATAAAGAATTAGCGAAGCAGGACAACTCTATAGATAATATAATTCCATTATAAAAAGTAAGAATCTTAATCTATCATACACAGCAAAATAATTATCACCTAAATATAAAAGCCATAGATTATTCGAAGAGTAGCTAAGGAGAAAATTTATATGAGGATGAGTGTGATGAAGAAAATAAGTATTTTACTTATAGGTATCGTTCTAATTACTATTGCTTTTTATCAATACAACAAAAAAGAAGGTTTAGCTAAAAATGATAAGGTGTATGTAGAAGACTTTAAAGGTAAAAATGATTCAAACAAAATACAATCTGCTATTAATAAAGCAGAATCTAGTAAAATTAAAGCAGTATTTCTTGATGATAAGAAGTATAAAATCACTTCACCAATCGTAGTGAAACAGGGTGTAAAGTTATTATTTGGTTATGGAACACAATTTGTTGTTGAAGGTAATTTTAGAGTTCTAGAGTTAGAAAAAAACGCTTCTATTGAAGGAGCTTATATAGCTATAGATGATCCTACATTTAATTCTGAAGTTATATATTTAGACGGAAAAAATAAGTATTATAACACTTGGCACAAAACAAAAATAAAAGATATAAATATTATCAATTGGACAGAAACGAATAAAGGTACCGGCATTTCTTTGTATTCTGGTGGGAAGGAAAATGAAATTTCATTTATTAATTTTGAAAATATAAAAGTTGTAGGAATGGAAACTGGGGTGAAATTAGTAGCAAAGAAACCACAATCTGGACATGCATGGATAAATGCCAACCGTTTTATGAATTTCTCTCTCGAAGATTGTGTAAATATGATTTATATGGATAGTAATGTAACAACGCCAAATGAAATTAGTGGTAACCTATTTACAAACCTTCAAATACAACCTACAAATAAAACGAAAAGTATTGCAAAGGTAAGTGGACAGCATAACGAGTTCAATGGAATGGTGTGGGATTTACAGAAAATCAATCATGAAAACGAACTCGTTGAACTAACTGATAAGAGTATGAATACAGTGATTGAAATGTCCAGTGTACCAGCAAATAGAATTTTAGATAGCGGGAAATCAAATATAGTGAAATAAGTTTAAAAACAGAAAAAGAGCGAATTCCTTATAAGAGAGTTCGCTCTTTTTCTATTTATAATTAAATTTCTCTCCACCAAGCTGATGAAGGATAGTCTATAGATTTTAAAGTAATAGATTCGCCAATTTGAGGCGTTGTAATTTTAACTCCTAAACGGTTAGCTTCTTTCGTAACACGCTCTATCGGGTCACTCCATTCATGTAATGCTAATGTAAAAGCACCCCAATGAATCGGAAGAAGTAATTCTCCTTGTACATCAATATGAGCTTGTACAGTTTCTTCAGGCAACATATGAATCGCAGACCACCTCGGATCATATTGTCCGCATTCCATCAATGTAAGATCGAATGGACCATATTTATCACCAATTTCCTTAAAGTGAGGGGCATAACCGCTATCACCACTAAAGAAAATTTTAGTCTCTTGACCAAGAATAAGCCATGAACACCATAACGAACAATCTCTATCTGTCATACTTCGTCCAGAGAAATGCCTTGCAGGAGCACATACTAACTTAATATTATCAAACGTAATTTCGTCCCACCAATTATGCTCACTAATTTTACTAGGTGAAACACCCCATTTAATAAGATATTGTGTAACTCCAGTTGGAACATAAAAATGCTTTGCACAATCTTTTAACCGCATAATACTTTTATAATTCAGATGGTCATAGTGATTATGAGAAATGATAATCGCATCAATCTCTTGAAGATCTTCACGCTCTAAAGAAAAAGTACCACTATAACGTTTACTATTAAACAGAGGAAATGGGGAAGAGGCATCTCCAAACATCGGATCTAATAACAATGTTTTACCTTCTATTTTTAATAGTGAAGCAGAGTGCCCAAACCATGTAACACTCTCTAAAGACTTATTGTTTTTCTCCGATAAAACAATAGGTAAATTCTTTATAGGACGCAGTTTAGTTTTCATTTTAAAGTAATCAGTCATTAAACCTATAATATCTTTCGGTTTAAAACTTACATCAGTATGAATTTGATTTATATATTTCTTTTTCATTCGTTCTCCTTTTTACGTTTAACACTATACGTATGTTGTTATTGTAGCTATCTGTAGTTTAAACGAAATCATTTTACCTTTCACCTTAAATACAGTACATTTCATAAATTTGTCAAATTCATTATTTGTGTATATAAAATGTAAATCCTACAGCAGCAGATACAAGGAATATGAAGTAAATGTAAATTGTTTTAATTTAGTAAAGTTCTTCTTATAAGCAACAAAGAACATATGTTTTGTTATATGTTATAGAAGAAAATATGTCTCTAATTATTAAAGGGAAGGAGAGGATGTAAGTGCAAATAGAGAGAAAAAAGAAATCAAAATGTAAACTATCAAAACCTGAAATCATTCATCTGTATGCGGAAGGGAAGGGTACCTCAGAAATCGCTATGCTTGCTAACGTATCTGCAAGGTATATTCGTATGGTTTTAACAGACAATAACGTTCCAAGACGAGCTATAGGGAGCTGGAAGAGAAAGTATGACATAACAGAAGATTATTTTAAAGTGTGGTCAAATAACATGGCTTATATATTAGGGTTTATAGCAGCAGATGGTGTCATACAAAAAGAAAATCAATGTGTCAGTGTATCACAAAAAGAAAGGTATATTTTAGAAGATATAAAAAAAGAACTAAAAACAAGAACTAAAAACAAATCAGCCGCTATACCAAAATAAAAAAACAGGCGTATATATGCTAAACATTAATAGTAAAACAATAAAAGACGACCTTATGAACATACATGGAATTATGCCATGTAAATCTTTTAACATTGAATTTCCTTTTGTACCAGAAGAATATTTACATCATTTTGTGCGAGGGTATTTTGATGGGGATGGTTACGTCAAGTATGAAACTTATACAGTAAGCTTTGTAGGAGGATCATATAGCTTTATGAATTCTTTAAATCAGGTACTACAAAAGCATAATTTACCAGCCGATTTACTAAATCAAAATAAACATTATCGCGTCATTTTAACCGGAAGAAAACCAATACAACTATTTTCAAAGTGGATTTATAAAGACAAAGATATTTATTTGCATAGAAAATATGAAGAATTTCAGAAAGAAAGTCTAAGTCTAGATCAATTAAAAGATCGAAAGCTAAAAAGAACTCAAGCTGCTGTTAAGCAGAGAAAACAAAATTTCCTTAAGGAATATATGAAAAATAAATGTATCGCTAAAACTTGTTCCATTTTAGAAATAAAGGAACCAACTTTTAAAAGTTGGTTAAAAAATGATAATCAATTTAAAAAAGACTATCAAAGAATTCATTCATTATAAAAATGTAAGAAACCTTAGTATATCTATGCTAAGGTTTTTAATTTGGGATTATTAGAGGACACTCATTTTCTTTTATAGAACTTAATAAATACATAGATTTTACAATGAATTTATTAGTAAGGGAGGGAATATGAAATGCTCACTAATAATAGTCCGGAGAATATATTACATACAGCTTATGAAGCAAAAATGATTTCGTCTGGAGATAATTCGCCATCTATAAAAATAAAGGGAACGAAGCTTCAATATTTACTTGTAATGCTTCATCTTGGTTTTGAGTCAAATATTGTGAAAATGGTGCTAGGTTGGACGAATGAGGAATTTGAAGAGCGCATTAATTCATTAGAAGTAGAGGGGCTATTGAAACATTAGATTTTGGACAAATAAATTACATTGAAGAAAACTATAAAAAAAAGAAACGACCTTTAAGAAATAAGAAACGATATTATTATGCTATTCAAGAACAAGAACTAGCAGATATAGAGGCTTTCGGGATGTATGGGAATACGTATTTAGATTTAGGAGAAGTTCAAATTGGTCTTTATGGAAATTCTCGATATTCAACATTAAATTTAATAACAGCAAATAACGAAATATTTGAAGAATATTTTCAAAACACTAATACTGATATTAATTATAAGAAAAAGCAATTAGTAAAAGGTTTCGTAGCAGCAGATACTCAAAAGAAATTAATTATGAAGAGTTTTTTATCTGGTGGTATCACTTTTTCTATACAAAAGTAACTGAAGAATTAATAAAACAAGGTGTAATTATAACAAGCACACAAAAAAATCAAACGTACATAATCCATCAATAACTTTAAATTAAAGTGCTAATATATTTTTACAAATGTAGCAGCTGAATGGAGAAATAATTATTAGTAAATAAGGGAAAATCTGAAATTAAAATCTGATATAAAGAAAATAAGATATTTAAAGGAGAGAAGAATCTTGCAAAAGAAATTTACCAATCCAGAAACGATGCCACCAACGTTTGGATACTCACATGTAGTCGAAGTTAGTAACGCTAAACGAACAATTTACATATCTGGACAAGTAGCAATCAATACCGATGGTCAAATAGTTGGTGTTGGTGATATAGCTATACAAACGCGACAAGTATTCGAAAACATTAAAAGTGCATTAGATACTTTAGAATTACAATTTAATGATGTAGTAAAATTAACATTTTTCTTAACAGATATTTCTCAAATGGCCACTGTTAGAGATATACGAGATCAATACATTGATACTAAAAATCCACCAGCAAGTTCAGCTGTAGAAGTTAGAAAGTTAATTAACGATAACTTTTTAATTGAAATCGAAGCAATTGCTGTAGCAAACTAATTTTAAAAACTTATTATGAATCATATCCATGCAATTCGTTTAATGTGTTCATTTAAAACGAATTGCATTTTTTATTGTCTTAAATATAATTTATATCTGGAGACATTATCATCAACAACTCATAAAACAACAACAAATAAGCACACAATCGATTACACAGAATGAATCCGATGAAAAGGGAAGCGTAACAATATAAACTAACATATAATAAGTTTATTACTTTTATCCAGTTAACATAATATATATTATAGGTAGTTGCAGAAACAAAGCAATATCAGGTATCAAAAACCAAGTAAACTATACTTAATGAGACGAAACGGAGATTTTTAGTGAGATTTACATAAATTCTTATCTAAACGGATTTCTACAGTTTTTACCGTTTGTTTTGCTATACAATCAATCACCGCAAATCTGAATCAATAATCGATTCAGATTAAACGAATTAAAATCACTTTTGATTAGCGAGAAATTTTTATACAGAAAAATCATTTCTAAACAAAACATAAATTAATAATTATATTTTATGTTTTACTGTATGAATTTATTGCTGTTTACACACGTTTTACAACTTCACATTATTTATTGTTATTTCTGCTATTTACGCTTGACTTTTGTTATACCCATTGTTTTATATTCTAGTTAACATAACGTTTATTTTTAACATAAAAAATCTCCCTCACCTTCAGGAAGATTTTTTAACTTGCTAGTATTTCATTTATATATTTTTAATAACAATCCCAATTGTAAATAACATTGGAAAAATCTAGATTTAACAAGTCTTCTTTTTTTATAAAGAAATTTGCAACACCAGAATCTCCCCACATAATATTTAATAAATCATCTGTATCGATTTGCAGTAATAAGATGTCATGCTGTTGGTATTTTTCTTCCCATTCTCTCGGATCTGTCTGTGTGAAAAATGGATATCCACCAATTTTATGTCCTTGATCTTTACATAAATCATCATACAGTTCGCCTAATTCTGTGTTATTTTCTTCATCAACAATTTCTTCCCAATCAATATCCTCACTAAAAATCTTTTCAAATCGATAATCCCCTGACGTTACGGGTTGATAATCCAATTCAAACTTTAATTTCGCTGCTTCAGGTATAATAAAGTCCTCTAATTCTAAAGTGTTTAAATAACTAAAATCAGTAATAACCTTATTTAAGTCTTCTATAATTGTAGAATGATAAATAATTCGAAAGTCTTTTTGAGTTGTTGGCTGATCAAAATCTGCTCCGTAAAGCTCATCAGCAGCACTTACGAAAAACTGTAACATTCCCTCTTGAGGCATATATTCAACATGCGGCATTTCTTCAAAGTTTAGCTGAGCAAGTAACATCATAGGTTGTCCATTTGAATCTTTAGGGTGCTCTTGATCAATAGGTAAATACGGATAACCACCAAACTTACTTTCAAAAAGAGTTGTCTCTGCTAATGTTCCAGACACTTTAATATACGGTTTTACACTTTCTTCTAAAATACTACGATACTGCTCTAGTTCTTTCGGAATTTGAAGTTGATACGTATTCTTCATTACAATTGCCTCTCTTTCATAATAAATTGAAAATGCCTTACTTAATTATATAGCAAGAGATAGCTTCATGAAAAATTGTTAAAAGTCCGTTTTCACTCTCGTTTTTTGCGCACTTGGTGGACAAAGTAAATTATGTTCTAAAACCTTTTTATTAATAGTTCGAATTAAATTCGCTGCTTCTGCAGTATTTGTATTTTCTTTTAGCCTTTCTTTTAAATCATCAATTTCTTTTGAAAGCTCAATCCACCTTGGTAAAACATGATTATTCTTTAACGTTCTATACAGTTGCTTTTCAGGATTGTACGAAAGGTCTTTATCTAGATTTAGAGGTTTCCCTTTACCAGGCATATTATCAAAAGACCCTTTCTTTTCTGCTTCTTTAATGATAGAACTAATATGATCCTCATACGTATAAGACCAAACTTTCTCATCTTTTACTAAAATCTCTTGCTTTTTTAGTTTCTTATCTAGTTCTTCTTGATTCATAGATTCTCTCTCCTTTTTATTTTATAGTGTGTTTTTTGTAAGTTTTAAAGCTTTCAACCCGTCAAACAACTTTTCTCGCCACCAAATACCGTCATGTCCGCCTTGGAACTCTTCATAAGTGTTTTGGTATCTATTTTCTTTTAAAGCTTTATATAGGCGTCTATTAGCCGTTAAAAGAGGTTCGTTTTCAAGTTCATCTACTGCTATGTAAGAATAGAGATGAGTCGTATTAGAATCTATTGATGAAATTTGATTTTCAATCCAAGGAATTTGATTTTCATAACTATCTTTTTTCCAATGTACGGATCCAGACATTGACAACACATTCCCGAAAATATGCGGATTTTGAAGTGCTGCATAAAAAGCTGCTAGGCCACCAAGACTGAAACCTGCAATTGTTGTATGTTTCGCTTCTTTATGCACACGATACTTAGCCTGAATCCACGGAAGTAATTCCTTCGTTAAAAATGCGTTCATTTTATCGTTATAAGTTAGCTCTTCTAATCGGTCAATAGGATCTATAGCAACAGCAATACAAGATGGGATCTCTTTTTTGTAAATTAAATAATTAAGTGTTTTTGCGATTGAAAGGTTATTAATGAATGACTTCCCATCAAATACAATGAGAAGTTCTTGAAGATGTGAAGTGTGAGAATAATCATGAGGCGTATAAATATGAATTTCACGTGTGTTATTTAAAATCGTACTATGAAATGAATATGTTTCAATTTTTCCGGATGGATAATGGGTTGAAGGAAAACGACTGCTATACTTTACTTCCATCTCTATATTTAACAAAGACGCTTTATTGGTACCTTCTCCAAATGTGTTTTTATTAAATTGGTCTAGTTGATACTGTTCACTACGCTTTATCCAATCATTTTCGAAAAAATCGTTTACTGAAAAATAGTAAGTTGAAATAAAATGTTCATTTGTCCTAAACGTTACATACCAAATATCTGTCTGTAACAGTCGTTTTAATTGACTTACAGACAGATCCCAACCGGGAAAACTGCCGAATACATAAACGTTTTCAGTATTTTGATCGCCTAACCATATATACGTTATAAGCTTATGCTGACTTTCTATAGGACATTGTTCTATTAGTGGCGTGTGATTTGACTTTATTTCATGCAAAAAAGTATACAAAGCTTTCTCATTTCCATTCTTTAATTGATTATTAAGCTCCTCTAACTTAGGACTAATTATTGAAGTCACCCATCTTCTTCCTTTGTAGTCTTCTATACGTAGTTTTTTCTTTTTATTAGAATCCCTATATTAAAGCAGTCGTAAATTATGTGTTTAGAGATGTTATTTATTAGAAAAATGATCAATTGCCTGAATAGAAAGTTCCAACGCTTTTATTCTTCTTGTTAAAAGTGTTCTTTGCGGACTACCAGCTTTAGACTTATCATAGGCTCTCTCAATTGATGGAAGTAAACCAGCAAGGACGTTACGAGCGTCTGCTAACTCTTCTTGGCTATACTTATGACTTTCTTGATTCCAAACGTTTTCTAGCACTACTAACCCTATGCAAACAGCTTTAAGTCGTTTTTTCACTAATGTAGTATTTGCACCTTTTTGAGTCATCTGAGAGAGTGCATTTTCAAGTTTACGGATTGTTGACTGTAAAGACTTTATTGATTCTACTTTATCTACATTTGATACGTTTTCCATTTTAAACCTGTCCCTTCTCCATTTCTAAATTAGTTTTCCTGATATTTGATAATACCATTAAGAAACGAATTTTACTCGAAATATTTGAGTTGGACATGAATTGAAAGGAAAACAGCTAACAAACTTCAATCTCCTCCCTCGCACATATTCTATATGTACTTCTTTTTTCTCGTTAAAATACCTACATGGACAAGTTGTAAATATTGTATATTTTATGAACAAAAAACGTACAAGCTGCATGACTTGTACGTTTGAATTTTTATTCAGTAAGATAATAAAGTAATAGCTTCCGGGTCTTTTCATAATTCATGAAATCTCTATACAAAATGGGATACTTCATAATCTCTGTTTCTAGAAAACGATATTGCGGAAACCACTCGAAAAACGATATCCTTAGCCACTTTATTTGATTAAACACAATCTCCTGTTCATTATTATTAAGCACGTAACTTAAAGTACCTGTTGTATGCATCCAATAATAATTTAACTCAGCGCTTATACAATCATCTTCTGTAAACATATTATTAAAATCTTTTCGTATTTTTCGAATGTCACAATTCGGAAACGGTTTATACAGCAGACTATGCATTTTCTGCAATTCATTAAAAATAACCCTTTTTCCTAACTTCAACTTTCCACCCCTTTATTTCTCTATCCAATTTAATAAGTTTTCATAATGATATTGAGCATCTGTATAGCCAAGATTATATAAATTAACGAGCTTTTCTTTACTTCTTTCTATTCCGCTTATTGGAAGCTGTACGCTAGGCTGAATAATATAAAAGTTGTCTTTTTGTTTTATTTGATTCATATAAGATATCGTCTCATTATAAAAACGATAATGTTCTACTAAAGATTCTGCGATATTCGGATATTTCCTATATAAAATTTTAGCTAGCCCAGAAAATTTATTTCGCTGTTTCTCATATCCTTCTGGTTTTGTCATAATTACAACGTTCTTTTCATAACCATCAGTTTGAGCTTTTAAAACTGGTATAGGATCTATAATTCCTCCATCTAGCAATTTTCGATTATCATATTCTACAGCAGGTGCTATAAACGGCACTGAGCTAGATGCACGAATGATTTTTAAAATATCATTTCCATGTTCTGCTTTATTATAATAAACAGCTTGTCCTGATTCGCAGTCAGTCGTTCCTATAACAAACTGTTCATTTGAGTTTAAGAAAGTTTGAAAATCAAATGGTACAATTTTATTAGGTACTTCATCAAATAAAAAATCCATTCCGAATAATTCACGTTTTCGAATCAAATTTCGATAAGATATATAACGATGATCTGCTACTAGCTCTGTATTTACTTTTTTATTTCTCCCTTTTTGACGTGATAAATAAGTTGCTCCCATACAAGCTCCAGCGGATACGCCAACTACATAAGGGAAAAATAAGCTCTTTTCCATAAAATATTCGAGTACGCCTGCAGTATATAAACCTTTCATTCCTCCGCCTTCTAATACTAAACCGATATTTTTCATGCTATATCCCTCTGCTTCTTTTTTCTTACTTACATATTAGCATAAGATATTAAGATGAGGTTATATAAATGAATTGCAACAATAACCAGAAACTACTAAAGTAATATCATAATTTCTTAGTAAATAGCATGGTACAATATAAGTAACACATTCCACAAATAATGGAGGAGGAATTTCCTATGGGTTTATTTAGCGGTATTTTAGGAAATGCATCAAATACGAGTACAGAAAGTGTAGAACGTGATTTAGAGAAGATTATGTTAGACGATGAGAAAGTTGAACATGCTTATAAATTAATTCGCGATTTAATCGTATTCACAAATCGTCGTCTTATTTTAGTAGATAAACAAGGGATATCAGGTAAAAAAACTGAGTATCATTCTATCCCTTATAAAAGCATTACACAATTCAGCATTGAAACAGCTGGGCATTTTGATTTAGATGCAGAACTTAAAATTTGGGTATCTAGTTTGAGTACGCCAATTACGAAAGAATTTAAAGGTGACGATAGTGTTTTAAGCATTCAAAAAGCGTTAGTAACATATACGACAAAATAACGTCTTTTTGTATTTTTATTCATATCTAAAATTACTAACCCGAGTATTTTGGAAGAATATTCATCGTTTGTGTATATTCAATCTAAAATAACATAAAAAGGTAAAGCGTATTTCAAATGCTTTACCTTTCTTTTTTGTAATAAATTAGTGTAGTTTTATCATTTAATTTCTTTCTTACTTCTGTTCTTTTATACCCCATTTTTTCGTACAGAAAACAATTTCTTTCTTCTTCTAAAATCGTAGCAAGTTCAAAACATTGTGCTTTTGGAAACATCCCTTCAATTAAAATAAGTACTTTCTGAGCGATTCCTTTCCCTTGATAGATTGGATGAATAAACATCGGACTGATCCAAAATTTATAAGGTAGTTCTTTTTGGGATATACATATCGCTCCAACAAGTCTCGAATCTATTATCATCTTATAAAAATTACTGTTGGGATTATTTATTCTAAAAATAGTTTTTTCAATAGATTCATTTGCTGGGTTTGTTTCGTAGTCTTTATATTTATTTAATAAAGAGCTAAATGAGTCTATTTGCATTTGAAATAAAACTGCTGCATCACTTTCTGTTGCCTTTTCTAATGTAATCTTCATCTTACCAATTTAGTCGCTTTCTTAATGAAGTGATATGAGCTGTATGATGACGTCCGTGCCATGCGTATAGTCCTATTGCAACAGCAAGTTTTGTTTCACCAGTCTCTGGGTGGTTAAATGTCTTTTCTAGATCTTCAAGTTCTAAAGAATATAAAAGGTTAACCCATCTTTTATGTAATGAATCTAACATTACTAGTGAAACATCTACTGGTAATTTAGAATCAGGTAATTCTGCCCACTTTTCTTCTTTATATGGTTTAATCGTTGGATTCTTTTCTGTTAGTGCTAACTTAAAACGTATGTAGCTATTCATATGGCTGTCAACAACGTGATGGACTACTTGACGAACTGTCCATCCACCAACGCGGTACGGTGTGTCTAACTGTTTCTGATCTAAATCTTTAATTGCCTTCGTTAGTTCATTAGGTAAATCTTCAATTTCTTGAATCCATGTATCAATCATTTCTTCCGTTATAGGACGGTTATATGTAAATTGCCCAATTGGATAACGTAAATCATTCATGAAAAAGTCCCCCTTATTATAAGCGCGAAGTATTTCTCCAAATATAATGTACAAAATTCACATGTTCTCCATTTAATACTACAGATGTTGTATCTGCTTCGTTTTGATAAGAAGAAAATCCGCTTTTTTCTAGTACAATTTGTGATGCAAGATTATTAGTAGTTGTTTTAGCATGAACCTCATTAATTTCATTATTTTTCGCTACGTCTAAAATTAATTTTACAGCTTCTGTTGCAACTCCTTTTTTAGTAAACTTTTCTCCGACCCGATAACCTAACGAACTGATTCGAGTTTCCGAATCTATATCTACTAAATTTATTCTTCCTACAATTTCATTTTCTTCGTTACGAATTAAATAAAAATAAGATTCTCCATCCGCCTGTTCTATTAATAAATCATCTAGTAGTTTTTGGAAATATTCAAAATCAAAATATTGCGAGCCACGATTAGGTACCATTGTTTCAAAAAAAGACTTATTCGTAAGTTCAAACGTAAATAAATCTTTAGCATCGTATTTCTTTAATTGTTCTATGTATATTTTCATCTCGATTACCCCTTCTATATCTACTAACTGTTATATATTCTTTTTTAATCAAATATTTTCCTGCTATTTTTTTTGCTTCAGTAACACAGCAAATAGCACTTTTGGATGAAATAGGTGAAATGGGCTACGAATTAAATTCATCACCTTTACTAATCGAATATAAACGTCAGAATCAGTTGCAGATAGTTGATATATTTGTTTCGTATACCATAGCTGAAATTTTTGTTTTATCGTTGATTCTCTTTTTAGCTGTGGATGACGTGATATTTCCGTTGTTGTCATTTCCCACGGAGTTTGTATGATATGAGCGGTCTCTTTATAAAACTGCTGTGTAAATGCATGATCGAGCTTTTGTCTCCTTTGTAAAAGTAACTGCAATTGGTGAGCTTCCATAGCTGCAACTGAAACACCTTGCCCGAAAACAGGATCAAAACGACAATGTGCATCTCCAACGACTAATAATCCTTCTGGCATATTTGTGGTGAGATCAAATCTCCGACGTACTTGATAAGGAATTTTATACGTTTTGATATCTGAGATTGCTTCAGCTTTATTTAGGAAATCTGTAACATTAGAAATTGATAGGTTTTCAGCAAAATCATAAAACTCATCATCTGTTTGTGGTGCTTTCTCATTTGCATATCCGCTGAAAGTAACAAAATAACGATGATCCTCAATCGTTTGAATAAGAACACCATACGGATTGTCAGGGAAACTTGGAGACATTAGCATATTACAGCAGTCTAATTTCTCATTTTCTTTAAGTTTAAACATTCTCGTTACGTAAAATAAATCAATACGTACTTTCTCTTCTTGCACTTCAATTTCGTATTCTCGTAACCACGCTATGCTTTTTGAACCGAATCCACTTGCATCAACAATAATATCTGCATGAATTTCTTCTTGATTTTCTGTATTTAAACATTCCATTTTTACTCCGCACACTTTATTAAGCTTTTCATTTACTACTAACCCTTCAACCAATGTTTCATATTTAATAGTAATATTTGAAATTTGTTCAATGCGTTTTTGAATATGTGATTCGAGCATAGAACGACTTTGCTGAATCATATGTACTTCTCCTATGAATGGCTGTTTCCATAAACCAAATTGATGCCATTTTAAATCACGAGTAAAGTTATGTACGACACTACCTGCTTCTATTAATTCATTCGTAATATTAGGAAACAATTCCTCAATGGCTTTTTCTCCACCTTTTAATAACACATGAGGATGATTACTTTGTGGGACTCTTTTTCTCGAGGACTTTCCATCCCATCTTTCACCGGCTTCTATAATGATTACTTCTTTAAAAGCAGTTGATAATGCTTTTGCTGCGAGCTTTCCTGCGATACTTCCACCAATAACGATAGCCTTATTAAACATGTTTTCCCCCTTAATAAAAAGAAATCCTGCCTTATATGAATGAAACAGGATCTTAAACTCATTAACTTCTTTATCATTATAATTAAAACACATGAGTAAATTGTAACGTTAAAATTAAAATACCCAATCCCCAGACGTAATACGCGAATACTTTTAAGGAGTGACGTTTTAAATACTGAATCATCCACGAAACGGCTATGTAACCGAAAAACGCAGCTGATAACGTTCCAACAATTAAAGATGTACTAGAAATAGATTCTGCTTTCCCTTGAAAAACGTCTACAAATTGCAAAATGATAGCTCCAACAATGGCTGGTGTCGATAGTAAAAAAGAAAAGTAAGCAGCAGTTTCGCGGTCTAACTTCCTCCATAATGCAGCGACGATTGTCATACCAGAACGAGAAATTGCAGGAAAAATAGCAACCGCTTGAAATGAACCGATGATAAATGCATCTTTATATGTAATGTCATCCATTTTTTTACGACCATTCTTTTGTTTATCCGCCATGTAGAGAAAGAACCCTGTCACTAAAAACTCCCAACCAATCGTAATACCTGTTTTTGAAATATCCTCAAAAAAGTCTTTAAATAACAATCCAATCACAACCGCAGGTATCGTCCCGACAATAAGTAATAGCATTAGTTTTGAAAATGGATTTTTAATTAAATATATAAATTCTTTTTTGTAATAAATAAACACTGCAAGTAAAGTGCCAATATGCAGCATCGTATCTAAAAACAATCCTGCTTCATCTAATTGAAACAAATGTCTTCCTAAGTAAAGATGACCTGTACTACTTATCGGTAAAAACTCTGTTAAACCTTGTATGATTCCTAATATAAAAGCTTCTAACCAATTCATGATGGTCCCCTTTCTTGTTTGCTTGTACCAATATATGAAGGTTAAATTTTCGATATGAAAAAAACTATATTTCTCTATGAATTTACTTTCATTTTATGGATATATATGTAAAGAGGATTGAGGAGGGTTATTATGTGGAAGCATACAAAATTCGGCAATGTATTACTTTGGCTAGGACCGATCCTTGTGTTTGTAGGATTATGTATGACAAATGTTATTTCTGATATTACTTTCTTTTTGGGAAAACATAAAATGATTGGAATTGTACTTATATGTATAGGAGTATGCTGCTTTATTGCTGCGAATCATTTAAAAAAAGGAGAAAAATATGAGGAATAAATTTAAATAAAAAACAATCCCAGTATATGTACTAGGATTGTTTTTTTATTACTTATTTATAGAATACTTTATCAACGTTATATTTTGCTTTGTATTCATTAATGATATATGTTTCATAAATTTCTCTTTCTGTTGGATCTTCTACGATACATGCATCAATGCGGTATACTTCATCACGGTGATTTTTAATTGGTGAAACATTGTCTTCGAAATGCTTCTTAATACGTTGTCTAATTTTACGAGCTTTACCTACGAAAAGTAGTTCGTCATTAATATTGTAAAACATAAAAATGCCGCCTTTATCTCTAGGGAACAAGTGGAAATCGATAAAACCATTGATTGGCGTAATTCTTGGCTCGTCTCCTCTAATAACTTGTTTACGTTCAGTAATTGTAACATCAACTTCAGGGATACTAATTTTAATCAAGTTCATTCACGTCCTCTTTTATTATAAAGATAAATAATAGCATACATATGTAAGAAAAGCTACGTTCAGAGGCATATTTCATTTTATAATTCAAATATTATAGGTGTATCATGTAAACTCTTCTTCCAAATCATATGATCACTTGATTCTCCCCAATAATCTTTCAGTACATAACTAGGCTCTCCAAACTTCTTTGTCCATATACTTTGCGCTTTTCTGTATCCACTATCTAAACAAAATTCTGTTATTCCTCTGCTAAGTAACGTAAGAAACATTGTATGTAGCAGTAAACTCCCGATACCCTTTCTTTGATACTCTGGAAGTATAAATACAGTTCCTATTTCATACAAATCCTTAAGTACACCACCTGTACAACTAGTAATCAAAGTACTTGCTGGACCAACTTCAATTGTTCCAATGATTTTATCGTTATTTGTATCAATTGCTAATAAAAAGTAACGTTTTTCTCCATTACTATCAAAATCTGTTTTCAAATATTGCTTTTTCATGTTAATTTCATTTTCTATGTCATCCAATAGTTGTGATAATCCTTCGTCTTTATATGTATTCGTAATAACTATACGGAAAAATAAGTGAAGTTCCTCTAAATCATCCAAATTTGGTCTCCTAATTGCAACGTTATACATGTTTTAAGTCTCCATTCTATACAAGTGTTAAAATCATACTCTATATACTCTATTCAACAATATTCTACAAAGCCCTGTATAGATCCAGCAGTATAGAAAGCTCAGTATAAATATAGATAAAATAATTTTTATATCCATAGTTGTATGAATAGCAGGACCAAGTACGGGAAAACGGAAAAGATCTAGAACAATCATAATTCCTATAAGTAGACAAATCGCAGAAAAGGAAATCACCCAAATTCTCCTCTTAAATTGTATAAAGGAAAATCCTAAAGCTATACCTAATAAGCCTGTAGTAAAGGGAAATACAATTAGTTCACTAGGCTCAATAATAAATAATAGGAAAATAGTAAGAAGATAAGAGAGTACTCCCTCACGAATAGAGTAGCAAATAGCCAAAAAAATTGGTAATGTCGCAAAAGGACTAATGAATAATCCTATACCAGGAATTAAGTTTCCAGCTGCTTGAAACATGGTGGCCAAAGCACTCATTAAAGCAGTTATGACTAACTTATTTGCTAGGGACAATTTTCTTTTATGAACAAAGTTCGCATCATTCTCTATCATAAGTTGGCACCAATAACGTACAAACCGATTCATCAAAATACCCCCTAAAGATATCTAATTCATCACTTTCTATCTTATTCATACACTATTGGTTTATGAGCTGCTTTCTACTTGTTATGAGTTACTATACAATAAAAGGCTTTTAGGGGGATAAATTGTACGTTTTAAAACAAAGTGAATTCTTTATATTATTAAACTACGAGTGTATATCGTGTTAAGGAATAATTTCAAAAATGGTACCTTTGTTAAAATCAGTTACTTTCATAGAACCGTAAACTCCTAAATATAACCTAGTTTGATCCAAATTTGTTCCTAAACTCATATAATAAGCTGCTTGCGTACCAAAATCATAATTGGTTTCAATAACATGAAAGTCAGTATGTTTACCACCTATACCGGCTCTAGTATATGCTAAAACACCTTTAACTGGCGGCCGAGATTCTTCTTTCTTAGCAAGATCAGTAAATACAACGCTACCATATAAATTTGGGATTGCAGTTCCCATATATGGCTGAACGCCTGTAAGTGAAGTTCCTCCAAACTTATCTGGTCTCGGGTCTTTATGAAAATAACTAATGAGTGGCTGCATACGCTTTGCGGATAATTCTATTGTTTCATTATAATAAACCATTGTTCTCTCATCTAAAGTAGGATTATCAGCACAGTGCTGTATAAAAGAAGTAGGTAATTCTCCTTCCCATCCTCTCCAACCAAAATTAATAAATCCATCTTGATTAGAAGTCAATCTCATTACATGCATTTTAATAAGTTCGGTAACCGGAATTGGTTTATATTGAACAAATGAGAAAATAGACTCTACAATATCTTGCCCGACATTACCGGCGTATTTGATATATTGATTATAAAATCTTTGGAATGAAATACCGGTTATATTACGAACACCTTTCGCAATTAATGTAAGTGTTTCTTGTATAGATAGAGGAAGTTCATTAAAGCGTGTAACGACTGGGGAATTATTTATGAATGTATCTCTACTTACATCGATTTCAATTATTTTACCCGCTATTTCTAAATCATCTTGACTTAAATTAAACGGATCATAACCCGACCCACCATCTCCATTTGTAAAAACAAGTTTTCCCGTTTCTGGAGAAAAATTTAAAGTATTTACTCCATTATGATTAAAAAATGGGCGTTTTATATTAAGTAATGTTCTTCGTTTTTGAGGTTGACCGTTTGATTGTAAAATCCATTCTTCAATTGTATCAATATGATCATATTGCGTATCTCTATTTGTCCACTTTAAGTTTAACGTTTTCGGGTCACAAGGATTCGGTTTAAATTGTTCAGAAAGTGCACCGGGTCCTTGAGTTCCAGCTACTGAATAATGAAGATAAAATAAACCGTTATGATTAAATTGTGGATGAAATGCTAGTCCAAGCAATCCACGTTCATCATAGCCGCTACTAGCAACACCTTCTTCAAATGTACCTAATTTAATAATTCGGTGACGAATATTTAAAAATGTCTTTATATCTCCGTCTCCTATGTAAAACACCTCTCCTAATTGGGTTGCGATAAATAGTCTTTCAACTGATTCACCTGGAAGTATTGCTGTTTTTATGACAGTCGGTAAATTTATGTTATGAACAATGGGTCGTAAATGAACCTTAACTTTTGTCAATTAACTTTACACCCCTTTATATTCTTTTTAATAGAAGAGTATGATTAGAGTGATCTCATTAGTATCAAATAAGTAGCATTCCTTTTTATTACAATTCTGTATATAATGTAATTATAAATAAACTAGGGGGCTACTTATGACACTTTTACTACAAATCATCTTACCACTTATATTTGCACTATATTTATTTACCCTCTATCGTAATACAACTATTGGAAAAGCTGCTTTTCTTTTAGCGGTCATTATTGGGATTTTTGGATTAGAGAACATTTTTCAGCATGCTAATCTTACAGATCATGCTATTTATCCATATTGGGGCAGTTTGAAGGCTGTTGTTATCGTTTTATCAGTCGTATTTCTATTTAAAAAAGGTGGTTTAACAGGAAAATATTGATTTGTAATGCTATACATATTTTATTGTTACACTGCTTTTGATTTATAAAAAAAGAAATGTTTATGTAAAAACACGAAGGGATGTGTTACATATGTCTATAAATATTATTTCTATAGTTTCTATAATAATATGGATTGTGTTGATTACAGAACTTATAAAACCTTCAAAAGAACAGAATGGACGAAAAATAGTAATGTTATTAACTACTGGTTCCGCATCAACACTTATTTTGACGGTTTCATTTATTCAAAATATCTCGTTTTGGAATTGATAGTGAAATAACTAATAAAAAAATATATAAGATTAGGACCGTATATTTTAGAAATGTACGGTCCTTTTATTTACTAGTGGTCCACTTATAAGTATGTGATCTTTTTACAATTCGAATTTCTTTTTAAGTTTCTTATATTTTCTATACGAACGTCTAACAATGTTTAACATAAAATACGGTATTTTAACAGGGAAAGGCAATTTATAAATGAAAGGCAAATAAAATGTAAAATATGCCTTTTCTAGGTCTCTCCACTTACTATCTTCTTTTGTTTTTAAGAAATCAGATACATCGACTACATATCCCCTTCCTTTTTCCATCATCACATTTTTTCCGTGAACATCACAAGGAGTTAATCCTTGTTTCCTTGCATACTCTAAAGCTTTATTTATATCAAGGATTACCTGCTTAGGAATTTTAATTCCTTTATGAATAGCATCGTATAAGGTAATTTCTTTTAAACGTTTCAATACTATAAAATTTTCTCCTTTATATATAAGCTTTGAATAAGAAGGATGATTTCCGATTCTGCGGTATACTTCTGACTCTTTTTCAATTCCTTCTCCTTCTCGCGCGTAAACTTTCACTACCCAATCTTTGTATTTGCTATGCATGAATACTGCGGCATAATTACCTTTCCCTAAACACTTCCAAAGTCTAGGAATATCTTTAACTACTACAGGCTCAAATTCGTCCTCACTTCTTATGATTACCTCTTTTAATAATTCATCCTTTATCAATCCCACAAAACAATTTACACTCATCATTTCCACTCCGGTTTTGCTAAAAGGGGCTTACCCACATTTTAACGAAAATATACACTAAGCGAATTTTAGCATAAAACGAGTCATCTTTCTTCTTCAATTAAAAAGATGGCTCGTTTTATTTGAACTGTTGAATACTTAATATGTATTCCGCTATTCAGAGCCAAAAACCATACAACAAAAAAATAATTCTAACTATTTTCATTTTTTCAGAGGCAACTGTATAGAGCTTTTCTTAGTGCAAGTTCTCTTGGTTCATTGACCATGCCAAATCCATGTTTGATTTTTAGTAGTGTTCAATTCTTGTTCCTCTACTATCGTTGTTAGCTAACACTTTTATTGATTTAATAGTCTTTTGTTTAATTCCCACAATGCTGTTTTATTGCTATCCCACTTCAAATACGTTACGGCTTCCTCAAAGCATAACCATTTATAATGTAAGTGTTCTTTAGATAATGAGATGTTTTTTGTAGGTACTTTAACTCCAAAAGAAAATTCTTTTATTACATAAACGTCATCTCCCCAAAGGAATCCTCCAACTACATCCTCTACTGGTAGTGAAGACACAGAATCTAATTGTATATATGAACATTCTCTTGTAATACCAGCCTCTTCAAACGCTTCACGTCTTGCTGATTCAATAGGAATCTCACCGTCTTCTCCACCACCAGCTATGCCTTGCCAATAACCATAATCACTTCGGTTGAAAATCGCATATTGAATAGAATCGTAATTTTTTATATAAGGAAATATTAATACTTGATATGGTGCTCTCATTGCTTAACCTCCTCTCGAAAAAAAGCTTTAAATACATATGAATAAAGAGCCGACATCATAATTCTACATTAATAATGCAGGTTTATGGTGTCAGCCCTCTATTTTTGAAGAATTTTATTTTTCATAAACTGTCCAATTCTTCACGAAGAAAAAAACGCTTATTTTCTATCAAATTTGCTTAGTGTATTTTTTTCATACCCGGTGTTATTCAATTGCGCCTGCAACGTCATAATCGTTTAAATCTAATTCAATTGGTTGTCCTAGCGCTAATTTAGCGAGTTCTGAACCTAAATATGGACCAGCAGTTAAACCTGAAGCTCCTAATCCGTTTGCAACAAGAATACCGTCTAAGTTAGGAAGCGGTCCAATAACAGGTAAGAATCCTGGAGTAAACGGTCTAAATCCAACTCTCGTCTCAAGCATAGTAGCATCTTCTAAGCCAGGTGCAACTGTTAATGCTTTATGGAATACTTCATGTAAACCACCAGCCGTTACACGGTGATCGAAACCAGTATCATTCTCATGTGTTGCACCAATTACGACATGGCCATTGTCAAATGTTAAAATGTATTGATCATTTGGCGGCATAACAACTGGCATATTTTCTGTTGCTGTATTTTCCATTTGCAAGTGAACAATTTGTCCTTTTTGGAACGTAACTAAGAAATTAATTCCTAAAGGGTTTAAGATTTCGTTCGCCCATGCACCTGCAGTTACAATAACCTTTTCTGCTAAAATAGTTTCATCGTTTACTATAACTCCCGTAATATGATTACCTTCACGGACTAATACTGCATCTCCTTTTATAAAAGTTGCACCATGTTTTTTCGCAGCGCTTATTAATGCATTACGTAATAATCTTCCATTTACTCTTGCAGCACCACTAATATGAACAGAACTAAATTCTTCTGATAATGCTGGGAATAATTTTTTTGTTTCTTCAGCTGATAAGCGAGTGATTTCACCAATCTCTGGGGCATCTTCACGACGTTTGTACGCTCGCTCTTCCATTTGATCAAGTTTTTTCTCATCGGTATGTAAACTAATTGCACCTACACGGTTATAACCTGTGTCCGTTTCACCGTCATCTTCTAATTGCTGAATTAACGAAGAATAGTAACGTGCACCGCCTTTAACGATTTTATACCATGCTTTATTACGACGTTGCGAAAGCCATGGACAGACAATACCTGCTGCTGCATCTGTTGCTTGACCTACTTGTTGACGATCCACGATAATAACATTCGCGCCAGCCTTAGCAAGATGGTAAGCAGTAGACGCTCCTAAAATACCCGCTCCAACTACAATATACGATTTCATTTCAAACACCTTTTCTCTTTTGCTAATTATTTAAATATAAGAACATACTTTAGTATACTGAAAGGAATCCTTTTTTCAATGTGCCAAATGCAATTAATTGTTGCATCATTATGAATTGCCTAGCCTTACTTTTTCTTTTTACGAAATAATTCAATTGTTTTATATCTTTGCGAAAGAATTTCAATCATTTTCTCAAGACGTTTTTCACGTGTTTTTTCTTGTTTTACAGAAAATAAATTACGTGCCCAATCTTTTTTGTATCCAGGTGTTAAACTTTGATAAAATTTAAGTTCATTTGGGTGATTTGCTAATAAAGCTTCAACATCTTGAATTCGATCTGCATAATCAGCTACACATTGGCTCATTGCAGGCGTTTTTGTCGCTTTTTTCTTCTCACGCTTTAAACCTACAACAGTAAAAACATCATCCATACTTACCATTCGCGCAAATTTAATATCGCTTTCTCCCACATATCCATCTTCTCCAACGTTTAATGCTGGAAACATCTCATCACGGTGAATAAACGTACTGTAGCGAGAATTACCTTTTTTCGGATATGCGAAGAATACGTATCCTTTTTCAATTAATAATTCTTCATTACTAATAATATAATTCGTTTGTTTCACCATTTCATCCAGTGTTTCTACAAAAATAAAAATGGCATCGTGTTCTTTTGAAAATACAGTTTCTTTTCCTTTAAAAACTTCGTAATCACTTGGTTCATTAATAACAACCATATTCGTATACTTATTAAGTTTCAATTTATCGATAATTGACATGAAAATCTTCCTTTACATTCAAAATTCATTGTTTATAATTTTTCATACTGTTCTAGTGTATTATATCTATTAAGAAAATCAAACTTTAATAGTTGTTTTAAATTAAAATTAATAAAATAGCCGGTTCTGAACAAGAACCGGCTAGCTATTTGTGTTATCATAACTCAATAGCAAATAAAGTATATAAAAGCTCTCTATATTGATCTTCTGTAATTTCACGTTTCGTTTTTTCACCATGAACTATTTCAGTGAAACTAGTATTGGTTAAAGAGACATGGCCAGATTCCGTCAATTTGACTGCAATCGGTCCTTTATTGAAAATAGATTTCTCATCTTCTACTACTCTTTTTTGAACGTCATACACTACTGCCTCATCAATGATACGATTATAAAAAGCATGACATACTTTCCACTCACCGTTCGTATCTTTTCTTTCTAGAACGTAATTCCCTTTACTCGTATCTTTTCGTCTCACTCGATACGTACCATTTTTAGAAGAAACAGGCTCACCAGTAAAAGGTACCGGGACTAGAGGTACTAATGAAGCGATACCTACATCAATTACGTATCGTACGTTATCATAATTTAGAATAATCGTTATATGTCCATCCTCAAGTGCCCATGCCTTTATATCATTTTTATATACGGTACCTAATGCGAGTCGTACATCATAACCACAATCTTTTAAAAAGTAGTAAAAAAGAGTATTTAATTCATAACAAAGTCCACCGCGGGATCTAGTTAAAATTTTATCCTGTAAATTTTCCATAGTAATTGTATTCGTATTACGTGCTATAACATCTAAATTCTCAAATGGTATAGTGTGTGCAAATGCAAAGAGAATTGTATTTAATTCCTCAAATTTCACTTCAGTACGCTTTGCAAAATTCAATCTTGTAAAAAGCTTATGTTGTAGACTTGTCATAGTCAGCACCCCTTAAAATGTATAAGTTAAAATAGTATATACTGATTGTAATTTTGATAGGGTACTGAAACAATGTACATTTCGTTTAACTGTACCGGTACAAAAATTCTAACCAACAAGATTACTTAAGATAAGAAGCTACGAATACAAATGTAATAGTTTGTCTATAGGTAAATTATTATGATCGCTTAAATCAACAAAATACTGAAGCTGCCACATTTGGCTCTTTTTAGCTTGATTGCTGACAGGGTTATCCCATATAGGATAAATTCTCATAGCCATCTTGCCTTTTTGGTTTTGTGTTCTCAAGATTTTTTCCTTAAGAAGAATCTCTTTTGGGAAAATAAATTGTCCTAGTTTATTATCATCTATACAATTGATAACTAATAAGTCAGGAGCAGCGTCATAAGAAAACGCTTGATTTTGCATATTGTCATCTTTCTCCCAAAAAGAAACAAATTGACCAATTTTATTAGGAGTAATTTTTGATTTTCTAAAACGAATGGTTTTGTTATTTAAGTGAAATATACATCCTGCATATTCTACGTTTTGCTTTTCTTCTTTTACATTCGTTATCATTAAATTAATAGGTTTGTAAACTATATTGTCTAAATTTCGGATCGTATCATTATAATTGTTCAAGAAAACTCCCCCTTTGTTCATTTCTTAGTTTAACACAAACATCAGTTCTTCTACATTGTATAGAATGTATATAATCATGAGTGACATGAAAAAGGGAAGATATAATTATTACTTTAATTTACTTTTTACTTAAATAAAAAAGCCTCCATTTGGAGGTTTTTTTATGCAAACACTTCAGGATATGTTGTCGCTAAATACTCTTTCCAATAACCATTGTCTCCATCCATATCATGTAGCCACCAATACATCATTAGCGTTTCTTATTCTTGTTTCTTGCCTTGTATAAATGCCTTATGGGGTAATTTTCTGTACAAAGCGTCTATATTGAATAGATTTTTCCGCTGCATGTAATCATATTCAAACCCTTGTCACTTGTCCTTACTCTTCTTTTTATAATTCCCACTTTACTTTAAATAAAATGTGTTTAACTATTCGTGGGATGAAGAGTGTATTTTTGTAAATAATAAGTTTGTAAAGTATTAAATTGAGGAGGGTTTGTATGCAACATCTTAAAAAAGCTATAAAGTCTGCTTCTAATATGAAATCAGATTTTGCTACAACTGATGCGCAAAAAGTAAAACAAGAAATTCAAAATGATGTAAGAGCAGGACAAGGAGCAATGACTTCTCGAGAAGCGGGGGCAATGCGAGATTAAGAATACATTCCTTACTTGTATTTTTAGTTTGTTTATTTCTTAAACATTTACCAGTAATGAGTGTTTCCATAAAGTCACTGCCCTTAAGTAAAACTTTAAGTGTTTCTTTGTTTTTACTTACAATGCGGTAAATGAAATCTTTCTTAATTATTTGTTTAGAATATAAAAATTCATTACTCCGCAATATTTTTACTTATTATAAAAAAAATGCGGAGTAATATAACTTAATAAACTATCAAAAGTGTCAATCTCAGAATACGGTTTTATTTCAGTCTTATTTGTGATTCTATGAGGATTAAACCATATCCCTTTTATATTTACATTTTGAGGACCAGCAATATCCTTTTCTAAGTCATCTCCAATAAATAATACATCTTCTGGTTGTACATTAAGCTTATTTAATGCTAGTTCAAATATACGCTTATCAGGTTTACTAAATCCCACTTCTTCAGAAATAATGATCGTATCAAAGTAATTGTTTAAATTCGTGTTACTTATTTTAGCCTTTTGCCTTTGAGTTGAGCCATTTGTTATAATTCCAACTTCAAAGTGCTTCTTTATATGATGTAAGAAATGAATAGTATTTTTGTCTATTGAAAAACATTTAGGGAAATTATGATTCCAAAAATCTTGGATATAATTGCGTTGTAACCTATACTTTGGTGGGAATTCATCAAACAATGATTCTAAAACTATCGTTTTATCACTCATGCCGTATTCCCTTTTATCATATTCTTTAAATTTTCGTAGCATATTGTTTTTAACTGTATCACTAACATTCTCATAACACTTTTCTAAAACAAATAAAAACAATTTATCTACTGCCTTATCCCTATTAAGTAACGTATCATCTAAATCAAACAGCATAGCTTTATAACCCATTAAATAAATTCACAACCTTTCTCACATGATTTAAATAATCCTTAGTTCGCATCTTAGACCTTTACTAAATTAGCAAAAAAACTACAAAGTTTGTGGCGTACGCTCTAGAATTTCGCTTGCTTCTTTTATATTTAAACTCATCTCCCTTCTAGTAAAGTATCGAAAGTGTATTTTCAAACAGTTAAAAAAAACTACATGTAATTTACATTATTATACATTAGTTTTTCGTAAATATTAATCGTTCAACTTTTTATATGATAAGTTTTTTCAAGCACACAAATATCCTTCCATAAAAAAGGAAGATCGGTAATAATCCTTTTTACGGAGAATACACAATCTTGAAAATGGAGTTAATACGTTAAACGTCTTATAAAGTTTCCTATTGTATCTCCACATAAACTACAGATAGTACGGCTATAATGACTACCAGAGGTGATATTATGAAAAACTATCATATCCTCGTGGTTGAGGACGATCAGGAAATTCAGGAATTAATTAAACAATTTTTAATGACACAACAGTATACAGTGGTAGTTGCTTCAGATGGACTAGAGGGTATGACACAATTTAATAAGCAATCCTTTGATTTAGTTCTTCTAGATGTAATGATGCCCAATCTTAATGGATTTGAAGTTGCTAAAATGATTCGAAGTCAGTCAAACATACCAATTATTATGCTAACTGCGTTAGAAGAAGAGGAAGATCAAATGAAAGGGTTCGATCTTGGGATTGATGATTATATAACAAAACCCTTTTCGTTTCATGTTTTGATTAGACGAGTCGAAGCTGTACTTAGAAGAAGTTATGATAACAATGTAAATAATCATTTGATATTTAAAGAAGTACGCATTGATGTTGATGCATATCGAGTATATGTAGATGATGTTGAAATTTTCTTAACGACAAAAGAGTTCGAAATTCTACAACTACTATTTCAAAATGAGAGAAAAGTACTGACAAGAGAAAATATCGTAGAGAAAGTTTGGGGATACGATTATTTTGGAGAAACACGAATAATTGATACACATATTAAAAACCTACGTAAAAAACTAGCTATCCCCTACATTAAAACAATAAAGGGTATTGGTTATAAAGTTGATGAATAAAATTTTAAAAATCATGAAGATGAAACGAATTACTTATAAACTCTTTATGACTACATCCCTCATTTTGTTATCCTTTGCAGTGTTGATTTATTTAACTTTATATTTCTTTCTTCCTACGTTTTATGAGCAATACAAAACAGATCAACTTCAAACAGGGATAAAAGAAATAATTGATAAGTCCAAAAATCTTACGTTTCAAGATGCGATACCACTTTTTGATGAATACGCAAAAAAAAATAACGCGATGCTTTCGCTTCAAAATAAAGAAGGAGTAATTATTTACTCGCCTTCATTTTCTTTTATTCAAAGTGGTACACAAACAACAGTAGTTACTAAAGCCACACGATTTGAGAATGCAGGTACCATTAGCAATTCATATAATGTTACGGAACCAATTCAATTCCAAGATGGTAGTTTAACGCTTGTAGTGTTCGCAACATTTCAACCGATTGATGAAGCTTCGCAGGTATTAGTGCGCTTTCTCCCCTATATTAGTATCATTGTGCTCGTAATTGGTATAGGGAGTGCTTATTTCTATTCCAGGTTTATTACAAAGCCACTAATTTATATTAATGAAGGTGCACAAAAGATGGCAAATTTAGATTTCTCCGAAAAAATTGAGGTTCGCTCTACAGATGAGTTAGGAGAGTTATCTAATAGTTTGAACGACATGTCTATTAACTTACAACAAGCTATGTTCGATTTAAAAAAAGCAAATGAACAACTAAAAAATGATATTGAAAAAGAAAGAGAAATAGAAACAAAACGCAGAGAGTTTTTTGCCATTGTAGCACATGAATTAAAGTCTCCTCTTACTGTAATGAAAGGGTACTTAGAAGGGATGATATACAATATTGGCCCTTATCAAAATCGTGATCAATATTTAAAGAAAAATCATCAAATTATTGAAAGTATGCAACAATTAGTTCGTGAAATTTTAAGTATGTCAAAGTTAGAACAACACACTTTTAAACTAAAAATAGAAGAAGTTAATCTTTCAAAGTTATTAGGTACAATCACAAAAGATCTCGAATTTTTCGCTTCTCAAAAAAGCATCCAAATAATAAAAGAAATTGACTCTGACTTTTCTGTTTATACAGATCGTGTTCTATTTGAAAAAGCATGTAAAAATATTATCCATAATGCAGTTATGTATTCACCACATGATGAAAAAGTCTATATCAAGTTAAATAATGATTCTAAACATGGTCAAATCAAAATGCAAATTATAAATACAGGTGTCAATATTAAAGATGAAGATATACAACAAATTTTCAAACCATTTTATCGAATTGAAAAATCAAGGAATCGAAATACTGGGGGAAGTGGTTTGGGACTATATATTGTTAAACAAATTCTTGAAACGTTAAATATAAAGTATACTATAAAAAATATGGAACATAGTGTGCAATTTTGCATGAACATTCCTTTATCTAAAAAACAAACAAACAAACTCCCCTCTTAGTATGGCGAGTTTGTTTGTTTTTGTAGCAAGTATAATCTTATTAGGAATCAATTAGGGGGACTTTTCGTTTTTTAAGCTCTTTATTTCTACCATCCAACTTTAAAATGAAATCAGTAGTTGTTATTCCTTATTCTATCCGAGACGAGGTTGTTATATATGCGCTATCCAATTGAAATTCCCGTTACAAGAAAAACTCACTCTAAATCCATATTAATTTAAATGGAGTGCAAAAAAATGGAGTTTGCGATGCTTAAAAACAAAGATAATAGATATATTAAAAAGCTTAATCATAAATGGAACAAATGTGTTACTAAGATTGTCTATTAAGTATAAAAAAGGTGTTCTTGGTAGTCCTCTCATTTTGTACAAGAGGAGTGCTATCCAGTGCATTTGTTAATTGTATAGGTATGTAAAAACCTATACAAAATCCATATATTCTTGAAAGAAATTGAAAATATATGATAGTTTCAAAGAAGTTTTTTCACATTGCACATTATAAAAAGATACTACCTGTAGTATTACTTTCATGTGTAACGCTTATAGGCTGTTCTAATAGTAATATTCAATCCGAACCATCGAAACAAACCAAACATGAAAATACAGAATGGTCTTTCACGTTCGAATCACTTATTTAGAGTTAATATTTTATGTTTCCTTTCACTTTCAACCATTCTAATGCTCAATCATATTACGCTTATTTTTAGATTTTCCATTTGTAGCTATATTAATCGAGACATTTAAATCTAATTCTTTATTTTGAAGAAATACCCCTCCCTCTTTTTTGTGTTTTTTCCATAATTTATTATTCTGACGATATAAAGAATGTGATAACTGATACGTGTCAATCCCTCTTTCGATTCCTTTTCGGTACGTTGTTTTAATTTCTTTTTCAACTTGGGCCTCTGCAATTTTTTTAATATCATTTACGGGCATAGAGTGTATTAATTGAAAAATATCAGCATCGAAATGGATGTTCATAAGTATGCGTAACTTTCCATTTTTCACAAAATGTTTTGTATCTATCTTCGGGTTTTTCAATACTATATGTCCAATAATTTTCTGATTAAATTTTAAAAGTAATGGAGCTCGTTTCGTATTTCCATCCGTCCAACGAATCCCAGCAATATCATGGCTGTTTAAATGATTTATATATGATTTATCACTTATAAAACCATAACCACTAAATTTTAACATTGGAAATGATGTATGCCCTTTTTTCCAATATGCTTTAGTCGTAGCTATGAAAGGAATACGAGTTGTCATCCCAGGTTCATAATAATTTCTTTGAAATTTATATAAAGGTAAAGGATCTATTATTGTATATTGCTTGGTTATCTCTTTTGGTAAATTAATGATTGTATATAATTGAGAAATATTTAAAATATTATTGTTCGCTAATATATTTTCTAAAGGTTCCTTAGTTCCAAATATCCACATAGTATCTCGAAATTGAAAAAAACGAGAGAAAAAATCATTAAATTGATTTATGTCACCATGTTTTAAAAATCGCTCTGTTACAACAATTGTTTTGAGATGCTCCCATGAGATTTCTTGTTGAGCCCCCTTATAAAAATCAAATGCTGCCTCATCTAAAATGGAGCCTTTTCCCTTTCCAATATAGGCCTGGCTATAATTACGGGTAGTGCTCCCTTCTTGTTTAGCTATGTTAGAGAAATTAATAAATTGCGGACGGATGATATAATTATTATCTTTAAAATCGATACCTAGACTATTTATATATAGAACGTGATGCAACTCTCTTTGATCCCAACACCCTGTTAGAAACGTACACATCATAAAAAGAAATACAACTATTCTTTTATTTTTCTTCATCTGTACTCTCTCTTTTCCTTGTATTATCTTGCGTATGCAATTCTTCAGGTCTTTTTTTCATATACGTGAAAGGAATTCTAAATGTGGCTGCTAGCATACTTTTAAATACAGGGGGTGAATATGGTGTAAAGAATGGGACTCCAAAAGATCGTAAATTCACTACATGTATCGCCATCACAAGAACACAGAAGATAAATCCTACTATACCTAATAAAGAAGACACTACAAATACTATATATCGCAATATACTTATTATCCCTGTTACCGACTGATTAGTTAAAGCAAATGTCGAAACAACCGAGATTGCTATTATAATGACCATAGATGCTGAAACAATTCCAGCACTAATAGCGGCTTGTCCAATAATCAATCCCCCTACCACAGATAATGTTTGACCAAATACCGCAGGAACACGCAATCCTGCTTGCCTCAAAACTTCAAATAAGGTCATCATTATTAGCCCTTCTAAAGGAGCAGGAAAAGGAATCCCTTCTCTTGATAAGCTTAATGTAGCTAACAACGTATAGGGAATCTGATCTGGATGATATGTAATTAATGCTATCCAAATTCCTGGAAGAAATATAGAAATTGCTATCCCCAAAAGACTTACAAGCCGTACAAAGCTACCGAATATATAGAAAAAATCTTGATCTTCAGATGTATTCACAAAAAAAGGAAACGTAACTGGAGCAATAGTGGCTGTCGGTGACCCTTCGACTAATAAAATAAAACGCCCATACAACAAACAATTCACAGCATAATCAGGACGTCCTGTATATTCAACTAAAGGAAATACACTAAATTGATTGTTTGTAATTAATTCTTCAATCTGTGCACTTGAAACAATCCCATCTATTTTAATTTGTCTTAATTTTAATCGAACTTGATTAATGATATCTTGGGATGCAATATCTTTTAAATACAAGAGGGCTACTTTAGTTTGTGTTCTTTCTCCAATAATAAATTCTTCATAACTAAGAGAACTTGTTTTTAGCCTTTTTCTAATTAATCCTATATTTGTGTTTAACTCTTCAACAAATCCATCACGTCCACCACGAATGGTCATCTCTGTATTTGTTTGCTCAACTGATCTTGTAGGTATTTGGGCAATATCAACTATATACCCTTGTTTATATTCTTCAAAAATAATGAGGAGGTTACCTTCAAATATAATTTTAGATATAGTTTCATTCGAATTTACTATATCTAATTTTTTTACTGATAACTGAGGAATTAATGTTGAAAGGTTAAATTCTTCTATAGAATTACTTAAAAGCTTTTTGCAAACTTGAGATGATGTGGCTTGTTTTAATTTTGTATTATCAATTAAGTTTTGACAATACATAAACAATACTGAACTCGTTTTTTCTTCCTCGTCCAATTCATGCTTTATTATTTTTACATCGTTGCATCCTTCAAACCACTCTAGTATTACCTTCTCGTTTAATTCTACTCGTTTGTTCATCTACGTTGTCTCCTTCAAACTCAGCAACCTCATATAAATTATATACTCATACTCTTTCAAGAGCTTTTCTTAAATTTAACAACCCATACAAACACCATTAGTAATATAGAAAACAAAAATAGTCCTATTGCTGAAACTGGCAAAACAATTTGAGATACAAACCAATAGAAACTAGAGTCACTGATGGGTAGTATACTTATTACTAAAATACATGAAAGTATTGCAAACATAACCCGATTTCTTGTTTTCCGATTTGTAATTGATAACAAATCTGGAATGAGAAAAACAACAAGCGATAGACGAATAAAGATCCCTACAAGCCACTGATACACGGAGAGAAAGTCTAAATTTTCAATGTACCTTCCTATTGACACAAGTCTCCATTCTTCAAATGCTGGATATCGTTGGTTTGCTGCTGCGAAAGGACCAAATTCTATAATAGCTGCCATAACTGGGCCTATTGTGATACCAATAATAACAATACCTAAAGCAATCAATTGATATAATTTTACTTTTGAACAAATATGATGTTGTAAAAAAAGAATAAAAATTAATTCTAGAAATCCTGCTGCAGGATAAACCATCCCCCTAAATATTGGATTCATTCCATTTTCCATCATTGGCTGAAGTAAAGAATAATCTTTATGTGGAACATTTGCAAACATTACAAAAAAACCAAGTAAAAATACAATTGGCAACAAAACACCTGTTGTAAGTGCAATAGATTGAATTCCTTTTGTAGCATTATAGAGACAAATCAACAAAAAAAGTATTCCTAATACAAAGTGAGGTGTTTCTGGTAAATAAAAAGAGAAAAAGGTTAAGGTTTCTTTTAGTGCAACGACACCAATCGTTATTAAATAAAGTGCAACTATGAATATGATTGGATATACACTGAATTTCCCGAAATTATTTTTTAGCCACAAAAACAAATGTTCATTTTTTATTTTTTTATATATGATGAATATTATTGAAATCCAAAGCAAGTATAGGATGCTTACTAATATGATAGAGATCCACGAATCTCTACCTGATGTATCTAATAACATAGGAATCATAATGACATGATTAATTATCCCAATACTACCAATGAGTATCATAGAAACTTGAAATAAAGTAATTGTTTGCTTATTCATACTTACCACCATGTTTAGTAATGAAGAAATATTACATAGTATAACTGATACATTACTTCTTTATTCCAAATGGTTAGCACTTAGAGACATGGACAATTAAACTTTTTTTACATTAGATGTAAGTTAGCTCCTTCTATTCTATACATAATTTCTTTAGGCAGGTATACTATAAACACAATAGTTCTAGAAAGGTGATGATGTTATGTATGAACAACAAAATAATAGAGATAGAGATCAAAAAATGATGTTTTCTATGCAAGGAGTTCCCACAAATAAAATTAACATGAATCAATTACCTAAATGGATTAGAATCTTCGGCTATTGTGCATTTGGCTGGATGATAGTATTTAGTTTAATTATGATAATAGGTTTAATTCTTCAATAACTATGCAGATAAACAGTTAAACGGGACAGTAATTAGATCATAGATCTAATTACTGTCCCGTTTTTTATATGTAATTCTTCAATAATATAGGTAACTGATCATAGCAAAAAGAACCTGTAGAATATCCTACAAGTTCTTTTTCAAATTTAGTTAAAAAGGAAACAACAAAATATCTTAACATTCAATACAGGGAGACCATTTTGATTATGGCTTGATTTTATTATATATCAAATATAAGCTTTTGAAATGAGTGATATTTGAAAATTATGTGAATTAAAAAGCTAAGATGTTTGTATTAGATTTGGTTTACGACCAACTTCTTCTTACTTAAATACACTGCACGATCTGATTTTTTAGCAACTTCCTGTGAATGCGTTACAACAATAATACATTTATTCTCTTTATGTGCAAGTTCTTGAAACAGTTCTATAATATCCATTGCCGTTTCTTCGTCGAGGTTTCCTGTCGGTTCATCTGCAATAAGTAAATCAACATTACAAGATAACGCTCGAGCAATTGCTACACGTTGTTGTTGCCCGCCACTTAGTTGCAGGACGTTTCGTTTCGCTTCAACTTCTGTGAGTCCTACTTTCTCTAATAATTCTAATGCCCTTACCATCTTATTTTTCACTTTGACACCTGTAATTTCCATTGCTGTTAGGACATTTTGAAGAGCAGTCATATAGGTAATCAAATTATAAGATTGGAAAATTACAGATACATTTTGATTACGGTATCGATCCAAACCAATTTTTCGAATATCTTTGCCATTATACAGTACGTAACCATTTTTAGGGACATCCAGTCCACAACCTAAGCTTAGAGTTGTGGTTTTTCCAGATCCGGATGGTCCTAAAATTGTGTAGAAATGACCTTTTTGAAAAGAAAAGTTAACATTGTCTAGTATCGCTACATTTTTTCCATTACTTTCATAATAATAATCCAAGTTTTTAAATTGTAAAATCGTTTCCATATCGCGCCTCCTTATTCATCTTTTAAAAGAATTTGTTTTGGATTTAAACGTAGAATAGATAATGCCGGAAGAAGCGTTGCAATTATAGCAATAGCTAGTCCAATTCCACCCATTTTCCCTACATCTTCTCCTGTTACACTTACATCAATTTTATCAATTGGATTTTCTTTTTGATTTTGTAGAGTACCACCAGGCCCAGCCATCATTACAGTACCATGTTGCGAGGTATCTGTTTCTTCGCTCGCAGTAGCAATTTCACTCGAAAGTAAATTATTCCCTATAAATTGAGAAACTTTGGCTCCTGTTGTTATGGATAATCCAAATGCTAAAATAGCGATACATACTACTTCTACTACGAACTGCGCCATCAGTTTCCACTTTTTCTCTCCAATAGATAACAAAATCCCCATTTCCTTACGACGCCCTTTAATTGATAGCATAATGATTAACCCTAATATAATCGCACCTGCAATCGATACAATATAAATAATCATTTGAGAAGTAGAAGAGATATTTTCGATAGGACCAATCATTTGTTTGTACAATGAATCATGTGCATCTAATTTAAAATAATTAAAATCAATATTAGATTTTTTTGCTTCTTTTTTAAATGCATCAATGTATTGTGGGTCATTCAAGAAATACACGACTTGAACACTATTTATACCTTGATCTACTTCTAATTTTTTCATAGTTGAATGCGGCATATATAGTTTATTAGCTGGATCCATTATAGGAGGGGCCTGTTGACCCATTGCTTGCTCATTCGTTTCGTAAATACCGATAATTTCAATCTCGAGGGTTTCCTTCTTATCCCCTGATTGCACTTTTACTTTGTCTCCTACTTTCAAATTGTTTAATTCCGCTAATCGTTTTTCCATTAAAGCTACATTCTGATCTTTCATCTGTTCTGTAATTGGTTTTCCATCTATGATTTTACTTTTTCCATTTTTAAAGCTTTCTTGTAATGCTGTCTTGCGAACTCCCTCAATCGTAAAAGATGCATTCATATCTATTTCTGTACCTGAGCTTGAACCGCCTCGTACAGCCGCCATTCCCACTTTACCTTTGCCTTCTTCTTCATCTGAGGCTCCTACTAGTTTAAGTCCATCAGAAATTCCGAAAGTGTTAGTTATGTAATTATAGTCTTTTACATATTTTGACTTCGCTAATTGATCTGTTTCTTTTATATTGAGCTGCGGCGGTTTTGGCATTTCTCCAGTTTCTCTAGCTTTTTGACCTAATTTGTCAAAATCAAGACTTAAAGTAACATCTGCACCTAGTTTTTTTCTTGCAGCATCAGCTGCTTTTTTTGATGCATTTTGGATTGTGAACCCTGAAAGAACCAAATTTGTAACAATTAGAAAAACTGCCATCAAAATTAATGATGTTCCTATTCTTTTTTTCATACTGAGAATTGCACGTTTTATAAAATTCATTTTTTCTTACCTCCTTGATAACTTGTATTCTATATATGTTATCTAGAGTCTATATGGAGCTAATCGGTAGTTTATCTAGAGATATAAGGAGTTTATGTGTAGTTATTTATTCATTGGCCTAATCAAGAAAAACCGAAAAAACAAGCCAAAAGCGTAAACGGTTTTGAATATCGGTAAGAAGTTTGTCCATTTAAGGGACTTATAGAAAAAGAAAAGGAGGTTAAGTTTAATTTAATGTATGTAACATGAAAAATATATTTATTGTGCAATTTCTACACGATAAACATAGAAATCACGTCATTTTAAAAGGTGAACCCTTTAATAAAAAATAAGCTATTTTGAATGGTTGGATAGAGTTGAAGAAACTTATATTTAACTATGGGGTCCCGATACATCATTATCAATCTAATATTTTGCAATATCGATAAAACGAAAAAGACGTTATCCTTTCTGTAGAATTTTAGGAAAGGATAACGTCTTTTTTATACTTGTATACTCAAAGTTCCTTTGAATTGTTTTTGGATGGTAAAACATGTTTCTCTACTCTTTCATATTGAGTAAGTAATTGCCTAATAAAAGATAATTTCGGTACTAACCAATACGAAAATACCGCTGAAATACATCCTATTAAAGCCCCAATTGCAACATCAAAAGGATAATGAACCCCTACCCAAATTCGAGAGATTGCTACACAAAGTGCAAGTATAAGCCATAGCCATCCAGTTTTTTTACGAACAAGCCAAAACGAAAAACAAATTGAAAAAAAGAGAATCGTATGGTCACTAGGAAATGAATTATCTACAGCATGGTCGACAAGTTTATTAACATCAGGCAATACTGCAAACGGTTGATAATTTAGATGGAATTTCCCTGCTATTTTCCCGATTACCTCAGCAATTACAAAAGCAACCATCGCTTGAATTACCATCATTCTACTTTTTCTGGACCCAGTAAACCAATAAGCTAAAATAATTAAAGCAAAAATATATACCATATATTCAGCCAAAAATACGATGGCCGGGTTTAGGAATGAAAACTGTTTACCTAAATCATTAATTGTTCGAAAACTATCAATATTGAATTGTGAAAAAGTCATTTTCAACTCCCTCCTTTTTAGTAAGTTGTTTTACGGAATGCCATATACTTTCGTTACATAAATAGTTTTGGTTATTGTACGCATATTAAAATATCAACCTCTTATGACACCGCTTTCTTCTTATTCACTTTAATAAAAAAAGAAAAAAGAAAACATCGAACTTTCTTACAAATATTCGTGCATTCTTACAGTTTTGTCATTTTCTCGTCACTTTGTAAATAGGTTCATCATCTTTCCTTTTGATATATTCATAAACTCTCATATCTACAATTGTGGAAACTCTAATTACACATAAAAAAGAGAAGAACCTTGGTAAGTTCTTCTCTTTTTTTATTAAATTGTAATATAATTACAGTATGTGAAATTATACTATTTTAAGTTTAAAAGCGAAGTGAAAACAATCTTCCGTCCACTTTTGGCATTTATTTAATCGGTTTCTCTGTTTTTAAAACAAATGAACTTAATCCAGGACCTTTAATTTTATTGTCATGGACAACATAAAGTGGTTTACTTCCCGCCTGCTTCCCGTCTACTAGCACTTTCCAAGGACCTTTCGATGGAAGTGTTATTTCAACAGCTTCTCTATTTGCATTGTGAGCCACCGTAAAGTATTCATTTTTATTACCCTCTATTGTATAAGCTACAGTATTTTTAGGAGCATCAATAAATGATACATGTGTTTTTATTTGCTCTGCAGATGTCATTCGAAAAGCTGAGTACTTTTTGCGTAATTCTATTAACCCCTTCATATAATCTACTTCATTGTTAAATGCTACACGGCGTAACCAATCCATTTGGTTAATTGAATCGGGAGATTTGTAACTGTTATGATCACCATATTTCGTGCGCATAAACTCTTGTCCCGCATGTAAGAACGGAATACCTTGTGATGTTAATAAAATCGAAGAAGATAATTTATGCATTTGTTTTCGCACTTCTTCACTGTCACTTGGATTAGTCAACTCAAGTTTATCCCATAATGTATGATTATCATGCGCTTCCACATAAGTTAATACCTGTTCCGGATCTTGATAGGTAGACGAATTTGTATCGTAGTCAATGCCTGCCGTAATGCCTTTTTTCATACGGTCTTCCATGTTTTCCTTTCCATTTACGAATCCATTTTCTTTCTCTTCAAATACACTACCTTTTAATCCATCACGTATATTATCGTTAAAATGAGCAATCCCTTTCATTTTCTTTGCATTTTTTTGATTTGCTTTCAACTCTGCTGCAAGAGGTGTATTTAAATCCCAACCTTCTCCATGCAGTATAATAGAAGGATCAATTTGATTAACAGCTTTACGTATTTCATTCATCGTTTCATAATCATGAATACCCATTAAATCAAAACGGAATCCGTCTAAATTGTACTCTTTTGCCCAATATGTGACGGAATCTATCATAAATTTCCTCATCATTTTTCTTTCTGAAGCAGTATCATTTCCTACTCCGGTTCCATTTGCAAATGTTCCATCTTCATTGTAACGATAATAATAACCTGGAACTAACTTATGAAAATTAGATTCAGTAGCACTATACATATGGTTATACACTACATCCATTACAACACGAAGATTATTATCATGCAGTGTTTGAATCATTTGCTTTAATTCTGTTATTCGAACAGTTGGCTCATATGGATTTGTAGAATAGGATCCCTCTGGAACATTAAAATTTTTCGGATCATATCCCCAGTTATATTGTGGTTCGTTTACATTCTCTTCATTTACTGAAGCATAATCAAATATCGGTAAAAGCTGAACATGTGTAACACCAAGATCTTTCATATGATCAAGTCCTGTTTTTACACCTTCAGGACCTCTTGTTCCTTTTTCTGTTACTCCTAAATATTTCCCTTTCTGCTTAATCCCACTTTCAGGTTGGATGGAAAGATCGCGTACATGTAATTCATAAATAATAGCATCTTCCGGATTTTTTAATTTAGGCTTTTTGTTAGTGTTCCATTTTTTCGGATTTGTTTCTTCTAAATCAACAACCGCACCTTTATCTCCATTTACAGAAGCAGCACGTGCATACGGATCAACTGCTTCCGTCCACTTATCACCAATTTTCACCTTATATGTATAATAGAGACCTTTTTGGTTCCCTTTAAGTTCTGCTTTCCAAGTGCCCTTTTCACCTTGTTGCATGTTTATTTCATTACCTATTTTATCGTTCCATTTTTTATATGTAACTAATTTTGCTTCACTCGCAGTAGGAGCCCATACACGGAACTTTGTATGTTGTGGTGTATATATATTCCCTAAATCGTTACCACCATAATAAAATAAATGATCAAACTCTTCACTACGAATGACTTTACCGATTTCAGTATTTGTATCAGCTACGTTTTCAATTTTAACTTTGTATGTCTGCTTTAAATCAATTTTCTGCTCCGTAATTACTTTCACCTTATTCGTAACATTTCCACTGTTTATATCATAAGGACTAATATTCTTAATTTTAATACCTTCAATTTCAATTTTCTGTTCCTTAATATGAAATGGGACATTAGTCGTTACAGTGATTTCATTGAAACTATCAATCGTTGCTTTTTGAATTGATAGATCCGAAGAAGGCTTAGCGTTATATACCTTTTCATCACCAGAAAGAATCCATACTTCAGCACGACCGTCCTTTATATTTTTAATCCAACGATCCCCACCATCTTTTTCCCACTCATTTGTACGAATGATGAATCCTACACGATTATAGTCACCATCTATATTAATCTTAGCATACTTTCCAAATTCATCTTCACCAGTAAATTCATAAGATGTACCATTTGCACTTTCTCCCCATAACCAAATATTCCAGTCTTTTGTATTTCCAAGCTTCTCTTTGTAATGAATGATAACTTCAGTTGTTTTCGAATTTGAAACTGCATTCACACTTTGAATAGAGAAAACAGATGCGAACATAACAATTATAGTAAGTAATAAAACTGATTTGTTAATTATTCTTTTTATCATTTGCACTACATACACCCTTTCTTTAAATAGCATGAACCTTATATTCTGCTCGTACTACATTACAACTACTTCAATTAATCTAAAAATCTCTTTTATTTCACCCCCATATTGGCTGATTTAACATATGTATTTCAATGATCTTTTAATACGAAAACGTTTGCATTAATGTATAAAAAAATAGGTTTGTTTATGTCTTCATATATTTGTAAATACGAAAAGATCAGGGAAATCATTATAAAACAATCGTTTGTTATCGCTTTCATTTTATAGTACTTTCCGTTAAGAGGTCAATATATTGTTAATTTTCTGTTTTTATACACTATAAACCTTTCATTTTTGACGTAACTTTTAAAGATACCCTCCCTAATTATTGTTAAGTAATTATATTTTCACTAATGCATAGTTACGTAAAAAACAGCTAATGTCCTTTTAAGGATATTAGCTGTTTTTTCATAATGTAATAATATATGAATGATAACTATATTTCTAACTTACTTAATTTTTGCTGCATCAAATGCCTTTTGTACCGCTTGAACTTCAGCTGTATTCGCACCATATTTATTAGTTGCCACTCGAATACATGCTGATCTCAATTCTTTGAAATTAGAAGTCATGTTTAACTCATCTGTATTTGCATAATAGAAAATATCAAACATTTTATCTTCACCAATTCCTTTAACAGTTACTCCGTTATGAGTTCCGCCTTTTGCAATAAGATATGCAACTTTATTAATAATACTTGAATTAAAATGAACGCCACCTTGATCCCATCCATTAAAATCGTTAAATTCACTGTAATCATCTGGATAAGGTACTCCAAGTGAAGATGGAACAGAAGCTGGGTTTTCCATATCACGGAAGACAGATCCAGTTTGTTCTCCCATCGTCCAGTTAAAGCTTCCATTATTTACGTATTTCTCAATAGATGTTCCCATAATATCAGATAGTGCCTCATTAATCGCACCAGATTCACCGTAATATTCAAGATTAGATTCACTAGAAGTAACAGCATGTGTAAATTCATGCCCAGCTACGTCATATGCTTTGACGATAGGATCCCCATATACAAGCATACTACCATTATTAGCACTTAATGCATTCTGCCAATTTTTCGGATCATTCGTATCTCCAGAATCCCAAGCATGTACAACTGAAACTACCTTTTGTCCCTTATTATCAAAGCTATTACGATTGTATTTATCTTTATAAAAATCAAAAACTTTTGTTGCTAAATAATGAGCACTTACTGCTTTTGGATCGTTAAATGTTGTCGAAGTACTAGTTGCTAATGTACCAGGATAATAGCTTTCTTCTTTCGTAATATCTCTGTAATTCACATCATATGTTTCAATTCCTTGCCCTCTTGTATAATCAGCAAGAGCATATTTGCCATTACTTTGTTTAGAAATACCAAATGTACGTGATATACCTAAATCATCTTTTCCTGTTCCAGTTAATGATGTAAGATTGCTTTTTTTACTTTTCTTTAATGCTCCAACTAGTTTTTCACTTGCTTTCAAGTTAGACTCTTGTACCATATTTTTTAACATATCACCATTTTGTGCATTTACTAAATATGTTCCGGAAACATATTTTGGTGTTGCCGCTTCAAATGTAACCTGGTATGCATTGCTAGCCTGTCCATTATTTTCATCAACAAAAATAACTTCCTTAACTTCTGGCTCCGAAATAAAATTGATATCGTTCCCGTACTTCGTATAAATATATTGTTTCGCTTCATCTTTTGATAGATTGATAGGTTTTTTTAATTCTTCTTGTTTCAAATTTTGCGCGCTATCACCTGAAACACTTTTAATAACACCGTCATTATCTACGTGTGCAGTTAATTGATGGCCATATACTTCTTTTCCTTCATATGTTTGCTGTATACGTACAAGTGTAGTCCCATCATATGAATCACGTTTTTGAAGAACTTTATAATCTACTCCAGTTTCTCCATTGACTTGCTTTGAAGAAAGGGCTTGTTTGGTTTTCTCCTTAAGAGCATCTTTTACTACATTCTCTGGTGCCTTTTGTGACGGTTGTGTAAGTTCACCTGAACGGAATGATTCCTCCTGAATTTGAACTTGTAGTTGATCTGTTTCCTCTGCATGACCTACTCCATACGGTGCTACTGCTGTTAAAGCTAAACCTGTTGTTAATGCTACCTTAGTTAACGTCTTTTTGTTTTTCATTTTTTCACCTCGTATAATTTTGAAATAGAAAGCTTGTACAAAGTATACTTCCTGTTTCTGTCGAAAAAAAGGGAAAATACACAATTTATGTAACATTATGCAAAATTACATAATATAAGGACGATGATTCAAATTAAGAACAACTTATATAAGTGCATGAATTTCAATAAAAAAAAGAGCACTTTAAGGTGCTCTTCAAATACGATTATAAATTATGTATTGTGTCATTTATTAGTATATGCTCGTCTCATTTAATTGTTTATTTAATGATTTCTCTACTCAATAACCTTTTAAAAATACATCATCCAATACACCGGTATCCTCTGTTACTGTTTGATTAGCAAATAAAAAATATAGTAAAGATAATGCTAGAAAAAAACATACTACTTATTTGCATTCATATTTATTGGTACTTTTTTAATTGGCACAAATAAATCAACCTTTAATTTTCCTTCTAAATCTTCTGCAATATTATTTAAGCAAAACTCTAAATTATCTCTATCATAATCTGCATCATACTCACTATTTGGTAGCCACTCTGCGTACATGTATTGATACGCTACACTTAATTTATGAGGTTCATCATAGAATTGGTATAGAGCGTATAGACCGCTATCTACACTTTTAAATTGCACATCCTCATGTTGTTCTTTTTCAAAGTTTTCAGGTATGGTCACGCAAGCATCATGTCGGCACATATGGCTTGCAACAAGTTCAGGATTATCTAATGAGATTCCGATAAATGATTGCTCCGGTGGATAAAGTTTATTTTCATTTGCCCACTGTAATAACCTTCCCCAGTGATCTTGTGGTTCAAAATAACTACCAGTTCGTCTTATATAGGCTACTTTTAATGGTGGTAATTTTTTTATAGTCACTTTCATTTACATCAACCCCCTTTAACAAATCTCTACTCTATTTATTTAGCCTTTATTTTCATATATTCCTTCGTAAATAAACAAATTCTATAAATGCATATTCTTTAATTAAAACATAAGTCGTTGTTTTTGAATTGATACTACATTACTAAATTTGTAGAAGTTATAGGTATGTAAAATTTTATTTCAACTCTAAATAAAGAATCTCTTTCATCGTTCTAGCAACTTACTAGAAATATAATAATGAAAAGCAATGTTCTTTTAATTTATCATTAAATAAATGTAAAAAATGCCTCTATTCACTCATTTTTCATGCGTATGTATGTACATTTGTTAATTTATTCGATATATTATGTGTATTGAATGATTACGAAAAGCTTATAGGTCGCTAAAAAACACCTTATATTTTTATATCCATGAAAACTACAAAATGTATAAAATTCCATTTGTCAAATGAATTTAATGCGGAAGGAGGTTTGTGGTTACTTCATCGGGATATAATAATCAGTTTTAAACTGATAAAAATATAGGAGGCGACATTATGTTTCGTACGATTTCAAATTTCATGAGAGTAGCTGAGATAAGAAGGAAAATCCTTTTTACATTAGCGATGTTAATTGTTTTCCGAATTGGCACGTTTATTCCAGTTCCTCATACTAACGCAGAGGTATTAAAAGTACAAGATCAAGCTAACGTTTTAGGTATGCTAAACGTATTTGGTGGAGGAGCACTGCAACACTTCTCAATCTTTGCTGTAGGTATTACACCTTATATTACAGCTTCCATCATAGTACAATTACTACAAATGGACGTTATACCTAAATTTTCGGAATGGGCAAAGCAAGGAGAAATGGGCCGTAAGAAGTCAGCTCAATTCACTCGATACTTTACAATCATTCTCGCATTCATACAAGCCATTGGGATGTCTTATGGCTTTAATAATATAGCAGGTGGACAATTAATAACAGATCAAAGCTGGACTACATACTTATTTATTGCGACAGTTTTAACTGCAGGTACTGCATTTTTACTTTGGTTAGGTGAACAAATTACCGCTAACGGAGTTGGTAATGGTATTTCGATGATTATTTTCGCAGGACTTGTTGCAGCGATTCCAAATGTTGCGAACCAAATTTATTTGCAACAATTTCAAAATGCAGGCGATCAATTATTCATGCACATCATAAAGATGGTCTTAATTGGTCTCGTAATTTTAGCGATAGTTGTTGGGGTTATTTACATACAACAAGCAGTGCGTAAAATACCGATTCAATATGCAAAAGCTGTTTCAGGCAACAATCAATATCAAGGAGCAAAAAACACTCATTTACCTCTTAAAGTAAATAGTGCTGGTGTAATTCCAGTAATCTTTGCTTCTGCATTTTTAATGACGCCGCGTACAATTGCGCAGCTTTTCCCTGATTCAAGTGTATCAAAATGGATAGTTGCTAATCTGGATTTTGCACATCCATTTGGAATGACACTTTATGTCGGTCTTATCGTTGCTTTCACATACTTCTACGCATTTATTCAAGTAAATCCCGAACAAATGGCTGAGAATTTGAAAAAACAAAATGGATATGTGCCTGGTATTCGTCCTGGTAAGTCAACAGAACAGTATGTAACTAAAATTTTATACCGTTTAACATTTATCGGCGCGATTTTCTTAGGTGCAATTTCAATTTTACCGCTTGTATTCACAAAGATTGCTACATTACCACCTTCTGCTCAAATTGGTGGTACAAGCTTACTTATCATTGTCGGTGTAGCACTAGAAACTATGAAGACTTTAGAAAGCCAGCTTGTAAAACGTCATTATAAAGGCTTTATTAAAAAAGTGAATTAATTATAAAAAACACACTATGGTTTAAAGACATAGTGTGTTTTTTATTTTATATAAATATCGCCATTAATTCTTGATTTTAAAATCCTTATTATTGTGCATGTAAAATACCTTGAAGTACAACCTCTAATCCCCAGCGGAACCTTTCTTCTCCACCAGACAACATATCCTCTTGTAAACTTACAATCATCGGATACTTTACTTCATCTAATGTTTCGTACGAAGCGCGAATTGCGTCAAGTGTAGCTCCCTTTTCTTTACGTGCTGTTTGTTCATATGCGACTGAAGCAGCATATAACAGTAGAATATCTACTCCCCATGCTGATGATTTCGCATTCACTCCTCCTACGTATAATTGGTGCAAAATCTGTTCGGTAAGAGCTAACGAATTTGGTCCAATTGGAATTGTCATTAAAGCCAATTCCGCCATTCCAGGGGAATTAAACAAAATTCTGAAATATGAATATACAAGTTCAAATAATGCTTTTTTCCATGCCTCATTTTTGACATCTATTTCTTCAATTTTTCCTAGACCATAGTCTAATACAAACGCTCTTAATTCATCAGCATTTTTAACATAAACATATAAAGAAGATGGTCCTGTATCTAGCACTTTTGCAATTTTTCTCATACTAAGACCTGATGTCCCTTCAGATTTCAGGAGGTTATATGCAGTTTTCACAATAATTTCTTTACTCAATGGTTCTTTTGCTGGTCGCGAACGACGGCTATTCGTTGTATTTGTTTTCTCTTTCATAGTTCTCCTTAATTACATTCAGTTTTATTGTTGTTCATGAAGTTGATTCATAAGATTATACATTTTAATAGCAGCATCTTCTGAAAAACAAATTTCCAGGTTATCATTTGAAATAGTAGCAGATTGTGAAGAATAATCGTACATTTTTCCTTCATAATTTTTGATTGCTTCGTTCAAATCGTCATATTTTACAATAGCTAGTGCAAGTTCTGCCGCATCACGCATAGCTAGGTTCACACCTTCTCCAGCAAATGGAGACATTAAATGAGCAGCATCACCAATTAAAGTAACACCAGGTGTACTATTCCAGGTTAGCCCCACAGGTAACATATAAATTCGTCTAGGAAAAATTGCACCATCTGCACATCTAATATAATTTTTAAGAGTTTCATCCCAGTCCTCAAAATATTGTAGAAGTTGACTCTTTGCTTCTTCTAAATTTTCAAATGCAATCCCACAATTATCAAGCCATTCTTTATTCATTCTAAAACTTAAGTATACTCGAATACTGTCATCTCCATTTAACTGTGCCAAAATACCTTTTTGATCCGAAAGTGCAAAGACTTTACCACGTCGATTAAACTCCGCTATTTCCGGATGTTTTTTCGTGACATTTTGTAAATTCAATTCAATCATACTAATTCCAGTATATTGCGGTACCGAATCTGTGACAAGTGGGCGAATTCGTGAAAAAGCTCCATCTGCCGCTACAACTAAATCCACAATATCTACATGTCCATTTTCAAAATGAAGTTTATGCATACCGTTTTCTAGAGAAACGGCTTTTATTAAATTATATCCCCAACGTATACATTCTGAATCAACAGAGTTTAAAAGCAACTCACGCAAAGTACCACGATCTATTTCAGGACGATCCCCGCCAGCTGAATCTGCTTCTTCATCTAAATATATATTTCCACTCTTATCAAATAAACGAAAGTCTTCTCCCTCATATCTAGCAAGTTCATAAAATCGCTCTAACAACCCTGCTTCTTTTAACGCCTCTTGACCAGAATCATGATGGATATCTAATGAACCTCCTTGTTGACGACTCATTGGTGATGTTTCTTTTTCATACACCACACTTTTTAAACCATGTTTTTGTAATATACGAGCTAATGTTAATCCTCCTGGTCCAGCACCTATAATGGCAATTCTTTTTTTCGTATTGTTTGTTCTTTCCATCATTAATCACACCTTATATGTTTTTGAATTACTTGTTCTATTTAAAACACAACGAACACCGTTCGTAAAGTACACCGTTCGTTAATGTCACAAGGAAATTATGGAAACATATCCAATAAAGAAAACATGCTACAAATTGGTAATAGCATGTTTTTTGTTTCATCTATTTATTTAAGTTTTTAAAATACTTCAGGCGTTTCTATTTAAAGCTCCTTCTTTAATAACTTCCCTTGCTTAAAATAAGCTCCAATTGTTGTACGGTTTGCTAAAAATACACCTATCAAAATGAAACAAGCACCTAATCCCATTGCTGGATTTAAGGGTTCTCCTAATACGATATACCCTACGATAATTGCTATTAATGGTGATACATATAACCACGTCGATGGAAATACTGGATTTGTTTTTGATAAGAGCCAATAATATAATCCGTGCCCACCAATTGATCCGATAAAGATAAGATATAAAATAGGCCATTGTACACTCCATGAAGTTAATACAGTTACATTTGGCTGTTCTACAATTATTGATGCAATTAGTAGTAAAATCCCTCCATAAAACATTTGAATACCGTTAATAAGAAAAGGTGATACATTTGATAAATCTGAAAGTATTTCTTTCGAACGAATAGAGCCTATTCCGTAAAATAACTCACCTATAACTAAAACAATACAAGCAATACTCCATATAAAACTTACTTGTTGATGCATTCCTGGTAAAGAAACAAATGTAACACCTATTAGTGCAATAACTAAAGCGACAAGTTGTTCCTTTTGTAATTTCTCCCTATTCCTCTTTGTCTGTATTAACAAAATCATCATTGGTCCTGTAGCAGAAAGAACAGCAGCTAATCCTGAAGAAATATATTGTTCTGACCAATACAAGCTTGCGAATGTCATGAATGTTAAACAAAATCCAGCATACATAATACGTTTTGAAAATACATGTGGCATAATTTCTTTTCGCTTTAACTTAAATATAACCATTAAGATTACTCCTGCTAAAAAGAAACGAATTCCCGCTGAAAATAATGGGGGCGCTCCTGCTTCAATTCCAATCTTTATCGTTAAAAATGTTGTCCCGAAAATAATACATACTAAAATGTAATTAAAAATGACCATTTTTCTTCCTCCTTTTTACTCTTAAAATGAGTATAGAGGGTATGGTGTATAACAGTGTATCGGTACATATAACAGTTACTTCAAGTTGTAGTTGATTCCCTATATATTTTTCGATTTAATTAAATTAAAAAGAAAAATAGGTGAAACTATGAAGATTGTATTGCGTAAAGAATCAAACATACCGTATTACAAGCAAATATATATGCAAATTGTTGAAAGAGTACAAAGTGGTATGCTTTCACATGGTGAATCCCTTCCCTCTTTACGTTGTATGGCCACAGATTTACAAATCAATGTATTAACTGTTCGTAAAGCATATAAACAGTTAGAAACGAAAGGGTATATACACATCGAACAAGGAAAAGGTGCTTACATATATAAACGGGTAAAGAAAGATTTCAAACCAATCCCGTATAAATGGCAACAAACGAAAACGATTAATGTTATGCGTTCTCAATATGCAATGAATAAGCACCGTAAATATTATAATTTTTCACAAGCGATTCTGTATCCTCGTCTGTTACCAAATCCATTTTTGGCAGACGAAATGCATAAATTGCTGGATAAAAATCCGATGTTGTTAGCAACTTATGGGCCAGTTCAAGGCGATTATGAACTGCGAGTTGAAATAGCAAATTACTTACATGAACACCAAAAATTAGTGACAGATCCATCTCAGTTATTAATTACAAGTGGAGCACAACAAGGCATTGATTTAATTGCTCAAACATTATTAAAACCTGGTGATATTGTATTAGTAGAAAGTCCATGTTACAGTGCTGCACTTGATATTTTCATCAATAAAGGTGTTCAAATCATTCCCGTTTCTCTTGATGAGCATGGAGTTCGCTCCGACTTAATCGATGATATTTGTCAAAGTAAAAATCCCGTTTTATTGTATACGAATCCAACTTTCCAGAACCCAACAGGTTCAGTAATGAGTAAAGAACGGAGAATGGAACTTATAGAACTAGCAGAGTTATATCAATTTTTTATCATTGAAGATGATTCTTTCGGTGAAATATATTTTGAGGGTGCGACTGTTCCCCCTCCTATCAAAAATTTTGATACAAATGGCCATGTACTATATATAAAAGGATTTAGTAAAACGTTAGCACCAGGATTGCGTATCGCAGCACTTATTGCCGATGGCCCTATTTTTGAATGGCTATATGCAGTAAAAGGTTCAATGGATATCGGTAGTCCTTTATTAACACAAAAAGCACTTCTACCGTTTTTACGTGCAGAACGTATGAAAAACCATTTAGAAAAATTACGTACAGCTTTACAAATGAGACGTGATTTAACAATTGATATATTATCGCCATTAAAAGAACTGAACTTTGAAATACCAAATGGTGGTTTTAATTTATGGATTACTCTTCCCGATTCGATAGATCCCTTTACCTTATTACAAAAAGCAAATGAAGTAGATGTCTCTTTTTTACCAGGAACAGCTTGTCTATTAAATCCCGAAACAAATAATAATCATTTAAGAATTAGCTATTCGATGTTAAATGAAAAAGATATGATAATTGGATTAGAGAGATTACATGATACAATGCGAAAGTTTATGCTATAAAAGCAAATACCCCAAAATATTTTGGGGTATTAAATTCTGAAGCGTTCTAATTGCTTTTTATTACATAAAACTTACCATATAAATAATATTTTCATTATCATTCCATTTTAATTACAATTTTACCTCTAACATGCTGACCTTCACTCAAAATATGAGCTTCTCTAATCCCTTCCTCACTAAACGGTATAACTTTACTTATAATTGTTTTTACTTTTCCATGTACAATTAAATCTGATAATGCTTCTAATTGTTTTCCGTTTGGTTTTAGCCATAAAAAACCTGATTTTATCTCTTTTACTTTTTGAATTGGTTCATGGACAATCGAAACTAATACACCACCAGGTTTTAAAATTTGAAAGCTTTTTCCTTGTACTTCCCCACCTATTGTATCTAATACAATATCAAAATCTGATAGTAATTCTTCAAATTTATCTTTTTTATAATCAATAACGAGATCTGCCCCTAAAGACTTTAAAAACTCTTCATTCTTACTACTGGCAGTTGTCGCAACAAAAGCTCCAAATGATTTTGCGATTTGGATTGCTAAACTTCCAACTCCACCAGCTCCAGCATGAATAAGTACTCGGTCATGTTTTTTTATTTTTGCGTAATCTACAAGACTTTGCCAAGCAGTAAGTCCTGCAAGAGGAATAGAAGCTGCCTCTTCAAAACTCAGATTTGTAGGCATATAGGATACTAAATCCGATTTTACTGTAATGAATTCAGCATAAGAGCCCTGCCCTATATTTTCAGGTTTCGTATACACCTTATCTCCTATTTTGAAACATTCTACATCTTCCCCAATTTCTTCAATAACTCCTGCTACATCTAGCCCTAAAATGATTGGAAATGAAAAACGCAACTGTTCTTGTAAGTCTCCTTTTCTTATTTTCCAATCAACAGGATTAATAGATGTTGCGAGAATACGTATTAATACCTCGTTATTCTTAACAACCGGTTTTAAAACTTGCCTTTCTTTTAATTCTTCAACACTACCATATTGATCTATAACAATCGCTTTCATTTCCTCTCCCCCTTGCCGTTTATTTTAATAACATACAAATATTTCTCAAATTTTTTTGCCTTGAATTATCATAAACTTATTTTTGGGGGTAATTACGCAAGAAACATAGAAAATCTTACACACACCTTAGAGTCATTCAAAATTGTATTTTTAGTTAAATTCAAAAGAAATGGAGAGAACTCTATGACTGAAAAGATATTTAAAATAAACGGGATTGATATATGTACAGAAAGCTTTGGAAACCCTAAAAATCCTGCTGTTTTATTAATTATGGGTGCTACGTGTTCAATGGTTTATTGGGATGAAGAATTTTGTGAACGATTAGCTAACAGCGGGAAATTTGTTATTCGTTTTGATAACCGTGATGTGGGACGCTCTGTTGCATACGAGCCTGGAACTTCCAATTATACAGTTACAAATATGGCTGAAGATGCAATTGGGGTACTTGATGCTTATCATATTGATCAAGCGCATCTATTTGGGATGTCTTTAGGGGGTATGATTGCTCAAATTGCTGCTGTAAAACATCCCGAAAGAATTTTATCGTTAACATTATTAGCTACAAGTGTAATAGGCTCTGACGATAACACGCGTGATTTACCTCCGATGGATGAAAGAATTTTAACACATCACGCTAATGGTGCACATTTAGATTGGACAAATGAAAAAGTAGTAGCAGAATATTTAGTTTCAGGGTCCCGTCTATTATGCGGGTCCAAACGAACATTTGATGAAAAAAGAGTCTATAAACAAGTAATACAAGAAATAGAACGAGCTAACAATTTATTAAGTATGTTTAATCACGCTTTACTTCAAGGGGATGATGCGTATGAAGGGGTGCTTCACACTATACAAGCACCTACATTAGTCATTCACGGATCAGACGATACAGCACTCCCTTTTGAACATGGTCTCGCACTTATTGATGAAATTCCTAACTCAGTCCTATTAACCCTTGAAGGCGCAGGACATGAGAATCATCCTGATGACTGGGAAGACATCATTCATGCTGTTACTGAACATACAGCTAAAATAATAGATAAATAACGAATAAAAGGGGCACGCCACAATTTGTGCCCCTTTTATTTATTACATGTAAAAAAGCCCATCACTGTATCCGTATGTATAGTGATGGGCAATACTTATATTTTTCTATGTTTAAAAAAATGGACAATCTAATTGGTCAACAGCTTCCCATGATCTTTTTTTAATATTATCGGTGGATTTATTTGCTTCTAGTGGTACGCTTTTAAAAGGATTAACTTCTACTTTTAATAAGGATGATGGCTCCACGTATAACGAGAAAACATGGCTACTTGGTATAGCTTTTGACACATCAATATCTCCTACTTGTTTAAAAAGTTGCTGCGCTGCAAAGAAAAAGAAGTTGGTTGGATTTGATTGTTTATTCAGCCATGCAAGCATTTCAGGTGATACTGACTTATGAATATTAATTTTTACTCGGTCACCACGTTTATATCGCCTAGATCGCATACTTCCACCAACTAACTTATTGTTAAGTTTGTAAATCCTAACTCTTTTTGCTTATGCTCTCTATATTTTGGTGAACAAGTGTAGACTAATAATCCACGTGCATTTGTAAATAATGGATTATCTACAAAGATTACATTTGTTAAACGCCCTTTTTGTTTTAAAATCATTTTCAGACTATTTTTTATGATAACTGCGCCCCCGCCATAAATAAATACATATGGATCGTCTTTCATATCATCAATTTTGTTAATAATATCCGTTGCAACACGCGCTGCTAAACCTAATAGTGCTGGTTGTGATTCCTCAACTAATAATGCATTTCTAGGGTGTTTATCATTTAAATAAATTTGATTGAATTCTGTAATACTATCAATTGTCTTTGTTGGATACTTCCGGTTCCATCTCGTAATAATTTGTAGTAACGTTTCTTTCACACCGTACGATAAACCCTTACTTAGTTGTGGTCTAAAGTTTACACCTAGTGAAACGACTTCTTCTGTCGTTCCTGCGCCAATATCAAAAGATAATAGTGTTTTATCAACAAAATCAATTTCTGACACTTTATTTTGTTCACATTCTATTTTATGTTTCACAACATTTCCTTCTTCATCATATACAATGCCCCATGTCCCAGAAGCACCCTCAGGTAGGCATTTGCAATATTCGATGGAAATATTAATTGTAACATCACGTCCGTTTGGATAATGGAACACAACCTTATGATTCCCCATATAACGTTTCGCATTTTCCGCAGCTATTTCTTGTGTAATAAGCTGCATAGGGAGAGCAACAGATAAATCATAACGAATGTTAATATGACTAGAAGTTGGACTTTGACGCATAGCACTTACCGCTAAACCAGATAGAATCGTAATAACCATTAACTCATCAGTTGACTTATTCGATTTCTTCTCAACTTCAGTACCTTTTAATTGATCTTGAATGACTTTTTCTCCAACGATATACCGCACATTATTTAACATTAACGATGGAGAACTAATGGTCACGTCAATGTGATTTTCTAATTCAGATAATGAAACATCTCCCTCATCTAACAATCCTGTAGGCTCTCCTATATATAAAGCATATATACTCGGAATAAAAATAGGATCTTGCCCTTTCACCATTAACTTCAAACCGTTATTTCCTGCATCAGCACCAGCTTTTAAAAGAATAGACATAACTACCCCCTAAATTAATCTGACATCCCTTCCAAATATATGCGAGCCCATTCTTTTACATTCAAATGTAATGTAATTTTTTATTAATCGCAAAAATAAAATATTATATTATTCCACCCTTTATATAAAAAGTATTTGACATAAAATTTTTCCAATTTTATACTATTAATGTAAAGAGTTTTTTACAACTATGGAGGTGCTATTTCTAAATTGAATCATAAAAAAATTATTTTCATAATTATCGTTTTATCATTAATCGGAGTCCTCATACATGGCGCATATAAATATGTAACAGAAGGTTCCATTTTGGGAGGAACACTATTCGCTATTTCGTTAATACTTGGTAATTTAATTAATCAAATTACTTGGGGAGATCCAAACGGAGTATCGAAAGAAAGCCAAGATGAAATGGGCCAGCAAATTAAATATAAAAGTTTTAAAGTTGCTTATTTTGTACTTATATGCCTTATGTTTTTAATTTTAATAGTATCAGAAGGATTTGCATTTCTATTACTTGATGAAATAAAAAACCTTCCTCTGTTCATCGCGCTTTGTTCTTCATTTTTTATTTACCCTATTGTCGAACTTATAGTCGCAAAACAATATAAATAAAATAGATGAGATTTTCTGTTAGCGGAATGAGAATCATTATCTAATTTTGTTGTCTTACAATCTATTTCCTCTTTATCTACATGATATCATAAGAAAAAAAGAAACAAACATTCGCACTCAAAAAATTACTATGGGGGAAACAAGAGAGTTCAGCCTACCTTCTGACGGCAATTCATCTCCACCTGAATTGTTGGGTTTCACCCGTAACACAAATCAGATGGAGTTTTCTTGCCGAAAAGGACAAAATAATAGATTCACTTGAAAAATGATGATATTGATTCGGTTTACAATGTGCTAAATCATTTTTATAATTCCAAAATTTCTTGTCTAATTCATTAATCAGTTTAAAATGTTCCTCATCTATTTTATTACAATGATTTCTTAATATTGAAATTATAGAATGAATTGTTCGTCGTAAAATCTCTTTTTCATTTTGCGACCAGTCACTAAAAAAACTTACTACTTTGTGACGCAAGGAGTAAGTTTTTCTTTTCATTATTTTATGATAGGTAAATGCATTATGATTTGTTGACCAATTGGTCCCATTCTTCTAAAACCTTTATCTTGGAAGCCAACTTTTTCATATAAATGTTGTGCAGGAATATTTTTTTCATTCACAGCAAGTACAACTTCATTTTTCATCGGAAAATAACGTTGTACAAACTCTTGTAGTAGTGCCAATGACTTTTTGGCATATCCCTTTCTTTGTCTATTGTGGTTTATAGAAAATGAAGTTAAAAGTAAAGCGTTCTCATTTCCTGTGAACTCCTGCACTCTATCTCCTGTTTGCAATGCAAAAAGACCAACAGGTACCCCATTGTAATCTAAAATAACAATCACATTTTTTGTACAATCATTTTTTGCTTTTTTCAATAATTCGGTTGGGTCCGATGTAAATTGAACTTGTTCACTTGGTAAAGTAAATGTTTGTATAACTTCTTTATATTCCTCTTTATACGGAACTAATTGAATTTCCCCTGTATGTATGTTCATGATAAACTCTCCCATTTTCAACTTATTAACTTAAGCCTTGCTGCGCTTTAGAATGCACTTTTCCATCTAAAAAGGTAATTTCAACTAATGCAGTTGGATTGCTTCCTTTCCAAGCAAAAATTTGTTTAATTTGTGTAGAATGTTCTACGCCTTCTTCTATGAGTAAATCCCCTTCAAAACCAATTAAATCTTTCACTTCTTTATAAGTCATTCCTTCATTTATATTTGAAAAATGATTTATGTTAATAGATTCTTTCTTCTGATTTTTCATCACAGTAGAAGAAGTCGCTGTTTGCTTTTTTACTTCTTTCTTCTGTTCACACGCTGTCATACTGAAACCTAAGCATAAACTACATAATATTATTGTGCTTTTTTTCATCATAACAGTTGTCCCTCCCATAATAATTAAACCATATATTCCCTTAAAAATAAACTGAATATTTAATATTATAATGAAAAACCCTGCACAATTTAGTACAGGGTTAAGGTTAACTCTATTTATTCAAATGCTTATTAGATTGGTCATCCTGTTCTTTTCTCAGTTCTTGTTCCTCATCTTTTGGTAATTGTTTATCATTATCTTTAATTGGATTCGTTTCTTTATTTTCAATCATATCATTTGGAACTTGTGGCATTACTCGGCCAACAATTGCTGCTAACTCATCCAGTATACCTTCACCTGTTTTTCCTTTTTTAATTTGTTTTCCAATTTGTTTCAGTCGTTCGTACGTATCAACATCTGCTACAACGACTGCATTAGCACCATCAGGATCGTTTTTTAAACTTTCTGCAACAGAGTATTTAATGGACTCAACGCGAGTTCGATCAAGTTTCGCTTTTACATCAATTCCTACGATAGCATATTTCCCAACTACTACCGCTGTCGCATCATTTACACCTGGCACACTTGCCGCTAAAGATGCTAAATGGTCCGCTGCTTTTTCATTTGGCTTATTTGACTTATTTGTATAATTAACATTTTTCATTGAAACATTTTTTTGCTCGGGCTTTTCGTTTGGATTATCCTTTTTTCCAATACTGCATCCAGTTATTAATAAACAAACCATCAACATATATATTAAAATCTTCATTATTCTCACCACTTTACCATTCAAGTTTAATCATAAATTTTTTCAACAGCTTGCATTTTCTTCACTTTTTCTTCTGCCCCGCTATTTGCATTAATGAAAATTTGGTACGTATCTTTCCCTAAAGTACCTACAAATTCATAGCAAAGTACTTCGTTATGCAAATCATTTACTACCATTGCTTTTCGCTCTTCCATTACCTTTACATCAGGATTTATTTTTTTTCTTGCTTCTGCTGCAGTTAGCTTTGCCGAAGGGATTGTTCGTTTTTGGTGTGATGCTAAATATTCTTTCGCCGAAAATCCGACGATAGAACCGTCATCTAAAGCAATTTTCATTTGAATTGCTTCTGGATAAATTCGTACACCCTTCTCATTTACTACATACGTAAATACACCAACATTATCATATTGTGAGCTATCATAAAGCTCCATATTATGAAACTTATGGTCCTTTAAGAATTTCAAACCTTTACTTCCTGCATCGTTTAAACTAATTTTCTGTTCTTTAATTTCTCGATTATTCATAACCCAAATTGGATATCCGCCTTTTCCGGTAATATCCATATAAAACTCATTATTCGTTGCCTCATCTTTAATTTTTACACTATAGAAAGATTCTTTCGCACCTTTTCCGCTTTTCTCGACTTCTACTTTTTCATTTCCTTTTAAATTTAAAAACGATTTTGCAATTTTCGCCGCTTCATCTTTTGAAATTGCTTTTCCTTCTGCTTCAAATCCACCTTTTTTATTTTTTTGTGCACTTGTAAAGGTAGGTCCGAAATTTGTAGATGAATACGATGTTACATTTTTTTCTACTGTCTTTAATCCGTCAATAATTGTATTGTCTGCAGGATCACGATTTGATGCGAGCGCCATCTCAACATCCATCCAGCGTAAATTGTTTTTCAAAACAAGATGTTGCACTTTTCTTAGTTCATCTTGTATATTTCCTGCATTAGAATATAAAGTTTGTAACGTTTTGTATTCTTGATCATTTAACGGCTCTTTTTCTAAATCACGAATAGCTGCACGGTAACTAAAATCACCGATATTCGCTAAAAATTCTTCCGTTTTATTAAAAGGCATTAATGTTAAAGGAAGTTGCCCTACATCTGAACGAGCTTCAGATGTTAATCTCCATACATCTGCTAATGCAGGTGATAAAGATTGACGTGAATTCATCGCAAGCGTTGTTCCAATTTTATCGTGCAATAAATCTACCTCGTACGCTAAATCGTGAAATGCACGTTGATAGCTATTTTCTGCCCGAATTAATACTGCATTCTTCTCTTGATGCTCTTTATAGCCCCAGTATCCTGTCCCAACTACACCAACTGTTAATAATACGATTATAATACCTCGTAACATAGTTCCACCTCCGCTCTATTTACAGAAAATATGTTTCCCGATCTTTTTAATTTGTGGACGAGTCCAAATCCATTTACTTGTTGCAGTATCTGGATTGAAATAATACAATGCGTTTCCTGTTGGATCCCATCCATTTATTGCATCTAATACAGCTTTTTTCGCTGTTTCATTTGGCGTTAAATATATTTGTCCGTCTGCTACCGCTGTAAATGCTCTTGGCTCAAAGATTACACCTGAAACTGTATTAGGGAACGAAGCGCTTGTAACACGATTCAAAATAACCGCAGCGACTGCAACTTGTCCTAAGTACGGCTCACCACGAGATTCTCCATATACTGCGTTTGCCATAAGCTGAATGTCATTTTGGGAATAACCATTTGGAACATTTGTCCCTTTATTTTGAGGTGGTTTATTTTCTTGTGCTGTACCACCACTATTTCCTTTATTCGTTGTCGTTCCTTTATTAGCAGTTGACCTATCATACTTCGTTGCCTTCACGAGCATTTGCTTCGTTTTAGCTCCAGCTAAACCATCAACCGGTAAACCAAATTTCTCTTGAAAATTCCGAAGTGCCCAGTATGTACCCCATCCAAAAACACCATCTACTTTTCCCGTATAAAATCCGTTATATTTCAAACGAGATTGCAGTTCAATGACATCTTCACCAGATGCTCCCCTTTGAATGACTTGATTAGAAAAGGCTTCTACATTTTTTAGTTGTATACTACTGACCATGAAAGACAGTCCTATGAACGCAAGCAAAACTGCTATTTTAAAAATAGCTTTTTGGCGCATAATTTTCCCTCCTTAATTACGGAAATGATTTCTTGGTTATGTTTTGTAAAAGCCTCGCTTTTATGTAAAGAAGACAAAAAAATCCAAACTAATATCGTAGAAAGAATATGTAAACAATATAAAAAAAGGATAAAAGGAGTTCATCATGAAGAATTTTTTTAAGAGTGTCGCACTCGTCCTTCTGTTCCTAACAACATGTTCAAATGTATATACAGGCTCATCAATTGTTCATGCACAGCCGCCGTATGCCAAATGGGGTAAGCTTGCTGTAGAGAAAACGAAAGAACAGTACCCAAAAGCGGAGATTATTGATTACCTTCATATAGGTAGAAAACCAAAAACCGTTCAAATAACAGTTGAAAAATTTAAATTGTGGCTACGTGAAGACGGAAAAGAATATGGTGTTTTTATTGATGTAGAATTTGAAACGAAGACGGAGAAATTTATTAAAATATCGTTTCAGAAAACGAGTAGATAAAATGAAAGAAACCCGGCTGTTATGAATTTAAACAGCCGGGTTTCTTTCATTTCTAAAATTTCGATTTCCTAAAAATCTTACCAATATACAAATAGCGCCAATTACAACTGCTATCCCTATACTGTATAAAAGTACTCTACCATATCCACCTATTCTCGGATCTAAAAATGGATAAGGATACCAATTCACGATTGGACCACGAATTAAGCTATATAAAACGTAAAAAAACGGGAATAAGAGCCAACTTGAAGCTTGTTTCCAAGTGATTTTCTTATTTGGTGAATTTAAAATCCAATCTAAAAGCATGGCAATTGGCATGATATAATGTAACACCGTATTTACCCATGGTATTGCGGTTTGAAGTGATTCTTCTAACCCTCTTAATAATAAAAAATAAATGAGTCCAGTCGTAAGAATGTATACCGTTGCTGCACCACGAAGTATACCAAACTGTTCTGATTGACCAAATGTAGCTATTCCGATACTACTTAAAAGGAGAATACATGCAACTAAAATGTTACTTTCGATAGTGAAGAAACTAAAAAAGTTAACTGGATTGAACGGTTTCACTTGTGCCCGTATTATAAATTGCGTAATGATTGCACTAAATGCTAGAAGGCTTAAACATAGTCTAAATAAAGATAATGTTTTTCCATCTCCCATACAGTCCCTCCTCTTCTTATACAAACTTATAATTCTCCTGTACATGCTCGATAAATAACTTTAATGGAACGAGCCCACGTTTAGGCATATGACTACTTATTACAGCAACTACCTCTAACTGCGGAATGATAAAGATGTATTGCCCTCCATATCCCATAGCATAGTATATACAATACGGTATGTGAAATCTTTCGTTATTCAATACCCACCAGTGATATCCATATGCCCCGACATGTTCATACGTTTCAAATAGAGCCGCACTTGATTCTTCTAACCATTTCGATGATACAATTTCATTCCCCTGCCAATACCCATTCTGTAAACATAATATTCCTAACTTTAATAAATCTTTAGACTTCATTTTCATTCCGAAGCCGCCGACATGTATTCCTTGCGGATCTTGTTGCCACTCATATTCGGTAATTTCTAATGGATCAAATACATATCTTTTCGCAAACTGCTCTGTCGGCATTCCAGTAGCTTTTTGGATAATGTAACTAAGTAAATGCGAAGAGCCAGAGTTATAATTCATTTTTGTAGCCGGTTCTTCAATTATTGGTTTTTCTAATATGTACTGCACCCAGTTATCAGATTCTACAAAATCATTTGGGAACACTACTCCATTTCCGAACTCTTTCCAATCCTCACCAGTAGTCATTGTTAATAAGTGATATAGTGTTAAAGCATGTTTTTCCCCAGGTACTTTTTCAATCCACTCTGTAATTGGTGTATGTATATCATTTATATAGCCCTTATCAATTGCAATACCAATTAATAAAGATACGATACTTTTTGTAATCGAATTTATTTTATATAAGTTATTTGCACATTCGGGTGTTTTATAATACTCAGTTGTTAATTCTCCTTTTTGATAAACAAGGAATGTATTCACTTTTTTCTTTTCGAATTTACTTTCTAGTTGCTTGAAATCCAAAAACTTTACCTCCATTTAAATAGTTACTCCATTTATTATATCTTGTTCCTTCATTTTAAACATAATTGTGCTCAAATAAAAATAAACCTGTCAGCCATAATGAACTGACAGGTTTATTTTTATAATTTCGTACGAACATTCCAAAGCTCTGGGAAGAATTGTTGATCAAGTACTCGTTTTAAATAAGAAACACCCGAGGATCCACCTGTACCCATTTTATGTCCAATAATTCTTTCTACTGTTTTCATATGACGGAAACGCCATTGTTGTAGCCAGTCTTCAATATCAATCAATTTTTCAGCAAGCTGATATAAATTCCAATATTTCTTCACGTCCGCATACACTTCTATCCAAGCTGCTTCCACAGTTGCATCTTCTTCATAAGGCTGCGTAATATCACGATTTAACACATCTTTATGAATAGGGAATCCTTCTTTTACAAGTGCTTGAATTGCGACATCATACAAACTTGGTGCATGTAGCGCCGTATGAAGTCGAGCATGTAATTCTGGATCTTTTTCATAAATTTTTAATGCATGTGGCGTTTTATAACCAAGCGCATACTCAATCATACGATATTGATACGATTGAAAACCTGAAGCTTGACCGAGCGAGTCACGAAACTCAATGTACTCAGATGGTGTTAATGTCGCAAGAATATCCCAAGATTGAATAATTTGAGACTGAATTTTTGATACACGTGCTAACATTTTAAAAGCAGGTTGTAATTTATCTTTTTTAATAGATTCAATCGCCGCATTTAGCTCATGTAAAATGAGCTTCATCCAAAGTTCACTTGCTTGGTGAATAACGATGAACAACATTTCATCATGGTGGTCTGATAATCTCTTTTGAGAAGATAGTAAACTATCTAATTGTAAATATTCCCCGTACGTCATATTCTCTTTAAAGTCCGTATGAATCCCTTTTTCCATAATTACCTTTTCATTTTCTTTCATATTAGCCAAACGCCCCTTTTATATATTTCTACTTATATTGGTCTAATAACTGCTCGAACTGGACTTCCATCTGCTTCTGTTAAGGCAAGAGGTAATGCGATTAATTCATAATCACCATCTGTTACGTGATCTAGTACGACATTTTCTAAAATGTGTATTCCATGTTTAAACAATTGATGATGCGCTGCTAATTCTTTATCATCTAACGGATCAACTGACGGTACATCTACCCCGATTAAACGTATACCTTTCTCTGAAAGAAACGGTGCTATATCCGCACGTAAATGCGGGATTACATCTGGGAATTCATTCGCTTTACCATGTGAAGATGTGCGTAATAACAAGCGTTCTACTCCTTCTAAATGAAAGTTTTCTAATTCCTTTTTCCCGATGCTTTCAAGATTAGAAACATCAATGATTCGCGTAGGTCCGACATAAACTTGAATATCTAAATCTATTACTTTTTTTCCATCATTATCAAAATGAAAAGGTGCATCAATATGAGTACCTGTATGAATACTCATCGTTAACTTTCCGACATTTACTGAGCCACTCTCTTCTTTTGACCATGATACTTCATACGAGAACGGTGTATCCCCTGGCCAAGTAGCAATATCATTATTTAGCGGTTGTGAAATATCAATCCACTCTGAAGTTTTCATACTTATGCCACAACCTCTCTCTTATTTTCAAACTGCTTATACTCTTCATCTTTCATGATTTTCTTTAATATTTGTACAGATTTCCACACTTCTTCGTATGTGTTATATAAAGCGACTGGAGCAAGTCTTACTCCATTAGGTGCACGAAAATCAGGGATAACTCCATTTGCTTTTAACGCTTTACATATACGTGCTGCTTCTGCATGCTCTAAATAAATATGCCCGCCTCGTTTTTCATCCTCTAATGGATTTCCAATTGTAAATCCAAAATCTTTTAATTCATGATCAATTAAATTAAGCATGTATCTTGTAATATGTAGGGATTTTTCACGTAAACGTTCTATACCAGCATCTTTAAAAATTTCAAGAGAACCGATTAACGGCGCTGTACTTAATACGTGAGGGGTACCAATTTGATACGCACCTGCATGATCAGCAGCTGTTAATGTATGTTCCATATCAAACTGCTTATCTTTTCTAGAACTAAACCAGCCAGACAAGCCCGGAAGTCTATTAAAATGTTTTTTATTTACATAAAGGCCGGCAACACCACCAGGTCCTGCGTTTAAGTATTTGTAATTACACCAAATAGCAAAATCAACATCCCATTCTTTGAAATGATGCGGAATAGAACCGATTGAGTGACATAAATCGAACCCGATATGAATACCACGCTTATGTGCTTCCGCTGTTAAACGTTTCATATCAAGTATTTGGCCACTTCTATATAGTACAGAAGGTAATAAAATTAACGCGATATCATCTGTCATTGCATGAATAATATCATCTTCAGAAAGTGTTCTACCATCTCGGCTCTTTACTCGTACTAAATGCTCATCTGGATCTAAGCCTTTTAAACGAATTTGACTTTGAAGTGCATATATATCAGACGGGAATGTTAATTCATCAGCAAGAATTTTTGTACGTATTCCTTTCGGTTCATAGAAAGTTGCGATTACTTGATGAATATTCGTCGTCGTGGAACCGGTTACAATCGTTTCTTCCGGTAAAGCTCCAATAAGGGATGCTGTCAATTCACCTAATTTCTCCGAAAGAAAAAACCACGGATGCTCACCCTCAGTCCAGCCGTCAATGCCATACTCTTTCCATGAATCTAGCAAAGTAAGTAACGATTTCTCTGCTCTTTTTGAAAGTAGCCCTAATGAGTTTCCATCTAAATATATAGTTCCTTCTTTTTTATAAAATTCAGTTTGAAAATCTTTCAGTTCATCATGTTTATCACATTCAAGCGCATACTCATAAGTTGATTGGAATGGTTCTTTATACATGGTGGCACCTTCTTTTAATTTTCTTTTTATTCTAACTAATTGAAATATATCACCTTAGTTGATATAACGTCAATGATATTATGTCAGTTGACTTTATATATGAATTTCTTTTACAATACAGTTATATTTTCAGATATTTCAGTATAAAGAGGTGATTCTTTGAAAAACACTACTCTTTCAGCAAGAAAACACCGCTCCTTAGAAACAAAGAAAAAACTTTTACACTCTGGTTATACGACTTTTATACATAACGGATTTCAAAATACAACAATTACACAAATTATTAAACATGCAGAAACTGGTTATGGAACAGCATATGTATACTTTAAAAACAAAGATGATCTCCTCATCGTTTTAATGGAAGATGTTATAAATCAATTTTACGACATTGCTGAGCGCTCTTTTTCTCCTCAAACAAAAGAAGAAGCACGTAATATGATTCAAAACCAAGTGAGAGCATTCCTCCAACTAGCAGAGAAAGAACGGGCTATTTTACAAGTCGTAGAAGAAGCGATCGGGTTATCAAAAGAGATACGTCAAAAATGGGACGAGATCCGGGAACGCTTTATAAACAGTATTACGCAAGATATTACATACTCTCAAGAAAGTAAATTAGCGCATCCTGAATTAAATAAAGAAATTGTAGCACGTGCTTGGTTCGCAATGAATGAGATGTTTCTTTGGACGATTGTGCAAAATGATAAAAAGATCGACTTAGAAGAAATTGTGCATACATTAACTGAGATGTATACGACCGGGTTATATAAATAACACACCTTCAATAAGTAAGGTGTGTTATTTTACATCTATAAAAATATACTATCTGGGTATGGTATTGCTAAAGTAGGCTTTTCAGAAAATGAGAAATATTGTAGTTTTAAAGATTCACCATCTATCGATTTCAGTTTTCCACTAGTAATTTCACATTCAAACACAACAACAATATATTCTACTTGATCGCCATTCGGATATATATGACGGAACCTTTCCCCTCCAAATACCCCTTTTTGTTTTTTTACTTGCACTTTCAAACCCGTTTCTTCCCACACTTCCCGAACTACCGATTTTTCTGGAGTTTCTCCAGGTTCAATTGCTCCAGCTGGCAAGCTCCAGTATTCTCCTCCAGGATATTGAAATAAGATTTCTCCCTGCTCATTTTTAATAACTGCAGCTACACTCGGTATTAGAATTAGTTCATGGCCTAATTGCTCCCGGATCTTTTTATAATATAGCGACATAGACATATAATTCTCTCCTACTCTATAAATAACTGTATTCCCTGACATTTATTGTATAATAATACCAATAACAATAATAATTCCTATATAGAAAGGATAAGAAAATGTCTCAAGAACAACTAGTAAATAGCTTTCTATCATTTTTAGGTGCTACAAAACAGCCTACTAGCTTAAAGTTTTTAAATGAATTTATTAAAGCTCATCAAGAAAAAGTAAAGTGGGAAACTCTTACTAAAATAATTGACTGGAAAAAGGTAATGAAACAGCGGATTATTTTCCTTCCGTTGAGACATATATAGGCCGTATTACAACAAAAGGTCTGGGCGGCACTTGTTGAGTGCACTCGATTGGATTTCATTGGTTATTATCAAACCTTGGTTTTGACGTTTATTATTTGTATATGAATCCCGGACATTTATGCTTGCGGGTTAACTTAGAGCAGCCTTACTATGTTGATGTTGGTTACTGTGCACCTTTATTCCAAGCTTATCCACTTTATGAATCATTTCAAGTAAGTAATGTACGAGAAACTTTCACTTATAAAGTCTCAAATAATAGGATAAAAATTACTAGAAATTCAGGTCCAGCAAAAATTTTACATACAGAGCCAATACATTTATCAAGTATGAAAGAACTCATTTTAAGGTCTAACGATTGGCGTACATCTACTGTATTAAAGAAAATTCAGATTTTCGGTTATATCGATGGCATTCCGACTTCTATTAATAATAATGTTTTAAAACAATATTCCCAAGGTAAGAAAATAGAACAAAGCCTTACATCTTCTGGACTTAATTATTGGATAACAGAAAGATTTTGTATTAATCAAGAAATATGTGAAAGAGCTATTGAGATTTTCAATGAAAAATCTTCAAATTTCTTCAGCAATGTCCTTAGAAATCTCACCACGATTTTCAATAATATCCCAAGCAATATTAATTGAAGTCCATCTCATCAATGAATTCTTTTCAAATTTTAAAAACTCTATTATTTCCTCCTCTTTCATTTCACTTAGAATTGCTTTTAATTCACTTTCTTCTAATTTGCTTCTTTGATCATAATCAGTTTGATTTTGTATTTTTACATATTCCTTACTTTCTTGATAAAAAGCAATCTTTACTTGTTCTGGTGATAAATCCGCTAATAGGTTTTCAATTTCTTCAGCGCCTATTTCTTTACCTTTATTTATACATTTGAAATAAATATGTTTTAATCCTGCTCGGTCTTCTTTGTGATACCAAGATAATATCCCACAACTTAATATCCAAATAGAAATTAACTCTTCAATATCAGTAGCAATCTCCACAAAATCAAATAATTGATTATATATTAAATTTAAAGAGAAACGAAATTCTTCATCATGTTGTCTAACTTGCCATATATCATTAATCCCACTTTTTACTGCAGCAGTTGCAATTTCTTTTTGTATATCGTACGAGGCTCTATTACTCCCCTTTATATCTGCTACACTAGATAATTTATACAGTTCTAAACCTCGCGTTTTCCATTCTTGTGAATCTTGTTTAATTATCTTTTTAAAACATTTTAGTAGTGGCCATAAAGCATACTCCTTATGATCTACATAACTAACAACATCCCATTTTAACTTTTCATTAATTTCACTCATAAGTTCGGGTATTACTACTTAACCATATTTTTTAAAACATTCATGAGTTTCTTCGTAATTTTAAAATAAAGTTTGATTAAAAATATCGTGTTAGCCCGTATTCTATGGTAAATAAAAAGAATCCATTTTGAAAAAGATTGATCAAAATGGATTCTTATCCAGCAGGTTTATGTTTTGGTTTTATAAAAAAGTTTGATCATTTTCTATCAATGAAAACAATTAATTGACTATTTTTATTATGAAAAGGTCGGAGCAGGAAATTCATCAATTTTGATACGAAGTAAACTATAAGGTTTCTGTCGTAAGTCTTTTCCATAATGAAATCTAGGCTGTCGATGTAATTGGTTCACAATGACATACAAATATTGATCCGGACCAATTGAAAAAGTATCCGGCCACAAAATTCTCGGATCATGTGCAATAGTTTCCATTATGCCATTTGGCAATATCTTACGGATACTGTTGTTTTCATAATCTCCAGCATAAACATTTCCCTTTGCATCGGTAATCATTCCATCAGACGCACCTTTTTCTCCCCAATACTCCACATGATAAGGTAAATTCATGTCCGGTATCGTTCTGTCTCTCAGGGCTTCTGTTGAGATCGAGAACAAATGCCGACTGGTTAGTGGAGCAAAAAATAATATCTTTCCATCGGGAGAAATCGCAAGACTATCAGACGCCAACCTAAATGGAGAAGTTGAACCGTCTTTGTTTCGATTCATTAAAATTTGACCTTCTACTTTCGGTAAAAAATAGGGATCGGGTGAAGTTGAATTTGCTCCATTTAACCGTCTAAACGCGTTTCCATTTGATAAATCTACGACGATAATAGCTCCTGGTCCTCTTGAAGAAGAATCCGTTATATAGGCATAACCTGCTTTTCCAACACGAAAATCAAAACGGACATCATTCAGATAAGTTGTAGGCAGGACAACATCTTCTGTAAAGGTATATACTTTTCTTATTGTATTGGTTTCTAAATCAACAGCGACTAATTTTGCCCCCCCTTTAATAGGTTCAGAAAAATTAGGTGCCGCTGTATCTAATATCCAAAGCGTTCCCCTTCCATCAGCAACTACACTTTGGACACTGATGAAAGTCATGAGGATATTCTCGGGGTTAACCAAATTGGTTTGTAAATTAGGATAAGGCTGCAATTTATCCTCAAAAATTTCCGCCACCGTAAATTTAACATCGTCTCCCCATTTCGGAAAGCAAATGAAAATACGACCGGTTTCTGAAACAGTAACACCTGTAGGCATAGCCCCATAAAATGCATAAACTAGTTCTAAATTACCGAAATATTTTTCACTAGGTAACATAGGTTTCATAATATCCTCCTCAAGCATTCAAACGGGATATCTCCTATATATGATTTATATTTTTTCTAGTGCATGTTTCTTAATAAGTTTTTCTATACGAAAAGATGATTGAATTAATTGTTTTCGAAATTTAATAAGTCTGTCAGAAGAAAGGAAACATTTTAATTTAAAGGTCTCCAGATGAAGTAGAATTCAATTAGCATGTAGCGAAGTTCAATATTCCCGAATCAACGTTAAGCTGGTATAAAAAATGGGGAAATTTCTCCCTTTAAATTTGTGAAAAAATGTACTTCAGCTAATCTGCCCGTTAGTTTAAGGGTAACACTTCACAAACAATCTTTTGAGTATTCTTATTATTCCTGTTTCCTCAACAATCTGGCCCTTTAATTGAACGATACAACTGAAATTTAAGGGGGAAAAGAAAAACCTTATATTAATACAGGGTTTTATTAATCTTTTTTATAAATTATCAAACTTTATTTTAAATCAATACCACACTTCATTCCATGTACCATGAGTGACTAACGGGTGCTTTGAACAAGAAAATAAAGGTGAGTACATATTATACATGACTAATATGCGCTCACCTTTATTTTTTAGGATTTTTAGCTTTTAGGTCTTGATAATAATTTTTAGTGGTTTTATTTACAATTTATATTTAGTAAAATTGCTTTTCATGAATTGGATATAAGTCAAAAGAATTTCCTGGTCAATATAACTACGCGTGCTAGCCCATTTTTTCTTTATCCAGTCTACTTACAATTCCAACTATAAATTTATATTCAACCCTCTTCTTCTTAACCTTTTTAAACCCTTCTTTCGTATCAAAAATTAAACACGTTTTCCGAAACCACATTCGTACGTATAGTGACTCAAAATAAATAGGTTTTATAATTCCTCTTTCTTCAAATTCAGTTCCATCTTTATTTTCAGTTTCTGTTCGAACGAACCACCTATTTCCGAAGCCAATTTCAATATACTTCACATTAGTCCCCCTTTCGGAAATTACTTTCTAACTATTCTATTATTTCCCCGGTAAGCGCACATTCCGACAGAACATGAGCCCACAAAGAAAAAGTAGATTACAAAAATCTACTTTATAGCTTATATTTTTGCATTCGTTTATAAAATGTACTTCGAGGTACATCTAACAGTTTTGCAGCTAACGAAACATTTCCATTCGTCTTTTCTAGCGCTTCAATCATGCTGTCACGTTGTATTCTTTCGCGGAAATTTAATGTGTTCTCTATTTTATTTTCTGCTTGCAATGTAAGTTGATGTTGATTTCCCATCATTGTTTGTAATAAAAAAGGGATTTGTTTTTCGCATATTTCCTGTCCTTGCGATAAAATGTAAATGCGTTCTAATACATTTAATAATTCTCGAATATTTCCGGGCCATGTATGCTGATAAAATTGATTACAAATACTTTTTGGAAATACAACATTCCAATTCTTTTGTTCACAAAAATGTTTTATGAAGTACGGAATATCCTCTTTTCTTTCTATTAACGTTGGAACATAAAGCGGATAAACATGTAACCGATAATATAAATCTTGACGAAATTTCCCTTCTTCTACTAATCGCAATAAATCTTTATGTGTCGCAGTAATAATACGAATATTTACCGGTACCTCTTTTGAACTGCCAATTGGGGTTACTGTTCGTTCTTGCAAAACACGCAATAATGCGACTTGCATCTCTGGAGGCACTTCACCAATTTCATCTAAAAATATTGTTCCTCCGTCTGCTTGTTCGAATTTCCCTTTATATCCTTGGCGCCGTGCACCTGTAAACGCTCCTTCAGCATAACCGAACAATTCACTTTCCATTAATTCTTTCGGTAATGAACCGCAGTTAACAGCTATAAATGGACCATCTTTTCTTGGACTATTTTCATGAATCGCTCTCGCTACATATTCTTTCCCTACACCTGTTTCCCCGCACACATATACACTAGCGTCAGTTGGAGATACAAGCTTAATTTCTTCTAAAGTATGTTGAAATGCACTGCTTGTCCCAATAACTCCAGGGAAAGTAATTCCGTTTATAAGTGAGGCAGTTGAAAATAAATTTCCTTGTTTATTTTCCTTTACATAAATACATTTTCCTATCATTCTATCATTACTATATACCGGTACTTCTAATTTAGGTTTCAATCCATTTTGCATGAAATCTTCAAGTTTCATTCGTGACCAATTAGAAACTCGTTCTCGAACACTCTTGCTTGCAGAAACGATAACATCACGATGATTACAAATAACTACTTGTTCGTCACTATCAATGACATCTATAAAACGATGAATTAAGTGTAATTCATTTTGATGAACTCTTATGCTACACTCACGTTCTATCGCATGTGCAATTGAAGTTACCATACCGAGCATATATGGATGCGAAAATTCAATTGGACAGGAGAAATCTAGAACACCAATTAATTTCCCATCATCATTATGAATAGGAGCAGCTGCACAACTCCAGCTATGAGATGCCACGGAGTAATGTTCAGTACCACTTATCATAATAGCTTCTTCAATTTCTAGCGCTGTTCCAATTGCGTTTGTCCCCACAGCTGCTTCCGTCCATTTTACACCTTCAATAAAATTAATATGTTTTGCTCGCTTTAACGTTTGTTGATTTCCACTTAAGGATAGAACATAACCATCTGGATCGATTAATAATGCCATCATTTGTAGTTCATCAATGGTTTTTCTCATATTTTGTATTTGAGGTAGTGCTATATCAAGGAAAATTTCACTCTTTTTCTTTTGTTCTCGAAAAATACGAGAAGACAAAATTTTCTGACCTTTATTCATATGAGGATTCACATTTGCTTGTTTACATCGATGCCATGACTCTGAAATTCTTTTGTTTATACGGTTCGAATCAAGGACCCCTTCATCAACAAACTTTTTCCATGTATGTAAGTAAAACGGTGAAGCTAACATTGTATCATCTCCCTATTCATTATTTTGGAGATCTGTAAAAACATACTTTTATTATAAAACTGAATAAAAGCGTTTTCAATAAAACTAGAAAGACGACACAAATATGTTAATAATTTGAATATCTTAATGCGCTTCTTTGTGCTTTTTTAATAGCACTATGTTTTGTATAATGGACGCAAAGAAAATACATAACCAAAACCACTTTTGTGGATTACCGTTTATACAGAAAATAATCACGGCTATTGCAAATAAAATAGTGGATGCTACACTAAAATATAATTTTGTTTTCATTCCCCTTATCCCTCACCTCTCTATCACTTTATAGTACATACTAACTCTTCATTTTTCATCTCTACTATATACTCCTGTAAAACATATTCTTTCCCGCCATGTTTTTCATACCATTCATGTATTTTTTTAGTATGCTTCTCGTCACTTCTAATTTTTGATTCAATTTCTTTATACTGTTCATAACTATCATATTCCCATATGGCAAACACTTCAGTCGTACCATTCTTATTATCTTTCATCCAGCGTCCTATTAGCCTAGATCCATGCTTTAACTGATTTGGTAAGTTTGTTTTATTAAAATGCTCATTAAATATTTCTATAAATTCATTCTTTACTATATAGTACTTTCTTCTATAAAACATACATTTCCACCTCTTTTATAAGCACCTCAAATACACCTTCCCATTATTACCGTATTATAATACTTCCCATCCGACAGCCTTTTATCATTTTTTAAAATACCTTCTACTTCAAAACCAAATTTTTTATAAAGCAGAATGGCTTTTTCGTTTGTTTCTAATACTTGTAATGATATCTTTTTAATCTCATTTTCATCAGCCCAATGAATAGATTGTTGCAATAGACTTTTACCTATTCTATATCCCCAAAACTCTTTTAAAATACAAACGCCAAATTCTACTTTATGAGATAATCTCTTCAAATTTGACCCTTCGCATCTTGAAAACCCAATGATTCGGTTGTGCACTTCTGCAACTAAAAACAGATTCTTTGTCTCTTCACTATCTGTTTTTATTATTTTTTGAAACCCTGTCTTATCTATAAATCCCTCCCCAGCTTCTCTATCCATATTTTCAGTTTCTCCATCAATCTGAACTCTAATTTCCGATAACTGTTCCGCATCTGTTTCAGTTGCCGAACGAATTGTATAAACTAATCCGTTTATGTGGAATTTTTGTCCTTTTATAATCATTTCAAGCTCCTTTTAAAAGTAGTCTATTGATGCTATTACAATCTCTTTACCTTGTTTCTCAAATTGTTGAATCGTTTCTTTACTAGTCTCTGAATCTGTTATTATAAGGTCAATTTCAATCAGTGATTCTCCTTTTATAAAGTAGTCTATTCCAAGTTTATTATGAGGAGCTAAACAAATATTTCGTCTAGCAATCTTATTTACTGTTTTACTAAAATAAGCAACTTCAGGCGTTGCAGTACTTATACCATTCAATGAAATGCCACCACCTGTAGAGAAATACAGATCAATAGAGAATCTACTTATCAATTCTGAGGCAAGTGTATCTGTCATATTTCCTGATGGTTTCACCTTTCCACCAATTAAGTACGTATCGATGTTCTTATATTCCCGTAACGTACTAGCAATTTCTATAGAATTTGTAACAACTGTAAATGATGTTTCAGGTAAATATTTTAACATGGCATAATGAATAGAAGTCCCACCAATAAAAACGGAATCTCCTTCTTGTATATAAGAAGCTGCGATTTTTGCAATTGCGTCTTCATATACAGAACCATTACTATAACGCTCAAATCGCTCAGCAGCTAAATTCCTTACTCTAGCAAGTTCAATTGCACCTCCATGTGTTCTTTTTAACAAGCCATCCTTCTCCATAATAGACAAATCTCTTCTTATAGAATCGATAGACATATCGAAACTTTCCGCAAGATTCTTTGCGATTACCCTTCCATCTTTCTTAAGTAACTCTAAAATTTTCTCTCTACGCTCTTCAGTAAACATGTGCCCACCGCCGTTATTGAAGATTCTGAAATCTCATCCTTATTTTAATTATATGCATGTCTCTTCCGTTTTACAATATTTTCAATTCTTATTCACTCCGTTTTATTCAGCTTTTTCCCTCTTTCTATTCAGTTAACTGGACAACGAAATAAATGCATATTTGCATATTCCGCAAAGATACTTCCATTTATCTTCCTATTGATGTAAAATTATTCCTATGTTTTACTTTTTAACACAGAAAGGAATTACTATGAAATCTATAATGAAAGCAACTTGTACAGCATTATTATTTACAGGACTAATGGCAGGATGTAATGGGAATACTGCACCAAAACAAGAAAAGAGCGCTCTTGAAAAGAATGCAATGCACTATGGGGAAATATTTAAAAACGAATACTATAGAGCAACTGTTGAAAATGCTAAATTCGAAAAAATAGACAAAGAGTGGCGTCTCACAGCTCGCGTTACTATAAATAACGCTCGTGTTGACGGACAAACGATAGATCTTTCAGAAATAAAATATTTCATAAAAGATGACAAAACGGGTGAAAAATACGAAGGTGAAGTTATACAAAATGAAAATGCTAAAAAAGTTCCATCTGAATTTTCTTTAACTACTGACATTGAATTTAATATGAAAACTTCACCAAAAGATTTAAATAATATGTATTTATACATAGATAGCAAAGCCGCGCCGTTAACAGATACATATTGGAAACTTGATAATTTAGCAACTAGATAAAAAACAGTCAAATACGACTGTTTTTTTGTTTGTAAAGTAATCAAGTTTACTAGTAAGCTATCTCCAGCAATACATCTTTTGCACAAATCGTTACTGCTTTAGCTTCCCTCCTAAAACATTTTAACATCCAACAAAAGCGATATATCTATTTATTATATCATTCCAATAACTATTTTTTCTAAAGAAAAAATGCAAAACTGTAAATATTCCATCTTTTATTTCTAAAACTTCAGAATATTTACAATAGTTGATAATTAGAATACATTTTACTAGTACAAAGATTCACCTGTACAAAAATCTAAACAAAAAGGGATGGTTATATGTTGAAGAAATTAGTAGCAGGTACATTAGTAGCGGGATTTGCATTAACTGGAGGACTAGGAGTAGCAAGTGCTGAAGAAAAAGGTAACACAATTAAGTCTTTTGATTATTTAAAAGTGGATGAACAGAATGTTAATTCTCTTACAAAATTAAGTGATCAAGATAAGAAAGACATTCAAATTACTATGGTATTACCAGAGCAAAATGAAAATGGAGATTGGCTAGCTTATGGTTTTACTAGCCGCGAAACATTAGATGCTTATATTGAAAAGGATAAAAAAGTACTTAAAAATAAAATTAATCCTTTAGGTAGCGGTGCTGGTAGTACTGATTTTTATGAACATAAAGATAAAGGTGGCCAATATATTTACTGGAGCAGCGGCTTTAAAAACTTACCATCTAGCTGGAACGACAGAATTTCCTCTGTAAGTACAGCATCACCTTCTGCAAGTTATTCAACGACACTTTGGGAGCATACTTCTACACAAGGATATGGAAAAGGTGTTATATTTAAACACGCTGATTGGTACGGTAAAACTGCTAATTTAGCTGCTGATTGGAACGATATTACTTCAGCGATTGACGTAAAAAAATAATAGGATATTCAATTTCTTCTGTAAAAATTCAAACCACTATTCTCTCATACATTTAGAGAATAGTGGTTTATTATAATTCCATTTAAGCATGTACAGCATGTCCTACCGCTTGCAATAGCGCTTCATGAATCGCTTCAGATAAAGTAGGATGCGCTGCAATATAATCTCTCATAATATCGGCAGTAACTTCTGTATGAATCATTACAGTTCCTTGTCCAATCAGTTCGGTTGCACGTGGACCAATAATAGAAATCCCTACAATTTCTTGATATTTAGGTTCCACAATGACTTTTACTTTACCCGTTTGTTCTCCAATAATAAGCGCTTTTCCATTTGCTGAAAAAGGAAACTCTCCGATAAGAATATCACCATATTGCTCTCTTGCTAATTTTTCACTTAAACCGACACTAGCAATTTCTGGAGCTGTATAAATACAGCGAGGTACAGCATGATAGCTTACTTTTACATCTTCTCCACTTGCATGTAATGCTGCTGTCGTTCCTTCATGGAAGGCAACGTGAGCAAGCTGAATTCCACCAATCACATCACCGGCTGCGTAAATATGTGATACGTTCGTTTGCATATGTTCATTCACAGCAATCCCTTTATTTGAAAATTGAACCCCTGCCTTTTCTAATCCTAATTGTTGCACTCGTGGTTTTCTTCCTACAGAAACAAGAACAAATTCTGGAGTTACCTCGTGAGTAATTCCCTCGTATTCAAATGAAGCTTGCTTCTTATAGTTATTTAAGCCTTTTAAAACTGCTCCCGTAAAAATTTTCACCCCATCTTTTTCTAATTTCTCTCTTAAAGTATTCGCAATATCTTCATCTTCACCAGGTAGTAATTGCGGTGCCATCTCAACTATCGATACTTTTGTGCCAAGTCTACTATAAATACTTGCAAACTCGCACCCTATTACACCACCACCAACGATTAACAATGAAGATGGTACACTCTCAAGAGACATGGCATGGCTACTATTTAAAATCCATTTTCCATCGAACGGAGCGAATGGTAATTCTGTAGGTTCGGAACCAGCTGCGATAATAAAGCTCTCTCCATCAATTACTTCTTCTTTATTTCCTTGTACAACTCGCACGCGATGATCTGTTTCGAATTTCGCTTTTCCTTTTACAACTTTAATTTTATTTTTCTTCATTAAATATTGTATTCCTTGGACGAGCTGCATTACGATTTGTGATTTCCTCGCCTGTATTTGATCCCAATCAATTGATATACTTCCTGTATTAAGCATAACCCCATAATCATTCGCTTTTCTCACAATGTCATGTACTTCAGCACTTTCTAACAATGATTTTGTAGGCATGCACCCAACAGTTAAACAAGTTCCGCCAAGATCAGCTTCATCAATAAGAGTCACTTCTTTTCCATTTTGAGCCGCGGTAATTGCTGCTACATAACCAGCAGGCCCACCTCCAATAACGACTAATTTACTCATTCTCTCACCTTCTTTTTATAAAAGAATTGTTACAGGTTCTTCTAAATAACGTTTAATTGTGCGTAAAAATGCAGCTGCTGGTGCACCATCTAATACACGATGATCGAATGTTAAACTTAAAGGTAACATACTACCTTTTTTTAATTTTTTCCCTTTATATACAGGAACATGTTCAATTGCACCAATACCTAAAATACCAGTCTCAGGTGTATTTAATACAGGTGTGAAATATTCAATACCAAAGCTACCTAAATTACTAATTGTAAATGTCGTTCCATGCATATCATCACCACTTAAGCTACCTGCTCGTGCCTTTTGTGCCACATTCTTAATCTCTTTAGACAACTCTACTAAAGTTAAATTATTTGCAAAGCGAATAGCTGGAACGATTAACCCTTTTTCTAATGCGACTGCCATGCCTAAATGCACATGTTCAAATTGATGAATTGCATCATCTATATAAGAGCTGTTCATTTCTTTATGCTCTCCAAGTGCTAATACAGCAGCACGCGAGACGAAATCCGTAATGGTTAATTTATTATCATATCTTTTTTGTACAACTTTCGCTATTTCTTTATGTAAAGCAACTAAATCTGTAACATCTACTTTCATCGTTAATGTTAATTGCGCACTATTTTGTAAGCTTGCGTGCATACGATTTGCGATTGCTTTCCGCATACCAGTAACAGGAATGACTTTACTTTCTTTTTGTTCAAGTACTTCTGGAATTATTACTCTTTCTTTAATTGCTTTTAATACGTCTACTTTTGTAATCCTTCCGCCAGGTCCTGTACCAACTAATGCTTTGATATCTAGATTTTCAGACTTTGCAATTTTCTTCGCTACAGGTGAAATTTTGATTCTTTGTTTTGTCACATCTATCGCATATGATTCAGGATGTTGAACCTTTTTAGGCTCTAGATTCGGTGTTTTTTCTTGTACAACTTGAGTACTTTCATTTACTTCTACTTTTTCATTTGGTTTACCGATATAGCAAATTATAGTGCCAGGTGGAACTCCCTCATCTTCACTTATAGCTATATCAAGAACAGTTCCATCAGCTGGTGCTTCTATTTCCGTTTCGATTTTTTCCGAGTTAATACTAGCAATTAGTTCACCTTTTGCTACATGATCACCTGCTTTAATATTCCAGCTCGTAATAATACCTTCTTTCATCGCCATACCCAACTTCGGCATTACAACTTCTACAGCCATGTTTCTCTCTCCCTTCTCATCGTTTTATTACACATGTAATAAAGATTGGTCTCCAATCATTTCTGATACAGTTTCAATTACTTTTTCTGGCGTTGGCAAATACAACTTTTCAAGTGGTGGTGAGAACGGAACAGGTGTATGTGGTGCTGTAATTCGTTTAATAGGTGCATCTAGCAAATCAAATCCTTTATCCGCTACAATTGCTGCAATATCTGTTGCGATACTACATCTTGGATTTGCTTCATCAATAACAATAAGGCGATTTGTTTTTTCAACTGATGCTAAAATCGTATCTTCATCCAGTGGTGATAAAGAACGTGGATCAATCACTTCTACTTCAAGTCCTTTTTTCGATAATTGCTCAGCAGCTGCAAGTGCTGTATAAACTTGTTTTCCAATGGCGACGATTGTTACATCAGAACCTTCACGTTTTATATCTGCTTTCCCTAATGGAATTGTATAGTATCCTTCTGGCACTTCACCTTTCATATTGTAAAGTGTTTTATCTTCAAAGAAGATTACTGGGTCATCATCTTCAATTGCCGCTAATAATAAGCCTTTTGCGTCATATGGAGTAGAAGGAACGACAACTTTTATACCTGGAATGCTCGTAAATAACGCATACAAACTTTGTGAATGTTGTGCAGCTGCGCTAAAACCTGCACCATGCATCGTACGTACTGTAACTGGCACTTTCGCTTTACCGCCGAACATATAGCGGAACTTTGCACCTTGGTTTAATACTTGATCAAGACAACTACCGATAAAATCATTAAACATTAATTCAGCAATCGGACGTAGTCCTGTTGCCGCAGCTGCCATTGCTGCTCCCATGTAACCCGCTTCTGAAATTGGTGTATCTAAAATACGATTTCGGCCAAATTCTTGTACAAGGCCTTTCGTAACACCGAGTACACCGCCCCATGCTTCATCATCTTGCAAGTGATCAACTTGTGCACCACCTGCAACGTCTTCTCCTATTAAAATTACGTTTTCATCACGACGCATTGAGATTTTCATCGCTTCATTAATTGCAGTTGACATACTTACTGTTCTAGTCATTATTTTTCACCCTCCTCTTATTTGTAAGAAACGTATACATCTTTTAATAACTCTTCATCCTCTGGATATGGACTATTTTCACTAAATTCAATTGATTCTTGCACCGCTTCATCTACTGCCTTTTCCATATCTACAAGCTCAGATTCAGTTAATAAAGCTTCATGAATTAAATGCTTACGGAAATTCACAATCGCATCTTTTTCATTTAAATGTTCTTCTTTTTCTTCTGAAGTTTTATACGTTTGTGCTTCACCTTCGAAATGACCGTAATTACGATATGTCATACATTCAATTATTGTTGGACCACCGCCATTACGCGCACGTTCTACTGCTTCTTCCGCCGCTTTATACACTGCAAGCAAGTCCTTTCCATCCACTTGAACACCTGGAATATTGTAAGCTTTCGCGCGATCTGCAATGGAATTACAACTTGAAGCATATTCAAATGTCGTTGCTTCACCGTAACCGTTATTTTCTGCGATAAAAATAACTGGTAACTTCCAAATCGCTGCTAAATTAACCCCTTCGTGAAATGTTCCTTCATTATTTGCTCCATCACCGAAGAAACAAACACTTACATCTTTCGTTCCTTTATATTTAGCTGTTAATGCTGAGCCGCAAGCAAGTGGAAACCCCCCGCCTACAATCCCATTTGCACCAAGCATTCCTTTATCTAAATCGGCAATATGCATAGAACCGCCTTTACCTTTACATAACCCTGTCGCTTTCCCAAAAAGTTCAGCCATCATACCGTTTAAATCACAACCTTTTGCGATACAATGCCCATGTCCTCTATGCGTACTTGTAATACTGTCGCTATCCGTTAAGTGGGCACATACACCAACTGCTACCGCTTCTTCACCTGCGTATAAATGGACGAAACCTGGCAGCACGCCTTGCGCAAACAATTCATGTACCTTATCTTCAAACTTACGAATCTCTAACATTTTTTTATACATCCAACGAGCTTGTTCTTTCGTAATTTCATTCCCTTTACTTTCAGTTGTTTTTAACATGTCCAGCCCTCCTATTTTCTTGTTCATCTTTTATTTTGCAAGTACCGTGCCAAATTCTAATTCTTGATTTAATAGGTTTTCTCTTTTCTTTCAAAATAAAAAAGTGGACAAATTGAGACATCTGTCTCGTTTTGTCCACTTTTGTTCACCTAATTTGAGAATTATTATTTTATTCATGATCAAAACTCTTCTGTAACTTCCGAATGTAAATAATTTGACCAATATGATAAGCATTATGAGCTGTGACATTTGCTAGCACTTCCCACAACTTTGCACATACTGGAAAACCAACCACATCACTTTCAACCTTTTCTTCATTTATGAGATTTTGCCATTGTAATAGTTTCTCAAGTAGTTTTTCTCGTAATTCATCGAAAGTTTGATTATCTGAAAGCATAAAACTTTTGTTATTATCACCAATAGCAGGCACGGCATTCACATTCGATTCTTTATACCTAGTTTGCCACGTAGAATTCCAATACAGTAAATGTTGTACAATTTCAGCTATACTGTTACTCTCTTCATTCGGTTTCCAGAAAGCTTCCCTCTCAGATAAATCTTTCACTGCATCTGAAAATGGGATATACCAACTAGGATCATTTGCATTCCAACAATTGATCTGCTAATACATCTTTCATATGGGCCATTTTTCTTCCCTCATTTCATAAACGTATTCAAACTCACTTCTCTATATACGATAAGTTCGTATAATTCCCTCTTTAAAAACCATAGAATATAGAATTAACATGAATAGCTTTCAAAGAAAGTGTAAGAATAATAGATTTTCTTATCATAACTCGTTATGATAAAAGAAAAAGAAAGCTGGCAGAAAATGAATAAACAAATCGCAGTTATTACAGGAGCTTCAAGTGGATTCGGACTATTAACTACACTCGAACTCACAAAAAAAGATTATTTAGTTATCGCAACAATGAGAAACCTTGAAAAACAAGGAAACTTATTATCTCAAGCTACTCAACTCAACTTACAGCAAAACATAAAAATTCAACAATTAGATGTAACCGATCAAAACTCTTTACATAACTTTCAATTATTTTTAAAAGAAATAAACAAAGTGGACCTCCTCATTAATAATGCAGGATATGCCAATGGGGGCTTTGTAGAAGAAATTCCAGTAGAGGAATACCGTAAACAATTTGAAACGAACCTATTTGGAGCTATTTCAATTACTCAGCTTGTTTTACCTTATATGAGAGAACAACAAAGTGGAAAAATTATTAATATAAGTAGCATTAGTGGCCAAGTTGGATTCCCTGGTCTATCTCCTTACGTTTCTTCAAAACATGCATTAGAAGGATGGAGTGAATCCCTTCGTTTAGAAGTAAAACCGTTCGGAATAGATGTTGCTTTAATAGAACCAGGTTCTTATAACACGAATATTTGGGAAGTTGGTAAACAACTAGCTACAAATCAATCTGATACTACTTCTCCTTACAAAGAATATATGGATAAAATACAAAAACATATTAATAACGGCAGTGATACATTTGGCAATCCGATAGATGTTGCTAATAAAATTGTAGAAATTGCTGAAGCTAAGCGTACGAATTTACGTTATCCAATCGGTAAAGGTGTAAAATTTATGATCTTTGCAAAGAAAATTCTTCCTTGGAGATTGTGGGAATATCTTGTTTTGAGAAGCTTTAAGAAAATGTAATTACTTTTATTGAAAACCATTTTAAAAGAGGTGCTAAACAAATGCTAGGTTTACCGTACGGGAAAGTATTTTTAGTTCCGTGGACTGAGGAATGGGAATTGGAGTTTATGAAAGAAAAACAATTCATTGAGAAACAAATTGGGAAACATATTTTAGCTATACACCATATTGGCAGTACTGCAATTCCACATTTAAGTGCAAAGCCAATTATTGATATTGCAATCGAATTAGAAGATTATAACGATGGTTTAAACTGTATTAACAAGTTAGAACTGCTAAACTATAAATATAGAAAAGATGTACTGCCTGAACGATATTATTTTAATAAAGGTGAGCCAAGAACTCATCAAATTCATATGTATGAACAAGGGAATTCATATTTAATAGAACAATTACAATTTCGAGATTACTTAATAGACAATAAAACTGCTCGTATACAGTATGAACAGTTGAAAATTCAACTTTCACAAGCTAATCCTAATGATAAACATCAATATGCAGAGGATAAAACAAATTTCGTTACATCTATTTTAGCTAAAATAAAGTGAAACTTTAATCAGTGGGGGTTTTGTTCATCCCCCACTGATTATTAGTTGAACCAATCGGGCTTTTACGGGCAGTTGATCCCCCACCTAACTTCTTTGCTTCCGCTGAATTTTGAGGTGAGGGTCTTACTGCCCGTTAATGCGGGATAAATGCTTAAATAAATAAGAAACCATTTAGCAGTAGATGGTTTCTTATTTATTGGTTATTTCATTATTTGTGCTATTATTAATGAATTTATTATGTAGCAGGTGGAACGAAATAAAATAGTATCGAGAGCATCAATATAAAAGAAACCATTCCCGTTATCGAAAGTATATATTCTTTTGATTCTCTATCATATTTCCATTCCATCCATGCTCTTAAAGTCCATGATATACCTAAATAAGTGAACATGAGATAAGCCATTTTAGCGTTTTCAAATTTAAACATATAATAACAACTACTTATTACATAAATAATAATAAGCCCTATTTCTAATTTTACATGTAAACTATTCACATGCTTATATCCAAAGAAGCCCCTTTGCTCCATATTCAATTTTCTTCTTAAAAACTGTTCTATAAAGTAACCACCTATACCAAGTCCAATAATAATAATCAAAATTGTAGAAGTACCCATTACTATCCCTCCTATTACTTTATTTATCTTTAGTAATAAAGTGGACTATATTACAGTTATTCTCTTCTAAATAACTTACAATTCCTTCAGGATATGTTGGTTTCTCTTTTAATTCCTTTATACTCTTCCACATTATTATAATATCTTCATGTTCTTTATGCCTTATTTCATTTGTAACCATCTCTTGAACAGTTCCCCAATGTATTAATGTACAATGATGTCCTTTTTCGTTGTTCCACTCGAAAATATGCTCATTTACAACAGCTAGCCCTTGGACATCAATTTTCAAATCGTATTCTTCCATTAATTCTCGTATTATCGCTTCTTTTGCTGTTTCACCAAATTCAATAGAACCTCCTGGAAAACGATAAAATGTTTCACTTAAATCACATTGTACTAGTACTTTAGAATGATCTTTATTTACAATCATTGCTTCAGCACGTAATTTAGGCATTTTCATTTTGTCTCCCCATTCATTCCATATATAATTAAATCCAATATCTATAAAAGAAAAGATTAAGCATAATTCCTGTTATTATTAATAACGGAACCGTTCCGAAAGAAATGACATATTCCCTCGATTCTTTATCAAATTTCCATTCCATATATGATTGAAAGCAGTATAAGGTTATTAAAAATAAAATGGGTAAATTACTAATATAAATAGGATTTAAAGTAGCACATATCAGCGTAACAATTATATAAGAAATGATAAGAGCCCTAGTGCCCCATTTATGAGCGTTGTTTACATATTTACTATTCCAGTCTGTTTGTTTCGGTATATTTAATTTTTTTCTCACTACTTTTTCCAAAACAACTAAGAATATGATCCATACTATTAATAAAATTCCTTTAACTAAAAACAGTGATGTCTCCTCCTTTACTTTTTATCTGGCTGATCACTCGGATAAGTAGCTTTTCCTTTATTATCAATGTCCCAACTAATAATTGTCGCACTATCGCGTCCGAATTGATGATGAACGTGCTCTAATACATGATGAACACTTTCTTCAAGTTTTATATTATTTCTATTCATATCACTATACAGATTTACAGGAGTTTCATACCGACGTTCCCCGCATTCTAATACTCCATCTGTCACCATTACAATTCGATTGTTGCCATTACGTAATTCACGAATGCCTGTTGAATAACAAGGAACAGGTAAATCAAATGTGTTTACATTTCCAATCCATTCGTAAAAATGACGTTGATTTAATGCGTATTGTCCTAATTTGTGTAATTCATCATGAAATACATACACTAAACAGTCGCCAATAGATAACCACCATATGTAGTTTTCTTTTCTTACACATAGTAAGCAAGCTGTTTCACCTTTAATTCTTTGACACTTTTCCTTAAATGAAGAAGATTGAAAGATAGTAAGAATATGATTTTCAATAGACCGAAATACTGTATCAATCGATTCATTCATCATTTCTTTTATATTTTCATATTCTTTTTGAATTGTATTTACTACTAAATCAACACTTTCTGCACTATTATGTCCATCTAATATAGCTGCAAATTCCCAATCACCATTTGACCAAACTAACGCACCATCTTCGTTCTTTTTTGCTCCAGCACTTATATTCCCACCATATGTACCGAGCACGATGTCACCATATTGTTTTACTGAAACTTCGTCTAAACACATTTCACTACTTCCAACCCATGAATGTTGTCTATTATTTGTTGTATGCATATTCACTCACCATATACTTTCGTAATCTTTCGCATAGTTTTTTGATTTTTTCTGCGTCACCATAAGGCGCACCGTTCCATTTCGCTACTTCAGTCGGTGACCAAAACTCTTTTGGTGTATTTTCATAACGCGGTATGATGTGCATATGCATATGTGGTACACCATTTCCTGAAACAAAAGTGTAAATATGTTCCGCACCTTCACTTGCTTTTAGCGCTTTACTTACTCTACTTGTTATAAGTCCGAACGCTTTCGCTTCTTCATCTGTTAGTTCAGCGAGGCCAGGTACATGCCTTTTTATATCTATCATTACATAACCCAAGTATGTTTCTTCACTATCCCAGTGGACATGTCCAACGTAAACCAGTTCATCTTCGTAAATAGCTCCACCTGGAACTATAATATTTCCTTTATGCTTTTCACAAATAAAACAGTTTAGTTTTACTTGATCGTTTGTTGACATATTCATCACCATCCTTTTCATATATAATATCATAAAAAAAGGAAAAACAGGATTTATATTCCGAAGATTCACTCTTTTGATACAGCAATTTTTGAAATGAATTTAAACCTCATTATTTCTTCAAAAACGCAATCCCAATTACGATCCCAATCACAATTCCGATTACTAAATTATTTGTAAAATAACCTTGGACTACACCGATTACAACTCCTATACCAATACCTATTGCCAAAGCATCATTTTTATTATTTTTAGCCAAAATTACATCTCCTCCCATCATTTCTCGCTAAACAACATACACTTACTTGAATGTATTAATATATTCTCTATCTCACTTGAACATTTCCAAAAAAATGTACTTTAACTTTACATATAGCATTTTCCATTTTCTGTATATACTCCTTTTACACTAAAAAAATTTCAAGTAACCATTAAATATATATAGGCATTGACTATAGTAATTTATTTAAGAAGGAACGATTCAAATGCATCCTCATTGGAATCCAAATATAAATCAACAATATGTTTATTCTCCTCATCCCGTAAGGAATACATTGCATCATGATTCACAATATATGATGCAGCGTATTGCAAGTCTTGAAAATCAATTAGCGAAATTAATCTCATTAATTGAAGAAAATAATCATGTAATTGAATCAATGGAACAACAGCAAAACCAAGTTTGTGCGCCAGCTGGCGGTTCTGTTATTTGTTTGTATGTAATCTTATTCAAACAAAAAAACACACTTTATATAATAAAGTGTGTTTTTTTGTTATCTTCTTTTTTGATGAAATCCTTGTGTAATGCGGTCTAATATAATCGCAATGACAACAATAGCTAGTCCGGCTTCAAATCCCATTCCGATATTAACTTGTGTTACAGAGCGGTATACATCAACCCCAAGACCTGGTGCTCCTACAAGAGATGCTGTTACTACCATAGATAAAGAAAGCATAATGCTTTGATTCACACCAGCCATGATTGTTCCAGTTGCGAGTGGTAATTGTACTTTAAATAATTTTTGTGATGCGGTTGAGCCAAATGCATTCGCTGCTTCAATTAAATCCTCTGGAACTTGTCTAATTCCTAAATCAGTAAAACGAATTGTCGGTGGCATTGCAAAGATTACTGATGCAATAATCCCGGGTACTACACCTACTCCAAAAAATGTAATCGCGGGAATAAGATATACGAAAGCCGGCATTGTTTGCATAAAATCTAATGTCGGTTTTAAAAATTTTGAAAAACGTTCATTTTGCGAAGCTAAAATGCCAATTGGGATACCTACAATAATTGAAATAATAACAGATGTAAGTACAAGAGCTAATGTCTGCATCGTCTGTGCCCAGTAGTTAATATTCAAAATAAATAATAATCCGATGAGTGTAAAAATAACTAAAGATACTTTTCTCGTTGTGTACCAAATGAGGAAACACAAAATAATAATCATCAATATAGCCGGTATTATTGTTAAAAAATTAGTGAGTAAATCAACGAATCCGCCGATAATATAAGAGAATCCTCGGAATAAGCCTTCAAAGTGCTCATATAAACTTGCAACAAATGAGTCGACCCATTCCCCTAATGGAATACGCGGTATACTATTCATCGTCTTTCACCTCTTCTTCAATGTTTCCTGCAAGAGCTTGAATGACACTTTCACGTTTAATAATTCCTCTTAGCCTTTTTTTCTCATCGATTACTGGTAACGGATATTTCATCTCCGCCATTTTTGCATATGTCTCTTCCAGTAAAGTATCCAAATACACATGTGGAATATCATTAAGTAATAAATCAGCAATCGGCCACTGTTTTTGTACTGCTTTACTCGCATCATCCGCCGTTAATATACCTAAAAACTCATACTTTTTGTTTACAACATATACAGTTGAGACACCAGCATTCCTCATAATTTGAAGGGCTACACGAGGTCCACGATCAATTAATAAAGTTTCTGGTCGTTTTAAAATAGACTCCGCCGTAATTACTTTTCCTAAATTCACGTCCGCAACAAACTTTTCTACAAATTCATTAGCGGGGCTCATCATAATTTCTTCTGGTGTTCCAATTTGGACGATTTCTCCATCTTTCATTAATGCGATACGATCTCCAATTCGAAGCGCTTCATCTAAATCATGCGTAATAAATATAATCGTTTTTTCCATTTTATCTTGTAACTCTAACAATTCATCTTGCATTTCTTTTCGAATAAGTGGATCTAATGCACTAAATGACTCGTCCATTAGTAATACATCTGGATTATTCGTTAGTGCCCTTGCGATTCCAACGCGCTGCTGCATACCACCACTAAGTTGACTTGGATAATTATCTTTATGATGATCGAGTCCTACTAACTGTAGCGATTCTAACGCTTTTTTCTCTCGCTCTTCAACCGGAACTCCTTGTATTTCTAAACCATATGCAACATTTTGTATAACTGTGCGATGCGGAAATAGAGCAAATTTCTGAAATACCATACTCATTTTCGTTCTTCTTACTCTTCGTAACTCTTCTTTTCCCATCGTTGCGATGTCTTCACCATCTATGTATATATGACCTGCAGTTGGTTTAATCAATTGATTTAACATACGCACTAGCGTAGATTTCCCGCTACCAGACAACCCCATAATAACGAAAATTTCTCCAGAATATACTTCAAACGTTGCTTTTTTCACCCCAACGTTCATTCCTGTCTCTTTTAAAATTTCCGATTTACTTTTTCCTTCTTTTAATAAGGAAAGGGCTCTTTGCGGATGTTTCCCGAATACTTTTGTTACGTTTTCAACACGCACCTTTGTATTATCCATGTCACTACTCCTTTTCTACCCATCTATTCACATAGTGTTGCGATTTTACAAAGAAATATTACATAAAAATGACATTCATAAGATTTCTTTAAAATTCTCGTTTCCGTTCATAATAAGAATGCTTACTTATACATTTATTTTATAAGGCAAACGTTACTTAGGAGGTTTTCGATGCGAAAGAAAATTTGGTTTATATGCCTTGCATTATTTATTACTATGATTTTCACTTCATGTAATGCAACAAATGCAAATTCGAAAGGGAAAATTAAACTTGGTGTAACAAGTTGGAAAGAAAACATTGCAACTGCAAACATGTGGAAAGTTCTATTAGAACAAAAAGGCTACAAAGTTGAGCTTATGTATTTAGAAAAAGCAGCAATTTGGACCGGTGTTGCTCGCGGTGATGTTGATGCTAATTTAGAAGTATGGCTACCCGTTACGGATAAACCGCTAAACAATCGTTATAAAGATGATATTGTCTTAAAATCAAAATGGTATGAAGGTACCGGACTTGGCCTTGTCGTACCTTCTTATATGAAAAACATAAACAGTATCGAGGATTTAAATGCGCATAAAGATGAACTAGATAACAAAATTGTCGGTATAGAACCCGGAAGTAGTCTTATGAATTTAACAAATAAAGCAATGAAAGAATATGATATAAAACTAAAACTTGTCCAATCTTCTGAAGCGGCGATGATGAGTGAATTAAAGAAAGCATATACGAAAAAGAAACCAATCGCTGTTACGCTTTGGAATCCACATTGGGGCTTTTCAGAATTTGATTTAAAATATTTAAAAGACCCTAAGAAAGTATATGGTGAAAAAGATGACATTTATTACTCTGTTCGTAAAGGTTTCGAAAAAGATCATCCAGATATCATAAAATACTTTGACAAATGGAAAATGAACGATGAACAGCTTGGTACATTAATGGTCGAGTTAAATAAAACAAAAGATTCCGAAGAAGCGGCGCGAAAATGGATTAAAAAGAATCAAGCGTTAGTCGATGAATGGATAAAAGATTAATAAAACAGGCTAGAGAATATACTTTACTCTCTAGCCTGCTTTCTGCTATTTTTTCGTAACAACATCATCTACAATCCCATATGCCTTCGCTTCTTCTGCAGTCATAAAATAATCTCTTTCTGTATCATGTGCTACTCTTTCAATCGGTTGCCCTGTTTTTTCTGCAATCATTTTATTAATATCATGTTTTAACTTTAAAATTCTTTTTGCTGTGATTTCAATTTCCGTTGCTTGCCCTTGTGCACCACCAAGCGGCTGATGAATCATAATTTCACTATTTGGGAGTGCAAACCGTTTTCCTTTTGCACCTGATAATAATAGCAATGCACCAAATGATGCTGCAAAGCCCATGCATAGCGTTTGCACGTCTGGTTTGATTAAATTCATCGTATCTAATATGGCAAAACCTGCTGTCGTTGATCCGCCTGGGCTATTAATGTATAAAAATATATCTTTCTCTGCATCTTCTGCTTCTAAAAATAATAATTGAGCTACGACACTACTCGCTACTTGATCATTTATTTCTGAACCGATAATAACAATACGGTCTTTTAATAACCTTGAATATATATCATAGGAACGTTCTCCTAATTTCGTTTGTTCTACAACATATGGAATTGCATTCATTTTAAATTCCTCCAATAATTGTTATGCAACGCAAAGCATACAACTGTAGGAAGAAGGTTGTTTCACATTAAATAATAAGACTGGCTGTTTAGATGGTAACTTAGTAAAATCTATTGTCGGAAGAAGTTTCGTTAACAATTCTGGTCTTTCCTCACGAATAGATGTTACAACAACTTCCATATCATCTGTGAATTCGACTATCTCAATCCCTTCTTCACTTACAGTTTTCACCCTATTTCTACTCCGAAACAAAGAAGCTTTTACTGCCCCTTCCGATACGGAACATACTTTAGCAATATCAGCGATACTATATCGAAAAACATCCTTTAATAATAAAATCGTGGATTGCTGTACATTTAATGAAGATAATACTTTCCCTACCATTTCATGCAAATCTGCAATATTCTCTTGTGGCTCTTCAAAAGTGATTTGTTCTCTTATTTTTTCATGAACAGACTTAGACTTCATCTGATCTAACCAACAATTTCTTGCTATTTTATAGACGAGTGTCATACAAATATCTTTATTTCTATATTTTTGAAGTACTTTACACACTGTTTCTTGGGCGAGATCTTCCCCATCCCATTTGTTTTTCGTTAAAAAAGTACAGTATCTTTTTAACTCTCCATATTGCTCAATTAAAAAATTTATATTTGAATGATTCATATCGATATGATTCTTTAAAATATGAGTAACTTTTGTGCACAAAATAACCACTCCTTTTCAGCGCTTACTTAATTAACGATTCAACAAATAAAAAAGTTACGGGGCATAAAAAAAAATTATGTTTATGTTCAATAATTCGCGGTCATAAATATGTTATGTACCATTTTACGTGAGGAGGAACAAATTTGCCAAAATTAACAATTGAAGGTACGGGAACTTTTGATGTAAAAGAAGGCACAAAATTAGTATTAGCAATTGAAGACAACGGTGTAAACATACTCCATCGTTGCGGCGGAAAAGCACGTTGCACAACTTGTAGAGTAGAAATTATAGCAGGTGATTTTTGTGAAGCGAATGCAAATGAAAAAAATGCGATGACGGAAAAAGGGATTGAAGATCATTTACGATTATCTTGTCAAATGCGTGTACATAAGGATATAGTCGTTCGTCCGGTACTTACAGTTGAAAATTCAGGTCTTGATGCTGGACCACGCCCGGCGGAGTAAATCGATGAATTTAAAACAACTCGCTGGTGAATATACTGCAGCCTTCGTAAAAGATGGAATGAAGATTGGGCTTGGTACAGGTTCTACCGTATACTGGACGATAGAAAAATTAGGTGAACGTGTAAAAGAAGGACTATCATTTCAAGCTGTCCCGACATCAAAAGAAACTGAAGTATTAGCTCAGCAACTAAATATCCCACTAATTTCATTAAACGACATACAAAGCCTTGATCTTACAATTGATGGAGCGGATGAAATTGATTCAAATTTACAATTAATAAAAGGAGGCGGTGGCGCATTACTTCGTGAAAAAATCGTTGCCTCCTCATCTAAAGAACTACTTATCATTGCTGATGAATCAAAACTTGTAACGCATTTAGGTACTTTTCCATTACCTGTTGAAATCATACCTTTTTCATGGAAACAAACCGAAAGTAAAATTCAATCTTTAGGATGTCAAACAACGTTACGCTTAAAAAATAATGAAACGTTTATAACCGATAATAATAACATGATTATCGATTGTATATTCCCTAATCATATTTCTAATCCTACCCATTTACACACTGAATTAAAAATGATTACTGGTGTAGTTGAAACTGGATTATTTATAAATATGACGAGTAAAGCAATTATCGGGACTGAAAATGGGATAAAGGAGTTATAACGAGGGCTGACTGTTTAAAGTCAGCTTTTTAATATGCTCTTCTTCTCTTAATAGCACTTTATTATGATATACTATGAAAACATACGCACATCACACTAGAAAGGACTGAACAATTTGCACTCCAAACTCATAACAGAACTTACAGATTTAGAAACTGCATTTCACATTCGAAAAGAAGTATTTGTAAAAGAACAAAATGTCCCACTTGAAGATGAATTCGATATGTTTGATGAAATCGGAGAGAAATGTAAACATATTTTAGTTTATTATAATGAGCTTCCTGTAGGTACAGGCCGTATCCGATTTGTTGATGGCGCTGGTAAATTAGAACGCATTTGTATTTTAAAAGACTATCGTAAATTCGGTTTAGGAAAAGTAATCATTCAAACGTTAGAAGAAATTGCTCGTAATGAACAAGCTACAAAAGTGAAACTACATGGTCAAACACAAGCTGAAGGATTTTATAAAAAACTAGGTTATCAAACTTCTTCTAATGTATTTATGGAAGATGGCATTCCGCATATACTTATGACGAAAATGTTATCATAATAAAAAGAGTAGTATATGAAACTACTTTATGTATTCATATACTACCCTTTTTTATTAATAGAAAAATGAATTCTCAAGATGTCCTTTTGCATCAAAGCCCATTATCTCTTAGTTTATATCTTAGTAAAGCTTATACTGTTTTCCATAATGATAAGGCATAAATCCAGTTTGGATCCCCATTTCCTTTATAACTCTGGACTGCTTCATATACTTTTCCCTCGTATAGAACTCTATCTCCCTTTTCATATGCTTTCGTTGCATTCCATTCTTCATATGAAGCGCTTTCAGTTTTTGTAGTAATTGTGAATATATCACTCTGTACAGATTCATTTCCAGCTACATCAACAGCTTTTACTACATATTTATAAGTAGTATTAGAGAGTAAATTTTTATCCATATAAGAAGTCGTATTGGATGTTGCAATCTTTTTCATTGATCCTTCTTCTTCTCTATAAATATCGTAATGGTCTACACCAATGTTATCGTCAGAAGGACTCCACATTAGATCCACACTTGAAGATGTTGTTCCCATACTATGTAATCCTTTTGGTTGTGTTGGTGCTTCTGTATCGGGAGCCTCAACTGCCGTTTTTACTGTAAGCGTTACACTTTCTTTCGAAGCATTTCCAGCTGCGTCAATTGCTTTTACAGTATAAGAATATTCCGTGCTTGGTTGTAATTTTTTATCAATAAAATGAGTGCCCGGTACTGTATCGATCATTTCTCCGTTACGGAAGATTTGATATCCTTTTACCCCTACATTATCCGTAGAATCGTTCCAAGCTAGTTCTATACTATTCGCTGTTACTTTTTGTGCCTGAATTCCATTTGGAATACTTGGAGCCTCCGTATCTGTTTTTATGTCATTGATGAGATTAACATCAATAACATTATAGAATGCATTTGCTGTATCAGCTACATCCCATACTGCTAAAATCACATGATATCCACTACGATCAGTAGGCACATTGATTTTGTGCGTTAAATGATTTGAAGCCGCAGAACCATCATGTTGTACAGTTCCAATTGGTTCAAAATCTGCTCTTGTTAGCGCTTTATTTGGGTTCCATCCTTTTTTAGTAATATAGTAATGCCATTTGCTCGTTAAGTGAGGCGCTGTATACTTCCAAGTAAATGTATTTTCTCCACCAGTGATTGTATTTTTAAACCAACGATCTGCTGTTTGTTGATCTAAAATACCACCAAATTTACCACCTGCAGAAGCAATTTTTCCATCAATTGGGCCACCCTGCGGGAAGCCTTTTGGAGCTTCTAAACTTTGTGGTTCATACATAATACTTCCGCAGTTTACATTCAGTGCACCATAGGTTGGACTACATAAAGCAGATCGGCTGCCAGGCTTTTCAACAAAACCGTGCGCGTATGCGTTTTGAGGAATAAGTGTCGTGCCAATAATTCCAGCTGTTAATGCAACAGCTCCTAGACTTTTTTTGTTCATTTTCATGTTTTGTAGTTGTTTTAATAATCGATTATTCATATTCCTGTCCCCTTCTTGTTATACTTTGTAGTGTAATGTGGGCTTCGATGTAAAAGAATAACAAGAGACAATCTTGCATCGATGTATGTGTTACTTATGCATACACCGCAGTGAAAATATATTTCTTTTTATGTGAAATATTTCACTTAATGAATATATCATGACATAGAAATCACCAAAACATGTGCAGAAGTTGTGCAGAAACTGTGAAAGCATTACTAACATGTAAAACTATGGCCAGAATTTATAAAACAAGATATTTAATCTTTCAAAACAATTGATTCTCCGCTTCATATAACAGAAGAGTGTCTATATCATTTCATATAGACACTCTTCTCATGTATAATATTCCATTTATTACTGACCTATAAATGTAAAAATCTCATCAGTAGCTTCCTTATAGCCACCAGATTTTCGAAATGACTCCTTCAAATGCAACGCAGCTTCTTTATATGATGGATTATTTAATACAAGTTCTACACTTTTACGTAGTTGTTCTACAGTTAATTCTTTCATAGATAACTTAATTCCAGCTCCTAGATTCTCTACTTGCTTTGCGATTACTGGCTGATCTGCACTTTGCGGAATTACAATGAGTGGAATCCCGTTATATAGCCCTTCATGTGTACTGTTCATTCCACCATGTGTAATAAACAACTTTGTATATGCAAGTAGTTTCGTTTGTGGTACATAGTTTTTCACAATGAAGTTTTTAGGAATGTTACCTAAATCACTTATGTTCGTTTTATTACCAATAGACATCACAATTGTATGCTCGCTATTCTCGAACGCCTTCATACAAAGTTTATAAAAATCAAGCGCTTCATTAAAAACAGTGCCTAGCGAAATGTAAATCGGGCTTTTTTCTTCAATTGAAGTAAAATCAAAGTCTTCATTTTTTACTTGTGCAGAAATAGATGGGCCTACAAATTTATATGTTTCATTAAACGTATCACCGAAAGGTTGAAACTCTTTAACCGTATACACAATAGTGAGTGGCGCTGGGTTACAAAAAACTTCATACGGTGAGTTTATTTCAACACCATATTTTTCTGAAATTCCTTTTGTTAAGCGTTCAAAATCATTATGTATGTTATCTTGAACTTCCACTGGTATATTTTTAGACAAGTGATCTAACATTTGTTCAAATGATCTTTCATCCTGCGCAAAAGATGTACAAGAATTTATTGCTGGAAGCTTTAGAATTTGAGCAATTAAACGACCGCACCCAAACATCGAATCGTGAATGATGTAATCAAACTGCTCCCCTTCAATTTTCTCTAGAACACTAGGTATTACAATATCTGCTGTATATAAGAGACCATTTATTCTTTCTTGCAAATAATTTCGACCACCGGAAAGAAATGCTTTTATAAATCTTTGTTCGTCAATTGTTCTTACAATAGCCCCTGTTTTTTCAATACGTTCTCTGAAAGCTTCTATTGAAAAATAAACTACCTCTTCCCCGCGCGAAACTAATTCTTCTACAACTTGCAACGTTGGATTTATATGTCCTTCTGATCCAGTATTAATGAATAAAACACGTGCCACTTTAAACACTCCTTAATTTAAATCTTCTCTATATTATTTTGCTCTTATAATTCTTCTAAATGGACTTAGCGAGCCTAAATCCAAGGTCATCTATATAAAATGTTGGATGACTACGGCGACGACAAGTCGCGCCACAACCTCTAGCTTTTTCAGCCCAACTACCACCTCGAAAAATCCGGTATGATCCATACACCTTTTCATCATACAAATCATAGCACCATTCCCAAACGTTCCCTACCATATCATAAAGTCCCCATGCATTCGGTTCTTTTTTACCGACGGCTTGAATTTCTCCATTTGAATTTTCATTATACCACGCTATTTTCTGGAGTTCGCCATATGTATATCCTGGTGTGCCTGCTTTACATTCATATTGCCACTCTGCTTCTGAAGGTAATCGGTACCCATTTGAATCTAAATTGCAACTAACAATTTGACAACCGTCATTAATAGAATAATATTCTTTTAACCCCGCTTTTTTTGAAAGTAGATTACAAAACATAATGGCATCATTCCATGAGATATTTACAACTGGTTTGTTTTTATCTTTGGATAAATTTGAGGTATGATTTGTAATCGCATCATACAATTCCATCGTTACAACATACTTTGCAAGAAGAAACGAATTAACTTCGACTTTCCATTCTTTCTTTATTCGATCATCTCTTAATTCTACTTTTCCTGCTGGAATTTTCAACATATTAGAATCAACTAGCCTAATAAATCTATCCAATTCTATACCCCCAGGTTATTTCTTTTTATAATCTAACTATTTATAGCATCGTACTTCTCTAAAAATAGTCTTACTTCATTTGTAGATTTTAAAATAATAACATCTTTATCCTTACTCAATTGATTTAACTTCTTTAAAATTGTAGGTCGCTTCGTCTTACGATATTCCCATATCCATTTAAAAAATTGCAAATCAAACCTTTCTTCACACCCAGCCCCCATATCTGGTCTTGTTTTATTCCGATATTGTACAATCCTTTTAAAAGCTCGATATATACATATTGTTCTATGAATATCAAGAAAGATAATGGTATCAGCTGCGTTCATTCTTATGTCCATAGTCCCGCCATAATTCCCATCAATAATCCACTCATCTTCTTTAACTAATTCATTTTGAACCTTTCTTTGCTCTTCTTTCGGTACCCCTTCCCAGTTCGGTTTCCAAAATAGTGCATCAAGATGATGTACTTTAATATTTAGTTTATTTCCTAGCTGTTTTGCTAATGTAGATTTTCCTGAACCACCAGAACCAATTAATATAATTTTTTTCATTTTCGTACGACCCTTTCTATTGACTCTTCAATAGCCTCTTTATTTGCAAAAATCCAAAAAAATATCTCTTCATTTAACTTTAGTAAATCTTTTAGCTGGACAAAATAAGCAATAAATATAACTTGAATAGAAAGCATGACATACCAAATAGATTGTAGTTCTTCTTTCGTTAAACTGTTTTGTTTATTATACCCTTCAAAGATTTTGCTGATGATATGTTTCCACTTCTCTCTTAATGCTTCATCACTCACTATATAACTCACTCAAAATACTCGTACAGCAATAACATAAATCAAATAATCTTAAATTACTTTCTACTAGTTCAAAATCTATAAATCCTTGAAATTCATTATCTTTAAAAATCACATTCGATAAGTGCATATCACGATGAATAATTTGTTTTCGTAATGGGTGGACCTTTTCCTTAAAATCTGTATGTATTTGATTCATTTTTCGAATTACATCCTGATGAACATGCTCATTCTTTTCTAAATTAGGTAAAGCCCATTCGTATACCAATTTATACAAATCTCTTTTTGCTAACTCATTATTACTATTCACCGAATTAAGTGCTTGGTGTAGATTAGCTATTTCTTCTCCAATTAAGCTTCCTAGATTTTTCAGATTTTCTGGATCCTTTATTTCAAGTACACTTCCAACAACATATTCGTATAGACAATAATACCTCTCTTTATAAACTACATACTTTTCACTATTACTTGTTTTCACTAATTTTTGTACTTTAACCCCTTTTTCCTCAAGCTGTTCTAATGCGTTTATTTCAACTAAAAGCTGTTTTATCGATCCCTTCTCCTTTAAAATATAGGATTTATTATTACAATGAATCTTTATTACATTTGCTTTTATTTCAGTAGTTGTGACATCATAATCATGAAACCAAAATTTCACAATTTCTAATATATCCTTCATAATAAATATCCCCCATTTAAACTCACTTATTTCTTCCGTAAAATCAACTCAAAAAGAAATCCTATTCCAACACCAATTGTGTAAGCCACTAAATCACTCCACAAAAATCCATAACCTAACACGAGTCCACCTAAAGTCGTTGCACGAATGCTATCTATCCATTCGGCATGGTACAATTGGCTCACTTCAATCCCGTAGCAAAACATTAAACTAATAAAAGCCAATTTCTTCGTTTCTATTTTAGGAAATAAAAATCCGAATCCAATGAAAATCATTAACGCCCATAAAGCATCACCTAAATAATCATTTAATAGAGTCGGCAGCGCAAAAGCAAGCTTTCTTGAACTAAGCCCTAAAATAATAACAAGGATTGTAAACGTTGCGTATAGTAATCTATTTCGTTTCGTATTCATTTCAAAACTCCTAATTCATCATTTAAAACTGCAAAATAGCTAGTAAAATATAATCATTTTACTAGCTATTTATTAACTGCTTTAACAATAAGAAAATGTGGATTTGTATTTAAATAGTGATAAGATTTTTCATTTACTTCTTTCATCTTTTCAACTGGCCTCGGTTCAACCATTTTTTCTATCACAAAACAATTTGTTGTTTCATTAATTATGTCTTGAAGTGACCTTCTAAAAAAACTAACTTCTATTGTAATATTTTGTTTAACCCAAGTATCTACCAATAGTTGTTTTTCGAAATAATTTTCACAAGTAAACTTTGTAAAGTCCATAAAAGGATGATGAATAAAGTATATAAATTCTCCACCTGGCTTCAGTACGCGACGAAACTCCTGAAATACTTGATTCCAATTTTCTAAGTAATGAAGAGTTAACGAACTTACAATTACATCAAAAGTATGATCTTCAAACGGTAATACTTCTTGCAAGTCATGACAAAGAAACGTTGCCTTATCACCCATACTTTCCTTTGCAGCTTTTACCATTTCAGAACTTACGTCAATTGCTGTTACATTTGCTCCACTTTCTACAAATTGAGAAGTATACCATCCAGCTGCACACCCAGCATCTAGCACACTCTTCCCTTCTAATTTCTTTGGAATCATCTCTATCATCGCTGGTCTTTCATAATAGCTGTTATATGGATTTGCGACATCTAGATTTTCTTTATATGTACTCGCTAATTTATCATATGTATCTTTAATCGTGTCTTTCAACACACCCACCCCTTATCCATATTAATCTAATAACTCTTGCTGCTTTTTCTTTGAAAATGACTGCAGAACTAAATCATACGACCAATCAATCATCTTATTAATTTGCTCCTGCTCTACATCTTTATGTATATACACTGTATTCCAATGTTTTTTATTCATATGATACCCTGGAATGATTGTTTCTGAATACTCTTCTCTTAATCTTAGCGCAAGTTCTGGATCACATTTTAATGTTATTGCCGCTTTTTCGCCTTCTTCATGGTTCAATATCGCAAATATTTTATTGTTAAGCCTCATACATGTTGCATTCCAACCATCAGGAGAATCTTCTGTCGCTTTTCTTTTCGATAAACAATATGCTCTTGTTACCTTCATTCTAATTCGCACCTCATATTTCTTTCACTATTTGATTACGATGCATCACAATTTGTTTCGTCGCTTGAAATTGCTGTTGACCATAAAACTTTATAAGTTTCTCTCCACAAAATAGGCTCACAATATCGATATGAGATATCTCTTCAAGCAACATTGTAAGCATCTTCTCACCAATACCTTTATTTCTTACACTCTCATGCACAACAACATCTTCTATGTACGCTCGAAAAACACCATCTGAAACAACTCTAGCAAAACCAATTAACTCATTTTCTTTCCATACCCCAATTGCTATACTGTTTTTTAACATTTTTTGAATATCGATTTCTTTTCTTTCTGGCCACCAACCGACAGAATCGTAAAGCCTCTTTAATTTTTCTGAACAGATTGGTTTCTCATCTTGTAATTTATACGTATACATTTTCTTTCTCCCATCTAACATAATATAAATTATTATAAACGATTTTATAAATTTATATTATGGATTTTACAATTGCAATATAAACAATTCTCTAATACCTTTCCTATCTCCTCTATTAAGTTAGATTATTTCAAATTAACGAATTTATGGAAATACAAAACAACTAATAAAATATTTACCTATTAAACTTTGAATCACTTGTAAGAAATGGTAAAGTTAATAAGGTAAAAAATACATTAAGTGAGGCGATTTTTTGAAAAAGTTTAGTTTATTACTAACAGCATTTGTCATGATTTTAACATTGTTCATTCCAAATCTTACAAGTGCTAAAGCTTTCCCAGATGTCCAATCTAATCATTGGGCACTTAAGGAAATTAACTATTTATCGGATAAAGGTATCATTAAAGGTACACCAGAAGGAACTTTTAAACCGGGTGATGATGTAACTCGTGGACAAATGGCCTTAATGCTAGATTTATCATTAAAATTAGAAAAACCATCTAGCTATAATCATATTTTTTCCGATGTAGCCAAAGGTATCTATTACTATGATTCTGTACATAAGTTAGCACATAATAACATTGTACAACGTGAAACAAACTATTTCCCTGACCGTTCATTAACTCGTGCAGAAATGGCAGTAGTTTTAGTTAAAACTTTTAATTTGAAACCTACAGGTGCAGACGTCAATTTCCCTGATGTTCCATTTAATCACTGGGGTTACAATTATGTCAAAATTTTAGCGCAAAATAATATTACCGCTGGATTGCCTGATGGTACATTTGGTCCAGATGTAAAAGTAACTCGTGAGCAATTCGCTGCATTTTTAGCCCGTGTATTAGAACCAAATTTCCGTCCTGCTCTTCCTAAGCCTAAAGGAGAGTTAGAAGTTCATTATATTGATGTAGGACAAGGTGATGCTACTTTTATTAAATCTCCAAGTGGCGAAACGATCCTTATTGACGGTGGTAACAACGGAAAAGGTAAAGTAGTAGCAAATTATTTAAAAGGATTAGGATTCCAAACTATCGATTATATGATTGCTACTCATCCTGATGCCGATCATGTAGGTGGATTGGATGAAGTACTTTATGCTATGAATGTAAAAAACGTTTACGCACCTAAAGTAAGCCATACGACACAAACGTTTAAAGACTTTTTAACTGCAGTAGCTAACAAAGAGTTAACTATTAAAGAAGCGAAGTCTGGAGTAACTTTACCAATCAATGGTTTAAACTCACAATTTTTAGCTCCTGTTAAAGAATACGGTAACGATCTAAATGAGTGGAGTGCTGTATTAAAAGTAACACATGGCAGCAAATCTTTCTTATTTACTGGTGATGCTGAATCTAAAAGTGAAAAAGATATGCTTGCAACATATGGTTCTAACCTAAAATCTGATGTATTAAAACCTGGTCACCATGGAAGTAAGACTTCTTCTTCTCAACCATTTTTAGATGCAGTGAAACCAAGTATCGCTGTGATCAGTGCAGGTGCAGGTAACCGATATGGCCATCCCACACAGGAAACTTTAGCAAAGTTAAATGCAATGTCTGTTAAAATATACAGAACTGATTTAAACGGAACTGTAATTATTACTAGTGATGGTTCTAACATTTCTGTAAGAGCGGAGAGATAATTATGAAAAGAGGTATTATTGACCGTTTTGAAGGCGAACTAGTAGTTATTGAAGTGAATAACGTAACAATTGATGTACCTAAATCCAAACTCCCTTCCACTGCAAAAGAGGGTGATGTTCTTATAATAGAGGATGATACGTATACAATTGATAAGGACGAAACAGATAAAAGAAGACGTGAAATACAAGATTTAATGAATAAGCTATTTGAATAGTAAAAAAAGAAAATCCTTGTAATACGAATCGAACTATTTCTTCGCATAATTGCATCAGATTGATTAGTTTCTATAAACTAAAAAAAGCATCGCCCTATTGGCGATGCTTTTAAAATCCACTTTTCTTGCAAAACACGAATACTATAACCTCTTCTCTAAAAAGTGTTGACTATGCCCTTTAGGATGATCTTCAACAACACCATATTCTCGGTAGCCATGCTTTTTATAAAACTCTGGCGCTTGAAAACTAAATGAATCTAATAATATTAATCTACAACCTTTTTCCTTCGCAATGTCTTCAATTTTATGTAATAGTTGACTACCATAACCATCATGACGAACTGAATCATCAACCCATAAAAAATCTATATGAAGATGATAAAAATACATCGTTCCTGTTACTCCGCCAAAGATTTTCCCAGCCTCATCTTTCAGAACAAAACTTACTTGTTCCATCGGCTGTTTTGCTTCATCTGTTAAAATAGACATGTTATATTGAATGACTTTATTCTTTATATATTCTCCTTCTATGCGAGTACCATTCTCTATGCGTTTCATATATCTCTTCCTTTCAACTTAGTAAGCTACCTCTCATTTTTACTTTTCCTTTTTAAAATACTAATAAATACGAAACCACCATAAATAACAAAGCATGAAAAGCCAATTATACCTGGTACAGAAACATAGCCTATTCTTATGTAACTTATAACTGCAAAACAAGCGATAGACAGTAAAATAGATGGCCAAAATAAAAGAGCTGTTTTTCTTCGTCTCTCTTTCTTCTCAGAAACACGTGTACCAAAAAGTAATACAATACAAATGAGGATCGCTGCAAAATAAATAGTATCTAATGACAAATTGTGATCGTATAGTGCGATACCCACTTCAAGAGCAATAATCGTTACAATTAACATAATGATTGTTGATGTCTTTAAGTTTCTTTTCAATTACTCACTCCTAGCGTACTTTCACTATATTCTTTGTATATGTACTTCAAAGCTACTACAAAAGCTTCATCTACCTCTTTATTTTCACGTCGATTCGGTAAATCTTTTCCCCCAATAACATAAAGAAACGGGAATTCGTTAAATATTCCTATTATACCAATATTTATTGCAGCTGAAGATAGTCCACCTGTCATATGAGCTAAGTGATATGAATGTATTCCTTCATATTCACCTTGCTGTCTTACCATGCCGCTAATAATTGGTTCCCATAATTCTGCTTCTGATTTATAACCCTGAAAAATATGTACTAAAAGTGAAAGAACTTCATCTAATTCTCCAATATTTTTCTCATCTTTAGCGTCCTCTTGTATATGAATTTTTGACAAGTACGTTTGGGCATACATTTTCACAGCATCCCATCCACCACAGTACATTACAACTGACTGTGCAACGTAACTATCATGACATGCTATCATCACTTCTACTGCTTTACTAAGTGTTAAAGTCCTTCTTCCTTGTAAATGTGGATACAACTGCGCACTATCTTCATTTGGATTAAATTTAACATGATGAAGTATATCATGCCAATTACGTTTATTTTCCTTCACCATTTGCGCTACTACAAATCCGATTACTACTTTTGCTGCCGATGCTAACGGAATATTTAATTCACTATTATATGAAGCAACTATACGATTACTTTTTGTAGAATAAATAGCTATCCCAACATGATCAGATTGTATCTCTTTCATTTTTTGAATGACAGTTTCCATTTTCATTCCTCATTTCATATCGTTTTATCACCTTTAATCATTCAATATAGAATGTAAAAACCCCTTTTTTGCAGATTAAATAGGCTTTTACAATAAGAAAAAGGTAGCATGAATTACTCCTTGCTACCTAAAAGATACATGTTTACGAAAAATCTCTATTCTTCTAAAGGATTTTTAGGACCATTAAGCTCCAATTGATAAAAAGCTAAATCTAGCCATTTATTAAACTTATAACCAGCCTTTTTAATCGTCCCTGCATGAACAAATCCATAGTTTTCATGTAAAGCAATACTTTTCTCATTTTCCGCATCAATTCCAGCAATTAAAGTCATATATTCTCTTTCTTTTGCAATTGTGATCAATGCTCTCATCAAAGAAGTTCCAATCCCACATTTTCTATATTCCTTATCAACATACACAGAATGCTCAATTGAATATTTGTAGGCAGGCCAAGCTCTAAACGGACCGAATGTCGCAAATCCTACTACTTTATTATCTAGTTCGTATACAAAAATCGGATAACCATCAGCCTTTTTTTGTTCATACCAATCTATTCTATTTTCAAGGGTTACGGGTTTATACGTATATACAGCAGTTGTATTCAGTATCGCATCATTATAAATATCTAAAATGTATATTACATCTTTTTCCGTTGCTTCCCTTATCATCCTTTTCTTCCTTTCATATACGTTCTCTTTTTAACTACCTATTTGTTACACGAACACTAGCTTTTCGAAAGCCATCATAAATGTTTAATGCAGCAGATAAAACGTAAATGAGAATACCCCCACCAATTAGCCACTTTTTAAGTTCTTCCGGAGAAATAGTGAACACATTTGCCACAAACGTAATAAATCCATCGGTAAATATGTGTGGATTTACTACAATTATAATGAATACTATCGTTCCAGCTATTTGGAGAATAGTATTCCCGATTGCCAATCTTTTCGTCCATTGTCCCTGTACTAACTTATAAAGAGATATCGCTATTTCAAAAACAATTATCATCACAACGATTGGCCAATACTGAAGTAACACATCTTGATTAAACGTTGGTGCGACAAACTTCAATCCACTTCCCGTACCACTGTATACGCCAACGAGATGATTCGCATAAAAATAAAGTGTAGCCCATATTGCCGTCCACATTAACCCTCCAAAAACTTCAAACTTGGAGATTGCTTTTTTCTTCGGAATATGCGAAATGTTTTTCAAATCATCTGGCGTCCACTTTTTTAAATTTGTCGTCAACGGCTCGGTATCTTTGTTTTTATCCGTTCTTTCTAAAATAGCAAATACGAGTGTTAACCAGAAAAATACATGGAGGGCTACTTCAAAAATTTCTCCAATGCCTTTACCTATTACTTGTAAAATAACATTTAATACTGCTTGATCACCAGTATAACTTAAAAAATTTTCTGCAACCATTGCAATGAGGGCGATAACGGCTGCAATTGGAATGATCATTTTTAATAATGTCGTATATACATCAAAATAACGCGGTCCAATTAAATGCATCGGTCTATCCAAATATCCATTAGCTAATGAAACCGGACTCCCCAATTTTTCAAGAACTCTTTTTTCATCATCTTCATTATAATCATCAGGCAACATATCCTCAATTGTTGACCGTAGCTCAAGAATAATATCTTCACGATTTTTTTCAGGTAATCTCTTCGCTACTTCCTCGACATAAATATTAATCAAATTCATTCTTGTCCTCCTCCTTTAATAAGTTATAAAGTTCTTTCGAATCCTTTATCCATTCCTTTCTCAACTGCTGGAATATCTCTAATCCGTATTCAGTTAAAACATAATATTTACGAGGTCTACTCTCTGTTTTATCCCAACTACTCGTCACTAGCTCTTGCTTTTCTAACCGGCGAAGTAGTGGATATAAAGTACTTTGATCGATTACGATTCCTGATTTCTCTAATAATTGGACAAGTGAATATCCATACTGCGGCGTTCTTAATTGGCTTAAAACTGCTAATGTTAATGTACCTCTTCTTAGCTCAGTAATTAATGAATTTAATAAAGTATCCATGTATTCACCTCATTTCCATTACTATATGTCATACAGTATATGTTTTATACTATGTATCGTACAGTATTATCGTGACAAAAACAATAATTATTTACCAAAAAATAGATAATAAAAAGCACAAACTATACGATTTGTGCTTTTCTAACTAAATTATTAGTTTATACCATTCTTATTTTTGTACCTATGGTAAGGTAAACTCTCCGTTTTCTTTAGGTAATGTAACAACATCTATAATCGCATCAACATTAATTACTCCATATACGTGCGGATATTCTTGACCATTAGAAGCAGGTTCATATTTTGTTTCTGCTTTTACAAGGGCTGGATTAATTGTAAGTAATAAAACATCTTCTTCATGAACGAAATGTTTTTGAGCAACGTTTAAAGCTTGTTCTAAAGATGAACAGTGTATAAACCCCTCTTCTTTTAGTGAAACTTCATTAATCTCTCCATTTATCTTTGCGATTTCCCAATTTCTCTTTGTTATTACTTTTGTAATCATAGTTATTCTCTCCCCGTACCTGTATATAGAAAAACAAGAGGTCCTTCTTTTTGTTACTAGAAAAGCCTCTTGCGTTTCATTTTTATTTTAATCCGTTAATTAAAGACGATGCTTCTCCGCTATGGAAAATCCATAAATCATGAAGTGACCTTGTACATCCGACATACAATAACTTTGCATCGTGTTTTGTATTTTTGTAATGTTCTTCATCAACATCAATTAGTAGAACAGCGTCAAATTCTAGCCCTTTCGCCAAGTATACAGGTACTACTGAAATACCACCTTCATATTTACTTTGACCTGCTTCAATGACGTTTACAGCTACTCCTGCCTTTGTTAATTTCTCATATATATCGCGACATTCATCATCTGTTCTTCCTATTACCGCAATTGTTTTCACATCATCATTTTGTAAATGTTTTAACGTCTTCATAATCTCATTTAACTGATCTTCTGCTTGGATTACTTTGACCTCTTCACCACTACGAAAAACTGGTGTCGCAAGCCCTACTGGAATCTCGGCATTTTTAATTATTTCGTTCGCAAATTCAATAATTTCTTTTGTAGAACGATAGCTTCTCGTCAGTTCATAATAGCCTGTTTCTTGGAATACTTCCTTAAAAGCACTCCAATCGTCAATCCCTTGGTAATCATAAATCGCTTGAGATAAATCACCTAATATAGTGAAAGAATTACCTAGTGTAATTTCTTTTAATACATACACTTGGAATGGTGAGAAATCTTGCGCTTCATCAATAACGACGTGATGAAACTTTTGTCCAATTTCAATACCTGTGATGCGGTGATGTATGTATATTAAAGCTGGTAAATCTTCTACATACACTTCTTTTTTACGACAACTCTTTTCAGTTTCTTTCACAAGTTCTTCAGGTAATACTTCGAGTATTTCTTTACTTTTCAATATTGAACTATATATTGAAAGTGAGCTCATTTTCGGCCAAAACTTCATATAACTGTTCAATCTCTTTGTCGCTTCTTTTTTTAATAATTTCTTCTCGTTTGTTTCTCCATACTTTTTCAGTTCAATTTCAATCCAGCGTTTCATACGGCCAACTAAACGTTCTCTTCTTTTCTTTAATGGATAATGTTTATACTCAACTTGCATCCATTTTTTTATATCTTCCACTGGAATAACAGCGTTATCCCATGCCTCAAAATTACTTGTTGGTACTAGTTCTTTTTCAAATTGAACCATTTGCTCTTCAATAAAGGACTTAAATTCTAGCGTACCTTTCAATTTGCCAAGCATAACCTTTCTTTCATCACGATTAATAGAAAATGCTTCTTTCAATTTTTCATCTGTCTGCTTTAGTTTCACCGAATCATCTAACGTACGTAATGCCCAGTCCGGAAATGTTGTTTGACTAATATTCCCGACACCTAATTCAGGAAGCACACTCGAAATATAATCTAAAAACAAACTATTCGGAGCGAATACAATCATTCTTTCAGCTTCTAGCTGCTCACGATATTCATAAATTAAAAAAGCAAGGCGATGTAAAGCGATCGTTGTCTTTCCGCTCCCTGCAACGCCTTGAATTAATAATGGCAAGTTTCTTTCTGCACGAATAATATCATTTTGCTCCGATTGTATCGTCGAAACAATATCCTTTAGTTTATTATCTTTATTCTCACCTAATCGATATAGAAGAAAATCATCGGCATGCGAGACATCTTCATTTCCTTTTACATATGTATCAACAACACGTTCTAATTCTCTTTTTCGAATAGAGATATTTCGCTTTAAATAAACATCACCTTCTACTAATCCATCCGGTGATTGATAAAACGCTAATTCTTCACCGCCGGTAAATGAATAAAACATACTTGCGACAGGTGCCCGCCAATCAATTACAATTGGTTTCATCGTATCTTTATGTGAAACACCTACTTTACCGATATAAATCGGCATAACGTCTTCCTTTCCATCCTCCTGAAAATCTAATCTTCCAAAGTATGGCTCTTGTACACCGATACGTAAGTTTTGCCTATTAGATTCTCTCATACTTTCAAGAATTTGTTCTTTAAAATCATCTCCATAATAAACTGGAATTTTTTCAAGCTGTTCTAATTGATCATCCATCGTACGTAATGTATCTTTCATTTTTTGTAACTCTTCTTCAAAAATGTTGTTCATTTGATGATTCCCTCCTGTCCGTTCTAAATTTTCAGTCGAAATACAATTGTATTAAAAATCTTTTTATAAAGTCAAGGGTTTTAGTTAGAATTTTTCGAACAAAAAAGAGTAGAGATTAATCCCTACTCTTTTCTATTTTAATTCGATACGCCAAACATTCGTTTAAAGTTGCTAATTCTTTATATTTTCGCTTTTCAAAGTCATATGCTCCTCCTGGAAAGAATCCTACAATACTTAGACCAGCTTCAGCACATAGATTACTAATCTCATCTACCGTATAACAACGTAAAGACTGTGTAACTATATCATTTGGATTATTAGGATGCCACCAATGATCTAACATTCTTTCATTTATGCTATCATATTCATATTTTCGCATAGCTGAACTTAAGGGCATTTCTTGTCCACTTACCTTTTTCCAATACAATGGTTGATAAATATCAATAAGTGCACATCCATCATCCTTCATCCAATTTTTAATCCGTTTTAATAGAATCAATTGTTCATCATCTGTTCCTACACCAAACCCATCTAAATAACTAACAACATCAAACTTTTCTTCGAAATTAATTTTATAAAAATCAGCGCAATGAATAGCAATATCATTAGTAGAATGCTCTTTTGCAAACATAACTAACTCTGGTACAAGCTCAACAGTAGTCATCTTTACACGTAACTTAGACATCGCCCTTGCAAAACCGCCATTTCCTGCTCCCAGTTCTAACATCGACTGAAATGGATGTCCAATTTGCTCTTTAACTTCTTTCGCAAGCTGCTCTAACCAGCTTTCTGTATTTATATCGTAATTCGACAATTCAAATTGTTTTTGGTAAAATTCCCTCACATCTAATTCTTTCATTATTCTCCTCCTGCAATAAGTTTTCCCGTTGTAGGTGACCGACTAATTTTCTGACACCTACGAAAAAACATATTTTATTTCCCCATATTTACAATTTATCAAAATAATAAGAATTTTGGAAGTAGTAAAACGAAAAGCAGATAATAGGAAATCCCATTATCTGCTCTACGGCTGCTCTTATTGTCCTTTTTGATATTCTACCCAATCACCAGAAATGATAACTTTCTTCAGCATCTCTTTGTCTTGAGCAACATACACAAATGCACGTATTTCGCTATCACCTAAATATATTGTTTCGGTGATTCGGTCATATAAATCACTCTCTGCATTACCTGTGTATTCTTCCAATTCATCTAATTTTTGCAGAACATCATCATTTACTTCATAAACTTCTCCATATACCTTATCTTTATTTGAACAAATCATCGCTGGATACCCTTCGTTTGTATCAAATAATTTCCCATACGTCCATGCTTCGTCTGCAATGCATATTGCACCTTGCATATAATGAGCATTCGCTTGCTCTTTTCTTAACGTGCCATACACAAAAACGTGATGCATAAATCCCTATCCCCTTTACATGTCACTACTTTCTAATTTGTAAATAAGCACGAATCATAAAGTAACTCACTTCATTCGGAAGTTGTTCCTTAATCGATTTCAGACCACCATCAGCATTTTGCACAGCAGTTTCAATCAGTTGTTCGTATTCTGCAGGAACAAAACTGTTCCAGTCTACTTCCATTCCATCTTCAAAACAACGAATTAAATGATTTTCAATCGTTTGTCTTGATAATCCACGTTCTTTCGCAATTTCATCTAGATTAATACCTTGTTTATACATTTCATACGTTTCCAAATGAGAATTTGCTGAAGCTTTCCCTGACTTCTTCCGCTCTGACACCACTTCTGTTTTAATAGTTTCAGCATAGTTTGGGTTTGCATCAATAAAGTGCTGAACTGCTTGTAAGAAATGCGAACCATACTTCACAAGTTTATGTTCACCAATCCCTTTCACAGTTAAAAGTTCAGAGTCACTTTGCGGCATTTTTGCGCACATATCTTTCAACGTTTGGTCAGAGAAAATAACGAATGGCGGTACACCTTCTCCTTGCGCAATTTCTTTACGTACTTCACGAAGTACTTCAAATAAAGGATGATCTTGAACGATTTGTCTTGTCTCTACTCGTTCTTTACGTAATACATTCTCATTACCTAGTAACACTTCTTTCCCTTTTTCCGTTACTTTTAATGTCGGATAAGTACCATGTTCAACTGCAATTAGCTCGTCTGAAATTAAAAACTCAATAAATTCACTCACTTCTTTTACACTACGATTTGATAAAAGTCCGTAAGTTGGCAAAGTATGAAAATTAAATTCAATGACTTTCTTATTTTTAGATCCAGTTAGTACTTGTGCAATCATTTGTTTACCAAATCGTTGGTTCGTCCTAATCATACAAGATAAAACCATTTGCGATTCTCTCGTCACATCGATACTTTCTCGGTCGTCTGTACAATTACCGCAGCGGCCACAATCTTCTTTCGGTTCTTCTCCAAAGTATTGTAAAATAAATGATTGTAAACATTGTTCTGTATGACAGTAGTCAGTCATATTTTGCAGTTTTTCAAGTTCATTTGAAAAACGAGACTCTCCGGTCGATTGATCAATCAAAAAGCGCTGTACTTGCACATCTTGAGAAGAATACAGCAATATACATGCACTATCTAATCCGTCACGGCCAGCACGTCCTGCTTCTTGATAATAACTTTCCATATTTTTTGGCAGTTGATAATGAATAACATAACGAATATTCGATTTATCAATCCCCATCCCAAACGCAGATGTAGCTACCATTACACTCACTTCATCACGTAAAAAGAGTTCTTGCTGCTCATTTCGATCGTTATCACTCATACCGGCATGGTATTTTGAAACAGAAACTCCCGCTTTCATTAAATCCTCATACAACTGATCAACTACTTTTCTAGTAGCTGCATATATAATCCCAGACTCTTTTTGATTTTGACGAATATAATCCGCTAAATATGCATTACGATCTTGTCCTTTAATAACAGAAAATGATAAGTTCTCGCGCTCAAACGTTGTCATAATCGTGTTTTCTTGATTAATTCCAAGCGTGTTGCAAATATCATCACGAACTTGTGGTGTTGCCGTAGCAGTTAATGCTAATACGAGTGGCTTTTCTGGAAGATAATCTAATATACGGTGTATATGTAAATAGCTCGGACGGAAATCATGTCCCCACTGCGAAATACAGTGCGCCTCATCAATAGCAATCATCGGGATTTTCATATCGATAAGTTGGTCAACAAACTCCATTGAATCAAGTCGCTCTGGCGCTACATAAAGTAACTTATAATGGCCCTGTTTCGCTAATTGAATTCGTTGATTCGCTTCTGTAATCGAAATAGAACTATTAATGTATGTAGCTGAAATACCATTTTGTACTAATGTATCTACTTGGTCTTTCATAAGTGATATTAAAGGCGATATAACTAACGTTGTTCCTTCAAATACTAATGCGGGAATTTGATAACAAATTGACTTACCACCACCTGTAGGCATAATACAAACTGTATCTTTCCCATCTAATACATTTTTAATTGTTTCATCTTGTCCTCTTCGGAATGACGAATAACCGAAATAAGACGCTAAAAGTTCTTGTGCTTTTGTAAACAAAAAAGAGTCACCTGCTTTACTTTATCTTTCATCTACTCCTATTATATCATCTCTTATGCGTCATGAAAGTGATGAATACACGACTAATTTCCTGCTTTTTCATTATTTTATGCTTCTTTACGTTTTAGAGATTGATTAACAACTATAACGAATTTCAAAATAAATACACATTTTATTGATTCTCCTTGAATACTACTAATCTTATACATATGAATTCAGGAGGTTACTTTATGAAGCATCGTAATATTAGTTCCATCAAACCGAAAACCGTATCGAACCAACTCCAATTCTCAAATAATGACGCATGGAAATATGAATCATATTATAAGTATCAACCATTATTTTCTTATAGAAAGCTTTTTCATTTTCTTTCTCACCTTTTTAAACCTTAATACACGTGCGAAATAGATCGTTCATAATAATTTTCTCAATATGAACCTTATAGACTTAATACAATACAGTTGTTAACATATAAAATATTCTGTTGGATAAATCCCTTAAGTTGACCTGCTTAATTGTGCAGGTCTTTTTTAATTTATATATATTTCAGTACACTTTTAGATGTGATTGTAAATCTTTTCTCCATTTTATAACCATACTCCACTCACAACAAATGATGATAATAGCAAGAAGTAAAATATAAGTTCTTAACATTTAATAAAGTAAATCTTTTTTTCTCAATACACAAAACGAATTTCACTTGTTACTATTAAAGTACTCCAGATGAGTTTTTGCTCATCGACATTATCTAGTTAAAGGGATCTGCCGCGGGAAGCAGATCCCTTTGACTTTATTAAAGATACACTTTCATTTGGACACATTTACCAGGTTTTTTTAAGCGAATTTTATGATAATATTACGTAGTCGAGTCCGACATCTCGGCAATACCCTTTTGATGCTCTGCAACTTCCCTTGCAGAGCATCTTTTACTTTATATTCGTTTTATCTATATATCAAAATTAAAACACTCATTTTTTAAAATAAGCGAGGACACGTAACTAAATATAAATTCCCATCATACTTTGAGTTATACATGTTCAAAGGAGTGTTACCGTTTATGTATCCTTATTGGCAATCGTATTACTCCCCCTATCATAACCCTTATGTACACTTTGATACATCTGTACGTAATTACCGAATTAGTAAAAACGAGAATTTTTTAAAAGGTTATATGCGTTCCTTATGGGAACAACACGTTGCTTGGACGAGATTAGCTATTATAAGTATTGTTTTCAATTTACCTGACGTAAACATTACAGTTGGGCGGCTTCTTCAAAATGCAACACATATGGGACTGTCACTTGAACCATTCTATGGTGAGGATGCAGTGAAAAAATATAGTGCACTAATTAAAGACCACTTAGTAATTGCAGCGGATCTTGTTAAAGCAGCAAAAGCTGGTGATCAAAATTCAGCTACTGCTATAGAGAAAAAATGGTACGCTAACGGAGATGAAATTGTTGCGTTTCTTACTAGCATTAACCCATATATTGATAAAGAAGCATTTAGAAAAATGTTTTATGAACATTTAGCACTAACTAAGGCAGAAGCACTGGCATTCCTAAATAAAGATTATGAAGCAGGCGTAAAACTGTATGATAAAATTGAAAAAGAAGCTTTAGAAATGGCCGACATGATAACAAACGCAATCGTAAAGCAATTCCCGCAAGTATTTCAATAACAATAAGCCGATTTGAAAACAAAATCGGCTTATTGAACTTTCTATCAATGATATTTCACCTGTCCTCTTTACATTTAACGTATATCGATATATTTTATTAATATCCGTTTTTTATAGGAGGAAACAGTTTGATTAACGCCATTGGTCTCGTATTTATACTCACAAATAAACATGAGAAAAAGAAGAAAGTTTATCTAAATGAAAAATTCGCATTAATAGACATTATTGATTCTAAGGAAGTAATTGATGATGAAGGAAACTCACTAGTAGAACTAACATGTAAATACAGTATATATTTAGATGAAAAATATTACTGTAAATCTCTTGATGATTATACTGGACAAGTCTTTCCTTTCTTAAGTGCTAAAATAGGAAAAGGAATTCTCAGAAACTTAAATTATTATTTTTCTTACGTTGATGTATACGATAAAAAACCACCAGTTAAAGAAATAAGACCGCTTATGAAACAAGTAACTAACAGATAGCAAAAAATACAAAAAAAGAAAGCATCTAACTTTGAACTGCACCTCCAACTGTTAGACACAGTCTAACAATTGGAGGTGCAGTTTTTCTATGGCTAAAATAACCTTGTCTAACTTTTAGGGGCACTTCACATGACGGCCTTTTATTTAGCAAACTATTCTGTTGTATAAAAATATTTGAGTCCCTTAGCATCTAACCACGCTGTCGCTCGATCTAATTCATTCCCTTGGCGATATGCTGTTTCAAATCTAACTAATCCTTGTTTATCTCCATATGAGATAATACGAGATTCATACCCAAGAGCATCCATCATTCCTAACATTTCTACTACTAACGATGTACCAAATTCATACGTAACAACTTTACTAAATTTATTCACTATAATTCCAACTCCTTCTTGTTTTGTCGATTGTTCAACAGTTTGATTAGTAAACCAAACTAACGGTTTATTTCCCATTAACTTATTTAAATCACATTTTCCTATGCCGGCTACATTCCCTGTTTCTGTGTATTGCCAAATATCACATGGGTAGGATGGTTTGTTACCACCATAACGAGGAATCCATACAAAATCACAATTGACATTTGCCATTCCAAATGGAGCATACATATGATGAGCGATGTATAAACCGACTTTCTTAGCTCCTAATCTTCGTAATTCATCAATAAAGGCTTGTGTACCTGCCCTCATATCGTTCATTGTTTTTACTTCTACATCAGCTACCCAAACTGTCGCATTTTTATCACCACGGTTCCAAAAGTCTCTCGCCTCTATCCGTGCATCCTCTACTGAAACGAAACGACAGAACGCATAATTACCAAACGGAATATTTCTTACTTTCATTGCTTGTACATAATTTTCATATAAAGGATCTACATAATTTGAACCATCTTGCACACGTGCAATTACAAAATCTAATTGTGGAGCCGCGATATCCCAATTAATGTTGCCATTCCATTTCGAAATATCTACAATGTAACCCATTATTTAACATCACCTTTTTCGTTATTATATTCAAATCTTGTTTTTTTGCTAGTATCATCTAATAAATAGTATGAGAGGTATTGTATTATTTAGTAATCATTTAAAATTCGGCTTATGTATTGAGAAAATACAATATTATTACGGGTTTAATAAGTAAAGACTTACAAAGCTCTAAACTATAATCAGTAGGAGGCTACAAACAGTGCAATTCCCAGCTAATTGCTTAGCTTCATCCGAATTTTGAAGTATGAATTTTACTGCCCATTAAAGCGGGATACACAAAACCACCTTTCTGACAGGTGGTTTTGTGTACTACTTTACATATACATTATTCATATTTATAGTTACATAATTAGTAATTACTTAATATACTTGTTAACTAAAAATAAGACAATTTTTAGTTTTTAATCAAACTAATTTTCGTTTTATCTCAAGTACTCATAGTACCATTTACGTGCATCTAACCAAGCTGTAAATTTATCGATATTTCCGGACGGATAGCCATTCGTTATAGCATAACCAATGCCATCTTTCTGAACGACAATTTGTCCATCAATACCCGCATCAACCATCGCCTGAGCCAAAGCTTGTAAATTGCTAAATGCTACACCACCAGTTTTTACTTTGAGCATGTCCGTTGCACCTCCTCCAGTTTGTCCTGTAAGAGCAAATACAATAGAATTAGCGATTTTATCAACATTCCATTTTGCCATGTCAGATTCATTATCAATAAATCCTAATTCAATAAGAATAGCCGGTGCCTTCGTTCCATTTAATACTGCTAAATCTGTACGTTGTTTTGCACCTCGATCACGCCATCCAATATCTTTTGCTAGTTGAGCTGATATTTTAGCCGCCAAATCTTTCTGATCATAATACAAAACCTCAACACCCTGTCCATTTCCATCACTTGCATTAAGATGAAAAGAAATAACTAAATCCACAGCATGGGAATTGCTATTCCGAATGATATTATTTAAATTCTGCGATTGAGTTGTCCCTACCTCATCCGTATCGTCATAAACCGTGTGTCCTAGGGATCTTAACTTAGTCGCCACAGCATCTTTAACTTGCCTATCTAGAACGTGTTCTTTCCGATTCCCAAAATTAGCCCCTTGAACAATACTATTGTGCCCTCCGTGCAAACTATATCTGGCCATTATTTATCAACATCTCCTTTCTTAATATCATATTCAAAACTTGTCTTATTGCTATTCCCTCTTATAATCTTAACTGTCCCCATACATCCTACATTTTCTAAAGGTGAAGGCAAATCGTTTTCAATATAAAGTTCAACTAATAATCAGTGGGGGTTTTGTTCATCCCCCACTGATTATTAGTTGAACCAATCGGGCTTTTACAGGCAATTGATCTCCCACCTAACTTCTTTGCTTCCGCTGAATTTTGAGGTGGGGGTCTTACTGCCCGCAAATAGCGGAATGAAAAGTGATGTCACTTCACAAATCTGATGCTTCGTTCTCTAAATTGCATTAACTTGAATGATGACACGAACAAAAAGCATCACCTTTTTGGCGATGCTTAAAAACTCTATTTTACGTTTTAGCTCCCTAAATAAAATTTAAGATCATGGTGACTGAAACTATACTTATATTTCCTCCTCTTCCTTCACTGCCCCTTTCAACCTCTGCAACATATACCCAATCCCTTTACATCCTGCTAACGGATACGTTATGATTTCTTCTGGATATAATTGTGTCACTACTTTCTTATGCTTCTTCCCTGCAAGTAAAACAATTTCATCAAACTGAAGCAAGTCTTTTTCTATCAATTGTTGTTTTAATTGTTCCATACTAATAATTTCATCGCTCTTTGAATTAAAGGCAAGATCATAGTTTTCTAGTACAATATCACTCGGCCTTAAAAATCCATGCTTCGCCGATAATATAACCCAATTCTCGAAAAACAGAGTTGCATACGCCTGACACGCTTTTCCGAACGGGCTAATATATACATCTCTTGCCTCCATAGGCCCGTAATCCGGATACTTATCCCAAATTTTCTTCTTTCCGCATGGAATTATGCATAACCTTTTCATCTTTATTTCTTACCTCATTTCTAACTTTTTACATATAAAAATAGAGAATTCTCTACCTCTTCATACTCAGCTTCTATATCTCCAATCCCCACTACGTTCCAACCATTATTTGTTTCTATCGGTTTTTCATTCATTATAATATGAATTTGTGTCATATTTTTAAAATCTTCTTCAAAAGATGCTAAAACAGGCTGATTTAGCATATATGTTTTATAATGTATACTTACATTTAAAAATGTTTTATGTAATGCTTTATTTCCGTTTAACTTTACATTCATTGGATTAAACGAATTTAATTTTATATCCCCTACTATATACAGATCATACCCTTCTTCACCATAAAATTGCTTAATATCCTCGTCTCTTTCATTTTGAACAAAATGAAGGATTTGCTTCGTTTCTTTACTTATTGCAATTTCATTATTTAAACTTAAAACAACATTTATATTTTGTTTTAAAAAGGTATATAACGATTTATCACTATTAAAGAAGCTCATTTACCATTCAGGAAGGATTTCGTCTAATATTAAACATAAAAGCATTCCTGAGCTATAGCAGCTCTTTCTAATGTTACAATTAGCATCATATGCATCTAAAATGAATCCGCTATATTTTCGTAATGTTTCGCTTGGATTATTTTTACATACTGCAATGTAAGCATTCATTTCAACATACCAAGCAGGCCCCTCTATGCTTTCAACCATACATTCATATGCTATAAACTCTTCTTTCATAAAACTAGCTCTTTGCTCCCTTAGTTCAATAAATTGTTTAATATAATTATTTTTCTCAGCTTGTGTTTTACAATGAACAGCATCATATAAACAAATTCGTTCTCTATTTCGTAATTCTATATTTTCTTCTGTTATTGGATATTGAAATCCTAAAGACTCATTTGGAAATCTACTTTCTTTATGCAAATATTGATAGCAATGAAAAAGTTCATGCACCACAATCGCAAGTAAACTTGCATAATCTTTATATCTATTCATATTTACGATGGCAGTTGGATAATCTTTGAATAGAATACAAGTATCACCTTTAAATTGTTCATCCCACTTTAAAACTCTATACTCATCATTATCTTTCAAAAATAGAGGATGATGAAATACATACACATGTTCATCATCCTATAATGCAAATGCAGCCCTCTTAAAACCAGGCCATAGCCCATTTAATAAATCCAAATCTACATCTTGCTTTATTCGATTTAGTATATTGTTCATAATATATAACACCCCTATATCATTCTACATACACCTATTCTATTCCACTTAAAAACAACCCTTTTATTTACATAAATATTAGAAAAACATATATGTTATCTCAAACTATAATGTATTATGTAAATGTACATGTGATGATTTTATGAAAAGGAGGTGAACAAATGAAAAATATAACCCCTGCACTAGTACTCTATATTATTGTTTGCATAATCGCTATGCTTGCTCCAGCGTCTGAAGGCTATAATCATGTGGGCTGGAAATTGTTTGTTGGGCAAGCGTATGCCCTACCTATTTTCCTAATTACAGCTATTATTACATTTTATATAAACAAGAAAAAATCTACGAATAAACAGTTATAAGGATAGCGAATGCTATCCTTATTTTAATTCGCTAATCAGTTCTAAAATAACGATTGCAGTACTTTCAATCCTTTCTTCCGAAAAATCAAACGTAACACCTGTCTTTTCATATATTTCTTGTATAGGTAGGTTCCAATCTGCACTCGCTCCCTCTTTAAAGAAAGTAATCGCTTCTTCTGGATCCTCTCGATATGTTTGAAACAATTGCATTGCTCCTATTTGTGCAATTGCGTATTCAATTTTATAAAAAGGAAACTGAACAAAGTGAAATGTCTCTAACCAACTCGAACCAATTTCCTCCTCTAATCCTGCAATGTCAACTGATGAATATTGATACCTTTTGCATAGTTCTGCGTATTTTTTATCTCGCTCTTTAGATGTATGGTTTGGATTTGTATAGATCCAATGCTGGAATACATCTCCTGCAACTGACGATATTAATAAAGACAAAGTACGATATAATTGTACTCGCTGCACTTCTTTATATTCATCTTCTTGCTTGTAAAAGATATTAAGCTTATCCATTACTAGTAACTCAAGGCTGAGAGAATACAGCTCAGCCACCTCTTCACGAAGATATTTTTCTTGCATGCTACTTTCATTATTAAATTGTTTATAAAAATGAAATGCATGCCCCAATTCGTGTATCAGTGCATGAATTGCATAAAAAGATGGACTAAAATTAGAATACACAAAAACCTCTTTACTATGAGGCAAGGTAAAACAAGCAGCTCCTGGTGCTTTATTTTCACGTTCTTCTACGTCAATAAATCCAGCTTTCCTTATATGAATAAATTTCTCATAAAAATATAAATCAGTCTTCCGAAACATTTCTTCCACCCCATCCAATAAATCAATGACATTTTGGAATGGGACTTTTGGTAAATTACATGGAGAAAGATCCCAAGGGCGATACGTTTTTACACCGAGATTCTTTTTAGAAATACTTCCTAACTGTTTCCAAATTGGTACAACATACTTTTCTATAGATTCATGGAGCTTATAGCAATCTTCAATACTGTAATCTCTGTTTTTTTGTTTAAAAGCATATTCACTATAATTATGAAACCCTGCATATAAAGCTATCTCATTCCGCAATTGAATGAGTTCATTCATAATACAATCTATTTCCATTTTCACTGCATTTCTTGCTTTACATAAAGCGTACCAAGCTTTTTCACGAATAGCTCTATTGGGATTATCTAGCTTTGCTTTAACGTATGCATACGTCTTTTGCTCGCCTTCCCAATTAATAGATATGTTTGACATTATTTCTCTATATTTCGTAATAAGCTCTTGCTCTTTAATAGAAAGAGCAATGTTCTTTTCATTAAACATTTTACTTTTTACTACTCTTACTTTTTTCATAAATCCATATTTCTGCTCATCTAATAAATTAGAAAATGGACACTCTCTAAATTTCTGGTCAAATTTTGCATTGTACCTTTTTAAAAGTGGTTGAATTGTATTTTGATTATTCATATGTAAATTACGTTTATTTCTGTCATTTGTATCTCTATACGTGGCGATTAAACTAGTTGTTATTTTCTCTTCTACTTCAGCGTTTACACACAATTCTTCCAAAAGCCAACGCTCTAACTCTGAAACAGAAGTAATATTTCGATCTAAAAGTGACTGTAATTTACTTTCTAAATTATTAAGCATACACAATCCTCCTATTTTGAATTTTCTGTTTTTTTGTAGATGAAAAAGGACAAGTAGCCAATCTGACTACTTGTCCTTTTTGTTAAACCATACCCAATTATATTAAGCTTGGAATGCTTCTGTTAATACTGGTACGATTTGTTTTTTACGCGATACAACACCTTTTAAAGTAGCAGTGTTGTTTTCTAGAGATACGTTGTATGCTTTCTCAACAACGTTTGCTGCTTTACCGATTGCAAGACCGACAGAATCGTTAGTTAAGATATCAGTTACAACGAATAAGAATAGGTCTAAACCTTTTTCTTCTACTACTGCAGAGATAACTTTTTCAAGTTCTGCTTGGTGTACAAGAACGTCGTTTGTATCAACAGCGTTTACTTGTGCGATTTCAACTTTCGCATTACCCATTTGGAATTCTTTAGCGTCAAGAGAGATTAATTGCTCCATCGTTTTTCCGCTTAAGTCAGCGCCAGCTTTTAACATTTCTAAGCCGTAGTTATCAGCATCTACACCAGCGATTTCCGCTAATTCACGAGCTGCTGCTACGTCTTGCTCTGTGCAAGTTGGAGATTTGAATAGTAAAGAATCTGAAATGATTGCAGATAACATTAAACCTGCAACTTCTTTACGAATTGTAATGCCGTTTTCTTTGTACATTTTGTTTAAAATTGTAGCTGTACAACCAACTGGCTCACAACGGTAGTAAATAGGATCGCTTGTTTCAAAATTAGCAATACGGTGATGGTCAATAACTTCTAATACACGAACAGATTCGATATCGTTAGCACTTTGTTGACGCTCGTTATGGTCAACTAAAATAACGTTGTCCACTTCGTTTGCTACTGTCTCAACAAAACGCGGTCCTGCTACTTTAAAATAGTCTAACGCAAATTGAGTTTCACCGCTGATTTCGCCTAAACGTACAGGCTCAGCATTCATTCCTAATTCTTTTTTCAATTCTGCATAAGCAATTGCAGAACAAATTGCATCTGTATCTGGGTTTTTATGCCCGAAAACTAGTACTTTTTCCATGTTTTCCACCTCTTCATGAAAAGGATATCTTAAAGAAGCAAATATGACAATATTTAAAGCATAATTTTTTATAAATAATTGCACTTTCTTCTATATTTTTCATCGTTTTTCGTAAAAAAGATCATCTAAAATGAATTAGATGATCGAAATGTATACTTTATTTAAAATAAAGTAGGAACTTGCGCTACATGATTTAGCACGTTATTTGGTGCTAAACCGTTATTTACAAGGTTAACATCTATAACTTGATAAAATGCATTTCCAGTATCTGCGATTTCCCACACAGCTAAAATAAGGTGATATCCATTTCTATCAGTAGGTACATTTGCTTCATGTGTTACGGAAGTTCCAGGTCTAGCTCCTCCATCATTTTTTACATAGAAAGGCACTAAATCTAAATCAGACCTCGTTAAAGGCTTATTTGGATTCCAATCTTTCTTCGTAATATAATATTTCCACTCTTTCGTACTATGTGGAGCCGTTAGTTTCCACTTGAATGTATTCGTCCCACCGTTTAACGTAACTTTCTTCCACCTATCTACAGTCTGTACATCTAAAGCAGGGAAATGGCCAGCTCCTGCAATTTGACCATCCGAAGGTCCTAATTGCGGGAATCCACCTATTCCTTCTACACTTTGCGGCTCATATTGAATCGGGCCGCAATTTACATTTACCCCTTGCTTACATAAATAAGAACGGCTCGCTGGTGATTCTACATATCCATGTGCTGAAGCTTTTTCTGAAAAACCGAAAGTTAACAATCCTGTAAGTAATATCCCACCACTTAATATAACTTTCTTCACCTTCTGTAAACCTTTCGTTTTCATCTCGTCATCCCCTTTCCCATAATAAAGCGAAAATAACTATAGTTGCCTAGTCATCTTCTCTACATCCATTATAAGTCGAGGAACATTACGAAAAGAACCCTCTAAAAACTTTCTCAAATTCAATTAGTACATTAAACAAATCCAAATAGCACAGCTACATAAATATAGCGGTGTTATTTGAATTTGAGCATAATAGCTATAAAATTTTATAATAAATAACTGTGGCATCTAAACCACCACTCGGAGAAATTGCGTATTCTGGTATTTTTCCAACTTCTTGATACTCTAATGATTTATACAATCTATTGGAAGGATCTCCTTCTCTCGTATCTAGCACTATAAGGGACCTATTTTCTTGCTTTGCTCGCTCCTCTGCTTTTTGCATAAGTAAACGTCCAATACCATTACGTCTAAAGTTTGGATGCGTCATTAACTTACAAATTTCAGCTCTATGAATCCCATTGGGCTTTGTAACTAAATGTAATTGAACACTCCCTGCTACTTCATTATTTATTTTAGCAATATACAAGATCACTTCTGGTGCTAAGACGTTTTCCCAATACATCGCCGATTCTTTTTGTTCCAGTGGTGGTAAAAAACCAATTGACGCCCCATCATCTACAACCGTTTTCAAAAGTTTAGAAAGCTCCTCAACACCATCTTTTATTTGCTTAATCTCTTCAATTACTACATTTTGCATTACTAATCCCCCTTTTATTTCATTGTACCAAGTTTTAAGGAAGGAAAAACGAATTAATAAGATGAAATTATTTAAAGTACAATTTTTTAGAGAAAGGATACTTATATGAAGTATATATTAGATAGGACATATGCAAGAGAATTACTCGAGTGGGCATATGAACAAAACCCAGGTCCGTGGTTCGAACATTCATGTAATGTTGCCCTTGCAACTGAAAAGATAGTTGTAGAACTTATTCATAATGGGTATGACCTAAATGCTGACATAGCATATAATGCTGCCCTCCTGCATGATATAGGAAGGTATAAAGGTTTTACTAAATCTGTTATTCATTCCTATGATGGTTATATGTATATGAATGATTTAGGGTATAAAGGAAACGCGATTATTTGCGTTACACATTCATTCCCGTGTAAAAATGAGCATTTAGATATAGCAGCGGAGTGGTCCATTGTTCCTGATTATATGAAAAGACGATTAATTGAAATATTAAATGAAAATAGTGACTACGACTTATACAATAAGGTCATTACCCTTTGTGACGCACTTGCTGATGCGGATGGCTTTACTACTCTTGAAAAAAGATTGATTTCAGTTGGTTTACGACATGGAACAACCTCTCATTCTTCTTTACATTGGAAAGGTTTCTATACAATTAAGAATGAATTAGAATCTTTAATCGGTAAGAGCATTTACAGAGTTCTTCCTGACGTAGAAAAATCGATTTATAAAAACATGGAATGTTAAATTACATATAACTTAAAAAACGATAAAATCTGTATGCGTACTTCTAAAAACTCATTGAAAAGTGGAGGGATTAATCATTAGCAAAATAGGGTTTGAATTAATAAATCAAGAGGATCACTTTGATCTTGGATATGAAGATATCAAGGCGATATGTAAGAGATGTAAATTTTCTAACTGCTCCCACACAAATGAACCACACTGTGCAATTAAAAAAGCTATTTCCGATGGCATTATTACAGAAGACATGATGAATAGTTATTATAGAGATAAGAATGAATTCGAATATGTATGTAAACAAAAGAACAAAACAAAAGCTATTGATTACATGAAACAATTGAAACTTTTTCGGAAAACTTAAAACTAAATAAATAGTTGTTATTCCTCATTCCCACTAAATTTAAAATTCTTACTTTAATACATCACATACAAGGTAATTTTCATACTCAAATTTAATCTCACGTAAAAGAACGTTTTAAACATAAAGTTTAAAACGTTCTTTTTATATTCAATGATTTTGATTTTTCAGTTCTGTTAAACATTCCTGTACTAAAGTTACCGCTTGACTCATTGCAGCTCCGCCAGCAAATGCTGCTGATACACCACATGCTTCCAAAATCTCTTTATCTGAACACCCTTGATCAAGACAACCTTTTGTATGATAAATCGTACAATATTCATCTTGCGTTGCTAGACTAATTCCTAATGCGATAAGTTGTTTTTCTCTTTTTGTTAAAGCACCCTCTTGAAAACAAGCTTGCGTGAATGCATTATATGTCTCAGCAATTTCAGGAATTTGGTTTGTAAAACTACCGATTCCTTCTTTATAATGATGTAGAACGTCATTTACCGAACTATAATGTTGTTCGTATTCCATCTTATTATTACCTCCATTCAAATTATCTGTATCTATTGTAGTATGTGATGAAAATAAGGCAATATACCCTGATAAATAGAATGAATATTCAGTTTATTTGAGCTACAATTTCAGACTATCATCCACTACTGATTGTTCCTTATAGTTTTTCCTTTCAATCTCTTTACTTCTCTCTTCCCAAAAAACTAATTCTTCAATCCCTACATTTTTAGGATCAAATACGGGATCTTTTCCTTCTTTTTTCTGCGCTTCATAATCTTTTAACACTTTTAATGCAATTTTACTTAATAGTAAAATCGCGATTAAATTTAACCATGCCATACTACCAATTCCTAAATCTCCAAGATTCCATAAAAGTGACGCTGATTCTACGCTACCGATGTAAACCATAATTAAAAATCCAATTTTTAAAACTGGTTTTAACCAGCTATATTTAACCTCACGATCTAAATAAGTAAGTGTCGTTTCAGCGATATAGTAGTAAGCAAGTAAAGTTGTAAATGCGAAGAAGAAAATTGCGATTGAAATGAATAATGGACCAAATCCCGTCATAACAGTTTCAACTGCTTGTTGTGTATAGATTGGACCTGCATCAACATTCCCTATATTCTTTACAATAGCACCTTTTCCTTCAGGTATAACATTATACATACCTGTTATTAAAATCATAAGAGCTGTCGCTGTACAAACAACAATTGTATCGATATATACAGAAAACGCTTGAACTAACCCTTGTTTTGCAGGATGGGATACTTCAGCCGCAGCGGAACTATACGTCGCTTCTCCAACGCCAGCAACATTTGAAAATACAGCCCGCTTCACGCCCCATGTAATTGCTGCACCAACGATTCCACCAAACATTTCATTTACACCAAAAGCACTAGAGAAAATTAAAGCAAACATACTTGGAATTTCCGTTACATTCGCAATTAATACGATACATGTAACAATTACATAGCCAATTGCCATAAATGGAACAAGCATTTGCGAAACGCCAGCAATTCTCTTTACGCCGCCAAAAATGATTGCTGCTAATAATATGACTAACAATATACCAGTTATATATTTGCTAATACCGTTAGAGTTTTCGAATCCAACTGCGATACTACTTGATTGAATACCTGGTAATAAAACGCCATATGAAAGTGTTACAACGACTGCGACAATGACTGCAAACCATTTCATTTTTAAGCCTTTTTCGATGAAATATGGTGTACCACCGCGATATTCATTTCCGACTTTACTTTTATATACTTGAGATAATGTTGATTCAACAAATGCACTCGCTGCTCCTAATAGTGCCATTACCCACATCCAAAATACAGCTCCAGGTCCACCAAAAGCGATAGCTGTCGCAACGCCTGCAATATTACCTATTCCAACCCTACCAGATAACGCTAAACAAAATGCTTGAAAGGATGAAATTCCCGTCTCAGAGCTCTTCCCTTCAAATAATAGTTTAATCATTTCTTTAAAATAACGAATTTGTAGAAAACGAGTTGCAATTGTAAAATACACACCTGCTCCTAATGCGAAAATAACTAATCCAATACTCCATACTTGCCCTACTAACCACTCTACTAATTGCTCCATCCAAATCCCCCTTATCATTCTTTTGAAAACTATTTTATATATAAGAAAACGGACAACTATTATGAAATCTTCCAGTTGTCCGCCTATCTCATTATTTCATTCCTCTATTTATTAACAGTTAGATTCTCTATTACTTTATATTTACCCAAACACTTTTCACTTCTGTGTAATTATCAAGCGCATATGAACCTAACTCACGACCGATTCCAGATTGTTTAAACCCACCAAATGGTGCAGCTGCATTTTCTAAGTTATAATCATTAATCCATACTGTTCCTGCCTTTAATTTATTGGCAACTTGATGTCCGGTTTTAATATTTTGTGTCCATACACCTGCAGCGAGTCCGTATGACGAGCGATTTGCTCTTTCGATTACCTCTTCTGTTGAATCAAATGGAAGTACAACGACAACTGGTCCAAAAATTTCTTCTTTCACAATTGTCATATCATCAGTAACATTTGTGAATACCGTTGGCTGTACAAAATAACCTTTTTCAAATGCACGTTCACCACCAACAGCAACAGTCGCGCCTTCAGCTTTTCCTTGTTCAATGTAATGTAGTACACGCTCTTGTTGCTTTTTAGATACGAGTGGACCCATTTCCGTTTCCTTCTCCATACCTGCTCCAAGTTTGACGTTATTCGCCATTTTCACAAGTTCAGTTACGACTGTTTCGTAATGTTTTCGGTGAACGAACACGCGAGAACCGGCACTACAATTTTGGCCGTGATTATACATAATGCCTTGGAATGCGCCGTTAATCGCTTCTTCTAAATCAGCGTCTTCTAAAATGATATTTGGTGATTTACCACCAAGTTCTAACGTTACATGTTTAATTGTTTCTGCAGATTGACGCATAATATATTTCCCTGTAACAGTTGAACCTGTGAAAGCTACCTTATCAATATCATGATGGTTTACGATTGCAGCTCCCGCTTCAGGGCCGAAACCTGGCACAAAGTTTACGACACCGTTTGGAAAACCGGCTTCTTTAAAGAGTTTCGCTGTATATAATAACGATAAAGGCGTTTGTTCTGCTGGTTTTAATACGATTGTACAACCTGTTGCTAATGCTGCTCCCATTTTCCAAGAAGACATAACGAGCGGAAAATTCCAAGGGATAATTTGACCTACAACCCCAACAGGTTCATGGCGTGTGTAATTTAAGTAATCTTTCGAAATTGGAATTGTTTGCCCAATAATTTTTGTAGCCCATCCAGCATAATAACGATAATTTTCTACAGTCGCTGCAATATCATCATCCAGTGCTACTTGATATGGTTTCCCATTATCTAAAGCTTCTAACTGTGCTAATTCTTCCCCATGCTCTTCAATTAAGTCTGCTAATTTATAAATAAGATGTGCTCTTTCAGCAGTAGTCATTTCTGCCCAAGGTCCTGATTCAAATGCAGCTCTTGCTGCTTTTACTGCAACATCAATATCCTCTTCTTGCGCTTCGCATACGACAGCTAGAACATCTTCTGTTGCTGGATTGTATGTCTCAAATGTCTTCCCGCTAATGGAAGGTACAAATTCACCATTAATAAACATTTTAATTTCTTCATTTAAAAACGCTTTCACTTTTGGTCTCAGCTCAATGTTTGTCGTTAACATATATGATCTCCTCCTTTTTTAAACAGCTGCTTGAGCAGCAATTTTTGAAATAATCATTTGAAGCTTTTGATCTTCTTCTTCAGTTAATCCGAGTCTTGGATAACGAGAAGGTCCCCCTGCTTGCCCGTGTAATTCCATTGAGCGTTTCACGATTTGTACATATTTTCCTGACCCTTCAAGAAACTCACAAAGAGGTAAAATCGCATCGTTTATTTCCCAAGCTTTTTCTAATTCACCATTTTGGAAATGCTCATACATTTTTGTAACAAGTCCCGGTATGATATTACCTGCTACTGAAACCCAGCCCGTCGCACCAACTAAATAAGATTCCATAACTAAATCTTCAGATCCACAGAATACTTGAAAAGCACCTTCGCCTTGTCTTACTAAATCTCTTGCTTTTCGAATATCTCCGCTAGATTCTTTAATATGTGTAACATTTTCACATTCTTTTCCAATACGTAGCATGAGCTCCGTACTCATATCAACACCAGATGTAAACGGGTTATTGTATAACATAATTGGTATATTTACAGCGTTTGAGATTTCTTTAAAGTGAAAATAAATTTCCTCTTCCTTCGGTTTACAATAGTATGAGTTAATAATTAATGCACAGTCCGCTCCGTACGCTTCCGCATGTTTCGTATATTCAATCGTTTCTTTCGTCGTTTCTGCTGCAGTCCCAACAATAACCGGAATACGGCCATCAACTTCTTTTAATACTGTTTCTACCATTTTAAACCGTTCTTCTTTTGATAAACTAACAAACTCTCCTGTACTTCCATTAATAATAATGCCAGCTACTTTTTGATTAATAAAATAATTTACGTTTTGCTTTACACCGTTCCAATTAATTTCTTGAAACTCATCCATCGGTGTGATTAATACTGGAAATGCCCCTTTAATATTTTTCATATTTATCTCTCCCTTTACTATTTTATTTTAATAAAAATCCTGTCGGAAACGGATCTGTAGGATCTAATAGAAACGTCTGCATCCCTGTAATAAATCCTCTACTTTCAAAACGGAAAATGTAACCCATTTCTTCCTTCTTCACTTTTTCAACAGTTATAAAGTTATTAAATATACTTTCATTTATAAAAGGGTTATCCGCTATATAATCATTTTTAAATAATGTATGAACAAAAGACACAATAGTAGAGACAAATCCTGGCGAACGTACGATAAAGTTATCTTCATGAAATGTAATCGACTTTATATGGTTCTTTTCTTTTTGCGTGGAATCTACTAAAATAAGTCTTTTTATAAGTGACTGTTTTTGTATAGCTTGAAGTGTAGCTTCTCCCCATCTTTTCAATTCTGAAATGTTTTCAATACGAATTTCTGGCGAATGCGCACCTTTTTCTACAACTGCGTATACTTTATCTGCCTGTATGAGAGAGTAACTTATATTACCAACTTGTAAATTTTTCTCAATCATATAACATAGTTTACTTTCAAACGAAACAGATACAACTTCATCATTCTCTACATACGCATAGACTGAGAATATGCCAGATAACGTTTCGATTTTGTATTGATTCGTCTCTCTCTTTTTTACATACCCGCTTTCTAGTAACATCGTTATGACTGCGACAATACCTCCGTAATGAAGAGGAATTGATCCTTCATGATTAAAAAATATTACAGCTGCATCGACTTCCGTATGAATAGAAGGAACGACGATACATCCATTTAAACCGATAAAACCACGCGGTTCATTTAATAAAAGCTTCATTTCTTCTGCTAATTCACCTGAAAATTGATCGTTTAATTGCTCTAAATTGTAGTAGTACTTACATGGTACATCTTTTATTACACGAAATGCCTCGCCATTTACGTGTACGTCTACTGCTGTATACATTTTTTGAATGTTCATTTTACATCCTCCGTTTCATGTTCCATCGGCGGAATTAGCAAAAAGCCTTCTTTAAGTGGATCCTTTTCATTGTAAAAAAATCTATGCATACCCATGAGCCAAGCTGAACCTGTAATTTTCGTTACGACCGCTTCAATATTTTCAACATTTGTCGTATTTATGACACACCCTTTAAATAAAGAACCAACGATACTCTCATGAACAAACTCTTCATTAATCTCTATTTTTTGATTTGCGTATAATACAGCTAACTTTGCTGATGTTCCTGTACCACATGGAGAACGATCGATTCCTCCTGGCGGAACGACAACTGTATTTTTTACATGAGCACTTTCATGAGTAGGATCTGTATAAAATTCAACATGGGTTAATCCTCTAATAAACGAATGCTCTGGATGAATGATTTCAAATTTCTCATTAATCGTATTTCTTATAAGGATCGCTTTATCGATGATTGTAGATGCGTTTTCTGGTACTAACTCTAACCCTACCGATTTCGCATCGATAATGGCATAAAAATTACCTCCATACGCAATATCAGACTCTACAGTTCCAATGTCTTCGACGTCTACAGTAATTTGTTTCAGTAAAAAAGCTGGTATGTTACAGAAAGAGACTTCTTTCGCTTTTCCATCTTGAACAAAAATATCCACTTCTACTAAGCCAGCTGGCGTGTCTAACTTTAACGAAGTAATCGGTTCAACTACCGGAATTAAACCTGATTCAATTAAAGCTGTACATACACCAATTGTATCGTGACCACACATCGGTAAATATCCACCTGTTTCTATGTAAATAACACCAATATCTGCTTCAGGATGACACGGATCTGTTAATAGTGCTCCTGACATTACATCATGACCACGCGGTTCATTCATTAACAATTTGCGAATCCAGTCATACTCCTTTTTCATATGTAACATCTTCTCTGCCATCGTCTCTCCTATTAACTTTGGAAGTCCGCTTATCAATGTCCTCGTTGGATTCCCGCCCGTATGTGTATCAATCGTCGTAAAGACTCTTTGTGACCTCATCCGTTTAACACCCTTTCTGTAAAACGACTCAAACGAAGTGGTTCAATTGGAATGATTGTTTCTTTTTCATTTAATAACTCTTCAATCACTTTTCCAGTAACCGCTGCAAGACTAATGCCATCCCCTTCATGCCCTGCTGCTATAAAGTAGTTCGGGATATGTTCCACACGTGAAATGATCGGCAAATGATCTTCTGTCCACGGGCGTAATCCGGCATAGGAACGAATCACCATCATATCCGCCATTTTTGGATAAAAACGTATCGCTCTGTTCGCAATACATTTAATAACCTCGTTGTTTATCTTCGTATGAAAACCTACAAACTCTCTACTACTACCAATTAAAAAATTTTGGCTTTCTGTCGGTTCAAACACAAGAGCTACCCCATATTTCTCAGTTAAAGCATCCACTTTTCGTTTTCCGCCAAATTTAGAAATTAAATAACCAAATTCCATTACTTTACGGCAACCAACGTGTTGTTGCCTTGAAGCTACAATAATATGTCCTTTTCTTGGTTCAATTGGGATATTTATATCCAACATTTCTCCGATTTTCGGAGCCCACACACCAGCTGCGTTCACCACTTGCTTCGCAGTAAACGTCCCGTTAGTTGTTTCTACAATAAAGGAACCGTTTATATCTCTTTTCATTTCTTTTACTTCCGTATGATTAAAAGCTTTCGTACCAAATTTCTTCGATTCTGCAAGAAGTGCAAAAGCAAGAAGATATGGATTTACAGTCGAATCTGTTGCGCATTCTAACCCGCCTAATAAATCATCTGCGAAAAATGGTGATTCTTCCCTTATATCTTTCCTATCAAGCATTCGAAACGGTAAGCCGGCTTCTTTTTGACGATTTACCCATTGCTGCGCTGCTTCCATCTCTTCATCCGACTCACATACGAGAATACTTCCTGGTGCCCTATATTCAAATGAGTGTTCTAACTCTTCGCTTAAACTAGTCACTAACTTTTGACTTACTAACGACATTTGACTATCGAATCCTGGGTCTTTATCAATAGCCAAAATATTCCCGTCACACCGTGAAGACGTCCCACTGACAAATTCTCCTTTTTCAATAATTGTTACGTCTCTTCCGTATTTTGATGTGTAATAAGCAATAGAACAGCCTATAATACCACCGCCTATTATTAAAACGTCACAGTGCCTCACGTAGCACCCCTCCCTTCTTTTTAATCCCTCACTTTCTTTATATGCAATTGACGTGCCAACTCTGCATATATACACTTTTTATAAATAATATTTTTATTTGTAAAAATATTTTAAATTTATCGTAAATAGATGTATTATTTTTTTATCACTGTCAAAATTTTTATACATAATAGGAGGACAATATGGCATTCTCATTTCCCACAATAAAAGAATTTCTAAAAATTTTATCCATTGATCATACATACTGCTTGCAACATATTGAGCAAATTAACGAAAAGTATTATTACCGCCCTTCTACTACAGAAGAATATAACTGCGCAGTAATATATGAAGATGACTCATTCACCGCTTTAATTGACGCGTTTTCCAATGAAATAGTCGTTATCATAATGAACGAAAATAAGGAGCCTATATGCTGTATAACGACTCAGCAAATTATTCCGTTTCTTGTTAAGTCGTACAACGAACTGCAATCTTTTTATAAAGCCGTAATACAAACAACGGATTCCTCCGTTACAGTCATCGATGATAAAGAACGCGTTTGCACCTGGACAGATGGCGCCGAAAAGATCTTTTCAGTCAAGCATAATGAAATTATCGGGCAACCTATCACTCGTTTTTTTGACTATAAAGATTTGGAAATTTTGCAATCACTACATGACGGAAAAAGTATAATCGCTCAGTTCCATCAACCTCGTCCAGATTTGTTCGTATTAATTAACTCAAATCCAGTTTATTGTAACGGTGAAATTATAGGAGCAGTCGTTTCAGAAACTGACGTTACAAATCAAGTCGCATTAAATGAAAAACTATTCAATATGTCACATGAAATGCACCGTTTAGAACAAGAAGTAGCAAAGTATAAAGATGAATCAGATCCTTTTCTTGCGATGAACGGAAAGAGCCCTGTTATACAAAGAACAATACAATTAGCTAGAAAGGTTTGCTCGGTGAAATCAACTGTTTTAATACTCGGCGAAAGTGGTGTTGGAAAAGAAGTATTTGCGAAAGCAATTCATGAAGCTAGTGAGGCAGCGAAGGCACCTTTTATTTCAATTAACTGTGGTGCTATTCCAGAGGCGTTATTTGAAAGCGAATTATTCGGGTATGAGCGCGGGGCGTTTTCTGGTGCAAATAGTAAAGGAAAAAAAGGGAAAATAGAGCTCGCCCAAGGCGGCACATTATTTCTTGATGAAATAGGAGAAATGCCGCTCGATATGCAAGTGAAGCTTTTGCGCGTACTACAAGAACGAAAATATTACCGAGTTGGTGGAGAAAAAGAGATTCATATTGACTTCCGTATTATCGCTGCTACCAATCGTGATTTACAAGAAGAAATGAGAAAAGGCACGTTCCGAGAAGATTTATACTATCGCCTAAATGTAGTTAGTTTGTATATTCCACCGCTGCGCGAAAGACGCGAAGATATTATTGAATTAACCTATTCTTTCCTAAACGATTTTTCAATCAACTATAACAGACCCATTCGCGACTTACCTTCAAGCATTATGCATGAACTGCTTCATTACAATTGGCCAGGTAATATTCGCGAGCTCCGTAACGTTATTGAAAGACTTGTCGTATTTGCGACTGACGGTATTATAAAGCAAGAATATTTACCATTTCATACAACTGAAACGTTAGACAATCATACGACTCATTCCCTATTACTCAGCAACAATCATACAATCCTCTCTTTGCAAGAAGAGATGGATGAACATGAGAAAAAAGTAATTGAGAGGGCATTACGTATTTTGAATGGAAATAAATTAGAATGCGCGAAACAGCTTGGTGTTACGAGAGCCACCTTATATAATCGTTTAAAAAAGCTTGGGTTACAATAAAATGAAACTTTAATCAACTGTCACCAATCGGGCTTTTATGGGCAGCCCGCCCCCACCTAACTTCTTTGCTTTCGCTGAATTTGGAGGTGGGGGTCTTACTTCCCTCCTCTATATTGGCATAGTTTTTGCATTATATAATTTGTGCAAACCGAACTAGAGGAGGAATTCATATGACGAATAAAGATCACTTAATTGTTTGTCGATGCGAAGAAGTTACATACGGTCAACTTCAATCGACAATTGCTGATTATAAATGCTCGGCAAGAGAATTAAAACTAAGAACACGTGCTGGCATGGGATTTTGCGGTGGCCGCACATGTAGAATGATGATAGATCGAATGATTGAAAATGCAAATCCAGGCGTAACTACAAATGCTATTCCATTGAAATATCAACCACCTGTACGAGCAGTTACTTTTGGATCGGTAGGTGAAGCTAAATGAGTAGAATTACACATCACCCTATTTTAGGGAGTTTACATAATCGTAATCGCATCACTTTTCAATTTAACGGTCAACAATATGAAGCATATGAACATGAAACGATTGCAGCCGCATTGCTTGCAAACGGAATAAGAACATTAAGAGTGCACGAAGATAGCGGGACACCACGAGGTATTTACTGTAATATTGGACATTGTTCTGAATGCCGCGTCACAGTAAACAATCGAGCAAACGTACGAGCATGCTTAACTGTTGTAGAAAACGATATGGTTGTTATTAGTGGCAAACAGCATCCAAATATCGTGAGAGAGATGGTGAAAAAGCGATGAATGATGTCATAATTATCGGAGCTGGACCAGCAGGTTTATCAGCGTCTATCTCTTGTGCTCGTTTTGGACTAAAAGTACTTGTTATTGATGAATTTATGAAGCCTGGCGGACGGTTGCTCGGACAATTACATCAAGAACCTACTGGAGAATGGTGGAATGGAATAAAAGAATCTAAACGACTTCATGAAAAAGCGAAATCACTTTCAGTCGATATTCGATGCGGCATTTCCGTCTATAATTTAGATAAAGATGAAAGTTCTTGGTTCGTTCATACGAATATCGGTACGTTAGAAGCACCTTTCGTTTTACTTGCTACTGGCGCTGCTGAGTACTCTATCCCTCTTCCTGGTTGGACACTTCCTGGGGTGATGTCAATTGGAGCAGCTCAAGTTATGACGAATGTACATCGTGTTCAAGTTGGGAAAAAAGGAATCATTATTGGTGCTAACATATTGTCATTTGCCATTTTGAATGAATTACAATTGGCAGGAATTAAAGTGGAACATATCGTACTTCCTGAAAAAAGTGAATTAAGTCAACAGGCTGGTAAACCAGAAGAAGTTTTAAATTCTCTCTTATACGCTGCACATCTTGCACCGTCACCTTTATTACGTATTGGTAGTCGATTGATGCAATATAATTGGGCGAAACAAGCTGGATTAAAGTTTTATCCTAATAACGGTATGAAAATAAACGGTACACCTCTTCATCTTCGAAAAGCAGCTCTTGAAATTATCGGGACAGATCAAGTTGAAGGTGTACGCATTGCTAATATTGATACGAAAGGAAACATCATCACTGGATCGGAACAAATATATGAGGCAGACTTCGTTTGTATTGCAGGTGGCTTATATCCTCTTGCTGAGCTGGCTGCTGTAGCTGGCTGTCCTTTCCGTTACATTCCGGAATTAGGCGGGCATGTTCCTCTCCATTCCGAAGCGATGGAAACCCCTCTTCCCGGTTTATTTGTAGCCGGCAATATAACTGGCATTGAAAGCGGGAAAATTGCAATGGCACAAGGAACTGTTGCTGGATATTCAATCGTAAAACAGGCAAATAAAAAATCCCATTCGGTGGAACAACAATTGCAACAAGCAATCCAACATGTACATGCCGTACGTCAACAAGCTGCCATTCAATTTAGCCAGGGTGTTGATGTCGGTAGACGGAAAATGAATGAAATTTGGCGTGATTATTCCCTTGCATATGCACATACTAAAAAGAGCTGCTGAGAATACTCTCAACAGCTCTTTTCCTACTCATCTGAGTTATTAAATTTCGCTAACGCGTAAATACCTTCTTCATCATCTAATTCAAGTTGTAATCTCGCCGCAAATGAATTGACGTTATATTCTCTGTCAAGTAATAAGCGTAGTGCTTCGATTAAGTTCGCTTGAATTAAAATTTGCTGGCGACCATTTACCTCTACTTCAGCAGAGAAACCGTAGTCATCGTCGTACATGAGTTCAACTAAAACTTCTTCTGGACCAACTTGTCTTTTTTCAGCGATATATACGCAAAGCGCATTGATCAGTTCTTGTTCAGAAATTTTTATCATTTCCATGCTACTTCATCTTCCTTTTTCTTGCGTTGTTCTTTGAAGTATTTAAATGCACGAACTGCTAACATTACGATACCAGCCATTACTAACATATTTACCATAAACGCTAATACAGAACCAAGAGCTCCCATATTTGCAAATAAGCTACCCATTAGTAAACCACCAAGACCACCTAGTAATAAACCTTTCATAAAGCTTCCTTTATTACTTTTTGGTGCTGTGTTTGTTGCTTTTGTTTTTGAATCTGGAGTCGTTTTTTGAGAATTTACATTTGAATCTTTTTTGTTTAAATCAACTTTTGATTTTTGACCTGAACTTGGTGTAAATGATTTTTTACCAGATTTGTAACTTTTCGCTGCCGCATGATCTACGAACATAAAGCTACTAGCCCCAAAGATAACCATGAATGCTGTCATTACTGCTACAAGTTTTTTCAACATATTATATCCATTCTCCTTTTATATAGATATATGTGAAATCTACCTTTCTAGTAAATTTAGAATGATAGATTTATTTTTAAGAACATTTAAAGGTTCTTATGAACTTATTATATGAACTTTTGTCGAAATATGCAAGTGTTATTTACTTCCGACAGTTTGGTGACAAAGGAAAAATTAAGCAAAACAGAATTGACTTTAAATGAAACAAAACATATTATAAGTTCATAAGAACTTTTTATTATTTATGGAGGTGAAAAGATGGAAACATTTCATCTCACACGAAACGAAATGGCTACCCTTCTTCTATCATTAAGAGGATGGAATACGAAAAAGCCTCTCGGTATTTTACAAGAAGCTTGGGCAAAGTCACATAAAAAAGATATTGAAAGCGGACAAAGCGTAACTGCTTTTATTACGACCGCACTTTCACCTATTTTTGAAAAACTAATTAAGATTGAAGATACGGACGTTGGTTTTTCATTAAATGAAATCGTTGCGCTTGGAAATCAAATTGAAAATACAAGTTTCTCAGTAACGGCCATGCAGAACTGGGTGAAACGAGATATAAAAGAAATGATTGGCTCTCCTCAAAAAGGAAAAAAATACTCAATTGAACAAGCAGCCTTACTATTCATTGTTGAAGATTTAAAAACAGCACTTGATTTTGAATCCATTCGTAAGCTATTACGCCTTATCGTAAATGACCCAGCCGATCGAAGTGATGACTTAATCAATCCTGTTCATTTATATGGAGCATACTCTTCTCTATTTGAAGAACTCAATCAAGGGAATTGCTTACAATTAAATGCAACAGATACAATCCATACAATTGAAAACATCGTAAAAGAAAGAGCTGATAAAATTGCAAGCAAGTTCGATCAGGTTAATAACGAACAACGTGAAGCAATTCGTAACGCCATTATTATCGCCACACTTTCTGTACATACCGCATATGTACAAATGTTAGCGAAACGTTACGTAACAGCAACTTTATTTTTACAAAATTTAGATGTGAAACCGTAAAAAAACAAGCATCCCCCTATCTTATATGTAGAACTGGGAGATGCTTGTTTTTTATATCAATATAAGATGCAAAAACCGTTTATATATAAATTTTCATTTTACAATTGCTCTTGATTATGTAATTATCATTACTAATCTATAATTCATTCAACAATTTTCATTTCGTGCTATTAAATTCCTATTAGATTTTCTCGATAAACTTAATTACATCATCGTTGTAATTGTATTTATCATTAATTTCTCGCAATAATTCAATATCGTGAGTATGAGTTTTTCCGGTCTCGAGCAATTCGCAATATAAATCAATATAAGGAAGATTTTTACTAATAGCGTTTTTTAATTCCTTTTCTACATCATAAGAAACTTTTTTAAATCTCACCTCCGCAATCCCTGCCTCATCAATTTCAAGAATTGCATACTGCGCACGTAAGTCAGAGTTTAGCATATTCCACTTGTAAAAAGGTTGTCCAACTGTTCCTGGGTTAATAATTAATTGATCATTGCTACTATAGCGTAACAATTGATGATGGGTATGAGCGTAAATCGCGATATCATATTCACGATCAAATAACCGATCAAACTGTTCCTGATTATTAGTGGGCCACAAATCTCCTCCGTAATTTTTATTTTGTAGATTATGACTAATACTGATTGATAAATCATTAACCTGTTTTGTTATCTGTAATGGTAAATTTTTAATATGCTTAATATAGTTTTTATCCAAGTTTTCACATTGATACTGAACTAATCTAGAAACATAAATATCAGTTGCGTTATGAATATCAATGTTTTTATTAAGAACGTCAAGAAAGCTATCTTCCCAGTTTCCTTGTACATAAGTATCAACGTTAATACTTTCTAACATTTCAAATAAATCATTTGATCCAGGACCAGGCATAATTAAATCTCCTAAAAACCAATAATCAGTCACATCTTCTTTCATAGAATCTTCGATAACTGCTTTTAAAGCAGTTGCATTTCCATGTACATCTGCCAGTAATGCAATTTTATGTTTCATTTATTTTATTCACTCTCCCTAATTCACGCTATATTCAGAATTAAATACACGTGCTTTTTTTCTTTCTAAACTGTGTCCTCTTTCTTAACTCTAAGCATTTCGTACACTTCCACTTGATTCTCTACATACGATTTTACTTTTTCAAATCCAGCTTTCTCATAACAACGAATCGCCCTCTTGTTATCTTCCCTAACTTGCAATAGAACAGCTTCTATATCAGGGTCTAAAAATGATTTACTAATAAAATACTTTGTAATCTCCGTTCCAAGCCCTTTTGAATATAAATTCGAAACGCCAATGAGAATAGAGTATTCCATCACATATATATCATCATATTTCGTCTTTTTTAATCCAACTCTACCTATTACTTCATCCTTCACTACTATTACATGATAACTTGCATGAGACCGCGACAATTTTTCTGTCCAGTACTGACGAAGCTCTTCGATTGTATATCGCTTAAATGGTTTTATATCCGCTATTTTATGTAATTCTTCATCGTTATACCATTCTAATATAACTGGTAAATCATCCATTTCTAAAAGGCGTTCTTTCCAATCCACATTTCCACCTCATCCATTTTATGTTTTCAAACCAATTAAATTGAATATGCATATTCTTTTTTAGGTAACCTTACTATCTCTCGAATAATAGGGGATTTTTCTACAATATCCTCTAGCTGCCCCTCACTATAGACGTAAATACCACCTACATATGAACTGTACGCCTTTTTCTCAGTTATTATTGCTAAATTATTATTCTCCCTCTTAAAATCACCCTCTAGCCCTTTTTGAAATGATAAACTTTTAGCACCTGAAAAATAAAGCTGAATTAACGCCACTAATTGTTTGTCCTCTGATTTTGCAAAGCACTGAATTTCATGTAAAATCATTTCATCTTGTAATGGAAGAAAGTCCTCTACTAATAAATCCTCTTCTTTATGAAAGAAATTTTGTAATTCAGGAGTATAGAACTTAAGGTTTTTCTCAGTTATCTTTTGAAAAATGGATTGCAACAATAAATCTTTTCCTATTACAAACGGATGACCAAAGCCATTATTATAAAGTCCTTCTTTCATTTTCATTAGTTGTTCGATCAAAGGGATTCCCGATTCTTCAATGACAAGTTTACCGTTTATAAAACGCATACTAGCTATCAGTTCTTCTATCTGTAATCCACCTATCTCAAGCGATGAATAATATAAATCCCTATTCCAAAAATCTAATTGATCCATTCCTAATGAATTAAACAAGAGCTCATCTATAATTGGAAAAACACCATCTTCTGTTAAAGCTTTCGTTACATCATCTAATAATCCGGCGGTCTGATTTAAAATCGTTCGTATTTCTTCATCCTCTTGAATGATTCGTATAGTCCACTCACCATGATCTTCACCTGATATTTGTTGAAAACAATGCGAATATGGGCCATGGCCGACATCGTGTAGGAGTGCTACAACAGATAATAATTCCCTCTCATATTCTGATAAATGAATATCACCAATATCCGTAAGATGTTCTATCATTTTATTTACAAGTACATATACACCTATTGAATGTTCTTTCCTCGTATGTATTGCGTTTTCGTGTAAATAATATGTATGTCCCTGCTGTTTAATATAAGCCAACCTTTGAAATGCTTTTGTATCTATCAATCGAAGGATATGTCTATCACAAATAGTAATTGTTCCATAAATCGGATCATTAAATTGCATGTATTCTCCTCCTGTTTTTATAAATTAAAAACTCATATAATTATACTTAATTTTCAGTTTACTTTCATTAATATATGAGAAATTTTTAATAAACTTTTCATTATCTCTTCATGAAAATTGAACTTATATGCTTTACTATAAATACTTATAAAGGACATAAAAGAATTGAAATAGCAATCCCCTATACAAATAAGGTATAATATACATATAGTGAACCTTTTACGTAGTTAAATAAAGGGGCATATATTCAAAAATACATAAACTAGAAGGTGCAACAATGGTAAGTAGTTTTATTCATTCAGTATTAACGTTTTTTGAAGGATTAGGTTATTGGGGCATTATGCTTGGTCTTATGATTGAGATTATCCCAAGTGAGATTGTCCTTGCTTATGCGGGATTCCTAGTATTCAATGGTAGTATCTCATTTGTAGGTGCAGTTGTATTTGGTACAATTGGCGGCGTTATTGCTCAAATCTTTATTTATTGGCTTGGACGATACGGTGGACGACCTATATTAGAACGTTACGGAAAATATATTTTCATTCATAAAAAACATATAGATGCAGCAGAAGATTGGTTTAATCGTTACGGAACTGGCGTCATTTTTACAGCACGCTTCATTCCAGTAGTGCGTCATGCGATTTCAATTCCTGCCGGTATTACAAAAATGTCATTCCTACGTTTCACTACATTAACAGCACTTGCAATCATCCCTTGGTCTATCATTTTCATTTATTTAGGTGAAAAACTAGGCGAGAATTGGGAAAACATTAACGATGTCGCTGGACCTTATGTGAAATCGTTCGCAATAGGTGGCGTCATACTTATTGTTTTATACTTCGTTATAAAAAAATGGACAAAAAAGCGTAAAAAATTTGCTTAAGATAATAATAAAAACCGCTAATAATTCATTACGGACTTTAGCGGTTTTTATTATAGATTTGATTATGTATTAAAAATTGTATTATTTCTTCTTTATGCTTTAAGTCATGCTGAATGAGTGAGGAAAAATAATGGTTTAGCCTCACTTTTTTAGTACCAAATTGATAGTCATTATAAAAATATTGGGTTGGAATTCGCTCAATTTGATCTATTAATTTTTTACGAGTAACACTAAATTGATCTAATATTTCTTCTTTTGAAATACCAGATCTCGCATATTTTATTGCTCCCTTATTCATTTCCTCAACATCTATTGGAACATTTGGTACAGATTGTCCACTTATAAAGTATGGAATTCTATGCATTATTAAAAACGTATCCCAAACGATAAAATGTGAAATCACATCTGCAATTCCCCACGAACCATTTTTAAATGATTGAAGCCACATATCATCACTTAATCCCTTCAATGTTTGACACCATTCTATTAAATTTAATTTTTCTTCCAAAATATTCTCTTTCTTCATTATTCAATCCTTTCTCGCACTTATAATTCATTCATATTAATATCTTCTAGAAATTGTATAAAAAGCCTTCATAATTATATGGATAAGCTACAATTCACTCATTCATTTCGTATATTATCTCAAAAAGGAGTGATTCGCCTATGCATTGGCAACAAAAAATACAATACTTAATCGGACGCCCTATCGGTATTTCCTTCATTAATGGGCAAGGAACCTCTGGTGTATTATGTTCAGCACATGATGGTCAATTGTATGTATATGAATACCTTTATCAAGCGCAGTTCGCAATGAAACATTATGATTTTAGACAAATTCAAGATATACATGCCTTTCCGAACTGCCCCCATCAAAATCCTCTATTCTAAAAAAAGGAACAGCTTATAGCCGTTCCTTTTTCTCCACACTTATTTTTCAGTATAAAAGTTTTGCACTGCTTCATCAAAGTAAATCCAGCCTTTCCAACCTAAATGAATTGTATCTTTTAAGAAATACTTATCATATTCATGGCCAGAAAAATCAACTACTGAGTATCCTGCTTTCTCAACTTGTTCCCGAACTTTTTTATAATACACTTCGCGGCGTTCTTTAGGGAAACCAGCGTAATCATACCACGGTCCATTTACAGGTACAGAAATAAATAGTGGCTTAACATTTTTCTCTTTAAATATATTTAAAACAATTTGTAAGTCATCATATTCTGGTGATTCTTCATATGATTCATTTGCTCTAAAGTTTTTTAAACCTTTTAATTTTTTCTTTAAATTATGTTTATAGTAATATGGATTTTCAATTCCGAATGTGTTTGTAGTAGATTCCGCTTTCCCTTCTTCTTCTGCATGTTTACGTGCATCTACCCAAGAAATTGAACGTAGTCCTACATTTGTTTTTTCTTTCATCGGCTCAATCTTAAATATGGAGTTAAATAAATCTCTATGATCTAAAATATTTCGATGCATATAAGCAAGTGGTTTAACTAAACCCGCTTTTATATTATGTTTCGTATCATTATATACAATACCTTCTAATGAATTTTTTAATATATCATCTTCTTGAACAACTTTATAATCTAAAAGTCGTTTCGCAATTTGCTTCTTCATTTCTGCATTTATTTTATCATTAAAAATAAAATGATATGCCTGTTGTTTGGAGAAATTGTTCGTAAAATCCCCTTGGGAAACCCCAGTCTTTGTAAACCATTGTGGCGATAAAACAAAGACTACTTTTTTACCTTCTAACTCATCCATAGTAGACGTCATATTTAATATATGAGCTAAACTTTGTGTACCGCCAATCCCGATTAAATATGGCGTAAAACCTGCAGGATTCACTTTGAAGTAATTAGATGGATGATATGCATCCATTCGTAAAAATTCAGATGAACCGTACATCGGTAAATACTGCGAATTCTCTAACATTTTCTGTTGCAAGAATACACTTTGTAATTTTTCTTTTTGTAAGGAAGTTGCCGCATCTTCTACCTTCTTATCACTAATAATTGATACTAAACTTTTCGATGGGATGAGTATGATAATGAAAAAAAGCACACACGCTAAAATTATCGGACCAAAAGCATGCTTCATTTTCATCGTCTCTTCCTCTTTCTCTCACAATTAAATTGTAACCCTTGTCTTTGACACGCCATCATTTCTCTCCTTTTTCTCTATACATGTTCCATTCTATTTATCTATTATATACATGTATGTATTTCTTTCCTTGTTCTATTAAGCCCTATATAACAACACAAGAAAATGTTTCCATAGAAACATGTTAATTATACAAGATTCTACATAAATTTCACACTGCAATTTTACTAATAATTTTATTTTTAAGACATGAAAAAATATATGAAATGTCCATAATCCATCAGGTGCTATATTGAATTCAAAATAAGATAAAAAATAAACCACTTAGACAAGTGTCCAAGTGGTTGGAAAGAGACGCTATAGCATCTCCTTTTTATTACTATCCTTTCAAATTCAGTATCATATGTAGTAGATAAGCCGAATTTAGAAAAAACTATTTGATATACATAGAATCAGGTACGGACATTAAATAATAGAAAAAGACTCCAATTATTCCACTAGTAAAAATAATAAATCCCATATTGCGTATGCCTTTAATTTTTGACTGTAAACCTATAAGCCCTAATAGTAGCCCAGTTAAAGAAAATAGGATCCAATATAACTCGGTTGGGACATCAAGATATCGACTACCCTCAACGCCCAGCCCCCCAAAAATATAGGGCAGTACGACAAAGGAAACACTGAGTAATCCCATAATACTCACGAGTAATTTATGATATTTGACCCCTGTTATTATTAAATAAATCCCACCCGCAAATCCGCATAATACGAGATAAGGTGTGTATAGTATCCAAAGAAGACTTAAGATGAGCATATGTAAGTTCCTCCTATTTTTTGGTCATTATAGTCTATTGATTTTCTGAATCTGCTACTAATTTTTCAAGATGACCGAGTGCTTCTTCTAAATCAAACGAGTTAAACAAACGATAATCTTGTTTATCTAAAATACGATAATGCTGACTAATTAAATTTTGTTGTAAACGAAAGTTCCCTTTTTCTTGAATCTGTTTCCACCATACTTTTCCTCCCAGTGTTTTCTGTTTGGTATTGCTCATGTTTTTATGTGCTAAAGTTGCAATGACTACTAATGGATCATCTCCTAGACTAGACTGTAAAACCTCGCTATCCCTAAACAATGCACAAATTGCTACGGTATTGGTCCACCCTGCATTTGTTCGTCCCTTCTCAATTTGAACGAGTGTTTTTTTTGAAATACCAAGAACTTCAGCCATTTTATCCTGTGTGTATCCTTTCTCCGTACGAATTAACTTTATTTTTGTTGATATGAGTTCGATTGTAAGCTCTTTATTCAATTCCTTAACCTCCGTAAGTAACTTTTGTTTTATTTAGTGTAATTTTACACCATATCTATTTTATTATCAACTTATTCTCTTTACGTTAGCTTTTGTCACTTCAATGTATTGAAACTAATTCTCATTTACGATTATCATCTTACTAATTATTCTTTTTACTCACATAAGCTCTATTGCATATTAAATGGATTTTTTTGCTACTTCTGACGCATATCCATTCCCCCAATATTTCGAATCAAGTAGATTATATCGCGAGCAATTTATATAACTTTACATAAGAAAAACAGACTACCACACACGTGGAGTCTGTTTTTTTCATCCTTTATTTTTGTACATCTGCCCACTTTAAACTTGTTGCTGGTCCAAATTGATGTACGTATAAATCTTTCACATACGGCTTTTGTAAGTAAGATAATCCACGCTGGAATACTGGCGCTATTACCGCATCATCCAGCAACATCTTTTCAGCATCTTGCAATGCTTTCCAACGAGTTTTTTCATCATTACCTAATTCTGTTTTAATCTTCTTAATTAACGCATCATATTCTGGATTTGCATATTCAGTATTGTTCACACTGCTTCCAGAAAGAAATACTTCTAAATATGTCATTGGGTCTGGATAATCTGGTAGCCAACGTGATAATGACATTTCATATTCTTTCTTCTTCTCTAGCGCTAGCTTTTGCGTATGTGGCTGTAATTTTACATTTACCTTTAAGCCTGGTAAGTTTTTCTCTAGCTGTTCTTTAATGTATTCTCCTACTTTCTTAAAGTTTTCTAAATCATAGTTTAATAACTCAAGCGTTACTTCATTTGTACCAGTCTCTTGCTTCGCCTTTTCCCAATATTCTTTCGCCTGTTTTACATCCGTTTTATTAAACTCACCTGCCGTACTTCTAAAATCTTTATTATCTGGACCTTTTAAAAATCCTTTTGGCACGTAATAGTTTGCAGCAACCGATCCATCATTTAAAAATGAAGTCGCAAGTCCTTTCTTATCAAACACTGTACTAAGCGCAAGCCTTGCATTTTTATTTTTAAGAATCGGTACATTTTCATTGAATCGGAAGAAGTACATAACCGGATCTGTATATTGTTTAAGCTCTTTATTATTTTTATATTTATCTACGAATTCAGTTGAAATGACAGCTCTATCAACTTTATCTGTTTCATATAAATTTACCGCAGTTGAAATTTCTTTAACAATTTGATAGTTTACTTCATCTAACTTCACATCTTTTTTATCCCAATACTTATCGTTTTTCTTCATTGTAAAGCTCGCTTCATGCTTCCAATCAGATAGTGTAAAAGGCCCATTATATACCGCTTTATTTGCTTCTAATCCGTATTTATCACCTTGTTCTTTCGCATATTTTTCGTTAATCGGATAGAACGATGGTAAAATAAGTAATTTTGTAAAATACGGTACAGGATGTTCTAACTCTACAACGAACGTTTTATCATCCTTCGCTTTCACTCCTAATTCCTCTAACCCTAGCTGTTTCTTATTTATTTTCTCCGCATTTTTCACATCGTATGCAATGTATGCATATTGAGAAGCAGTATCCGGATTAATAAGCTGCTTCCAAGCATATACGTAATCTTGCGCTGTTACTGGATCTCCGTTAGACCATTTCGCATCACGTAAGTGGAATGTATATGTTTTTCCATCTTTGCTCACTTCATATTTTTGTGCTCCAGCTTCAATCACTTCATCATTTTTCGATAAGCGGAATAATCCTTCCATTACGTTATTTAAAACGTTAAATGATACTGCATCTGTTACTTTCCCTGAATTCAATGACGGAATTTCACCCGTTTCTAGTAACTGTAATACTTTCTTCTCATCTTTTGGCTTTGTCGTTGTTTTTTCTTTTGCGCAACCAACTAAAATTGAAGAAACTAATAGAGTACTAACTAATGAGTAACGAACAACTTTTTTCATTAAAAAACCTCCCTCTATTTTTTAAGGTAAGTAACGACGCGCACCAGCGTATTCTTCTATATATCCTGGTGTATTTAGTGGTATAATCTCTACCGATCTTTCAGCTCTTGGTGAGTGAATCATATTTCCGTCACCAATATACATAGCAACGTGATGAACACTACCTTTCCCTTGATCATGTGCGAAGAAAATTAAATCTCCTTTTTGTAAATGTTCTTTATCAACTGCAACTCCATTTCTCGATTGCGGTCCAGAATCTCGCGGAATGGTAATACCGTGCGATTTATAAATTGTATGTGTAAATCCAGAGCAATCAAATCCGAAGCCACTTGTACCAGCCCATATATACGGTAATCCTAAAAACATTTTCCCTGTGTTTATTAAATCATCGGCTGCCGGAGTTGGAATATCATTTTCAGAACGGTAAACCGTTCCATCATTTTTTCGTAGCCAAGCTTTCTGTCCATTTGGTAACAACACGCGATATGAAATTGTATCTTCACTTAGTAACGGCAGTCGCGTATTATAGCTCACTTCAAGCGATTTATGTTTTTCAGAAGGATTTATATATAAAATTGCTGTCGGTTTCGTTACTAATACGAAAGGTTCATTTGTTTTATCTGCAAATTCTTGATTATAAGTTAACTGTTTTTCAGGCACCCACCCCGGGTAACCTTCCTCATTTCGTGGTGTTGGCTGACCATGGACTAACACTTTCACCCAGTCCCCTTTTTTATCCACAACTGTTACTTCTTGACCTAATAGCGCTTGCGTTTCTAATTTATTTGCATTTGTTAACCAAAGTTTCTCATCAAGCGTCATCGATTTCGTCCACTTCCACAAATCAACTGGATTTGTAGCGCTTGGTACATCAATTGGTCGTAATGAATCAGGCGTGGTCCAAAGTGTTGCGGCAGATACATCGATAAACGCTTTGCTATCTCGCTTCTCTTCAGCATGTGCTGATGTAAACGATGAAAATATAAATAAAGTTGTTAAAAATGCAGTTCCTACTTTTTTCATACATATCCCCCTTAAAAGATAGTTTACTAGTCTTTTCTCCTAAGATTTACTATTCACTGTCGATTGAAGGTTTACCTTTGACCCAGAATAAGTCATTCCTTCTGGTTCTTCCATTAACCAAAGCGGTGCATCGAGATCGAAGTAATGAATATTAGGATGTGCAGCTGCTAAATGGGCTACAGCACTAACGGAAAGTGAGGATTCCATCATACTTCCGACCATACATTTTACACCAGCTGTTTCTGCGATATCAGCAATACGCCACGCTTCACGTATACCACCGCATTTCATTAATTTTATATTGAGTAAGTCTGCATATCCTCCTTGAACGATTTTCAATGCATCGCTCGCTGAAAATATGCTTTCATCTGCCATAATAGGCGTTTGTACATGATTTTTGACGTACTTTAAACCATCCCAATCTTTCGCATGAACAGGTTGTTCAATAAATTCAATATTTAAATTACGATTTTCCATCTCTTTAATGATAGAAACTGCCTCTTTTGGATTCCACCCTTGATTTGCATCTAATCGTAACGTCGTATTTTTTGGTACGCTATTTCGAATCGCTTCAATACGTTCTAAGTCTAAAGGAGCAGATTTCCCCACTTTAATTTTTAAAGTTTGAAATCCTTTTTCTACATGTTGCTTTGCCTCTTTCGCCATAATGAACGGCTCATCTACACTTACGGTAATGTCTGTGTGAATTTCTTTTTTTCCACCTAATAATGCATAAAGTGGAACGTTATGATATTGACAATACACATCGTATAAAGCGATATCTACCGCCGCTTTTGCACTTGGATTTCCAATACAACTCATTTGAATGTGCTGTAGTAACTGCTGAAACTGAATGATATCTTGACCAATTAAACTTGAACGCATCGGCCCTAAAATTGCTTCTTCAATCCCGTTAGCGAAATCCCCCGTAATAACTGGTGTTGCAGCTGCAGCACCCTTGCCAACAATTCCTTCATCTGTATGAATATATACATCTATACTTTCTATTTCGGTGACAGTACGAAGCGCCGTTTTAAACGGTGTATGCAGATTTACACGTCTACGATTTACTTTTACATCGGTAATTTTCATTTTGTTCATCCTTTCGTTGTCTCGCAAAATGGAACCTTAATTCTCAATTATTTTTGGGCAATATTCTCCTCTTTTGCTTACTTTTCTTGTAGAAGGTTAATGGGAAATAAAAAAATCCAGCCATAAGAAGATTCTTACGGCTGGATTTTGTCTATGAATGTGTAGACAAAGCAGCGATTTGATTATATTTTTTCTGTGCATCTTTTAATGCTACAAGTAGTGCTTTTTGAGACGAACCGAAATAACGATCTTTTATTTCCATTACTAATTCTGGGTCATTAATATTTTTATGTAGAAATAAATATTTAACAAATTGAGATGTTAATGCAATTGTCGCTGAGCAATCTGCATCTACAATTTCCCCAGTCTCCTTAACAAGTACAAACGCTACAAAATAGCTTTTAAACTTTTCGGTAATGGGATTATTTTGAGGTGCTTTCGCATCCCCTACGACATAAATTGTATTTGAAGCGTACACAGCTCTCTTCCTTTCTAATACGGGATAACGGTTTTCTTAATAGTCGTATGAGTGATAAACTCAACATGGATTAAAAAATGTATCCGCTTACCTTGTATTATAGTACAATTGACAGAATTTTAACAACATTTATTTTCGTATATATTCCATAAGTATAAAAACAGCTCGAGCTCTTCATTTTTACAATATGTAATTGTTTCTTGTACCATGACATTCATACATGAAAAAACAGCTAGCTATTGCTAACTGTTCTATTACACTACTTCGGCAACACAAATATAGTTTCATTTGATTTAGAAAATTGATATTCTTTTCTCGCAAACTTTAAAATTTCTTCTTCATCGTCTGTTAAATTTTCTATGTTAGTCTTTAAAGAAGCCTCATCTTTCTTTAAAGAAACCAATTGTTTTTTTTGGTTCGTTATTGTATCTTTTTTTTCTACAATTACTTCTTGTTGTTTCGTTAAAATAAATTGAACGTACAAAGTAGCCGCCGCAATAAATATAAACATGAATATAAATCGCCTTAGTTTTTTCTTATTAATTGCTCGATTCTCATTAGACTGTGATAGTTGTTCTTGTATATTAGGAACATTTATTCGCTTGAGTTTCCTCATTATGAAATCCCCCTAACACATATATTTTCACTACCATCGGCATGATTTCTTATTAACTTTAATTCTATTCTTATAAAATAAGCTCCTTCACAAAAATATCTCACTAATTAACCAATTAAAGATAGCATTCGACGACATTTCTATATTTTTGTTGCATTTTTTTATGTATACTGCCATAAAATAGTAGTTTCTGTTATTCTTTTTCTACTATTGTAGAAGAGTTTTTTTACATACAAATTTCTCCTTGTTTTAACATGATTACAAGGAGAAAAAAATGCATTGTCGTACATTTGATAAAACCAGAATGACTATTTAAGAGCTTAATTTTAGAGCATCATAGATCATACCTATATACACTTAAAATAAGAAAAAAGCCCAAATTGGGCTTTTTTAATTTTGTAAATCAATATCATATTCCATACTTTTGGCCGTTTCTTCAGCAACCTCCACACCTAACAAATTTTTCACAATATGAAATGACATGTTAATCCCTGCTGAAATCCCTGCCGATGTAATGATGTGCCCTTCATCTACAAATTTCACATTCTCTATTACTTCTACATTCGGAAAATCTTTTTTGAAAGGTTGAATACTAGCCCAATGTGTTGTTGCTTTTACCCCTTCCAGTAAACCAGCTTTCGCAAGTAATAACGCTCCAGTACAAACTGAAGTCATTAGCTTTACTTCTTTCATTTGCTGACGAACCCAATTTATTATAATATCATTTTTCACTTCATTTTCCCGAACACCTTTGCCACCTGGAATGATTAGAATATCTACTGGTGGTAAATCTTCAATACTATAATCGGGCTTTACCTTTAATCCGTTTCTTGCTGTAATCATTTCTCCATTTTGACTAACTGTATAAACAGTAAATGGTTTTTCTTCATCCGCTTCGGTTACAGAAAAAACTTCAAATGGCCCTGCAAAGTCTAACACTTCTACATCATCAAATAAAAATATACCTACACTCCATTTATTCATCCTATGTTCACTTCCTAGTGCAAATAATGTAAAAGGTGCTCATATCCTTTTTCTAATGCAATATCATAGGCTGTTTTTCCATCATTTTTCTCAATCATCTTATTAGCTCCATTTTTAAGAAGCAATACAATAATTTCTTCATTCCCTAATAATGCTGCTTCGTGGAGACCCGTCCAACCACCACTTTGTATAACATTTACATCTGATCCTTTTTCAATTAAGAAAGCAACAAGTTCAATTTGCTTATTCGCTATTGCCGCTTGTAAAGGTGTATTTTCATTTTCGTTTTTTGCTCTAATATGTATATCTGCACCACTTTCTAAAAGGAAACTTGCTAGCTTTTTTTGTCCAAAATAAGCCGCTAAATGAAGTAGCGTCCACCCATCTTCACTAAATTCGTTAACTGCACTTGGATTCGTCTTTATAAACTCCACCACTTTTTCCTTATTACGACTTATAACAGCTTGTGTTATTGATTGTAAAATCTCCATAATAATCTCCCATCATCATTCAGAATATTTAATTACACTCTTCTATATGTTCTATTGATTATTATATTTTCCTCTTAAAATATCAGTTTACATAACAATATTATCTATCCTATTTCTATCTTTTATTTTAAATATTAAAATTTTCTGTTAAAATGGCGATAATCATGTTTTATAAGGAGGAGAAATTATGTTACAAGTAATGCCTTTAAATTGTGAAGACTATGATTTAATTACAGCTGCTGAGAAAATAATTGAAAAAAACTATAAATATGGCCGTCATCATATCGGTTCAGCCGTACGCACTAAAACAGGTAATATTTTTGCAGCAGTACATGTTGAAGCGAATGTTGGAAGAATAACAATATGTGGTGAAGCCATGGCAATAGGAAAATCTATTTCCGAAGGTGATCATGAATTTGATACTATTGTAGCAGTTGCACACCCACACCCTCATGAAGATATAGAAAAATGTTGGGTTGTTGCTCCATGTGGTATGTGTCGAGAATTAATAAGTGATTACGGAAAAAATACGAATGTTATACTCTCTTATAATGGTGAACTTGTAAAATGTAACGTAATGGAATTATTACCTGAAAAGTATACAAGTGAAGTAGAATAATCATTCCTGTTTTCCATTCATTAAATAATATTATTCCAATAAAAAAACAATCCATTTTAAAAGCGGATTGTTTTTTTATTTCTGTTTTTTGCAGTTTATTTTATTTTTCTATTTTCAATACCGATAGAATTACATTAATAAAAATGAAATTCAAATATGCAAGCAAGCCTCGCCCTGTATTTTTCATTTGAAAACCAAAATAGAATTTACCCTTACATTCAAAAAACATTAATATAAGATCTCTAAAATGAGGAATCTTATCACACCAATCTATAACAATTCTGTCTTCTTCCCTTGCCTGTTTCCTTTAGTACATATGATTTTAAAACTAGTGCTGTTAATGAATCCGTTAATGTTTTATATGATAAATTAGATAATGCTAATAGATCGTTCGTATATAACATTCTATGCTTCTCTAATAATAATAGTACTAATCGTTCAGACGGTTTTAATGCCTCATCACTTTCTAGTATAAAGTCGATATTTTTCATTTCTCTAATTATTACTCCTTATATAAAAAATACTTACACAACTAATTTAATATAAAAATAATACACAACAAAATCTGAAATATATTAAAATAATATTGTTTTGAAACACTATTATACTATAACATAGAAAAAGCATTTCCCGAAATAGGAAATCCTTTTTTATATTACATATATAATCCTTCCAAACTTACATTATATTTCGAATTCGTATCCGTTCAATTTCCTCTTAATTTTTTATGAGCATCCTTATGTATTTGTAATAAAGTGATACTTCACCTCATCAATCAAGCTTTAATTAGCCGTTGATTCCCCACCTAACTTCTTTGCTTTCGCTAAACTTTAAGTTTACGGGTTTACTACCGATAAATCCAGTTTTTCTAAAATGATTTAAACAGATAAAAACAGTTAGTCTATCATGCTCTACACATGAATGACTAACCGTTTTTCCAGTGTTTTGTTCTACATTAAATATTTCTTGCGATATGCGGCTTACTGTAATGACTTGTTCCACCGCCACCTACTACTACTTTACCGCCTTTTTCAAAAATTAATAATTTACTTGAACCATCTGCAAGAAGTACTGTTACTTCCGCATTATTACTTGTTGCTACATAAATTACATAACCACTTTTTGAAATACACGTTTCCCAATTCGCATCAAATTCTGATCTTACTACACGATTTGAATACACTTGATTCTCAATTCTATCTTGTTCTACGTTTTCCAAATTTATCCCCCTATTTCTCCAAAATAACATTTATAGAAAAATAACAGTTCTATTTAAAATAGTGACTGTCTCTAATATAAATAGCATATGTAGTTAATAGAAAGATGCTTGGACGATGAAAACGAAATTGCATGTAAGTAATATACAATTAAAACAAGGCAATCGATATTATGTCGATCGCCTTGTTTTCTTAGATAATTCTTTATTTTTCTTTTCGCACGGCTTCAAAAGTAAACATTTGATTAGCATTTGACGGTTCTTTTTCATAAACATAATCAGCAGAGCAAGTAATGTTAGAGAAACCCATACTTTCTAACAGAAGTTTAAACTCTTCTATTCCATACCATCGCAGTGCGAAGCGTTGTAGTTCTGTTTGTACTAACTGTCCTTTACTCCATTTTTCATATTTTAAATACGATAGAGTAACTTGGTTTAGCCAATCTATTTCAATTGATTTATTTTCTAATGTAATTCCGTCTCCGCTTGGCAAAGAAAAAGTCGATGTATGAATTTCCCCAGTCTTCCAGTCATGCGGTAGCATAATATCTACAATTAATCGTCCGCCTGGATTAAGATGTTCATAAAAACATTTCAATGCGTTTATCGAATCCGTACGATTTTCAATTAAACAAAAAGATCCAGTTGGAATTATAATTGCCTCATATTTATGTGGCAGTGAAAATTGTTGTAAGCTTCCTTCATATAATTTAGGATGTAAGCATCTCTCTTTACATCTTATGCGGCACGATTCTAGCATTTCAGGTGAATAATCTATCCCATCTACTGTAAAACCAGCTTCAAGAAGCGGGATGATGACACGTCCTGATCCTACTGCCGCTTCGAGAATTCTTCCACTACAATTTTTTAAACGTTCTTCGTAATACTCAATATCACCATTTAAAGAATAACCGACAGGCTTTGTGTAATCATAAAGTTCCGTGCAAAGTGTACTATAAAAACTAAACATTTATTTTCTCCTCCGTTTTTTACGTACGGAAGATTTCCATTCAACTAATCTTCCTGTACCTTTATTTTTAATAAAAATTCGAAAGAGCTGACTGTCATAATATATCACTCGCTTCCCGTAAAATATAATTAAATTGTATAATATTACATTAAAAATTAACATATAAAAATTCAGACTTTTTACGAAAGGAGGATGTGATGAATTCATTAATTGGAATTATTTTTCTTCTTATATCTTTTAATACAATCATTTTCTTAATAGCAAAGCAGTATAAACGAATATGGAAAATATCCAGTGGCATTTTCATACTTTCTTCTCCCGTTGTTTTCTTTTCCACTTTGCACGTTATTGGTGAAAAAGTAGGAGATGAATTCGCTGGAGGCTTTGCTTGCCTTACCTTTACTGGTCTATTAATTTTGAATGCAATTTTTTTATTTATTATAAGTATTTTTGTATCTTCCATTAGAAAATCATAATCCCTCCCTTTTTCAAAATGTAAAGAGCTTACTTTGCAGTAAGCTCTTTATTCATCACTATTTATTTTACAATTGGTAATATCACTTCACTTAATTTTACTGTAAGCTTCGTGCCCGCTTTCGGTCTAATTGTATAATCATAGTCGCTAGCAATTAAAACGACCCCTATTTGATGACCAGCTTTAAATACATAATCATCCGGTTGCATGTCCCATGTAAATGTATAATCTTTGCCTGGTTGAAGTGCTGTTGAATTTTTTATACTATTTAAGTTTTGAGGATCCATCCAACCTCTCGTAACGATTTCAGGTTTCACTCCGCCGTAATCAACAAGTAATGCTGTTAAATTTGATACAGAGCGATCAATATTGCCTTTAAATGAAATCTTCGGTGTACCGCTAATACGCATATCTTTTTGCAGCACAGGCATTGTGTACACTAATCGATTTGCTACCTCTAGCTCCGGTTTTTCTACTAATTGATTTGACTTTATTTTTGCGTCATCAACGAATGAGAAAACTTTATTAATAGATCCCATACCTAATGGTAAATTGACTGCTTTATTACTTAAATACATACGAATTTTTGACGGTACAGCAGCTGGATCTGGCCAGTTTTCTAATTTTTGCCATGTTTTATTTTCACGTTGTACATCAACCATTGGTTCATTCATAATGCCATTTTCAATTCCATACAACCAATAATCGAACCATTTATTTTGTGTTTTTTGCCAGTCATTACTTGACGTACCACCATGTCCACCTTGATGTAACCACATTTTACGAGGTACATTATTTTCTCCAAGCGCATCCCACCATTGCGCGAACTGCTTCGTTTTTACGTTCCAATCGTTTAAACCATGAACGACGAATACGCTTGCTTTTATATTTTTAGCATCTTTAATATAGTTTCGTTTATCCCAAAAATCATTATAATCACCAGTTTTCCGGTCTTGTCCAGCAGTGAGTTCTTTAATTATGGGAGCACAAACTTCTGGATTCTTTCTTGTTAGCACTGCTTCTGCCATATTATCTGTATCTTCCCCTTGATATCCACCTGGAGCAATGACTGCACCATTTGCGCGATAATAATCGTACCAACTACTAATCGCTGCGATTGGAATAATTGTTTTTAACCCTTCAACGCCTGTCGTTGCAACAGCATTTGGTAATGTACCATTGTAAGAAACCCCTGTCATACCTACATTTCCTGTAGACCAATCAGCCTTAACTTCCTCACCATTTTCTGTATAGGCTTTCGCACGTCCATTCACCCAATCAATGACCGATTTCGTCCCTAATATTTCTTGCTCATCCCCAGTCGTCGGACATCCATCTGATTTCCCAGTTCCAATACTTTCACCCAAAATGACTGCATAGCCTCTTGGTACATAATAATTTCCGTATGAGCCAAGATTAACAGCTCCATACGGTTTTCCTTCATATGCATACAATTCTTCATCTACATTATATACAGGAACGTCTTTTAAACCAGATCGATATGGGCTCATTTCATATATAACGGGCACTTTCACATTAGGATCTGTTTTTGGGCGCATAACTTTTACTGACACTCGGTCTTTTTTTCCATCTCGATCACTATCAACTTCTGTCTCTACAAATAAATTTTCAATAATTGCTTCATCAAGTGAGTAAATCGGTTTTGTCATCCCATTTTCTAATTCAATTTTCGTATTTGATTGTAACCCTTCTGCAACTTTCTCATTTATGTAGTTTTTTTCTTTATTGTCTGCATACGCAGTCGTACTCGAAACTCCTGATGTAATTGATAAAGATAATATCGCTGATAGTGTAGCTATTTTCTTTTTCCCCATACTCTTTCCTCCCTATATATTTCTCTTTTTACTATACAATAAAATAACAGAAAATTCAGTTTATACTTATGCAACAACTTGAGAAATTTGTAGAACACTCTTTCAAGGTTATATAATCTGACTTACTACTCTCATATAATCAAAAAAACATCGCCTAATAATAGACGATGCTTCTAATAGTATTGAATTATACATTCTTCATATCAATATAAAATCGTATTTCTCCATCTAGAGTAGATACGCCATAGTCAAAACCATGTCTTTCTAAAATACTTTTCACAATCGCTAAGCCTAGTCCTGTACCCGAATGCTCTTTACTGCGAGAAGATTCTAAGACGTAAAAAGGTTCCCAAATTTTATCGATATCCTTCATATATTCAGCATTCATACCATTTTGAATTTGAAAATATACACTTTCATTTCGATCTTCTAAAGTAATTTTTATATTTTGATTTGTTGTATATTTTATCGCATTAGAAATTAAATTTTGTAATACCATACTCATTTTATTTACATCTGCGTAAATAATTGCATCGCCAACATTATAATTCACATGCAAATCAATTTCTTTCGACTCCAGTTCAATCTTATGCTTATCTATAATACTTTGGAGTAGTGATTCAATAGAGAATTCTTCTTTTTGCAAAACATCTCTTTCCAATTTAGAAAATCGTAATAATTCTTCAATTAAATTTGATATTTGATCTGTTTGTTTAATGATTGTATCTATGTACGTACCATCATCTAGATCATCTTTTATTCCCATAGAATATGCTTTTACTAGTGCTATTGGTGTTTTTAATTCATGCGTCACATCACCCATAAATCGTTTTAAATGTTCATTACGATCTGTTAAATCTTGATGTGCTTCATGTAGTTTTTCACTCATGATATTAATACTATTAGCTAAGTCTCCTATTTCATCATTTGTTTTCACTTTTGTTTTTTTAAACTGTAAACGTGAAATATCTTCTGCGACATCACTTAATTCTTTCAGTGGTGTTGTGATTGTTTTTGACAATATCCATACAAGTACAATAATAAGAAAAATCGTAATACCTAAAATGAATAAATAAAATGAATTCAACGTTTTTATTATTTCATTTGAATGTGCAATCGAAACCCCTACCAAAAACAACATATCGTCTTTCGCAATGTATTTCACAAAAAAGCTAGATTTGATTTTCTCTTGATCATATATTTTGTTAGATTGTCCGAAGTTCTTTACTTTCATTATTTCTTCTTTTGTAATCCAAAGTTTATTAAGGGCAACTCTTTTCCTTGTAAGTTGCATACGTAACTCATCATTAATTTGATCTTCCGAATTATTAATTGACGTATACGCAATCGTAACAGTTCCTTTATTTTCAGTGCTAGAAATTGCTTCATCTAGTTGTTCGCTCGGTATGGACTGTATTTGTGCTGTAATACCTTCTAAGCTTTCTCGCGTTTTGTAAATGTTATATTTCGGTAAAAGATAGTTGATTAATAATAAAGAAATCGTAAAAATAAGAATAACGGTTAAAGAAATGCTGAGAAATAGCTTTTTTCCAAGTTTATTCACTCTGTTCCTCCAAACTATATCCTAGCCCGCGATGCGTCTTTATAATATTTTCTCCAACTTTTTTTCGTAATCTTCTTACATGGGTATCAACAGTTCGCTCTTCTCCAAAATAGTCAAATCCCCATACGATATCTAACAATTTTTTACGAGTTAAAATCATGCCTTTATGATTTAAAAAACACTTTATTAATTCTAGCTCTGTTTTTGTAATATCTAACTCTTTGTCATTTTTATAAACTTTATTTTTAGTAAAATCTATTTTCAAATCTTGAACTTGAATGACATTATCATGCTGTATAAGCTTTTTCGCCCTAGTGATTAATACGCCTGGATGAAATGGTTTTTTTACGTACTCATCTGCCCCGCTTTGAAGCGCTGCTAATTCATCTTCACTTTCACTTTTCGCCGTAAGCATTAATACTTTTACGCTTGAATTCTTTTTTATTTCCTTACAGACAGTAATGCCACTATGTTTCGGCATCATCCAATCTAAAATAGCTAAATCAATTTTCTCATCATAAAATATTTGAAGTGCTTCCTCTCCATCTTTCGCTAATAACACTTCGAAGCCTTCTTTTTCAAAATAAGCTTTTAAAATCCTTAACATATCTTGTTCATCATCTGCAATTAATACTTTCATGAATGATCCTCCATTGCTTTTAAACAAAAACCAATTGTATTATACAACTTCTTTGTTACATAAATGTGACAGAAAAATATTTGAACTTTTTAAGGGTATAGTAAAGACGAGGTGTTGTATTATGATTAAAAAAATCGGAGTCATTACTCTTCTTTGTTTCTTATTATCGACAAATGTGTTCGCAAATACAAATCAACAAATTGAAGTATTTGATTGTCAAAAAGAAATGGTCGTTCAAAAACAATCTTTAGATCCAGCTATTCAAAAAGAAGCTGTTCAATACGCTAAATCCATTACTGGTCCATTCAAAAACTTAAACGTCGTCCCAAAAGATGGTCACATGATAAAAATCCCTTTATCTAAACCAGTTTCTATTACAAATCAATGGTTACATACAACCATTGATGAAGTACTTATTCTTCTTCCACTTAATGAAAAATCTTATATTATGCTTTACGATGATGAAAATAATCCTCATTTCTATTATGTAAAAGGTGATCCGAAGGGATTATTGAAGAAAATGAATGTAAAAACATAATTGAATAAAAAAGAGATCTCATAAGCTTATCTTTAGAAACTGAGGTTTCTTTTTTATACCATCATTTCGGTAAATGAAATTAAAATTCCATTTTACGAATATTGGAACTCGAGACTAACAAAATATTGTTTTGACAGCCTTTTCTATAATACTTTATAGTGACTAGATCCTATATATAATTCCCCTTTCACAAATCCATTTGCAGTATAAAATGCATCGCCTTGCTTTGTATCTGTATGTAAAAGAACTATTTTAAAATTCTTTTCCGCATAAGATAATAGTTGGTTTAATAACAACTTCCCTAGACCTATACGACGATAGTCCTTTGAAATATAAAATCTCCTTAATCGGCCAATCTTATTATTTTCTGTATAAGGATCCTCATTCAACCCTCCTATTCCAATTAACTTTTCCCCTTGAAAAATACCATATAAACATTCACCAGTTTTATTAAATGTGTTTATTTTATTTTCATATTCACTTATTAGTTTTATTAGGAAATTAAATCCTTCTTCTTTGCTTTCCTGAACAAGGTAATTGTGTTCGTATATCATTAAATCTTCAATTTGTTGAATATGTATATCTTTCAAATAAATTCCCCCTTAATATGAAAATACATAAAAATGCTCAAGAATTATTTATTCTGAGCATTTTTATGATTGTTATCTTATTCAATTCGTAGTATGTGTATTCTTCACTTCAGATGTAAATCGATAATATAGTTGTCTAAGTCTTATTGAACTAAAGCAGCTGTTTGCTTAAATAAATACTCTTACATTTATAGTGTCTCTCAAAAATAATATCAGTTTATAAATTCACCATTCTACTCTAACATGTTCAAGTTAAGTTATAATTTGTTAATCTATATGTTTGTATAACCACTGTTCAAATACCTTTAACTGTTCCTCATTATGAAAATAATGTTCACCTATCTCCACGACCTCTAATTCACAACGATGCTTTTTTGTAAAATAGTCTATAGTTTCAAATTCACACAGTTCATCCTTAGCTCCATACATAATATATGTATCTGTATTCCATGTACTAATAGGATTCTCTTTTACATAGCATAAATAATCCCAATATAACTTTTGACCAATCGGTGTCTCTATAATCATTTCTTTTTGCAAAAGCTCTGATGTTACATTAAACCATTTCATCATATTTTCGATAACTCGTTCCATATTAACTACTGGTGATAAAAATAACGCCTTTTCTATCATATCATTTTGATAAGCTAAAAGGCTAAAATACGCACCTATACTACATGCAAACACACTTATTTCTTTCCAATGTTCTTCTGCATAATTCATAATTATAGATAATTCCCTAACACAAAACTGTACTTTGCAAGGAGTATCATCATTTTTTCTTTCTCCATGCTCAGGTAAATCAAAGCTTAATACTTGATAACCTTTTTGATTAGCTTCTTCAGCTAGTATTTGAATAACTGTATCTTCCTTATTTGACATATTTCCATGTACTGCAATAAAAATCTTCTCACTCTTATCTCCCCATAAAACTACAGGAATATTACTAATTTTAAAATTATTTTTAAGCATATTCCCTCCATAGAATAAGACATATAGAACTTGGTAAAAAACGCACACACTACATAATCCAAATCAAACTATTACTAATTTATCACAAATGAATTATACTATCTCTAATTCTTTATTACAGAGTCTACTTTGTATTTAACATCTTTCTTTTTTCCATTTCTTCAGAAGCCAAAAGTACTTTTTGGGGTTCCCTATTGAGCTAATCTATTCCGTTAGTGGAAAGAGGATTTTTAAACACATTTATTATCTCTGCACAGCAGATAATATCCCCTTCAACTCCATTAAATCATCTATTACTATATCCGCCTGAACAAGTTCATCTTCTTGTGCAAAATCAAAATTACAACCAACTGCAATCAAACCATTCTCTTTTGCTGCATTTATATCAGATAAACGATCCCCGACTACCGCTGCTTCTTTTATATCATATTTGTTTAAAATACTTTTTACTAAGTCGCTTTTATTAAGCGAGTTTATTTGTTCAATACTAAATGTTTCAGTAACCCATTGGTCTAAAGCATAATAAGATACGATTGCTCGTAAATATCCAGTTAAACCATTACTTGCAATATAAATGGAACAATTATTTTCTTTTATATATGTAAAAATCTCTTTTACATTCGGATATAAAGCACCTTTTCCACTCTTAATGTTTTCAATTAATCTTTCTAAAAAATATGCATCTGTTTGTTCTCTTACTTCAAGAGAATGATTCGGTAGTAACGCTTCCCAAACTTTCGGTAACGGCACGCCCATAATTTCACGGTACTTATCAATAGGTGTTACCGTATCCCATAATTGTAATGAACGTAAATAATCAAAAGTATCATCTAACGATAATTCTAAAATTTTATCTGTTTGAAATAACGTTCCGTCCATATCAAAAATTAATGCTTGTAACATTTCATTCTCTCCTTTTGAATTATAATACAGTTTTACTTGATATATTTTTAAGCATCTCAACGATAATTTCTGAACAATAGTTTGCGGCCGTTTTCGCGAAGTCATCATAAGAAATTTGTGCTTCATCGTCTGCACTGTCAGAAATACATCGTATTACGAGAAACGGTACTTCATTTATGTAGGCAACATGTCCAATTGCTGCACCTTCCATTTCTGTACAATGCGGTGCATATTCGTCTATTAATTTCGCTTTTAGTTTTGAATCTTCAACAAAACATTCACCACTTACAATTCTTCCTTCATGAACCTCTATGTCTAAATTACTACTATTGCATGCAATACGTGCTAACTCCATTAATTTCTTACTTGCGTAAAACTCCTCTTGGAACGGGAATAAGTTTTTCATTTGAGTCTTACTTACATCATGATGAGTTACATTCGTTGAAATAACTATATCGCCAACTTTTATATCTGGGTGTAATCCGCCAGCAACACCGGTATTTATGATAGCATCTACATCAAATTTATGAACTAACGTTTGCGTACATGCGGCTGCATTAACTTTCCCTACACCACATCTTGTAACAATTATTTCTGTTTCCATGAATTCACCAATGTAAAAAGGCATTCCCGCAATTGTTTGTTCCTCTTGTATAACTAATTTTTCTAAAAGTAAGTCTATTTCAATTTGCATTGCTCCAATAATGCCGATTTTATTCATGAATATAGTCTCCTTTTTCACTTATAGGCCTGCCAATATATTATGTAATGCACCGTAATTTTCAGCTATCCAATTCATTTCATTCGCAAAACGTGAAGGTGGTACACTATGCTGATCCATATTGGCATGAATCCACCAAGTACTCTCCATGTACCAAAGCATTTGAATTGCCCGAACAATATTCCCTACTGGAAAGTCTAATTCATTGCGGTACCCTTCTAAAAATGATGCAACAAGACTCTTATTTAAATCCCCATCATGTAAGGCACAAGATATAACCGCACGCCCAATATCGAATTCTACATAATCATAATCCATACGATCAAAATCTAGAATTGCTGAGACTTTATCGTTATGAAATAAGAAATTATCTACCCATAGATCGCGGTGCACCCATCCCTTATTACTATTATAAAATTGATCTATATTTACTAATTGTGTTGCTTCTTGCTGTAATTTTATATGGGAGAGAATATGTTCTTTTCCTAGCTTCTCTGCTTCTCTCCTTTTCTCTTCCCAATGTGTTAACCTTTCCTCTTTAGTAGGCGGAACAAATTTAGGGACTCCTCCTTCTATTAAAGTTCCGTCATTTAATAATTTATGCATATGACCTATTGTCTGACCAAGAGAGTGGATTTTCTTTTCATTCACCTTTCCCGGTGAGACTAGATTACCTTCTTTATGTTCTAATACTATAAATCTTTCATCACTCTTTGATATATGCATTACATTATTTTTATAGGTTAACAACTTTGGACACCTTACACCATTATTATGTAATCTTTGCTGTTGTTGTAATGCTTGCAATAACGTCAATGGGTTATATAACTTATATCGTTCTTTATTATATTGCTTTAATACAAAGTTCCCTACATCCGTTTCGAGTTTCCACTTCAAGTTTAACCAACCACGATGAATTGGAATTACTTTTTGTATTTTAAACTCAAATAAAGATTCGCACTCTACTTGCAGCTCTTGTAATATCATTTTAGCTTTTTCATTAGATAACGGCTCTATCATCTTTTTTATCCTTTCTTAAGTTGCTGTTCCTTTCATTCTCTCTACCAAAACTGAAATTAAAAATTTCGGAAGTACAAGTTGTCTCTTAAATCTTTTCGGCTGCGAAAGTAACCTATACAGCCATTCAGTTCCAGTATCCCTCATAATTTTTGGTGCTCTTTTTACTGTACCAGATAATATATCGATCATACCTCCAATACCAATAGATAGTGGAACGTTTAATGTTTGTATGTTTTCATAGATGAATTCTTCTTGTTTTGGTGAACCTAGTCCTACTAGTAGTAAGTGCGGCTTGAATTGCTTAATTTTCACTTTCACTTCTTCTATTTCTTCGCCATTTACAAATCCATGCTTTCCTTTAAACTGTGCTCCCGGGAACTGCTCATTTAATTTTTTTAGTGCCTTTTTATTACTTTCTGGCGCAGCTCCAAAAAGAAAGACACGATATTCATTGTCATTACAATATTTTATTAAATCGTGAGTGATATCTGCCCCAGTAACACGTTCTTTCAAAGTTCCTTTTAATATTTTTGAGCCTATTATGACGCCAATCCCATCCGCTGTTATTAAATCTGCAGAAAGTAACATCTTTTTAAACTGTTTTGATTTAGCCGTGCTTTCCTTTGCAGACATAACAATTTCAGGATTTGCAGTTACTACAAATCTTGGTTTCTCTTGTTGTTCATGTAGCCAACGTTTTAATAAACTTATAGCTTTTTCATATTCTAAAGTTGAAAAAGGTATCCCCTTTATAAGTTGGTTATCCACTATACTCTCCCCTTACATCAGTTGCAAATATTCATCAACATCTTTAGAAATTTGTTTAAAAGCTTTATCCCAGAATACATAGCTTGTTATATCGATTTCAAAATGTTTTTTCATAAGCTCTTCCACTGGAGCTTTTCCTGTTTCTCGTAAAAACTCCTTATATTTCGAATGAAAAGTACTCTTACTTTCTTTAGCTATTTCTAATAAACTAAAACTAGCTAAATACCCAAATGTGTATGGATAATTATAAAAAGGAACATCTGCAATATAAAATTGAATGTATTTCATCCACACAAAGGGCTGATATTTTGATAACGCATTCCCATATGCTTTTTCTTGCGCTACTATAGATAATGTCTCTATTTCATCAGCACTTAATGGACCTTCTTTACATTTCTCGTAAAAGTTCTTCTCAAATTCGTACGATGCTCGAATTGCCATTACATAATTAAAACAGTTTCTTATTTTCCAACTAAGCAATGACTTTTTCATATCTATACTATCTGTTGTTTGAATTAGATAATTTATAAGCACCGTTTCAAAGAAAATAGATGCTGATTCAGCTGTACTCATTGGCAAATAATCATCTAAAAAAGAAGAGGATTGTTCAAAACTCATATTATAAAAATGCCAAGCATGTCCTAGTTCGTGGGCAAGTACTCTTACACTATCAATACTTCCGTCGTAACGCATTGAGATTCGAGATTCTTTTTCACTGAAAAAAGGAGCACAAAAGCCACCTGGTGCTTTACTGTCACTTGGCTCCGCATCTACCCATCCATTTACAATTGCATCCCGTGCAAACTCTGCTAATTCTTCATCTATATTTTTAAATGCATCGTATATGTTTTGTATTGCTACTGAAAAAGGAATAATAGCCTCATTATTTTCCTTTACTGTCATAAGTTCATGCCACGTCATCGAAGCTTTCCCTTTCTTATACACGTTTAAAGCATTTACTAATTTATCAAGATTTTCTTCTGTCGTATTCCACATTTGCAATAATACAGTTTCAGAAATACCATTTGAATGTAGAGATTGGGTTAAAATCTCTCTATCTACTAATCCATTACTCTTTGTATTACGCAATCTCCCTATTTGATTCAATACAGTAGCAAAAATTTCTTTTTCCTTATGTAAGGCATTTGTTAATAACTCGAATACTTCTAATCTTTCCTTTTCATTATCACTATTCATTGCAATATGATTTGCTTGTCCAAATGATAATTGCTTATTATTGTACTCAATTTCTATCTTATTTCTTAATTGTATGTACATATTTTCCCATGCATTTAGTTCATCCTTCATTAACCGAGTATTAATATTATTAGCGGTTTCCACTTCACTTTGTTGTATTACCTGCTGTACTTCGCTTTTTAGTTCCTTTACCTTCACAGTCAATCTAGTATTGTCAGATGAAACACTTTCTTCAGCCGATCGACAATACAAATAGTATTCTGCTTTTTCAATAGCTTGTATAAGTTTTGAAAGAATCTCTACATTTTTTGTCACATAATATTGTTCTTTCAACCCCAGTATTGGAGTTAGAATATCCTCAATTGGATACAATCGATCTAAATCCCACCTAGCAATTTCGTGCATTTTTATAGCCGCCTCCTATTTTTACAAATAGTTACAGATATTTCTCCCTACACAATTATATATGAAATAGAAAAATTTTAATATCTTTAAATATTTAGATTTCCACAAACTCATTCTTATTTATATTCTTTTCTTCTGCTACTGAAACGCATATAAAATAAACATATGAATGCTACGGCTACTGGAATCAGTACTACTCCTCCAATAAAAGGGTAAACAACTACGCAACATGTAAAAGCTACTATAGAAAAAATTTTGCCTAACCTATTCTTTATTAATTTCATTCCAGCCGCAGTACCGACAATGTATGTAACAATCCCTAACGAATTCGGTATTAAAACAATTTTATCTATGCTAATATGGAAAACGAAACTTATTAGCAAACCAATTATTGCAATACAACCTACAACTTTTATTGCATTTGTTGGCGTTTTTCTTTTTATATTAATATGTGCTAAATAACGTGGCGCAACTTTTTCCTCCCCTAATGAATAACCTAAACGTCCCATACTTGCAATAAATGCATTTGTTGTCCCTAAACAAATAATAAAAGCTACAAATCCGGTTATCCATCCAAATTGGTCGCCTAAAGTTTGCTTGATTACAAGCACTAAAGCTGTAGTATTATCAGTGTTTATATGATAGGATTTCGTTCCAATTACTGATAATGCAATACCAATATATAAAAATCCAATAATAACAATTGCAAATCCTGTAGACAAAATAATATTTCTTTTCCTAGGTGTTTTAAATTCTGGAGCTAAACTTGCAATAGCTTCCCACCCAAAAAACGACCAAAAAATTAATAATGATGCATCTATAATTGGATTTATTTCTAGCATAGAAATATGTATATTTATATGTTTCATTTCAATATAAGGAAGTGAACTTATAATTGTTATGATTAAAATAAAGGAAGTTAATACACCTATACATACTTGAAACAATCCACTCATTTTTAACCCGTATAAATTGAAGCCAATTGAAATACTTAAAATAATTAGCGCTATAACGTATGAAAAATATGATGGTAAAGCAAATACTTTCACTATATACATGCCACCGGTCAATGATACAACGATTTGTCCAACGCTACCCGCTATAAAAAAAGACCAACCTATAATGGCACCTATATTTTTGCCAAAAGCTTTTTCTGAAAAAGTAGCAATTCCACCTGCACTTGGATACTCAATTGATAAAAAAGCAAATGTGAATGCAAGTGGAATACTAAGTGATATCATAGCAAGCCAAGAAACAATGGCATTCCCTTCTGCTACACTTGCTGTCATACCAGGTAATATAAGAACTCCTGACCCTAAAACCGCTCCGACATATAAAGCTGTTCCCTTTTTAATTGAAATTGTTTCATTAAAATGATTAGACATTACATGCACCCCCATTTATATTTTAATTATAGAAAGTTATCAGTCTATTCAACATTAAAAAGTGCATGTAATCTGGCATTATATTTTATATTATGTATTTATTTCGGAATTTTACTTTCACATTTGTAAAGGAGCATAATTCATGGATGAAATCGATAAGAAAATAACCCTATTATTACAAGAGGATGCCAGAATGACAATTACAGAAATGACTGAGCATCTACACCTCAGCCGTCCTAGTGTCACAGAAAGACTAAAAAGGTTACAAGATGCAGGGATAATTGAAAAGTATACTGCTCGGATCTCTCTAGATGTCATTGGAAAATCACTTCAAGCATTTTTAAGAATCGAAAATTTAAAAATTCCATGCAAAAAATTTGAGGAGAAAATATACGAAGAACATAGAATACTTGAATGTCATCGAGTAACAGGTGAAAGTAGCTATTACTTAAAAGTAGCAGTTCACTCTATGAAGGAATTAGAGGAATTAATTGATATTGTTATACAATTTGGTACAGTCAAAACTTCGATGATTTTATCTTCACCAATACCATATCGACCTGTAATTATAGAATAGCAATAAAAGAGGTTATCCAAAAAGTATAAAATACTCTACTCTTTTGGATAACCCTTTACAATTTATAAGAACTTTTAACTAAACTTCTTTATAAATCCATTTTATTTTCAGCTGATATTTTAAAATACTTCGCAGATAATTTATAAGAGCGATTTTCATTATAAAAGTTACCTAATTCATAGGATAATTCAGCAACTAAACGATGTTGTTTTTTTTCTACTCCCACTTCAATTGCCTTTTGCATATTTTTCTCATATTCATAATAATCCCCACGTATTTTGAAGACTTTAGCTTTCAAACCATATAGTTGAACATGTGCAATTGGTACATCATAAATTGATAAAAAATGAAATGCTTCATTCATAACCTTATTAACATTTTTCCAATCTTTAAGTTCTATGTACATCTCTAACATGTTTCGTAATGCATATACCTTTTGATCTTTCTCCGATAAAAATTCACTTAATTCCAAAGTTTCTTCATAGTATTTAATGGCATTCGCATAGTCTTTCAAACCTTGATAAATTTTGCCGTAATCATAAGAAATTATAGGTAAATACTTTGAATCACCATTAATAGCCAAACTATTTTCTACTTGTTGTAAACTTTCAAGTGCCTTTTCATATAATTCATCCATAATATACAATATTACAAGCATTAAAAGTGTATTTACTACGTTCTTCTGCATACCATTTTTTCTGTATATGTTGTAAGCTTTTAAGGCATACAAACGACTAATACTTTTATCTTTATAAAGCTCCTTATATACATGACATAAATTATAGTATATATGACCATGTTGTTCAGTTTCTTCTGCACCCAGTAAACTCTCAGCCTGTACATATATATCATGAGCAGCACTGTAGTCTTGTTTATTATAAAAATATAAACCTCGAGCTTTTAAATAATAAATATAATCTTCAGGATCTTCTATTTCAACCTGACTTGGTATCATTTGCGAAGCTTGAACTAGAAGCGACTTCACATATAACATATTTTTTTGCCGGGCATGATAGTATATAAGTACACCATATACCTTTAGTAATAAAGGGATTGAATCTACTTCACGAACGTAGAATTCTAACAAAGATAAGTCAGCTTCTGTAATACTTTTATCTTTTTTATATTTATTACATACTTTAAAAATAGTAATCTTTATTTCCTCATAATTTCCATTTATAAGATAATCGCTATCTACATCTAACTTCTTAGAAACTTTTTTTATAAAAGAAGATGACGGTTTTATTTTTCCACTTTCTATTCTACTTAAATATGTTATTGAACATATTCCTGATACGAGCTCCCCCTGTGTTAATCCTTTATGCATTCGAACATGGCGAATACGTTCCCCTATTTCCATCTTTCTACTCTCCCTGCTTAACCATTTCTTACTTTTTACCAAATCAGCCATTATGTATTGCTTAATCTTTCATATTAAGAAAATGTATAATTTCACAAATGTAAAAAAATGTATCACACATTGTAATTTTACATTCATACTATGATTATTTCTAGATGGCTTGTTAAATTTTATGGTTAAAATTTGGGTTTTTCGTCCATTTTTTTCATGAGATTTTACTACTTGTTATTAACAAAGACAGAGTCATATACTTGAATTACGATAAACTTAATGAAAAGGATTTAACTACATGTAAACTATTATTATTCATTTAAGATAGTTATAGTTCATTACATTTATCTAGTAGATAGAAGATATCTATTGTAAACAAGAAAATCAAATAAATTTAATAGATGGATTATCAATATCAAATCCTAGAAATTAGTTTGTCGAATTATTTAATAAATACGAAAGGATGATACACATGTTTGTAAGACTTAAAGATGCATCTTCACGAAAAATAGTAAGATATGTTGGAGGCGCTGCTTTACTTTTAATATTCGCTTCTTTCATTTTTCAGTGGAAAAACGACTTAGTAATTGATCAAACTGAACGATTCGGCTTTGGACTAGCGATTATCACTTTCCTATCTACCTTCTTACCTTTTAAAGAGAAAGTTAATAAATAATTACATATAAAGTGAAACTTTAATCAGTGGGGGGTTTGTTCATCCCCCACCTAACTTCTTTGCTTCCGCTGAATTTTGAGGTGGGGGTCTTACTGCCCGTTAAAGCGGGATAAATTAGATTAAAAAAGGATTGATCAAATGATCAATCCTTTACTCTACTTCATTTAAGAAAAACAACGTTATAACGCCAGGTCCTGTATGTGCTCCGATTGCTGCACCAATTGTATTTACGATAAATACTTCACAGCCAAATCTTTCTGTAATTAATGCTTTTAATGCTTCAGCTGTTTCTAAATCGTCACCGTGAGTTATACCGATTGTTTGACCTTTAAGTTCTTTTCCACGCTCTTCCATTATATCGACAATTCGGCCAAGTACTTTCTTTTTCCCTCTTACCTTTTCAAGTGGTACAAGTTTTCCTTCTTCCACGTTTAAGATCGGTTTAATGTTTAGTAAACCACCGATAAATCCTGCGACTTTACTTAAACGTCCACCTCTCACTAAGTACTGTAAATCAGCTACAGTGAAGATATGTTCCATATGGTTCATTAGAAAATCAACACGCTTTAAAATATCTTCTTTTGATGCACCGTTTTTCGCCATTTTAGCAGCTTCTAATACGACAAGCCCTTGACCGAGCGAGGCACATTTCGTATCGATAATTTCTAAATCTAAGTTAGCATATGTTTCTTTTACTTCCTCTTTAATGAGAACTGATGATTGATATGTACCAGACAGTTCAGATGAAAAAGCTAAATATATACAAGGATTACCTTCTTTTGCATAAGAAACAAATTTTTCCTGGAAAGTTTCAAGTGAAGGCAATGACGTTCTATAAACAGCGCCTTCTCTCATATTTTGCAATAATGTAACTGACTCTAATGTAACTCCATCTAAATACTCTGTTTCTGCTTCATCATAAACACGGAGTGGAATTAAATCAATATCATATGCTTGCAGCAATTCTACCGGTAAATCCGCCGCACTATCCGTAATGATTTTAACACCCATTTTTAAACCTCTATTCTGTTATAAATATAAAAAATATAAAATAAAAATAGTACTTTTAAATTATATACGTAAAACTTAAATGAAGAAAGGAAAACACTTTATATTGTATGCACTATTCTTCAAAACTTGAACTGTTAATGAAAATGATTCTATTTTAAACACCTTTTTCTTATTATTTTTCTAAAACACGAATAATTTTATAAGTATTTTGTATCATTATATTTTAATTCTTTATCTTAATATAATCTTTTCAAATTCATACCGTTTAAAATGTAAAAGCCAAATCCAATAAAGGAAATGGCTTTTACATTTTCATAAAATAACCAAACTTTATTTTCCATCACATAGTTTGTTTACATTCATACTTTGGTGATGGTGAATATTAGTCCAGTTATGATAAATATTTATAGCCTGTACTATAATTAAAACAGTGAATATTTACCTGTAAGATGCACTATATCTAAAAAAGGTTAAACATTTTATAAAATATTTAATTTTACTAGTAAAGCTAATAAAATTTGGAGAAGAATTTGAACATTTACTGCTATGTCTGTATCCGTAGTCGTAACTGTAACATTTCTAGAATTTCTAATAACAGTTTCTTGTTTATTAATTTGTTTAATAGATGATTTTTGAAACAATTCTTGTGCTACGCGGTCAGCTTTTTCACTATCTGCTATAGAAATACTTATTATAACCACGATAGCTGCTTGTAATGCTGCTTGAATAGATAAAGCAGCTTTTGTATCTGTAGTAGTAACTTCTACATCTGCTGAATCTACAATTGTAATAGATTCTTCAGAAATTTGGTAAGTTTTACTTTCTTGCGCAGCTGCTTCTGAAACGCTAGCATTTTTAAAAGACGGATGAGGATTTGAGGAATCTAATGCACTCCACTTTTTATTTTCATCTGAATGACATTTTTTGTCCATATGTTCACCCCCTTTCAATCTAAATAATTATTAACTTGTGATTGTATTTCAGAAACAATACTTTTAATTTGCTGCTTTTTTTCTGGTGATAAATTTTTTAATTTTTCTTCATTTATCCCATGCCTATTAAAAATATCTGAGAGTAAAAGGTCTATAATTATATTCTTTTGATCCTTATCAAACTTAAAGGAAGAAAATTTATTTAAATCATCCATTTACAATGTTCACTCCTATCAGTTTTCTATAAAAATTTCAATTAACTACCAGCATTATATGCATTTAAATAAAAATTGCTTGGACGAGTAACTTAATCTTCTATTTTCACTTCTTTTTACTAATAAAATCAAAAAGCTGTCTTCTAATACGAAGACAGCTTTCCTTTACTTCACATATATAAGTTTTATTCACTGTTAAATAATAAGTTCACCTTTGTTATTGTGTAGTTTTCCACACTTAATTTCCCATCAATCTTGAATATTAATTCAGCCATAATGAGAAGTCCAAGCTTGTACCACATATTACAACAAAAAATATTTACTTAGAGTGAACCCTTGTAGCTAAATATAAATGGGATAGACACTTTATAAAATGTTTAGTTTAACTAGTAACGCTAATAAAATTTGAAGGAGAATTTGAATATTCACTGCAATATCTGTATCAGTAGTTGTTACGGTTACGTTTCTGGAATTTTTAATAAATGTTTTTTGTCTATTAATTTGTTTAATAGATGATTTTTGAAATAATTCTTGTGTTATTTTATCTGCTTTTTCACTATCTGCTATAGAAATACTTACTACAACCACAATAGCTGCTTGTAATGCCGCTTGGATAGATAGTGCAGCTTTTGTATCTGTAGTAGTAACTTGTACATCTGCTGAATCAACTATTTCAATATATTCCTCAGAAACTTGATCGATTTCACCTGCTTGGATAGCTTCCTCTAACAAATTTGCATTTTTACTAAATGAATAAGAATTTACTGATTCGGAATCCTGATTTATTGGCTCAGAAACCTGTTTTTTTGGTTCAGAACCCCGATTTAATGGATCACGTTTTTTCTTTCTTCTACAAACTTCACAATCACACATAAAATCACCCCTTTTAGTCTTAAAAATTAGCAATATTAAAATATTGACTAACTAATAGCATTTTATGTATTTTTTAAAAATTTGTTTGGACAAGTAACCTAATCTTCTACTTCTTTTTCTAATAAAAGAAAGCTGCCTTCAAATAAGAAGACAGCTTTCTTTGTGATTACTCAATAATAGATTTCATACAATATAATTGTTCCTTCCTTATAACCTGAGTTCGTCACTTTAGTTATAAAAATGTGGGTATATCCTATAACCTTTTTTAGGGATCATCCATAATTTATTTCATAAAAAGTGCTTTGTTTTACTGAAAGGTGGTTGCGGAAACAACCGCCTTTTTATTCGGGACAAAATAAAACTTTTATATAAAAGGCCCATAATTAAATACACTTAACTTCATATGATATATTGCATCCTTTCTTTTTAGAATGAGTAGTCGTTACTGAAGGGCACTTTTCGAAGTGCTCTTATTTTTAAATCCCATTCCCTTTCTCAGAAGGAGTTTTTTACTAAATCCTAATACGATTTTTATCACTCGGACTGTTGATTATCATATTTCCTTACTAGTTCCAATAAATATAGTAGCTATCAATTAAAGTAAGTCTATAAACTCTATACGCTTAAACAATAATGCATTACCAAACACATGAACTACTATTCTTTTTGACTATGTAACACTATATTCACAAGGTTATTTTCCTTTGCTTGGTGAAGCCATCATTTCACCCCCAACAAACCCACGCCTTTAACTAATAACTTAAACAAATGTGCTATAGCTAGGTTCTTTTGATATAGCATCTTATGTTCTATATAATGGAGATAGAGCTAGTATTCGGAGGGAGGATGTATATGAATATTCAACTGGCCACATCTAATGATCTAGAATGGATTAATAATCAATATGACTCAATAGGATTTGTACGAAGTGATTTAAATCGAGATATGGTGGCAATCATTACATACGACAATGTGTATGCAGGTGTTGGTCGATTAGTCCAAATAGATAAAGATACGATAGAAATGGGTGGAATTTTTATTCTTCCTCAATTTAGAGGGTTACAATTAGCTGGGGAACTTGTATCATTTTTAGTAGTAACTGCGCAAAAATTACAAGTAAAAAATGTATATTGTCTTCCTTTTGAAGAATTAGAAAACTTTTATAAGAAATACGGCTTTACTGAAGTTGATGCTACAAAAGAGGTTATCCATCCAATTATTCTAAAAAAATATAACTGGTGTTTGGATACTTATGATAAACATGTTTTACTATTCAAGTTGTGAGTTTCTAAATTAGGATTTAACACCTTGTATTTCCCCACATGTAAAAAAGATTTATCACGTTTCACCTAGTTAATTAACGTATTGTTAATTACTACATTGGCAGTCTTTCACTTCCAATACATGTTAGCTAGCTTGTTTGCAGACTTGCTAGCACTTTTTGTGTTTCTTTATTACAAACTCCTAAAAAAATTCAACTGATTGATAGCGATATAATCATTTATGTAATTCGCACACGAACTTCCTGTTCTTGTAATAATTGGACGTTTAGTTCCAATATAATATTTTGCATTAACTGGTAGATCTTATCATGATTTTCACTTTGTTCTGATGTAAATTCAATACACTGAAATATATAGCCTTCTACACGTAAGCTTCCTTTTTCAATTATAGATGGATTTTTTCCTTTCTTTATTATTTTTGGCAATAAGAATTCTTTGTTTGTTACAATAATTTCCTGTGATACTTCTTTTATTTCTATAACTGTTTCTTTAAAAACAATCTTTTCTATTAAACTAATTTCACCTTTATACCTCCCTATTTCAATTGGTAATTTCGCAGTTATATAATTATTTACATCTGCTTCAACTTCCTTCTCTAATATTATACCGTGGATAGGAATCCATGAAGATGAGCCTACCCAACTCTCTTCAATATTCCCTTTTTCTTTTTGATTAGAAAGTTCTAAAAGTACCCTCTTTTCATGAAGGTTTGAAGAAACTAAATTACAATCAATTTCTCCATGATAATATTCCATTGTAGTTAGTAACGTAGAATCCAGCTCACGTCCTCTTGCATCTTCTTCATTACGAAATACATATACTTCTTGATTTTTCACATTCATATTAGGGGATTTTTTAAAACTAGTAACATCTGAAATAATAGAAAATGGGGTTTTCACTTCTATTGAACGTTCTGAATTCGCTATTTTTGATTCAGAATCTATACTTTTGCCCTCTAATCCACTCGTTTTATGTTCTTTTCCTAGGACAATTTTTTCATTTTTTTTCTCAGAATCATTTGCTTTTTCTTCCTTTTGGGACTCTGGTTCTTTATTTTCTTTCTCTGCTTGTATTGCTTTTTCTTCTTTTTTTGACTTTGGCTCTTTACTTTCTTTCTCTGCTTGTATTGCTTTTTCTTCTTTTTTTGACTTTGGTTCTTTACTTTCTTTCTCTGCTTGTATTGCTTTTTCTTCTTTTTTTGACTTTGGCTCTTTACTTTCTTTCTCTGCTTGTATTGCTTTTTCTTCTTTTTTTGACTTTGGCTCTTTACTTTCTTTCTCTGCTTGTATTGCTTTTTCTTCTTTTTTTGACTTTGGCTCTTTACTTTCTTTCTCTGCTTGTATTGCTTTTTCTTCTTTTTTTGACTTTGGTTCTTTACTTTCTTTCTCTGCTTGTATTGCCTTCACCGTACGTTCTGGTCCTTTACCTTCTTTCTCTACTTGTATTGTTTTCTCTTTTTTCTCTGACTCTGTTTGTTTACTTTTCTTATTTTCTCTTATTTCATGAGATTTCTCTAGAGCAATCAGTATTTCCCCTTTGTAAACTTTGTTCCATATTTTCTTACCAACCCATGGATTTTTCATCACCATCCCCCCACTAATGAAACTAATAAAAATATATTTTTGTACACGACCATTTCATTATCATATGTTTTATAAAACTAAAAAAAACATTGTCTTTTTATCAAAGACAATGCTTTTTTAGTTTTACACTTGTACTTGTTGCACTTGTAAAACTTTCACAGTAAGATCCAGTACAATTTTCTCACGAAGAGTCTCAAATGATTCGTTTAATTCAGTTGGACAAGGAGAAAAGTCTAATTCAAAAAATTGAGCGCTAACTAATTCGCAATATGGTTGTTCGTTATAAAAAACAGTATTTTCAAAGAAGTATTTGTCTAAACGTGGTAAGTCACCGTTATTAGGATTAATAAAGTGAGATGTAGTATCTGAGGAAGAAGCTACTATTGCTAGTGATAGAAAATCTGTTTCTGTTAAATCTGCAAAACCAGAAAATGGAACATTTGCGATACGATCAAATAGTACTGAATTACATCCACTACCTGCATATTCAATGTTTTTACGAATATATCCTTGTACAAATAACTTTGCTCTTGTAACTCGGCGGTAATTTGTACCTGGTACTGGAGTGAATGCTACTGGAACTAACTTACACTGTGTTAAAAATACGTTTTTTAACACACGTTTAATTTCGGATGCTGCAGGTGCTAATGGAACATCTGATTCTACAACAATTTGAATTGTTCTTTCGGCTAATACCACTGGAATTTTTACAATCGGTGCTCCTGGTGTAAGAATTGGTGCTGCTGCCTCATCACTTAATGGTGTTTGGGTTTGTCCTACTACCTGACATGGTACATTAATTGGACATTGTTCACTCATAATATATAATCTCCTTTATAAAAAAAATTAGAGTTTTTCAACTCTCTATACTGTATATGTACTTTTTCTATTAATGCGTGGGTTTGTATCATAGTCACTTTTATCATTTGCAAAATAAGAGATTCATTTCCCCTTGATAGTTAAAAACACATATATTAATAAAAGGAGCCTATACTGATATCTACCTATATAAAATAGAATTTCTCGATTTTTTTCTGTTAGAGCTAATAGGTGTTCCAAAATTAATTTTTCAAGAGTCTTTTATTCGATCTAACAAAGGATAATATTTAATAAGAACCATTTACCGACTTTTTAATATCCACAAAATAGAAGATCACGACTAATTTATCTTTTTATAAAAAATAAAAACGGACTAAAAAAGCCAGTTTTTGCACTCAATATATTATAAAATATTCTTATTATTGAACTAATTATTTTATTTTTTAATGTTTTGATAGAGTTTTTAAAAACTCTATCAAAACATTCTAGTCATCTGTCTTTCCCTTTAAACTCTTTACTTTGTACACATCTTACACTCACTGTCCATTCATCTATTATCCACAAAATACGTATCATATGCCTTATCAAAAACATATCCTAGTTTTTCAGCTAGTTTTGCAGATGTAGTATTCGCTGCATCCCAGTTTGGGTATATCTCTTTTTCTAAACAGTCCAAGATTAGTGCTGCACTAACTACAGTTGCCAAACCTTTTCTTCTATGATTGTAATCAGTCGCAACTTCAATTTCAATTACATCATTATAAATACTATACGAGGATGCACCGCATACAACTTCTCCATTATATAAAATGCTATAACCTATACCACGGTTTATATAATCTTCTACCGAATGAAATTGACTTGTAAAATCTTCAGATATCTTATGTAATGTAGGGCTATTTGCGATATGCTCATCTATTCTTCTTAACTCATATTCTTTTGGAAGTGTTGATATAAAAGATTGTAATTTTGAACGATTAAAAACTTCTGGATTTCGTTTGAATTTATAACGTAAAAACTTATCTATTTTTCTTTCATGGAATGTTTCTAAGCGTTGTTTCCACTCTTCACTATTTACGATAACTAAAATTCTTTCTGGAATATTACGTAATAACTCTTCTGTTTCTTTCGTATTTGGGTCTCCAGCGTAAAATGTAAAAATCCCTACCGTAACTTGTGCTACTGTTGGGTTTTCAAGATCATTTACCCAAGCAGTACCCATATGCCCTTGTAAATAAGAAAGTAAAACAACGTTATTGAAATCCTCAAACATAGAAACTAGTTTTTTTCTTGTATGTATATTCGCTACATATATCATTTACATTCCCACCTTTTTTAGAATCAACTACTCTTAACATTTTCATGAGCGTTCCATAATTCGTATTCATATACACACCCATCTGTACATCATAAAAAGCCATTGACTATTAAATTAAAACTTCGAATATTTATAAAATATCAGTAAACATAAAATGATTATAACATCTACTAACTATGAAATGATCAACCTAAAAAATAAGTCAACAATAAATATATTTCTTACTCATTCACAAGCGTTTTGAAGAATCAATATAATTAATTATGTAATAACCCCCAACAATAGTTTGAGGGTTCATTTAAATACACATATTATAATTCAGTCTTATAAATAAAAGATTCCGACTCACCGTTTTTATATACTTTAGTCAATTTAACAACTGATTTGTACGTATTATCGTCATCCATTATCATTTTTTTCATCTCTTCTATTTCGGCATTACCAGTTCCACCCTCTATTTTTAAGCAGTTCGAAATGGAGAGAAATCCGCTTGATGCCAATATAAAAATAAAAATTGTATCAGGGAAATTAATAAATAATAATCCGTAGTTTAATGGATCTTCCGCTGGATGCGACAAAAGCAGTCGAAAACCTACTAGTTCAGGCACTTGAACAAAATCCCTAGAAACAATCGCCTCACCTACTATAGTAATTTGCTTTACTACATTCCCAAGTTCATCTGTAAATTCAGTACATCTAGGTGGATTAATTGTTGTTGCTTGTAAAGATACATTTACTTCAGAATTATTAAAATCAAAAAAGATTGTACTACCCTCCGTTAAACATTGCGGGCAAACATTTCCTAGCAAGCTAAAGTCCTCTTCAATATATTTAACTTTCGTTTTACAACTACAAACTTTTCCTATTCGAATTGCATCAATCTTTGAACAATCTACAAAAATAACCTCATCGTCCTCTTGTACGAAGGATACGATACCATTCCTCTTATTAAATGAAAGAAAATAAGATACAACAATTTCGTTTCCGGCAATTACAATACTCTCAACTTTTGTAAAAGGCTCTAGACTTCGCAAAAATTCACAAATATTATTTTGGCAGCATCTATCATTTCGCTTCGGCTCACACCCCACTTACACTCCATCCCTTCCCTATATGTTTTATCTCATACACATAATATGAGCGGGATATGAGAAAAGCTTGGACAATATAACTTTAACGTGGGAATATATTTACCTACTTATCGCATTAAAAATGAGTACTAACACATGAATTTCCCTATAAATACATATAACAATTTTATCTTTCATAAAAAAAACGTTATAATGAAGTGTAGCCTCTACGATTACGTTATAAAGGAGATTAAAACAATGGCTAAAATTAAAGTATACCAAGCAAAAGAAGAAAATATGGAAGCAGTAAAAAACATCATTGATGTTGAAGAACAAAATCCAACTGCTGAAAACTTACAAAATCTATACGCATGTGTATTAGATACTGAAGATATGGCATTGCCTGAATCATACATTGAAGAAGATATCTTAATTGATTCTATTGAAGTTATGGTAAACGCATCTCAAAGCAAAGAAAGAGACCTAGGTGCTTACGATGTAATCGAAGTTCAAAACAAAGGTAAGAAAACACAAATTTTATTATTAGCAGACGAAGAATACGAAATTATCGAAGGCTAATCTACATCCGTACATACGAAAAAGCTCCTTTCCAATTAGAAAGGAGCTTTTTCATTACGCTTTTGATGTTTCGCTCTTTTTATTCGTTTGTTGTTTCTTAATTACCATGCGCTCATTTCCCATAAAGAAAATAAATATGAATGCTAAACCAGCTGGTACCAATGCCCACATAAATGTTTGGACAATTGAGCTAGAAAGAGCGTCAATAATTTTATCTAATATTTGTGGTGGAATTTGAGATCTTGCCGATTCTGATAGAATAGCTCTTGAATCTCCTAAAGCGTTTGTATTCATTCCCCCGCTCATCCCTTTAAATGCTTCTTCTAATTGATCTTGGAAACCTGTTCTTTGGATCATTCCGAAGATTGTAATACCTAGTGTCATTCCTAATGAACGAATGAAGTTACTCGTTGAAGTTGCAGATCCACGCTGTTCCATACCGAAGTTATGAATTGAAGCCATACTTAGTACAGAGAATGAGAAACCTACTCCAAATCCGATAATAATCATATAAACCGTTAATAATGCACGACTTGTTTCTGGCGTTAATGTACTTAATAAGAATAATCCGATTAACATAATAACAGCAGAAATAATCATAATGTTTCGGTAGCTCAGCTTAGTCGTTAAAAATCCGCCTAACTGCGCTGTTACGACTGAACCTAGCATCATAGGTAAAAGTAATAATCCTGAGTTTGTTGCAGTCCCGCCGTATACACCTTGAATGAATAACGGAATGTACACAGTTGCTGACATAAATGCAGCACCGTAACATAATGCAATAATGGTACTCATTCCGAATAAGCGTTGCTTAAACATCTCAAATGATATGATTGGCTCTTCTACTTTTCGTTCAATAAAAATAAATGCAATAATTAAAATAGCGAATCCACCAAATAAACTTAAAATAAAGCTAGAATTCCAATCATACTTTTGTCCGCCAAGTTCTAAAGCAAACATTAAAGAAACTACTGCACCAACTAAAGTAATTGCGCCAAACCAATCAATGTTTTGCTTTCTATGAACTCGTGATTCTTTATAAAAGAATGTAATAAAAATAAGTGCTAAAACGCCAAGCGGTAGGTTAATATAAAATACCCAATGCCAGCTAATATAATCTGTAATATATGCGCCAAGTAACGGCCCGAAAATACTTGATAAACCAAATACCGCTCCGAATAAACCACCCATTTTCCCGCGCTTTTCAGGAGGGAAAATATCAAAAACGATAGTAAACGCGATCGGCACTAATGCCCCGCCGCCAATACCTTGAATGGCACGATAAATACCTAACTGTGTAATATTTTCAGCAGTACCACAAAGTGCCGAACCAATCATAAAAACGATTAAACCAAAAATAAAGAATCTCTTTCTACCATACATATCTGATAGTTTACCGAATATCGGCATGCCTGCCATTTCTGCGACCATATAGGCAGAAACAACCCATACAAAGTTTTCAAGACCTCCTAAGTCACCAACAATTGTTCCCATCGCTGTTACGACAATGGTATTATCCATTGATGCCATTAAAATACCTAGCAATAAGCCCGCCACAACAAAGCCGAGCTTATTATTCTTCTCAACCATATAACCTTGCTCTCCCTCATACTACTTATATTTGTTTATGTTCTTTTACGACTGTATTACCCTTTTGATTAAAACTAGTATGATATTCTACAACACTAATTTCACAGCCAGGGCCAATTGTGACGTTGTTTCCTCTCACTACGTCAGCAATCGTATGTTCTAAATAAATATCATCTCCTTCCACAATTGAAGTTTGGAGGTTTCCAACATGACTAATAAAAGGAAGAAATCTCGCTTTTTTACGAATCGTAATGTTTTTACCACCAATTTCTCTTACCTTACTTCCTTCATAACGAAGTGAGATTTGAATATTTTCAGCATTAAGTAATCCATCACTTTCAAGACCACCAGTTAATGATAAATCTTCTACTTCAATATTTCCCCTAACATTTAAACCACCTTTTACATCGACAAAATCACCTGAAAACTTCCCAGCAATATCTATCATACCTCTAACTTTTGTTTTTTCAATATGTGCATCACCATGAATTTGTGTATTACCGTATACTTTTACATATTCTGCATCTACATTTCCTTGTACTTCACTATCTCCATACACAACATAATTTTTCACTTTCATATTACCCCGTACATCACTCGTGCCGTACGTTTTAAATTCATTACAGCTCATATCATTAGAAATCGTTCCTTCACCGCGAATCTTCACTTTATTATAATCTCCGCCTGCTGAATTGCCAGAACCATTTACTGTGAGACTATGTGGATGTTCCATATTGCTTTCTCCCTCCCATTAAACCTGCTTAATTTCTTTTACATTTGCGCTTTTATCAACAGTAAGAACACCCGTATATTCAATGAGTTCAATCTCACAGTTCGGCCCTACTGTAATATTGTTTCCTCTTACCGTTCTTATGTGAGCATAATCAATATCAATATTGTCACCTTCTAATAGTTCAGCTTCTAACTGCAAGCCAAATACTGTTTTAAATAGCCTACTTAATGTACCTGATCTATGTCTTACTTTAATCGTTTGACCACCAATTTCTTTCGCACGACATGTACCGTGAATATTAATATTTATTTCATCAGCGCTTAATAATCCGCCAATTGTAAATTGTCCTTCTGAAGAAAAAGTATCTACTTCACAATTACCGTCAATTGTTGCTTGACCATTGACTTTAAATTCTTCACCTGTGACATTTCCACCTATCGTACCTTTTCCTGCAATTTTCAAACTATTTGCCTTTACATTTTGCGTAATTGTAGCTTTTCCATCAATTCGCATCGTTTCAGCATGAACTGTGCCATCGACTTTACCAGATCCGCTAATTCGTGCACTATTACTTTTCAAATCGCCAGTAACTGCTCCGTAACCGTTACATTCAAATTGCTCACATTCAACATTTCCATTCACAGTTCCTTTTCCGTTTAATTGCACTTTATGAAATTCGCCGCCATTCGATGAACCGTAACCATTTATAATCAAATTATCTGTACGCATACTTTCTCCTCCACTACAACAATTTAGTTTTTAATGCTTCGGTATATTTCATAATCGCTTCGCGTAAAACGATTTTGGTGCCTTTTTCAAAAATTAAGTCGTCCACGTTTGAAACTAATAAACATGTAGAAATCCCTAACTTTCGGATAATGATTAAGTCACACGTTTTATGTTTAATTGCTTCATAATTTTCACGTAAAACTTGCAAGACCATTTTTCCTTCTTCTAAACTAATCTCTCCCGATTGTAGCAATTCTTCTAACATGTACACATAAAGAATATCTACAAATTGAAACTCCGCTGTTTTATTCGTTTGTTCTATGAAAAATTGTAAAACTGGTTCTGATGCAATCCCCTTACGTAAAATGTCTTCCTTCGTTAAAAGAATTTCCCTCACACTCGGCGAAAACATATTTGCTAGTTCATCAAGTGATAGATCCTCTTTCATCGTTTGAATTTTATCAATACGCTCTAATATCTTTTCTTTCGGAAAAAATGTTTCCTGACCCGTGAATGTAGACTTTCGTACAAACCAATCTTCCGGTATTAAATTTTTTCTTTTCCACCTATATAATTGTCCATATGAAATACCAGTAAGTTCTAATAAATCTTTTTTTGAAATTAAATCTGTACTCAACTGTATAACACTCCTTCCTGATAACAATGTAACATAACACTGTTACGCTGTAAATAGACTTTTATCACAGGTAGCGTAACAATGTGTAAAACAACCCTGTTTCAAAAAAAAAACAGGGTTCTCACGCATCTTATAAAATGCGTAAAAACCCTTATATATCAACATGTAAACCATATTTCATAAAAATCAATCCACCCTTGTGAATTAATCATTATATTTTGTACTTTTTCATGAGAAGTTACTTGTTGTTTGTTACGGTATAAAGGAATTATATGAATGTGACGTAACAAAGTGTCTTCAATATCGCGTAACAATGTAACTCTTTTCTCTACTTGTTCTTGTTTAAAATAAGAGGACAATGATTCATGAAAGTCCATGCTGCTTTGCCCATGAATAAAGCTGTCTTTTGTAAGAAACATATATAGTAAACTATCTTCTATTCGTTCGCTAATTGTCGCGCTATCATGCATCATATCCGCCTTTTGTATCGTACTTATTTCTAGCAGCTCTTCTATTTTAAGAAAATTATTTTCTACACGAATCCCGTACTTCTCACACTCTTTTTGTATCCATTGTGCATCTTCAACGTGATCTCGTCCTATAAATGTATAAAGTTGTAGCACTTCATTATGATACGTACTTTTCTTAATTAAACTTTCGATATCTTCCTCAATTTCTACTATGCTTTCATTTGCTAATATTAGTTTCTTTGCCACTTCTCCACGTTCTCCGCCGAGTTCTTGAATGATTTTATCGCCATGAATAATTTTATATAGCGCTTTTCGAAACAGTTCATCTTGCATTGGCCCTTCTTTTACAAGATTACACGTTACATATGTCACGTTCGATTCAAGCCGTGAAAGTTCTTTATTGAGATTTTTTTTATCTTTATACTGCCCCTTTACTAACACGTCATAAGTATTTACATTTTGCTCCACATTCAATAGTTCAATTCGGTCAAGAAAAGGTCTTTCACGATAATATAAATCATGTACTTCTAATGCAAATAAATGTGTATTCTTCTCTCGTAATATAAAAGGCCCTGTACCTATGAAGTTCCCTGCTTCATCTTCAATTACGATAGAACACTGTTCTGCGCTTAGCATATGTAAAAACATCCTATTTACCGTATGTAATTGAATTTCAACAACAAATTCATCCACTGCACGGAAACTTTCAACATGTTGTAACATCCATGCGTGTGGATTGTTTTCAGCTTTCATAAATCGATTCAATGAATGTATAACATGATGTACAGTAAGTCGTTTTCCATTATGAAGACGAACACCTTTTCGCAAATGAAAAGTCCATACCTTTTCAGCATCATTATATTCCCAGTGAAAAGCAAGCCTTGGTTCTATAGAGTTTGTTTCCTCATTTACATATACGAGTGTATCAAAAATATGTTTAACCATATGACATTCTGAGCGCATCGTAGCGTAAACCGGATCTAAAGCGATGTCCAGGTTCATTTGTACTTGCAAACGAAGTACGTCTTTTCTTCCTTCAGATGTCCGTTCTATTTGATGACCAAATATGGAATCTACCCAAGCTTCATACTCTTTCTTTACTACAGGAAATTGTGAGCTGTAGCGTTCTACAAATGAGATTCCACTTTTCACATCTCCTTTTTTCGTTAATTCTTTTCCTCTTTCTAAAATTAGTGGAACTGGTTGCTTTTGAAATATTAATTTAGAACGATTCCCTCTCCCGCGACCTGGAAACCAAGTGATCCAATGTAACTCTTCTAATTTTTTTATAATTAATTTACTATTACGCTCTGTACAAAATAATGTTTCTGCTATCATTTGTACGGTTACTTCTAATCGTTCTCCTTCTCGTCTCCCTTTACCGTAGACACACCATAGTTCAATATATTGATCTAAAATAAACATCATACTCCCCCTAAAAGGTGAAAAATAACCCCTTTAATTTCTACCCTTTTTCTCTTTCTCCTTTCATCTTATCATTTCAATATAGAAAGGAGGAATTAATATTGACCAATCTCTTACTACGTTATAACAAACCAATTATTATAAGAATGTGCGGCGAATTATTAACCCGAACAACAGAATCCATGTTAGCCATCATTATGATTATTTACGTTAATAAAATGTTAAACGGTAATATAATAATAACTATGCTAATTTTCGGATTACAACCACTTTCAGACATTGTATTTACACTTATTGCTGGAGGAGTGACTGATAAGTATGGGCGAAAGAAAATTATGTTACTAGGATTGTTACTACAGGGCGTTGCAATCGGTAGTTTCATTTTCGCTCAATCCGTTTTTATCTTTGCATTATTATACGTTATAAATGGTATTGGCCGTTCCTTATATATTCCTGCTCAACGTGCACAAATTGCTGATTTAACAAAACATGGGCAGCAAGCAGAAATTTTCTCTCTTCTGCAAACGATGGGAGCAATAGGTACTCTAATCGGTCCTTTAATTGGTACTATTTTTTATAAGACTCACCCTGAATATGTATTTATAGTGCAAAGCATTGCACTTATAGCATATGCAGTCGTTGTTTGGACGCAGCTTCCAGAAACTGCTCCGGCAATGACAACACCAACGCAAAAGCTTGAAGTATCATCTCCAAAGCAATTTGTACACAAACATTACTCCGTATTTGGACTAATGATTACTACACTTCCTATTAGCTTTTTTTATGCACAAACTGAAACAAATTATCTTATTTTCGTGAAACATACACTTCCGGATTTCGATCGCATACTCGTTTTTATTACAACATGCAAAGCTCTTATGGAAATCACTCTACAAGTTTTCCTTGTGAAATGGTCTGAACAATTTTCTATGGCGAAAATCATACTTATTGCTTACACCTGCTTTATGATAGCTGCAATTGGCTATGGATTTTCAGCAACAATCTTGTCACTATTTTTCACATTACTCTTTTTAGTCATTGGAGAAAGTGTTGCTTTCAACCATTTACTTCGATTCGTTTCAGAAATCGCTCCTACAGATAAACGTGGATTGTATTTTTCAATTTACGGGTTACATTGGGATATATCTCGAACGTGTGGTCCTGTACTTGGTGCGGTTTTATTAAGTCAACTAAACGGTAGCATGCTATTTTATATTTGCGCTTGTTTCTTAATAGCTGGAGGCATTATTCAAGCACTGTTTATTCAAAATATCGAACGTAACAAAATGAAAAAAGACATTTCAGAGCATACTCCCCATGTTTTATAAGCTGCATTCCTCACCCTTTTAACAGTAAAAAGAAGGATGTCACAAAAGTCTCGATGACCTTTGTGACATCCTTCTTTATTACCCTGCCATTTTATTAATACTATCCTCAGGCGAAAATACCGAAATATGATTTACTTTACCAGTCGATTTTGGAATAATGAATTTTAACTCAAACTGATTGTTTACTTTATATACATATATTTTATCTTCACCATTTCCTTTAACTGAAGTTGGTTTTCCTAATGCTTTTTCTATTTCTTGTAATGTAATTGATTTTAGTTCTGCATGATAGGAGCGTACATCAAAAACTTGTGATCCTTTATTAAAACCGAAGGAAACATTTTTATTTGTAAAGGTAGCGTACATTCCATTTCCTGCTTGTTCCATTTTATCTGCTTTCCCCCACGCTTTTTCTATTTCTTCAATATCTCCTGTATGCGCTGCAAACGGAATGTTAGGTACTTTTCCTTCTTTCGATAGTTCAAACAATTCTTTAACGTGGTTAATTGATTTTTGATTGATTACTGTATCTTTCGTGCTTGGATCTGGCTTTGGGTTTGTTAATCCTTCATTATTTGATTTTTCATCAGGTTCTTTCTTTTCTTCAGAAGTATTATTCTGTTCATTTTTACTATTTTCTGTTGTTGGATCTGTTTCCTTTTTTTCGTCCGTTCCTTTACATGCTACTAATGCAAAAATGCATGTAAAAGCGAGAAATAACATACCTATCTTTACATACACTCTCATACATTTCAGCCCCCTATCATAATCTGATTCATGTCGATAACCAATCCATTACATCTCTTTTCAAATTGTGTTTGTTCCAAAAAGTAAATACTTCACTCTCGCCCAATGCTTGTGCAACATATTCTACAAAAGCTGTTCCTAAAAAATAACCGAGTCGGTTGTACCCAAAATATTGTCCACCAGATAACCGAAACCACTCTTTCTCTTTTTCAAACGTCCACCCTTCTATATAATCTTCCAAAAAACGTTTCTTTATTTGTTCTTCATTTTCTATAGAATATTGTAACCAACGTTCACCATCATCGTCATATGAGTAATACACTGATTCATTTAAACCTTTCACAATTTGCTTTGATACATATGTTGCAACACCTTCACGATACAAATTAACTGCCGCATCGGTCCACTCAGCTTTCTCCCAATCCATTCCATTATTTTGTAACATAACATTATGATATATATGCCCTATTTCGTGAGCAACAATAACACGAAGATGATTCAAATCTGGAGATAATTTTTCTACCGCAAAAAATATATCTCCAATGATCTCCCTCTCTACGAATGCATTAGATCCAAAAGCTCCAACAAATATGTGGAATTTCATATTTACATCAAAGCTATATTTATTACGATATTCATTCGTTATCTCTTGAATAATAGTCGGTAATGATTCTGCAATGATACGTATATCTTCTATTTTTGCGGGATATAGGTTAATGGCATTAGAAAGACGTTCTTTCGTTTTAGGACAATGATACTTAAAGTATTCTTCAAATATCTCTGGATGCGAAGTGCAGTATTGATTGAGGACTGCTAATTCTACGTCGGTGCTTTCCCATAATTTTAAAAAACTTGGAATTGTATTGTTTATCATTTTTCCATCTCCTTATATATCCCTTCTCTCCATTTACGTTGCACTCCTTCCTTAAATAGAAAAAAGCTGCCCAAAAAGGACAGCTTTACATATGTATTTTTACACTTCGATTGACTTACCATCTTCAACAATATGATAAAGTAAGTGAGCTAAATGATGAATTGGACCGTACTCTTCCTCTTCTTCATCTGTTTCACCTTGGAACTCAAGATCGTTTAAGTATAGTGCTAAAAATTGATAGTAAAGTTTTAAATCAAATCCGTAGCACGCAGTTGGTTCTTCATGATCTCCTTCATATTGTAGCATTAAGTATTGATCATTTCCTTCTGCATCTTCTGCGTCAAAGAATACGAAGAATCCAACGTTTGTATCTAAATCAAATAGATGACGAGTACCCTTTTCTGTTGCTTTGTTGAAGTCCTCTTCACTTAATTTATGTACTGTTGTCGCTTTTGCATTATCTTCTTGATGAAAATTTACTGTAAATGTTTTCAATGCTGACACCTCCTGATTGTATAATACTAGCATAACATATAAAAAGGACTGCTTACAAATGTAAACAGTCCTTACATTCATTTTCGCATTGCTCGCAATAAGAAACTTACGATGAAGATTAAAATAATCGCACCAATTAAAGCTGGAATAATTGCATATCCACCGATTACTGGGCCGAAACTACCAAGTAATTTCCCACCAATCCAAGAACCAATAATACCAGCAATAATATTACCAATTACACCGCCTGGTACATCCCTACCAGTAATTAAGCTAGCAAGCCACCCTAATATACCACCAACGATTAAAGACCAAATCATATGATAACCTCCTTTATAGTTTACCAATCAAAATATAATTAGAAACAATTGCTTACCATTAGTTATGCTACATTTTTCATAAGTTATTCATACGGCTTCAACTATTAGATTATTTCAAAATAATGACCAACTAGTTTTTGGATTAGTAGTGGAAACCCTTCGTATTTCTCCTATTATGGGCAATCAGGCTTCAATATTGTACGCATAAACTCTTCCTTAAATGCAGGATAGTTAAAACCAACCGCAATTCTTTGTATTGGCCGATCATCAAACCTTGTTGGCTCAGCTATTTTTCTAAAGTCAGCTACACTTTGCCCTCTTGTTACATCATTTGTCGTACTAATCCAAACTGCAGATTTTTTATATTCAAAAATATCATCATTTATAAATGAAATGAACGGAAGTAAATCGTGAATCGGGCTTCCAGCAATACCAGGGTATTCTTTTTTATAAAAATTCTCATAATAAAAATCAATCATTGGTTTAATAAGCTTTGCCTGCCCTGTTCCTTCTTTATTAATAACATCCACCATTTCAGGCGTAATTAGGGCCTGTTGCGTTACATTTAACGGATAAATTGTCGCATTCTTTGCGTACTTCATTACAATATTTGCAGCAATTGGATCTCCATAAAAATTTGCTTCTGATACAGGAGTAACGTTACCGGGAAATAAAAACGCACCGCCCATAATATAATACGAATATACTTTATCCATGACATTTGGATATATTAAAAATAATGTTGCCAATGTTGTTAATCGTCCTGTCGCTACGATAATAATATCTTCTGGACAAGGCTCAATTAATTTAATTAATTCACAAAAATTTTCCCGTTTACAAATCCTCATTTCAGGTGGAATAATTGGCCCTAAACCGTGATCCCCATGAATTTCAGGAAAGAACAAAGGTTCTTCAGCTGTCATCGGTCTTGCTGCACCCTCAATGATCTTTACTTCTGTAGCATAGTATCTTTCTAAAAAGTACACATTTTCCGTTACAATTTTTCGCGATACATTTCCATATTCAGCAACAATACCTATAATATCTAATTTACATGTTTTATTTGCATAAATTAACGCCACAGCATCGTCAATACCAAAGTCTCCAAAAAAGATGATTTTCTTATTAACTATCCTCACCCCTCTTCAGCATAATCTACTATTATTATTATGTAAAAAAGACAAGGCTGTGAAACAGTGCAAACTAAAAAAGCCGCCTATTTATTGGCGACTTCAATCTTTTTATAAGATAAATATGCTAGTACATTCTTACTCGAATCATATTTTGGATTATTTCCTTTTCTCGGTTCTCTCATATGTGTTTTTTCAAATCCAGGAATATCTGGCATTTTCTCCATAAATTCAAGCATTTCTTCTTCAGTTCCTTCAATACGTACGCGAATCATTATTACTTTTCCTCTATTCTCATTTTCTCAGTACTAAGTATATCGTACTTTGAAAAGACTTCAAGAAATTTATCTTTTTAATGTCGCACTTTTTTTACATATAAACAATGCCATTTCAGTATAAAACGATATAATTTTATTATTTTCATATTGAATGTTAAAGAATTCTTGCATTTCAAGTGATGTTTTCATCATACATTCTGTTAACTTCTCTCGTTTTTGCAAAGGGACATTCATCATATCGCACCACCAGTCAAATTCAAATTTCTTGTCAAAGGTAAGACATGACTGCATTTGCAAACTATTTTTTTCTAACAAGGTAATCCATTCTGTTTTTTTCAACGCTCGTTCATGACTCGGATCCCGCTTTTTTTCTATAAAATTATAAAATGTATCGTATTCATTATTTTCCGGTGAAACATTATCTATTAAAATAAACAATCCATTATCTTCTAACGTCCGATTTACTTCATAAACAAACTGATCTGGATTCGTAAAATGATGTGCTGCAATTCGGCATGTTATCACATCAAATGAACGATCAGAAAACGGTAAACTTTCAGCATTTCCAGCGACAAAAGATACATTTTCATGTCCATTACTTATAATAAAGTTTTTCGCATTCTCTAACATTTTTTCTGTTAAGTCTAAGGCAACTACTTCTTGAAACAATGGAGCTAATACATTCGCAACATGTCCTCCGCCAGTAGCAATATCAAGAAGACGATTATTATGACGAGACTCAACTTGTTGAACTACATATTGTAAATCCGGTCCTTTAGCATGAATTTTACTTTTTACATACTTCTCCGCATTATTACCAAACTGTTGTTTCACAAGCTCTTCTTTACTCATTTTATCATCTTCTTTCTATTATTATTTACATATAGAATTCATATAATAATTAAAGTTCTCTTTATGTATTTTCAAATCCTCTTTTCAGCTCACTTCTTATCATACAGTCCTCCCCTACATAGTATCTATTTTCCGTTTTCATATTAAACAAAAAAAGGCTACGGGAACTTGTCCCCTAACCTAACTAAATATCAATTACATTTTTACTTTTTCATCTACATCTATATAATATAAATCCTCTTTCAACTTCATAATAATGTCTACTTCGTTATAAGTAGCCTCACGAGCATGTAAACCAAATTGATCCATACCAATCCATATCCATCCAGGTGTATGATATAGAACATCTATGTTAAAATAATCTAATTTAGCAAGCTCCGATGTAATAAATTTATCTTTATTAGCGATTTGTTTATTTATTAAACCATATTCTTTTCCATTTTCCAATAGCGATATAAATTTCCCTACAATTGGATGTTCACGAACAATAAAGTGATATTCCTTTTCCTCTATCTTTACAACAATCAAACAAGAATTAGATAAATTATTCCCTAAATTCGACATAGTTATTTATTCACCCCCTTTATTCGATTTACAAACATAATAACAAATGAATATTCAAATAAAATTAATATAATGTAAAAACTATAAAAGCTGATTTCCCTTTAGAAATCAGCCTTTATACTTTGATTATCTATATACTTTTACAAACTATTATAATGTTTCTTTTTCCTCATCCTTTCCGGAAACTAAATTTCCAATAGCATCTGCTGTTACCTCCACCACAAATTCACAAATACCTGCTACTACTTCTCCAATCACTTCCTCCATCTTTTTACCCCCTTATTTTATGTAACTTATTTGTAGTATAGAAGAAATTGGTTATTTTTAACTATCGGAAAACGTGACAACAACATTACAGTTTTGTAAGCTTTTTTATTTTGTTTCGCTTCAATCCTTTGAAACTTCAAGTATGATTCACATACTTATAGGCCATCATAATATTAAGTAAATACTAATTTCGCTAGAGGAGGCGTGTAAAATTTACTACGTAAAATTAATTAAAGGTCAATCATTCTATGCTTTTGATCATCGTTTCTTAATGTGTGAAGAAGAAGAGGTTTCCGAGAAAGTTTATAATTACTTACGTCGCAATGAATTTTTCGAAGTACGTAAAGAAGAATATTCAGCCTAAGTACAAAAGCACCAAGAAAACCATCACTGTATTTTGATATTTTCTTGATGCTTTTTTGTGAATTACTCCTTTTCAACAATTATTATCGACTCTATTAAAATATTCTATTATTTGTCCAAGCTATTTCATTGCCATTTTCATATTTTAGTATATGAGGAGGTGACGAATATGACTCATATCATTGATTACCAAGCTACTCAACCTATAAGTAAAACGGGTGAAACCACTTTTGCAATCCCTGCTTCTCCAAATAAAGCAATTCTAGCAAATTTGAAAGTAAGAATTTCAAGTAGAGATTCACGTAATAATCGAGTAGAATTAATCGCTACAGTCGGAGTTGAAGGTATAACTGAGATTTCACAAGTTTTATTCCGAATTTTCCGTGATAATGTTGAAATTTTCAATACACAAGTTGGTATTGAATCTACAGATTCCGAACAATTCTACGTACAAACATTTCAAGCTATAGATCAAAACATTGGCAGTGGAACACACCAATATTCATTAACTGTAGAAAACTTAACTAGTGGTGCAAGTGCAGAAGTTGTTGGTCCTCTATCTTTTAGTGCTTTAGCTATTGGACAAGAGCGTAAATGTTGCTAAGTGAATCAAATATTTAATTTTGCACTTGAGAAAGCAAGGCGTAGTTATACGTTCTTGCTTTTTTATATTTATACTTACTTTCTATTAGCTTTAATCATAAATTTTTTACTTTATGATTCACTTATTTCATCAATTAACACATCAAATTTTTGACAAATCAAAAAGATTGAAATCCAATTATGAAACACGTAATATAGACTCTGACTCTAAAAAAGTTCGTATGAAAAGAATACATAAATAAGGAGGTTTTATATACGAGTTTTTCATTTTAAAAGACGGAGAGGTTTTATATTATGTGGCGTAATAAAAATGTTTGGATTGTTTTAATTGGGGAGTTTATTGCTGGTTTAGGGTTATGGCTTGGCATTCTTGGCAACCTTGAATTTATGCAAAAATATGTCCCTTCTGATTTCATGAAATCAGTTATATTATTTATCGGACTATTAGCCAGTGTTCTAGTTGGACCCATGGCTGGCCGTGTCATCGATCAGTATGAAAAGAAAAAAGTTCTTCTTTACGCTGGGTTTGGTCGAGTTTTAAGTGTTATTTTCATGTTTTTTGCCATCCAATTTGAAAGTATCGCATTTATGATTGCATTTATGGTTGCTCTTCAAATTTCAGCAGCGTTTTATTTCCCTGCATTACAATCTGTAATCCCACTTATCGTTCGTGAGCATGAGTTATTACAGATGAACGGTGTACATATGAATGTAGGTACGATCGCTCGTATTGCAGGTACTTCACTAGGTGGAATTCTTTTAGTTATAATGAGTTTACAGTATATGTATGCTTTCTCAATGGCAGCGTACGCTTTATTATTCCTCTCAACTTTCTTCCTACAATTCGAGGATAAGAAATCCACAACACCAAGTAAACAAGCTGCAAAAGATAATAGCTTTATGGAAGTATTTCGTATTTTAAAAGGAATTCCTATTGCTTTCACAGCACTTATATTAAGTATTATCCCTCTATTATTTATAGCTGGATTTAATTTAATGGTAATTAATATTAGCGAAATGCAACATGATCCAACGATTAAAGGCTTTATATATACAATTGAAGGTATCGCATTTATGTTAGGTGCCTTCGTTATTAAACGTTTATCTGACCATTTCAAACCTGAAAAGTTACTATATTTCTTCGCAATTTGTACCGCTTTTGCACATCTATCATTGTTCTTTAGCGATATAAAATGGATGTCTCTTACATCATTTGGTTTGTTTGGTTTTAGTGTCGGTTGCTTTTTCCCTATTATGTCGACAATTTTCCAAACGAAAGTGGAAAAAAGCTATCACGGCCGTCTCTTCTCATTCCGTAACATGTTTGAAAGAGTTATGTTCCAAATCGTTTTACTCGGTACTGGTTTCTTCTTAGATACGATTGGATTACAGTACATGGTCTTAATTTTCGGCGTCATTTCATTATTAATTATTTTCATATCGCTATCTAAACAAAAACAATATGAAAAACAGCCTTCGCAATCTGCGAATTTATAACATAAACAAAGACGCATGGATCCTATTAGATTAATCCATGCGTCTTTGTTATATAAAAACTTATTTATTACGCTTATTGTAATTATTTAAAGGAGTACCCCCTTTCGCTTTTGAATACAGTATACTAACATGATATATATAGGGGGTGCGCAATTGTCTGATGGTATGCAGTTATTTATTATATTTATTTTTGTATTAGCTCTGTTTAGCATCATAAACTTTTTAGCTATTTCCTTATCTGGACATTACTTTAAAAGAAGAATTATCGCCGGTTTCATATTTTTACTGATAACTCCTATTGTTTTTTTTACTACCGTAGCATTCGCTTCTATATTCGATGAAGCTGGATTTGGCGCAGGGGGCCTTGCCTTTATTGTTGCAGTTGTATATATTTTAAATGGAATAGTGATCCTACTTTCCTCTTTATTTTTCCTCAAGAGAAACATAACATAGACTATACTACTCGGCATGAATCTGACTTTACACTAGATTCATGCTTTTTCAATTCCCCTTAAATTTTTATATGAAATTAAATAATTCTTTATAAAAATTTAAACTTTATTTACTACAATATTCCTATCGTATTCGCACGTTTATTGAAAATGAAAAGAAAGGAGTACAAAATGAAAAAATTTCTATTACTTATTCCATTATTCGTCATACTACTTAGCGGATGTAGCAATAATGATATTTACGGTTCTTGGGAAGTCGTTGACAACAAAAATGGTCTTTGTCCTGCGTCTTATAAATTTGAAACAGTTGTAAAAGAAGAAAAGAAAGAAAAAATCATTCAAAATTTAGTAGAAATGCAAACAACGAAGAAAAAAGAAGATTTATACAAAGGTTCCTTTGTAAAGGATTCTAATGTATATCACATTGATTATGGTAATTCATTTACATCAGATCAAACTTTAAAAGTTGTCGATGGCAAATTAAACGTATACTTTTATGCAGTGGAAAAATTATGTACATATAAAAAGAAATAATTACTCTTCATTTAAAACGCAGAAAATATTTTCTGCGTTATTTTTATTTTACAAAACCTCCCCAAAAACATTTCTCTCTTTTAAATCTTTAAATTTAGATGTAATATTACATAATAACAATATTTTAATGTGAGGTGCTTTTTTTGAGAAGTTTAAGTTCATTAATTGTATCAACAATCTGTTCCATTCTCCTAATCCTATGGAATGCACATTCATTTTATGAAAAATTCACGACAGGAAATTCATACTATTGGCTTAGTGGTATATTAGGCCTCGTTTTCGTGTACTTTTTCATCCAAAATATGCGGGATATACTTAACAAAAACTACAAAACATCCTAAACCATCTAGAAAGATATAATAGGCAGTTCAGTTTACCGGTACTTATTTACACCTCCCTTTTCAAAAAAGACTAATCCTCCCTCTAAATTTGTCAATCGTTTTAATTTTCATAAAAAAATGATAAAATGTACTCATGTGTTTTCAGAATAATTAAAAACGCAGAAAGAAAACACTGTTTTTAGGAGGGGTTTTGATGACTTACACGTTAGCAACTAGAATGAAAGCATTCCAATCTTCTATATTTAGTGAATTAGGGGCCTATAAAAAAGAAAAGATTGCAGCAGGTCACAAAATGATTGATTTAAGTATCGGGAATCCTGATATGCCACCTGCTGATTTCGTAAGAGAAGCATTGGTACATACAGCAAATCAAAAAGAAAGCTATGGATACACATTAAGTGGTATTCAAGAATTTCACGAAGCTGTAACTGAATATTACAACAACACTCATAATGTTATATTAAATGCCGATAAAGAAGTTCTATTATTAATGGGGTCACAGGACGGACTCGTCCATTTACCTATGGTTTATGCGAATCCGGGAGATATTATATTAGTTCCTGATCCAGGATATACAGCTTATGAAACAGGAATCCAAATGGCTGGAGCAACATCTTACTACATGCCTCTAAAGAAAGATAATGATTTCTTACCTAACTTAGAGCTAATTCCTGAAGAAATTGCAGATAAAGCGAAGATGATGATTTTAAACTTCCCAGGGAATCCGGTTCCAGCAATGGCTCATGAAGATTTCTTTAAAGAGATAATTGCATTCGCGAAAAAGCATAACATTATTGTTGTCCATGATTTTGCTTATGCTGAATTTTATTTTGATGGTAACAAACCAATAAGCTTCCTCTCTGTGCCTGGTGCTAAAGACGTTGGCGTAGAAATCAACTCTTTGTCAAAAAGTTATAGTTTAGCAGGTAGCCGTATTGGTTATATGATTGGTAATGAAGAAATTGTCGGGGCACTTACACAATTTAAATCTAATACAGATTACGGAGTGTTTTTACCAATTCAAAAAGCAGCATGTGCTGCACTAAGAAATGGCGCTGCTTTTTGTGAGAAAAATCGCGGTATTTATCAAGAACGTAGAGATACTTTAATCGATGGGTTCAAAACATTTGGCTGGAATGTCGATAAACCAGCTGGTAGTATGTTCGTTTGGGCTGAAATTCCGAACGGCTGGACTTCTATAGATTTCGCATACGCATTAATGGATCGTGCGAATGTCGTTGTTACGCCAGGTCATGCATTTGGACCTCACGGAGAAGGTTTTGTACGTATTGCACTCGTTCAAGATAAAAAAGTGCTACAACAAGTGGTTGAAAACATTAGAAATAGTGGTATTTTTTCTCTTGAAAAAGTAAATGAATTAGTTAAAAATTAATGATAACTCCCCTGCTTAACTGTAGCAGGGGTATTATTTATTGGAGGTATTTTCATATGCACATTGAAGACACTCTTCCTCATCGTTATCCATTTTTAATGATTGATAAAGTAACAAATGTAAAACATGGTGAATCCGTTACGGGATATAAACTCATTACAAATAATGAATGGTTTATAAATGATAGTCAAAAACATATGCCTCATATGTTAATTGTAGAAGCACTTGCTCAGCTTAGCGCATTTGTACATACGAGTGACTCTGAAGGATTAGGCTTTCTCTCCTCTTTAGATGGAGTTACATTCCACGGAAAAGCATATCCCGGTGATAAACTTGATTTGCATTATGAGCTATCTCGCAATCGCCGAGGTTTTATTCTCGGTACAGGTACTGCAACTGTTTATAATCAGCCGATTGTAACTGTGGAAAAACTATTAATATATCAAGCTGATTAGAGACGATGTAATCCGCGGGGTATCTACCTCCTACAAATTCGTCTCACCATCATAAACAGAGTAAACAAATTACTTGGTAAGGAGCAGGCAAATGGAAAGTACGATCGGTATCGATGCTGGTGGAACATTAACGAAAATTGCTTATTTGAACGAACAAAAGCAATTAGCTTTTGAAAAATTTTATTCAAATGAACATGATAAAATAATAGATTGGCTTAAGAAAAATACTCGTATAAAACAAATATGTATTACAGGTGGTAAAGCAAAACAATTACAGCAACTACTTTCTGACTCATATAAAATAGTAGAACTAAATGAATTTGAAGCTACTCTTATAGGTGTCCGATACATATTAAAAGAAGAAAAATATGATATAAACAACTTTATATTAACAAATATCGGTACAGGCACTTCTATTCATTACGTTTATAATGACCAATATATTCGCGCTGGCGGAACTGGTGTTGGCGGTGGTACTATTATGGGGCTTTCAAAATTGTTAACAAATATAGACCATTTTGAAGATGTAATTCCTTTAACAAAAGTAGGTTCTAGAAAAGAATTAGATATTACAGTTGGTGATATTTATGGCGGTATTCTCTCCCCTATTGATAATAGTTTAACTGCAAGCAATTTTGGTAAAGCTGCTACTATAGAATTAAATTATAATAGCTCAGATATACTTGCTACTGTACAAGGACTCGTCGGTGAAGTCGTTACTGCATTAAGCCTTCAATTTGCCGAAACAAAAAACATTGACCATATTATTTATATTGGTTCGACTCTATGTAATAACATACACCTTCAAAATATTATTAGTAGCTACACAAAATATCAAAATAAAATACCTATTTTTTTACAAGATGGTGGTAATAGCGGTGCGATTGGTGCTTTACTTTATGTTGCGAATAAAAAAAGCTGACACTTGTCAGCTTTTTTGCAACGGTACTTCAAATTCAATAATCGATTCCCCGTTCTCTCCAATTCGCTCTACACTAATTCTATCAATTACACATTGTAACGTTTCAGGTAAACTATGAATATCCTTGGCTACTTCAGCAGCTAACTCAGCATTTTCTTTTCTCCCGACTGTTACATGTGGTGTGTATGGAATATCTTCTTTTAAAAATTGTATTAAAGGTCCTGTATACAGCAAGTCATGTAGTTCTTCTATTTGTTCTTTCCCTTCCTCAACTTCTAAAAACAAATAGTTTCCTACACTAGTGATACGATTTGCAAACTCAATTTCAATTTTGCCTATCCCTTTTGATAAATTCAAAATATGAGATTGTAATTCATCATTTGAAATATTACTCTTAAATGGAAATACGATTGTTACATGCGGTGGAATTAATCCAAATAAAGGATCATGTTTTTGTCTAATGTCCTCTATTTTATCGATGGACATGTTATTTAGAAAGACTAAAATAGTACGCATTTTTATCCCTCTACTTTCCTCTTATTTTAATATGTATCATATTCTATGACAGCCTTGAACATCAACAAATTATTTTGCTTACATGTAAAAATAAAAACTTCTCAAACGAGAAGTTTTTATTTAACATGATTACTATTCCCCCGCCAAACTTTCCTAAACTTTATATAGCAAGCAATTCTCCATGGAATAATATACGAGACAGCAACAACATAAAATAATAAACCAATTGTTTGTTGATCTAAGTCTACAATATATTTCCTTGAACCATACCTTAAAACGACAAGTGCAATAAAAGTAATTAAGAAAGCAGCACTTTTTTTCGTATACATATTCCCATCATCTCTTCGTTCATAATTTGTTAATACTATAAGCGGCACAGCGAAAAGTCCCCCAATGAATACCGCTATAACTACTTGTAATATAGCTGGATGTACGGGACCAAAAAACCATACAACACCTGGTGTTAAAAATAATAATGGCCATAAAATACGTTTTCCTGATCCCTTTATCGGCTTATGCATGGAGCGATAACGACGCCAGAATATTAATAGTGCAATGCCTAAAAAGACTGTAATGAGTGAAGATGTGTCTCCCATTTGCTATCCTTCTCTCTATAGTAATCTAATAATATTTCAAATCGTTTTTTCGAATGATACTTTACGAATAAATATACTACTGGTTATGATATAAAGAACAGTTAATCCAATTGAAATAACAGTAAAATATGGAATATCTACTAAAGATCCATCACTCGTAAATAGTAAACTGGTTACCCCTGCTTCTCCATAAAGTACACTATTTGTTGATAAGAAAAGTGTTCCACCAATCATAAGACCAATCCACTGAAATCGTTGTTTAAAAACTACTACCACTTGGAAGAAACATGCTGTTGTAACATAAAATAAAAATTGCAAAATAAATTGTTGCACCGACTGCTCCCAAAAACTAACATTTACTAAATTATATTTTATATCTTGTAAAAGCATAACTTGAAGAAATGAAAATAATGCAGATTGCAATACGATATAACAAATTGCCCCGATAAAATATTGTATTCTCGTTACACCGAATGAAACAGCTAAACGAAAAAGCTCATCTTGAATGATGAAAACACTCCCTACTATAAATAACATAATTGCTATTGAAGGGTTATTTATAATTTTGGGTAAATAACCAATGTTCGCTCCATTTAAATGAGCAGCATTTAAAGCCCCTTTTATTAATAAAGCTATAATCCAAAATATTAAAATTGCTTTATAATGAAAATTAATATGTAACTTTAACTGCTTCATTAATATCGTCATTTCACTTCACCACCAGTTATGTGAATAAATAATTTTTGTAATGTTATTCCATTAACTACTAACCCTAATTTTTCAATAGAGTCATAATCTTCATTAGACAATTCTTCCCATATAACAGCAATACCCTTATTTCCATAAACTTCTCGATTTAATACTTTTTTATTAATCAAGAACTTGTCCACTTTATCCTTTTGGCCTGAAATAATCTGAACTTGTTGTAATAACTCTTCCACTGATGATTGAACAACTAGCCTTCCTTCTTTTATAATAATTACATCTTCAATCACATGAGTTACTTCTTCTACTAAATGTGTGGATAATATAATAGTTCGTGGATACTCACCGTAATCTTCTAGAAGTAGACTATAAAATAATTCACGGTTTGCTGCGTCTAAACCTGTAGTTGGTTCATCAAAAATTGTTATTGGTGCTCTACTTGCTAATCCTTGAATAATTCCTACGACTGTTTGCATACCATGGGATAGTTTATGGTATTTCTCTGTCATATTCAGCTTAAATTTATCTGCCAGTTCTTCAGCATAAGCTCCATCCCAATTTTTATAAAATATGCTACACATCTTAAAAATTTCTTTTACTTTATAGCTTAAATGTGCTTCTTCTTTCACTCTAACAAAACACATACTTTGCATCGCTTTACTATTTTCAAAAACATATTCACCAAATATTGATACGCTTCCACTATTTGAAGTAATTTGGCCTGCAAGTAAATTTAATAATGTCGTTTTTCCTGCTCCATTTCTACCAAGCAAACCATATATTTTATGCTCTTCCAATGAAATCGTTACTTCATTTACTGCTACTTTCTTTTTGTATTTTTTCGTTATATCTTTCGTTTCAAGTGCAATCATCCCTCTTTCCCCTCCCTCGTAATTTTTTGAATCATATCCATCAATTCATCTTTGGATATTTCTAATACTTTTGCTTCTTCCCACACTTTCGGTAAATATTCGGTCATAAAAGTATTTTGTCTTTTTTTAAGTACGACTTCTTTCGCTCCTTTTGCAACAAACATTCCGATCCCTCTCTTTTTATATAAAATCCCTTCATCCACTAATACATTTACCCCTTTAGCTGCAGTAGCTGGATTAATTTGTAGCATCTTCGCAAATTGATTTGTTGATGGCACTTGTTCTTCTTCAAGTAATATATCTTTTAAAATATCAGATTCAATCGTTTCTGCAATTTGTAAGTATATTAATTTATTTTGCTCCAGAGTAGGTTTCACAATTTCACCACCTTAGGTTCTTAGGTTCATTACTTATGTAATTAACCATATCACATAAAAATATTTATTTCCATAAATTCCTTTTACAAAAAAAGAGAGTCATTTATTTAAGAATGACTCTCTTTCTAAAATTTCGATGTTTCAACTCTTGTTCTTAAATTCTTTTCATTTATACCATTTTGACAAAAGTTAAATTGTTGTCCTTTTATTGACTTTGTACGATCTACTATTTGCCCTAAATGATAACTTGTGTGCTCCACTAAATGTAATAAACCATGAAGTTCAATATGTCTTTTTTCTTCCCATGATTGTATATATGCCTTTCCCCATTCATCAAATACTTTTTCAACGTACTGTAGCAAAACTTCAGAACCTTGTTTTTTTACTGGAAAATACTCCTCAATTCCCTTTTCAAAAACTATAGTGGGATTTTTATAACGACTAGTATTTCTATAAATATGTTCACAAATATGCAATACGATTCCACCAATTGAATTAACAGAGTTCCCTTGCTTCCACAAATCTTCTTCACTAACGAGGCTAATTGCCTTTACTATCTTAGGTAAATAATGTTCCTGCATTCGATGATAAGTAATTTTGTATACTAACTCCACCTTTTCTCCTCCCATTATTTCAACTGCTGCACTGGATGTGTAGCAAATAAAGATTTCCGAAACTCTTTATCATTCATAAGCATTGTAATTTCTTCGTTATTTTCGTTAAGAAACTTTACTACTTTCTTTTTATCCCATATATCATTTTCTTGTGGGAAATTATCAAATTTTTCATACAGGATTGATAGTATTTCTTCTCTTTTTATCGTGAATTTTTTATTTTCTACTTGAAACTCGTAGCTTTTCGCATTTGGTACTAAAATCGCTAGATAAATAACGTTAAAGAGAAAATTCTTCTCCATCGTATCCTTACCATCAAACCAATACGTCTCAACCATGTCTTCTGTCAAAGTTCCATTTCCTTTTGCACCATAGTACACCTTTATACTTTCATTCTCTAAACTAATACTTTGAAATGTATCACCACCGGGTAAATGATTAACAATTGCAACCACATCTGAGTTATTACCAACATATGTTCCAGCATATTTCTTAAAGTCACCAGGTTTCACATCAGATATTTCTTTTATTCTTTCTCCGCTAGAACAAGCAGTAATAAATAAAAAAATTGTTAGCATAACAACTACATTTCGATGCATATATTTCATTTAGCATCCCCCATTTTTATCGATATTTCGTTAATTACAATACACCTTCTCAAAACCCTTTAAAATATACGCATTTTAATCAAAATTAAAAATTTTCGCTTTTTATGTTTACAATTATCCATTAATTGTATATACTTACTAACGTAAGAAAAATATTCTAAAAGGAGGTCGAAGGAAATGATGAAATTACAATTACATGCTTTAACTTTAGCGTTAACTGCACCTGTGTTTTCTGGACAATTAAATATGAATTCGACCACCCTAATGGAGAATTGAAAATCGTACATTATTTCGATTAATTCATAAATTCGCCACAGGAGGTCGTATACTTTCCTGTGGCTTTGTCACGCCTGGCCATAGGAGAACTATATCTTCCTGTGGCTTTTTTGTGCGATTTTTTAGTCTCTTACATTATTTTTTAAAGAAAGGAGCAACATTCGATGACTATTAGCGTATTGTTTTTAAGTATTACGATTCAAAGAAATAAAATTTCTAAAGATAAAATGTTTCATAATGAGCAAATAGAAAAAGCTATGAATGATGTTAAGGAGCGCCAAGCACTTTATTGTGATCACATGTAATTCCTTTTCGAAAGGAGGAATTCATTTATGACTTTTCATATTTTCTTTTTTACGACTGTACTTCAGAAAAACACTTTAACTGAAGCTGAAATCCATCGTAAACAGCAAATAAAACAACTGACTGATAAAATGATTGACATTAAAAGTTCATATTATACGCATATGTATTAAAAATATATTTTTAAGGAGAAATATCTTCATGAAATTTAAAGCATTCTTTTTAACCATCACCATTCAAAAACGTAAACTTTCACAGAA